>JBLHLC010000032.1:0-44036 GCA_047619685.1 Rhodothermales bacterium
AGCTGCTCCTACAAGAGCCTCGTGGTCGGCGGGGAGGGAAAGGGCATCTTGCGGACCCCTTCGGAGGTGACCGTGTCCGCGCAGCGGGCCATCGGTAACCCGGAAGAAGTGGAAGCGCTACTGGAAATAATTAGGACTTCCCTGCCTCCGTCCCTCCTGGATTTCGATGCTTCGGACGGAATGATCAATGAGCGACATCAGCACCACCTGCGAGAAGCCGAAGGCGCGGTCCGGGCGGCGCAAGCTCTTCTCGCTTCCGGAAGCGGCGGCGAGTTCCTTTCTCTCGAACTGCGGGCCGCGATGGACGCGTTGGGCTCCATCACCGGCGAGATCACAAACGAAGATATTCTGTCGGAGATCTTCGGCCGATTCTGTATAGGAAAGTGAGCGACTTCACATACGACGTAATCGTAGTAGGCGGCGGGCACGCCGGTGCAGAGGCAGCGCATGCCTCGGCGAAAATGGGTGCGTCGACGCTTTTGATTTCGATGAACCTGGACGTTGTGGGTAAGATGTCCTGCAATCCTGCTATTGGGGGTATTGGAAAGGGTCAAATAGCCCGCGAGATAGACGCATTGGGCGGGCTCATGGGGCTGATGACCGACCGTGCCGGTATACAGTTCAGGATGCTCAACCGTCGCAAGGGTCCTGCCATGTGGAGTCCCCGGGCACAGTGTGACCGTATGGCCTACGCGTCCGCTGTAAGGGAGGCCCTGGACGAAACGGAAAACCTCTTCATGCGGTCCGACATGGTGACCGACCTCATTGTTGAGGATGGGCTCATTCGGGGGGTCGAAACCCAGCTCGGGACATCGATTCTTGCCAGGGCGGTCATTCTAACGAGCGGGACGTTTCTCAATGGCGTTGTTCATGTCGGTGACAAGCAGTTTGGTGGCGGCAGAATTGGGGAAAGGGCAGCGACCGGCCTTACTGGAGCTCTTCACCGGCTGGGATTTGAGTCAGGAAGACTGAAGACAGGGACGCCTCCTCGGTTGGATGGCCGGTCCATCCATTACGAGTCCATGGAGGAGCAGAAGGGGGAGGCTCATGCGAGTCCGTTCTCGTACATGACAGATGTCGTTCCGGACAGTGTAATCAGCTGCCATTTGGTCTATACCAATCCGCGCGTCCATGATCTGCTCAGGGAGGGGTTTGACCAGAGCCCCATGTTTACGGGCCGAATCGAGGGGAAGGGTCCCAGGTATTGCCCGTCCATCGAGGACAAGATTGACCGCTTTGCGGATCGCGACCGTCATCAATTGTTTGTCGAGCCCGAGGGACTCCACACGAACGAAGTCTACCTGAACGGCTTCTCGACCTCCCTCCCTGAGGCGGTTCAGAAGAGGGCATTGCGCGAAATATCGGGACTGGAGGACGTGCATATTCTCCGGCCTGGTTATGCGATAGAGTATGACTATTTCCCACCGCATCAGGTGCGGTACACGCTGGAGACCAAGAGAGTAGGGGGCCTGTTCTTTGCCGGTCAGATAAACGGCACGACCGGGTACGAAGAGGCCGCGGCCCAAGGGCTCATGGCCGGGATCAATGCGGTGCAGCACCTGCGGGATGCCCCCGGGGTTGTGCTCGCCAGGTCTGAGGCCTACATAGGCGTTCTAATAGACGACCTGGTGGCGAAGGGGACCGACGAGCCTTACAGAATGTTTACTTCCCGGGCGGAGCATCGCATCTTGCTCCGACAGGACAACGCGGACCACCGGCTAACGCAGAAAGGTTATGATCTGGGGTTGGCCTCCCACGAGCGATACCAGCGGTTCACGGATCGGAAGGCGGCGATAGCCGCGATGACTGGCGAGATCGAGTCGCGGGCGGTAAAGCCTCACGAGGTGAATGGCTACCTGGAGTCTGCAGGGACCACCGCGATCGATACGCCCGAGCGTCTTTCGAAGCTGGTTCTTCGACCCCAGGTCTCGCTGGGAGCGCTGTTGGAGGCGACGGGTTTGAGCGAGCTCGGGGTCTCATCGCCCGCGCCCCCGGCGCCCGATGGTGCCCATTCAGCAAGCAATACCGCTCGGACAGACGTATTGTCAATGGTCGAAACCAACCTGAAGTATGCTGGATATGTCGATCGAGCCATGCAGTCAGCAGTAAGTGTGTCCAAAATGGAGGCTATTCGTATTCCTGTTGCTTTTGATTTTCAGTCCATGAACGCGCTTTCTTTGGAATCACGTGAGAAGCTTTCCCTGATACGGCCGGAGAACCTCGGGCAGGCTTCGCGCATATCCGGCGTGCGCGCGGCCGATATCGCGGTCTTGTCCGTGGCCCTGAAGAAGCGCAATGTTTCACGTGAAACATCGGGGGGGCACTCATGAATGACCCGTCCGATTGGGTGCCCGAAGAGCGAAGGCCGCTACTGGTCGCCTACGCCGAGGAAATAATGGTGTGGAACACCAAGGTGAACCTGATATCCAGGACATCGCTCGACGAACTGGATAACAGACACATAAAGCACTGCCTGGCCTTGGCGTGGCGCCGGTTTCCGGAGCACGCGCGTGTGGTGGACTGGGGAACCGGCGGAGGACTTCCGGCCGTCCCGCTGGCCATCGCTTTTCCGACGGTATCATTCGTTGCGGTAGACAGTATCGCGAAGAAGACGGCCGCGTTGCGCTGCATCGTGAGGGACCTGGGTCTCGACAATGTGGAGGTGTGGCAGGGAAGGGCAGAGGCGTGGGAGGGGACGAGTTCGTATTTCGTCTCCAGAGCAACGGCCCCATTACGCCATCTCTGGAAATGGTCCAAACGCGCAATGATCGCCCCCGTCGAGGGCTCCTCTCCGCCATCCGGCCTGCAGGAGCAGAACGACTCAGACGGAAGAGCCATCTGGGAGCCGGGTTTGATCTGTCTTAAGGGCGGGGACTTGGCCAAAGAAATCCGACAGCTCAAAGGAAAGGCACACGTATCACAGTGGCGTCTGGAGGAGATAGCGCCCATTCTGCGCCTGGAGGAAAAGCATGTTCTCCATGTTGCCCCGTCCTAGATTTCCACGAATGAGGCACCTGACACCGGCACCCACGGCCGGAAAGGGCGGCCCGGGCTAACGAACGCGACACGACAAATGGGCAACGAGGAACGAAGGATGAACAGGACGGAGCGCCTCTTTGCGCTTGTCCTACTCCTGCAGAACCGCCCCAACATGAGTTCCAGGGACCTCTCGGAGCACTTCGGGGTGAGCCGCAGAACTGTCTTCCGGGACCTCCGCGCTCTGACCGAATCGGGGGTCCCTCTCACGTACGCCGAGGACGGAGGCTACGAGATACTCGAGGGCTATCAACTGCCGCCGTTGATGCTCACGGCGCGTGAGGCCGCGACCCTGCTCATGGGGACCGAGTTCATGAAGCTTCAATCGGACGCCTCCCTGAGGACTGATTCCGATCAGGTAAGCCTGAAGATTCGTTCGGTGCTGCCGAAGGAAATCAAGGAGTACATAGATCGTCTGCGCGAAAAGACGGTCCTGGACCCCTACTGGATACACGCAGCGCAGAAGGAAGCCAAGGCGGACGAAGGCAGTTGGTACCGCCTTAGCGAGGCCGTCGCGCGAGAGCGCAAGGTCATAATGGCCTACTACGTAGAGTCACGGGGAGAAAGCACAAGGCGAACCGTAGACCCTCTAGGTTTGGTCTACTACATAGACCATTGGAATCTGATCGCATTTGACTACTTGCGCGGGGAAGTACGCAATTTTCGACTCGACAGGATCGAATCGATGCACGTGCTATCGGAGGGTTTTGTCCGACCCGAGGGGTTCGATCTGGTGAGGCACCTTGAGGCTAGAGGCGTCCGACAAGCCACAAAGGAGATAGTCCTCCGCTTCCGGGAGGAGGTCTATCGCCGCGCGAAACAGGGCATTCCGGCCCGGCTGGACGGAGAGGAAGTGGGCGACGGGTTCACAGTGGTACGCTTCCGGTTCGACAACCTCGACTACGTGGCATCCTGGCTGCTCCGCTTCGGAGTAGACGTAAACGTCCTGGAGCCAGTAGAATTAAGGACTGCGCTGCGCGGCCTCGCAGAAGGCGTGGCCAGAGCAAACGCGGTCTAGGCTGGGACGCCTATCACCGTATCGCCGAGACTCCGGAGTACGTTCAAGGCCACATCCATATCGGAGATATCCTGGACGATGGCTCTCATCTTACCCGAGGAAGTGTCCTTAAGCGCCACACGCTGGTCCAGTCCATCCAAAGCAATTAGCAGTTTCTGGAAAATGCGTTCGTAGAAATAGGGATCGTCCTTGTCTCCGGGGACGCCAAGAAATAGGCGATGGTTCTTGAAGACGACCCTGGGGAGTCTCAAGCGTTCTCCCAGCAGCTTCAGGAGCGCGGAACAGAAGAGGCCTTCGATAGCCTCGTCAACCGGACCAAACCTGTCCTGAAGCTCACTCTTCAGGGCCATCAAGTCGTCTTCATTGGCAGCTTCTGCCATGCGACGATAGATGTTCAGACGCTCCACCCTGTTGGGGAGATACAGCTCAGGAATGAAGGCGTCCATCTCCACCTCGACGGTAGTTTCGCCCACCTTCGGGGCATCCTGGGCGTCGAACAGCTCGCCGAATTCCTCTCTGCGGAGTTCGCTCACGGCCTCGTCAAGGATGCGGTGATAGGTCTCAAACCCCACATCCTCGATCACCCCACTCTGCTCCGCGCCCAGAAGATTACCGGCTCCTCGGATGTCCAGATCGCGCATCGCTATCTGAAACCCGGATCCTAGTTCAGAGAACTCCTCCAAGGCCTGAAGCCTCTGTTTGGCCTCCCGGGTGAGGCCATGAATAGACGGCACCATCAAGTAACAAAACGCCTTCCGGTCCGACCGTCCCACGCGACCACGAAGCTGGTGAAGCTCGGAAAGGCCAAAATGGCCGGCCCGATCGATAATGATGGTATTGGCGTTGGCGATGTCCAGACCATTCTCAATGATGGTGGTGGACACCAGGACGTCGGCTTTCTTTTCGATGAACTGCTTCATCACGCCTTCCAACTCAGGACCACCCATCTGACCGTGGCCCACCACAATCCGAATGTCAGGGATCAGAGAGCGCAACATATCAGAGGCCTCAAAGATGGACTGAACCCTGTTATGAATGAAGAAGACCTGGCCGCCCCGGTTGATCTCGTACAGTACAGCATCCCGGATCAGGTCCTTACTGAACGTGTGAATCTCGGTGACGATAGGCTGCCGGTTAGGCGGGGCCGTTGCAATAATGGAAAGGTCTCTGGCTCCCATCAGCGAAAACTGCAGGGTGCGCGGAATAGGGGTAGCCGTCAGAGTGAGCGTGTCAATGCTGACGCGCATCTCCCGAAGCTTCTCCTTTGCGCCCACGCCGAAACGCTGTTCTTCGTCCACGATCAGCAGACCGAGATCCTTGAACTTGACGTCCTTGGAGATGAGCCGATGCGTGCCGACGACAATGTCCGCGGTGCCGGCCGCAATCCTGGCAAGAACCTCCTTCTGCTGGGCAGGGGATCGAAAGCGGGAGAGCTGATCCACCTGTACGGGGAACTGTTTAAGCCGCTTCCGGAAGGTGCGTTCATGCTGCGCAGCAAGGATGGTGGTGGGCACCAAAACCGCCACCTGTTTACCGTCCTGAACCGCCTTGAAAGCCGCGCGCACGGCTACTTCCGTCTTCCCGAACCCGACATCACCGCAGACCAACCTGTCCATAGGCTGAGGATCCTCCATGTCGGCCTTGACGGCCTCGGCGGCCGCGCCCTGATCGGGGGTATCGTCGAACTCGAAAGAGGCCTCCAACTCGCGCTGCCAGACGGTGTCCGGAGGGTAGGCGTGACCCAACGCCTGTTTCCGCTTGGCATAAAGCCGGATAAGGTCACGAGCAATGTCCTTGACCCTGCTTTTGGTGCGGGCCTTCTTCTTCTCCCATTGTCCGGAGCCGAGCTTGGTCAGCTGCGGCTGGTGACCCTCCTTGCTCTTGTACTTGTGGAGTTTATGAAGCGCGTTAACATTGACGAATAGAACATCCCCATTGTGGTAGAGAAGGCGCACGGCCTCCTGCTTCCGGCCGCGGACCTCGATGTGGTCCATCCCCTGGAATCGTCCGATGCCATAGTCGATGTGGACGACAAAATCCCCCGGACTAAGCTGATTGAGCTCCCGAATACTGATTCCACCGAAACGTCCCTTGGCCTTCCTGTTTGTGGGACGGTGGTACCGATTGAAAATCTCGTGATCGGTATAAACGGCCAGGTTCAGCCGGGATATCACAAACCCCTGGTGCAGGGACTCAACCGTGAGATGGACGTCGAAATTCTCCAGGTAGTCCTCCAACAACTCCCTCAGGCGAGTCTCCTGGCCGCGCGAATCGCACAAAATCGTAGTCTTCAGGCCGAGCCTCGAATTCTCGATCAGCCGCTTACGCAACTCGACAAGCGACCCATTGAACGCCGGTTGGGGAACGCCACCAAGGTCCAGCGTAGCCTCGCCTCTTTCGTTCAGAAACGAGCCGGTCAGAAGACGCCGATACGGCAAAATGGTGGACTCGAAGGAGGAACGGTCCAGATACCAGAAGTCGGGCGGAGGGACCGTCTCCTCCCCCTGATAACCCTCGAAGGAGCTGGTCCAGCCGGTGTACAGGGAATCGACAGCCTCGGCAGAGGCCGCCGGATCGATGAGTACCAGAATAAGATCGTCCGGCAGGTATTCGGACACAGGGCCCCGCACACCCGTGGAAGAGGCGTCCAGGTTGGGGACCAATCGAGCAGTGGTTAACCGGCTCACGGATCGCTGCGTGTGGATGTCGAACTCGCGAATCGAGTCGATCTCGTCACCGAAGTATTCCAGTCGGATAGGGTAATCACCCACAAAAGGGAAGACATCCAGAATGCCACCGCGCAACGCCAACTCGCCAGGGCGCTCTACGAACTCGACATGATCGAAGCCAGTGCCCACAAGCCTCGCGACGAGTTCGTGGGGCGGCGCGGTGTCTCCGGTGCCAAGCAGGATTGTTGAATCTGCGAGGTCCTGGGAGACGGGCACCTTCTCCACAAACGCCTCGATACCCGCAACGACCACGCCTTGCCATCCTTGCCGCAGGCGTTCAAGCACGTCCGCCCGTTGAATGGCCGGCGTCGGGTCTGCCACGTGTTCAGGATCGAACGGCCGATGGTCTGAGGGCGGGAGAAGAAGCACCTTCTCATCGCCCTTAAGAACCTGTTGAAGATCACTCTGGAGGTAAGCCGCAAGATCGTGTTCAGGAAGCAGGCACAGAAGACTGTGCCCACTCTCTACTAAATCTCCGACCAGAAAGGCAATCGAGGACCCGGCCGCGCTGGAAACTTCGATGGTGGTTTCCTGCGCGCGATGAGGGGAAGAGTCGCCCGACGCCGGGCGGGCCCGCGACCACTCCCGAAGTCGCTGTGCGACGTCAGATTCGCGGATAGCATCGTATGCGGTAAGAAGAGACACGAGTCAGCAGTCTAGAAGTCCGGCGTATGGGGCTGCCCGGCAATGGCGGGCCGAACAAATCCGCTTGCGGCCAGGAGTCTGGACTCGGCTTCGTCCTTGGTCACCTTCCCCAGAATCATGACGAGGGCGGTTTTGACGTGACCTCCAGTTTCCTCGAGTACAGACGCAGCTTCCTCGTACGGCAAACCGGTGACCTGCATCACAGTGCGCTTGGACCGCTCGACCAGCTTAAGGCTGGTCATTTGCAGATCAACCATCATGTTCTCGTAGACCTTGCCGAGCCGAATCATCGAAGCGGTCGTGAGCATATTGAGAACGAGCTTTTGCGCCGTCCCGCTTTTCATCCGGGTAGACCCCATGATGACTTCGGGGCCAACAACCGGGCAAATGGCCACATCCACCGGAATGTTGAACGCCGCACGCGGGGTACACGTGACGAATATGGTCGCAGCACCCTTGGCCCGTGCATACTCAACGGCCCCAACGACATACGGGGTTCTCCTGCTGGCCGCGATGCCGCAGACCACGTCGTTTGCCGTCAAGCCAACGGCCTCCAGATCACGAGCGCCGTTCTCCTTTCGATCCTCTGCCCCTTCCTGGGACGTAAAGACGGCCTTCGGTCCCCCGGCAATGAGCCCCTGGACCATCTGGGGGTCGGTTCCGAAGGTAGGCGGGCACTCCGAGGCATCCAGCACACCAAGCCGACCGGAGGTGCCGGCCCCGACGTAAAGAAGCCTGCCCGATTTGCGAAAGGCGGCAACAACGAGTTCTACGGCCTGGGCGATGTACGGGATCTCTCCGCCCACTGCCTCTGCAACCAGGCGATCCTGCCCATTCATTACCCGAAGAATGTCTTCGATGGGAAGTGCGTCGATCTGTTCGGACGCCGGATTCCGTTGCTCTGTGGCAAGATCCTTAAGCTCCGCAAACAGGCGGACATTCTCGGTCATAGGGCTTGGATTGACTTACAGTAAAGGGCTGAGCCCATCCCGAACGATTCCGACGGCTTCGCGTTCTCTGGGACGCTCCGGCCGTCTATGCAGATTCAAAACCTTCACATCCGCGGACTTCGCGCACACGAAGATTCCAGCTTCTCTTTCGTGCCGGGGGTGAATCTCCTGTACGGTCCGAATGGTGCCGGGAAGACAAACGTTCTTGAGGCTGTGCACTATCTGTGTTTGGCCAAGTCGTTCATAACAAGCTCCGATAGCTACGCACTCCGAATGGGGGCTCCCTTCATGCAGATGGACGCCCAGGTGACGACCGACCGCCGGGGAGCAGAAAAAATCCGGTTTGTGTTTGTGCCGGGTGAGGGCAAGCGACTGCTGGTGAATGGGGTGCCCCTTGACCGGCTGGTGGACGTGGTGGGCAGGTTTCCGGTAGTCGTCCTGGCGCCGTCGGACCATCGGCTCACGGAGGAAGGTCCCGACGAACGGAGGCGCTTCCTGGACACAATGCTGTGCCAGGCCTCACCGGCATACCTCACGGCTTTGATTGCCTACCGACGCGTTCTGAAGCAGCGGAACGAACTCCTGGCCCGGAGGAGCGGCATGCGCCGCGAGATGATTGCCTCCTATAACCACGCGCTGGCTACGCAGGGTGCACGGATCCTGTCGCGGCGGGGTAAATTCGTAAGGGATTTCTGCCTGCATTTGGACGCCGCGTACGCGTTGATGGCGGAAAGCTCCGAGCGGCCGTCCATCCAATACAAGACGTTCGCCGTGTCGCCGGCCGAGCTGTCCGAGGATGACCAGCGCGACGCGTATCTCAAGGCCCTGGACAAACGCTTCGATGACGAGTGTGAGAGGGGAATGACCCTGCTCGGCCCACATCGCGACGAACTTGTGTTCCGGCTGGACGACATGCTCGTGCGCCAGTACGCTTCCCAGGGCCAACACCGCACGTTCGTAATGGCGCTCAAACTTGCGCAGTACTTCTATCTTGCGGAACGTCTGGGCGAAAGGCCGCTGCTGCTGTTGGACGATGTTTTCGACACGCTGGACCAGAATCGGATGGCGACCATCACGGATCTGCTGGACGGTAACGCAGTAGGTCAGTCTCTGGTCACCGCGGCCCGGCGGGACGTCTTTGCCGATGTCCTCCAGCTTGACGGGACCCGATCCCTGGCGCTTGCGGTGGAACCGCGTGCAGCTATTATTCCGGAAACGGGGGGATAAATGTCCTTCGGCATATCAACTCCAAGGCAGAACACTCTTTCAGGATGAACGGACATCAGGTTTCGAAACGGGCTGCGTTTCTCTTGTTGATCGCGGCAGCCTTCCTCCAATCTGGATGCGTAACGGCAACCAGTTTGGTGAGCGGCAACAAGCGACTCTATAAGTATTCGTGGGCACAGGAGGTCCAGATTGGACAAGAGGCGGATCCCTCAATCGTGGCCGAATACGGTCTGTACGATGACGCGGCCACTGCCGCCTATGTCGACAGCGTCGGCCAATACGTCCTGCGCTTCAGCCACGCCCGCTCTCCCAGCGCTCCGGCGGAGGTCCAACAGACACAGTTCTTCTTCAGGGTGCTGGACAGCCCCGTGGTGAACGCATTTGCGCTACCCGGAGGGTATATCTACGTCACGAGGGGTCTGTTGGCCCATCTGGAGAACGAAGCACAGTTGGCCGTCGTGATTGGGCACGAAATCGGGCATGTGGTGGGACGGCACGCTTCCATTAGAGGCCTCAATCAGACGCTGAGCCAGGCGCTAGTTGTGGGTGGCGCGGTTGGAGGGCAGGTGCTCATGGGTGGTGATGCTGCCTCGACCATTCTGCAAGGCGGAAGTTCTGTGGCTCAAGGCTTTCTCATGAGCTACGGTCGCGATGATGAGCGCGAGTCCGACGATTTGGGCCTCGAGTACGGCGTGCAGGCGGGGTACAACGTGGAGCCGGCGGCCGATTTCTTCCGGTCACTCAAGAGACTCAGTGATCGGGCCGGGCAGCGGACTCCGTCGTTGTTAAGCACCCACCCGGATCCGGGAGAGCGGGAAGCCACGATTCACCGGATGGCACGGGAGTGGGAGAAGACGCATCCGCCGGGCCAGGTAGGCCGAGATAAATACCTGCGACATGTAGACGGCCTCATTGCGGGAGAGAACCCCCGAAACGGCTTCGTGCGCAATAGTGTTTTCTATCAGCCGGACATGGCGTTCCAGTTTCCAGTCCCGGAATCGTATGAGGTCATCAACCAGCCGCAGCAGGTCATTCTTGTAGCCAGTGATCAGGCTTCGATGATTCGATTCTATCTGGAGTCGACCGCTTCCACCGCCCGAGAGGCAGCAGAGAACTTCGGATCTCAGGAAGGGCTGACGGTGGTGCAATCCGGCCTCGGAAGCGCCTACGGGCTCCCGGCGCAGTTCGTGGTGGTAGACGCACCGGACGAATCCGGAAATGTGACCCGGGGGCGCGCTCAGTTCATTCAGTACAACGGGCAGGTCTTTGCCTTTCTGGGTCTGGCCGCACAAGCAAACTACGCGGCCCGCGAGAGGGGATTTATTCAGGCAATGCAGGGGTTTGCCCCCCTGAGGGACGCCGCAATTCTGGGCATCCAGCCGTCCAGGGTGGACGTGCGAGCACTGCCTTCACCCGCCGTATTCAGCAGTCTGTTTCCGTCTGACGGTAGCGCCAACTTCTCGCTGGAGGAGCTTGCCATTCTGAACCAGGTCGAACTTTCGGCCCGGATCTCCGCAGGAACGAAGGTCAAGCACATTCGCCAGTAAGCGGGTCTCCTAGTCCTCGACGTCGGGGGGAGGAATCAGGGTGGCGTCTCCAGCCACCGACATCTTCTTGCCTACGTAGACATAGACCCTCATCCGCACATGCCGGTACTTCTCCAGTTTCTCGGCAATCTTCACCTCGACGGTGATGGTTGAACCAACGGGTACCGGACGAAGGAATTTTGCCGAGATTGCAACAGCAATGCTCCCCGGTCCCGGAAAGTCACGTCCCAGGACCTTGGAAATAATCCCGAGGAGAAGCACTCCGTGAACAACCGGTTTGCCAAAACGCGTCCCAGCAGCGAACTCGGCATCAATGTGCAGCGGGTTGTCGTCTCCGGTGAGGTCAGCAAAAGCCTGGACGTCTTCGGCCGTGATATGCCTATCAACCGAAAATATTGTACCGACTTCCAGGGAATCGTAGGTATTCTTGTTCATTCTATCGACAGTCGGTCGGCGCTCAACTACGCCAGGAATGCGGGTTTTTGCGGATCCGTCGGGCAATCGAATTCCCCGAGCGGCGGATCAATTTAAGCACGAAGTGTTCAGACGCCCGCACCGGGCCAATCTCACCCGAACGAACCAGCCAAAATGAATCAGGACGGCCTCACGCGGCAGCTATTCCAAGGGCTTCGGCCGGCGATTCGATGGGTTGCTCGCCATCCGCTTACCGTGGTCCTGGTGGGACTGTTGCTGACGGCACTGTCCCTGATGGCGGCGAGCAGTCTGCGCATCGACACGGACATCGCGAACCTCATACCGGACGACTATCCCAGCAAGATTGCGCTGGAGCGTTTACGGGAGACGGTCGGAGGAGAGTCCGAAGCCGCCGTCGGGATCGTAAGCCCCTCGTTCGACGCGAACCGTCGTTTTGCTGAAGCGCTGATTCCGGTTGCTCTGGGCCTCAGCCCCCAAGGGTCGTCGGAGCCGTACCTCACCCGGGTGGACTACCGCCAGGACACAGACTTCCTCAAGTCCAACGCGCTCTACTTCGCGACCGAGGCTGAGTTGGATCTGCTGGAGCAGTGGCTCGCGGATCAAATAGAGGACTCACGCCTCGAGGCGAACCCGTTCTTCTTCGATCTGGAGGACGACGGGGATGAGGCGCAGCCGGATACGGTGGCACAAGAGCTCGAGGCCATATACGACGACATCGTCGCCAAGGAGTACCCGGTTTCAGACGACAGCACGACCCTGGTCCTGAAGTTCTACCCTTCGGGGTCACAGACTCAGATCAGCAGGACCAGGCAGCTTTACGCGGATCTTGAACAGGCCGCCATGCAACTGGACCCGGCATCCTTCCATCCGGAAATGGAGGTAGTGTTCGCCGGGAGACTTCAGAGAAGCATGATAGAAGTAGACACCATTCAGAAGGACGTGATGGGATCCTTCGGTGCGGGCGTGTTGGCGGTGCTGCTTATGGTGCTCCTCTATTTCGCGTACAAGTCTTACCACGCCCGCGCAGGAAACCGTCTGGTCTGGCGCATCCTCCTGGCGGAGGTTGCCCGAATGCCCGTCCTGGGTCTTGTGATTGCCCTTCCTCTGGTGATGAGTCTCTCCTGGACGTTCGGTCTGGCCAGCCTGACTTTCGGCTCGTTGAACCTGATGACTTCCACGTTGGGGCTGGTATTGTTCGGCCTCGGGATAGACTTCGGGATTCACTTCTACGCGAGATTCTCGGAGGAGCGAGGCGAAGGCAAGGCGCCCGCGGAGGCCGTCGAGGAGACCTTTGTGTCGACGGGCATGGCGATCGCCGTCGGCGCCCTCAGCACGGCAGCGGCCATGTTTGTTTTGGTGGTCGCCGATTTCCGAGGGTTCAGCCAGTTTGGTTTTATTGCTGGAACGGGCATCCTGTTCGCTCTCTTGGCGATGATGCTCATTTTGCCTGCAATGCTCATCCTCCTGGAGCGCGTTCGCCTTCTGAATTTTTCAAAAGAAGGGGGTGCCGCCCACACGCCACAAGCCTTTGGCCGCATCCGCGGGGTTCGCCCCATAATTGCACTCTCGGTGTTGGCCGTGGTGGCGGCGGTCGTGGCGTCCGGGGGCGTGGAGTTCGAATACCGTTTCGGCGTTCTTGAGCCAACCTATGCGGAGTACAACGAACGCGCAGACGTGATCAAGCGCGTGTACGATGACGGGCGTTCAAGGAATCCGGCGTACATCGTCCTGGATGACAGTTCGGAAGTCCGACCGCTGGTGGCGGCCTTGAAGGCTTCCGTGGCAGCGGACACGACGTCGCCCACGGTGGATCGAATCGAGTCGTTGCAGGAGCGCTTCCCGCAGACTGCGCCGGGCCAGAGTCGGCGCTTGGCCAGGCTGGCAGCGATCAGGCTCGCCCTGGAGGATCCGTTCCTGGCCACTGACGACTCGGAAGATATGGAGCGCCTTCGGCGGGCGTCCAGCACCACGGCTCCGATAATGTTGGATGAGGTGCCTGGATTCTTGTTAGAGCGATTCACGTCCAAGACGGGCGAGCTGGGCAATTTTGTGATCATATACCCGCAAGTGGGGCTCTCCGACGGCCGCCAGTCGATTGCGTTTTCGGAAGACGTCGGACGCATCGAGACGCCTGATGGGCGGGTATATCATGCGGGCTCGTCTTCGCTCGTGGCCGCGGACATGCTCAAGCTCATGCAGCGGGAGTCGCCGTGGATGATCCTGGCAACCTTTCTTATGGTCGGCCTCTTGATGGGTATCACCTTTGGGAGTGTGCGATGGGCCGCCATGGCGCTGCTCCCCCTTATCGTGGGCGTCCTCTGGATGCTTCTCCTGGTCGAGTTCTTTGACCTGCGGATCAACTTCTACAACCTGATCGTGCTCCCCGCGGTCCTCGGAATAGGGAACGATGCAGGCGTGCATCTGGTCAGCCGATACCGGGAGCTTGGCCCTGGATCCGCTCTTCGGGTCCTGCGGACAACTGGCGAGCATGTCTCCATGGGGTCGTTGACCACCATGGTCGGCTTCGCCGGGCTACTGCTGAGTTTCCATCCCGGGCTGGAGAGCATCGGCCAGTTGGCTGTGGTCGGAATCGGCTCCACCCTCGCGGCTGCACTCCTCTTTTTGCCGGCCCTTCTCCAGTACCTGGAGCCCGATACAAAGAGCAGCTAATTCCCGGATCCCCTCGGAAGCCGTTCTCGAAGCACGTCCACGTATTCGGCTGCGACACTCTCCCAGGAAAAATTGGACATGGTAAAGTTGTAGGCGTTCTGGGCGCCCTTCTCCAGCCCGCCGGGCTGCGAGAGTTGGCCACGAATGGCATCGGCAAAACCGGCAGCATCGCCAGACTCGACCAGAATTCCGTTCTGTCCGTCGGTAATGACCTCGGCGATACCCTCGAGTCGGGCGCCAACGGCTGGCATTCCGTTCATTCCGGCCTCCAGCATAACCACGCCGAACCCCTCCATGTCACCGGCCACAGGAACGTTGGGCATGATGAAAAGGTCGGCGCCTCGGTAGAGCGCCTCCAGTTCTTCCTCCGAAACCCGCCCAAGAAGTGTGACCCTCTGCGGACCCTCAGCCCGGTCCACGGCCTCTTGAAGAGCGGCGTGTTCTGGTCCGGTTCCGGCCAGCCAGTAGTGCACGTTGGCTGGAAGCAGCGGCATTACCTCGGTGATGAACCAGGCGAAGCCTTTTCGGGCTACCTGACGCCCAACGCTGCAAAGCAACGTGGCCTGGTCCGGCAGTGAGTGACGTTCCAATAGCGGCTCCAGGAGTCGGCGCCTTTCAGAACGCGTGAACTCCGGGGAAGGAAAGCGGTCGGGATCCACCCCGTTGCGGACAGGCTGGAGTTGATCACGCCGAAGGCCTCGCTGGACACACTGTTCTCCGGTTGCCGCGGACACTGGAAGCACCAGATCCAGGGAAGCAAAGACCTTCGGGACAAACCACTGATAGATGGGCGCGGGCGTTGTGACGTCCAAACCGTGAACGATAGCCGCGGCCAGCACTCCTTGCCGGGTCAACACCGGGCGAAGGAGGACCGCCAGCGAGGCGGTTACCATGGACGAAAACAGAATAACATCCACCTCTCCACGACGGATTGCCCGCCACAGGGCGAAGAGAGACGTAAGAAGAAACCCCGCTGACCTGATGTGAACGGTCTTCCAGGGAGCGCGCAGAAACCGGGTGGTGTACTGAAGATCCGCTCTTGCGGCCAGAGCCCGGTCCAACTCAGAGGCAACCCGCTGCATACCTCCCAGGTTGTCCAATGGCCGATCCAGAGGAGGAAGGGAATGAGAGACAAAAAGGAGCCTCATTCCTACCCGGCTACAACCACACCGTCCAGCACTACCGGGCGCAACTTTGCTCGCACGGCCGGCCCCGCGAAGGAGGGTATGCCATTGGCCTGACCATCGCCCTGCCCAACCAGAATCTCCTGATAGAAGCCTACAATGCCGTCCAATACCCGCGGCCATGCGTAGGTCGTTGCTTCCTTGCGTGCAGCCGCGGACATGCGCTGTCTGAGCTCTGTGTCCGACACGATCCGGGCCAGATGCGCTGCAAAAACCTCGGCATTCTCCGGCGGGGCCAGGAAACCGGTCTTTCCAGGGAGTACCAGGGACTGACTTCCGGTAGCGTCTGCGCAGACGGCAGGAAGTCCCGAGGCCATGGCCTCAAGCGTCACGTTGCCGAACGTTTCTGTGTAGCTGGGGAATACGAAAACGTCGGAGGAGGCGTAGGCCTTCGAAAGGGCATCTCCAGTCTGATGCCCCAAGAACACCGCATCGGGAATCTGCTCCTCAAGGAAAGAGCGAGCCGGCCCGTCGCCAACTACCAGGCACCTGATCTTGAGACCGCGCGCGGCCACCATATTTACCGTGTCCGCAAATACGCCAAGTCCCTTCTCCAAAACGAGTCTGCTGACCAGCGTCACCACCACGTCATCGTCTGCGAACCCGAGTTTACGCCGCCACTCCATGTCGCGATGAGCCGGATCAAATCGGTCCAACTCGACGCCGCGTCTCCAAAGACGAACGCCAGCCGTTATCCCATGCTCGCCAAGGACGTCCGCCATGCTCTGGGACGGGACATACGTATGCCGGCACTTGGAATAAAATCTCCTGAGATGAGCCCACATGAGCTTCTCGGTCCAGCCCAGGTAGTAATAGGAGAGGTATGACGCAAAATGCGTGTGGTACGACGCTACGGCCGGGATGCCATTCTTCTTTGCCCAGCGGAGCGCTTGCCCACCCGGGATATCTGGGGTGGCAACGTGAACCAAGTGCGGCTTGAATGCCTCGAGTCGCTCAAATTGGGAGGCAGAGATGCGAAGCGAGATGCGGTAGTCCGGCCGGAAAGGCGCGGCAACCGAGCGCACGGGGTCCAAGGTCCCGGCGTGCTCCAAAGCCGGCTGGTCCACGGTCGGCGCAAACACCATGACCTCGGCTCCGGCCTCTTGCAGGTGCCTGACCAGCCGATTAAGGGTCAGGGAAACCCCGTCCGCAATGTGGTTATACGCGCCCGTAAACAGCGCAATCCGCTTGGACGCCAGGGGTAGCGCAAACATGGTTCCGCCGTTTCCGGAAGCGCCATTAATACTATGTGGGAGCGTCTGTATCAAGAACTCTGAAATTGATAACCCGCGTTGGGTAGCGGCTGGGCATCAGTCTGTTACGTGGCGGTCGAAGAGATTCCCGCTAGAGCGCCAACTCTTCGCAGATTTCAACCTTCCAGCAGGCACCCGATCTGAGTGAATCCCCTAGAAGCCTGTTGAATAAGTGGAGTATGCCAGGCTACGAGCGCCGGGATGCCAGATGCAAGGCGTCCTGACGAGTAATGGCACCGCCATTGCGAGGAGGGGCAACGCAGCAGATGGCGTTCCGCCGCCGTAGAATGGCGTGCGCCACTTGTTCAACAGGCTTCTAGAGTTGTATAGCCGCAGGCAATCAGCCGGAGGTAACAAGACCGGAGGGAAGCATCTCCTTGAGGTAACGCCCGGTATGGCTCTCGGGCACCGCAGCTATCTGCTCTGGCGTGCCGGTGGCGACGACGAACCCGCCACGCACCCCACCCTCGGGCCCAAGATCAACAATGTGATCGGCACACTTTATCACGTCCAGGTTGTGCTCGATGATGATAACAGAGTGCCCGCCCAGCACGAGTTTCTCGAATGCTCGCAGAAGCTTCTGGATGTCGTCGAAGTGCAGGCCCGTTGTTGGCTCGTCGAACAAGTACAGAATCCGCTGACTGCTGCGCTTGGCAAGATGGCTTGCCAGCTTGATGCGCTGGGCCTCGCCTCCCGACAGGGTGTTGGAGGGCTGTCCGAGAGAGATGTAGCCCAGTCCGATTTCACTGAGCACCGCCAGCTTCTTGCTGAGCTGAGGCGTCTCGTGGAAAAAGCCCAAAGCATCATCCACGGTCATTGCCAGGACCTGGTCAATGCTTCGGCCCATATAGTGTATCTCCCGGGCTTCCTGTTTGTAGCGTGTTCCCTTGCAGGCCTCGCATTCCAGGAAGAGATCCGCCAGGAATTGCATCTCAATTCTGACTTGTCCCTCGCCCTGACAGGTTTCGCAACGTCCTCCGGGGACGTTGAAGGAGAAATAACCTGGTTTCAGTCCACGTATCTGGGCCTGATGCGTCTCGGAAAAAAGCTGCCGAATCTGGTCGAAGGCCTTGATGTAGGTAATCGGGTTTGATCTGGGCGACCGGCCGATGGGTTTTTGATCCACCAGTTCGACGTGGTCAACCAGGCGATGTCCACGAATCGCGTCGTGAGCTCCGACTTTGTCGTCTCCGACTTCCAACCCCAGTTGTGCGGCCAATCCCAGATAGAGGATGTCGTGCATCAAGGTGGACTTGCCCGACCCCGAGACGCCGGTGACACAGGTCACCATTCCAAGGGGAAGCGTGACATCAATCCTCTTGAGGTTGTGCTGACGTGCATTCTCAATGGTGATGCAATCACGTTCGTCAACCTTTCTGCGAGTGGCAGGCACCGGAATGGACTTGACACCCGACAAATATTGTCCGGTCAGAGAATTGGGGTCCGCCAGCACATGCTTCGGCTCACCGGCCGAAACGACCTGGCCGCCAAGACGGCCGGCACCCGGGCCAAGGTCTACCAACCAGTCGGCCCTCCGCATCATGGCCTCCTCGTGTTCCACCACGATGACCGTATTGCCGATGTCCCGGAGGTTTTCCAGGATTTCGATCAGTCGTCCGGAATCCCTGGGATGGAGCCCGATGGAGGGCTCGTCCAGCACATAGAGGGAACCCACCAACGCGGATCCCAACGAGGTGGCCAGATGGATGCGCTGGCTCTCTCCCCCGGATAGCGTTTGACTCAGGCGGTCCAGCGTGAGGTAGTCCAGTCCGACATTGTCCAGGAACCGAAGCCGCTTCTTGATTTCCTCGACGATGCGTCCGCCCACTTCCTGCTGGAAAGAACCAAGCTCCAGGGAGTCAAAGAAGGTGCGCGCATCTCCGATGGAGAGCTCGCAGAGTTGGCCGATGTGGTGTCCAGCGATTTGCACGTAGCGAGCGGCATCACGCAGGCGATATCCGTGACAGGCAGGGCACTCCGTGTATCCACGAAACCGGGCGTGCAAGATGCGATAGTGCATCTTGTAGTTCTGCTTCTCCAGTAGTTCGAAGAACCCCCGGATTCCGTCGTACTCGCCCTTACCGTCCCAGACCAACGCCTTTTCGCCATCGGTAAGCGATGCGTACGGCACGTCGATGGAAATCCTGGCATCAGCCGCGGCTCGAATCAGGTCCCTGAACCACTGACTCCATTGATCAGTCCGAAACGGAGCGACTGCGCCCTGCCGAATGGACAATTGAGGCTTCGGGATGATCAGGTCCGGATCAAGACCCGTCACCCTTCCAAAACCCTGGCAGGTGGGGCAGGCTCCAAGTGGCGAGTTGAAGGAGAAGAGGTTGGGATTCGGCTCCTCGAACCGCAGGCCATCGCGTTCAAAGAACTCGCTGAACTCCAGGGCTTCACCGCCGCCTGCCACCTGAACGACCGCGCGCCCGCCACCTTCCCGGAACGCCATCTCTATCGAGTCCGCCATGCGGGAAAGGGCCTTCTCGTCTCCCCTTCTTACAACAAGCCGGTCTGCCACCACCATTGCCCGCTTACGGACAATCTTGACGGACCCCGGCTCCGTCTCGTTGAGATCAACAACGCGCTCACCGGCCGCCGTGGTCACCAGAACACGAAAGAAGCCACGTCTCTTGAGCGTGTCGAGTTCGCGAGCGATGTTCACGCCCTTGCGCTCGGGAAGCCTGAATCCCAGGTAGAACCGGGCGCCGTCCTCCAGCTGTTCGGTGAGCTGGTTGGCAACGGACCGAGGGGTGTCCTTGGAAACGGCCTCCCCCGACACCGGGGAATAAGTCACGCCAACCCGAGCAAAAAGCAGCCGCAGGTGGTCGAATATTTCGGTTTGGGTTGCAACCGTCGACCGAGGATTCCTGGAGGTGGTCTTTTGCTCGATCGCAATGGCGGGAGCGAGGCCCGTGATCACATCCACGTCCGGCTTGTCCATCCGCTCCAGGAACTGGCGTGCGTACGCGCTGAGGCTCTCGACGTATCGCCGTTGCCCCTCCGCATAGATGGTGTCGAAGGCAAGGGAAGATTTCCCGGAGCCTGACGGCCCGGTAAAGACGACCAGCTTGCCGCGGGGAATATCCAGGTCCACGCCCTTCAGGTTGTGCTGGCGGGCTCCGCGTATAACGATGTTGCGATTCTTTTTGGGCATTCAGTCCCGCAATGCGGATAAGGGAAGGTGTTCTTGTACGCGGCGGCGGCCAACTGGATCACGCACATGTGTGCATCAATGCAGGTAATCGGAACGGCCACGATCAGCCCACGTTGTAGCGGCCCTCATGACGTTTCTCAATCCGCTGATCCTATTGGGTTTGATGGTCGCGGCGGTGCCGCTCATCATCCACCTGTTCAACTTCCGGAAACCGCGGAAGGTTGACTTTTCGTCCTTGGCTTTCCTCCGGGAAGTTGAACGGTCGACTATGCGAAGGGTGCGGATCAAGCAATGGCTTCTGTTGGCTCTGCGCACGCTGGCGATCGCGGCGATGGTGTTGGCATTTGCACGTCCCACGCTTCGTGGTCGTTTGGCCGCACCATTTGCCGGAGCGGCTCCTGTGGCCGTCGCAGTGATCATCGACAACTCCCCGTCGATGCAACAGCGGAATGCGGGTGGCTCCTATTTCGATCAGGCACTCCTCTTGGCCAAGGGAATCGTTGGGGATACGGATACCCGCGACGAAGTAGTCGTAATACCGGTACAGTCGCGGCGCGCGGCCTCCTTCGGGCCCGGCGGGGAGTCTGCGCTGGACCGGATCCAGGAGGTTGAGATTACGGGAGGAGGCCGATCTCTTCTCCAGGCCCTCGCGGCCGCCGGAGACGCCATAAAGTCGGCGGCCAGCACCAACCGGGAGATCTATGTCCTGAGCGACCTTCAGCGCTCCACCCTGGTGGACTCGTCGGAGGCCAGAGTCACGGGGGACGTGCCTGTGTACGTCGTTCAGGTCGGCGAGGGTACGCCAGATAATATCGGCGTGCGAGGGGCCATCGTCCGCTCCCGCATCATCGAAGCAGAGCAGCCCGTTCGCCTCTCGGCCCAGCTTACCAACCATGGCCTCTCAGATGCCGCTTCCTACGTCACCAGCGTGTATCTGGATGGCGACCGCGTGGCGCAGACGTCCAGCGACCTGTCGCCCGGGACGACCAGCGTGGTGGAATTTTCGGTGTCACCTTCCTCGCGGGGATGGCTGGAAGGAATTGTAGAGACCGAGGATGACGGGTTCCCCGAGGACAACCGCGCGTATTTTGCGCTCCGGGTGCCGGAGGAGCGTTCGATTCTCCTTGTCGCCGGAGAGGACCAAGATACCAGATTCGTTGACGCGGCGTTGCGGGCCGACCCTCGGGTCTCGCTTCGGCTTCGGACCGTGCCAGAGTCCCAGTTGCCGGCTCTGGACCTGTCGGAATTCGATGTGGTAGTTCTGGTTGGTCCAGCAACCCTGTCGAGTGGCGAGATTGACAGGATCCGGTCGTATGTCGACGCCGGCGGAGGAGTTCTTCTCTTCCCTTCGGAGTCGGGTCGGGTTGCAGATTACAACGCACTGTTTTCAGCCGTCGGCGCCGGGCGGGTGGTATCTCTGCCGGACGGGGCACCGTCGGAATCTATAGACACCGTTGATCGCGTTGACCTGGAGCATCCGGTGTTTGACGGCGTCCTGGACGCCTCCGCAGGCGGCCTGGAGCGGCCGGAGATCTTCCAGCGCATGGTCTATCGACCCGGTAGCGGGACCGAGTCCACGGTAATGGAACTGTCTTCGGGCAGCCCATTCCTTCAGGAGATCCGCCGGGGCCGCGGAACGCTTCTCGTGCTGGCAGTGGCCCCAACGCCCTCCTGGTCGGATCTCCCGACACGAGGCCTGTTTATCCCCTTGCTCTATCGATCCATATTCCTGCTCTCGTCGAGCGAGGGTATCGAAGGCGATTCGTTCAGTGTCGGGGACGCGGCTGAAGTACTTCTCCCCGGCGTCACGGAGTCCTTCAACGTTCAGCTCGTTTCACCGGCGGGACTAGAAGCGTCTCCCGTGAGCCGTGCCGGCGCGGGTGGGCGTCTTATCAGTCTCGAAGGCCTGATCCCGACTCCCGGCCACTACCGCGTTTTGGTGGATGGCGCGATTTCCAGAATCATCGCCGTGAACGCCGCCGCGCAGGAATCAGATCTGGCCCTGTCCACATCCGAGGAAGCCGTTCAGTCCCTGGGGCAGCGGGCCGACGGGTTGGTTCAGGCGCTCAACCCGACACCGGGTACGTCCACAATAGAACAGATTGCCGACACGCGGAGGGGAGCCGATCTGTGGAACGTGTTCCTTGCCCTCGCGTTGCTTTTTCTGGCCGCCGAAATGGTCGTCGCCAAGGCGTGGAAGCCGGAGACTACCTGAGGCCCAAAAGACAATGGCTCTGGTCCCAATACTCCATATCACCCTGGTCCTCTCCTTTCTGGGAGTTACGGCCATCCTGCTCGTGGCCACCCTCGTGCAGCGTTTTCGGATTCACGACGTGGTCATGAGTTGGCCCAAGTTTTCCATTGTCTCTGTTTGGCCGATTACGTTCGTGGGAGTGATAGGCCTGCTGTCGCTCTACGCCTACAACACGTCCACGACGGTGCCCGCCTGGGTTTTTGCGGGGTACGTCGGCGGTGGAGTCATGTGGTTTGTGGGCGCCGTTCTCGGTACCTGTGCCGTGGTATCCAGACACGGACTGGTTTCAGGATTCGGCCGCAGCGAAAGTGCGGTCCCCTGGGTTCAGGTGACAGACTATTTTGAAGTACCGGTTTCCAATAGCGCGAGTACGCGGGGCCGCACGCAGTTCGTGTTTCTCTACCGGGGATCCGATGGATCTCAAGGGAGACTGGAAATTCCGGTTCCGCACGTGCTCGTGGAACGATTCCGTTTCGTCGTAAACGAGAGGCTGGACCATAAACGACCTTCGGCCTCTGAGTACGTCCCCGGACGTCGAGCAACGAGTTGATTCCACAAACCTATTGAGCAATACTCCTCCTTCGCGCCGTGAGCGCGCGATTCTCGTTGGCGCGGTCACGCAGGGTGTCCAGCGTTGGGAAGTCGAAGACTCACTCAAGGAACTGGAGCTTCTCGCCGATACCGCGGGCGCGGACACAGTCGGAACCGTGATACAGCAGGTCCGCAAAATCAATGCGGCTACCTACCTGGGCTCCGGAAAGGTGGAGCAACTGCGCGAGCTCGCCGAGGAGATGGAGGCGGATCTGGTCCTTTTTGACGATGATCTGAGTCCCAATCAGCTCCGAAACCTCGAGCAGACCATCAAATGCAAGCTGATCGATCGATCGGCGTTGATCCTGGATATCTTCGCCCGAAACGCGAGGACGGCCACCGCAAAAACCCAGGTCGAGCTGGCCCAGCTGGAATACCTCCGGACAAGGCTTACCCGTCACTGGACCCATCTCTCGCGCCAGAAGGGCGGGATCGGGACGAAGGGTCCCGGTGAAACGCAGATCGAGACGGACAGGAGGCTCATCGGTCACCGGATCGCCACGCTCAAGACGCGTATAGAGAGCATCGACAAGCAAAGAACGACGCAGCGAAAGGGCCGTGGCGAGTTTGCTCGAATCTCTCTGGTCGGGTACACCAACGCCGGCAAATCCACGCTGATGAATGCGCTGGCGGACTCAACTGTACTCGTTCAGAACAAGCTTTTTGCCACGCTGGACTCGACGACGCGCCTGGTAAGGTTCACCAGCAACAAAGAGCTGCTTCTCTCCGACACCGTTGGTTTTATCCGGAAGCTCCCGCACAAGCTCATAGAGAGCTTCAAAAGCACGCTGGACGAAGTGCGCGAAAGCGATGCGCTTCTCCACGTCGTGGACTGCTCCCATCCCCGGTTTGAAGACCAGATCAACGTCGTCCAGGAGACTCTCAAGGAGATTGGCGCAGCAGACAAGCCGACCCTGATGGTCTTCAACAAGGTAGACGTGGCCGGGACCACAGAAATCCTGCCACGGCTTCGGAGCGAGAACCCGGAGGCCCAGTTTGTCTCAGCGGCCAGAGGGATAGGGCTTGGTGCGCTACGGGAGGCGGTCGTTGCGCTCGTCGAGTCGGACTACCTGGAGACGGAGGTTCTGATTCCAGTGAGCGAGGCAGCCACCATCGCACATGTTCGCAGAATCGCGGACGTGGTGGGAGAGGACTACCTCTCGGAGGCCCCCAATCACTTGATTCCCATCGCTCGCCTGCGAATACGAGTGGCGCGAAAGAACCGGCGTGGCCTGGAGCGCATTCTTGAACAAGGGTCTGTTGTCCAGGTTAAAACCGAATAGCCTCCGGGGAAATCAAAATGGGCTGCGGTGGAGAGTTATTGTACTATCTTGCGGCCCCGACCGACCAGTTATTGCTACACCGCTGCTTGCTGTTCAGCCCTTTTGGGATCCAGATCAGCAACGGCACGGCCCTTGAGCTAACGAAATCGAAACTGTCGCCGATTCTTTCCCTATGACCGTCGATCACCTCATAAGTGACGCAACGCCGCCCCTCAGACTGGGCGACACAGTAGAGTATGCCTTGGGCCTGCTCATGGAACTGAGAGTTCGGCACCTCCCTGTGGTGGGAGAAGAAAAGGCCGTCCTTGGCATTCTGTCAGAGGATAGGCTCCTGGATGCGGGCCGCCCTGAAGATCTTGTCGATGGTCTATTGGCCGGCGAACCGGTTACGGCGCACATGAATGACCACGTGTTTGAAGTCGCGAGGCTCATGATGGAGCACGATCTCACCACGGTTCCGGTTATCAAGGATGGTCGTTATGGCGGCCTGGTGCGTCGGCACGATCTGTTCGAGTGGTTTGCCCGCTCCCTGTCTACGCACTCCCCCGGGGCGATTCTGGCGCTGGAGATCCCCCCCAGGGACTACTCCCTTTCGCGCGTGATCCACGCCATCGAGCAGACCGATGTACGGGTACTCTCCGTGGGCACGGAGCAGTCGGACGCCAACGATGGAACGGTCCGCGTAACCATCAAGATTAACGTCACAGAGGCTTCCCGGGCGCGCGCCATGTTGGAGCGTGAGGGCTACCAGGTAGTGGCAGCCTTCGGAGAAGAAGAGGACCAGCAGGACCTGGACGATCGGGTGCAGGCGTTCATGCGCTACCTGGAAGTCTAGGACCCCGAAAATAGAACAGCGGTCGAGTCTGGGCGTACAAACTCCAATTGAACCCAGGTGAAGTGTGCGGCGTGTTGCCGAAAACATGAGCCGCCTTGGGACAGCTCCTCTCAAACCGGCAGTCCATGGAATCCAAGCCCTCAGAATCCGTCACTCCAGAGCCTGGCAAAGGCGATTACGGCGCTTCAAATATTCAGGTCCTTGAGGGACTTGAGGCGGTCCGAAAACGACCTGCCATGTATATCGGTGATGTGGGGTCAAGAGGGCTCCATCATCTGGTATACGAGGTGGTGGACAACTCGATTGACGAAGCCCTGGCTGGTCACTGCGACCAGATCTCGGTGGCCATCAACGAAGACGGTTCGATTACGGTGCGCGACAACGGCCGCGGCATCCCCGTCGACATGCACAAGGAGGGCGTGTCTGCGCTTGAGGTCGTCATGACCACCCTTCACGCCGGCGGCAAGTTTGACAAGGACACCTACAAGGTGTCCGGCGGTCTCCACGGCGTCGGCGTCTCTTGTGTGAACGCCCTTTCAAGCCGATTGGATGCCCGCGTCAGGAGGGGTGGCAAGTTGTGGGAGCAGACGTACCACATCGGGAAACCGGCAGCTCCTGTTCATGCCCTCCGCGACATGGAAGAGGGGGAGGAATCCGGAACCGAAGTGCAGTTCTGGGCTGACGATTCCATTTTTCAAACCACAGAGTTCAGGTTTGACACGCTTGCCGAGCGGCTCCGCGAACTGGCGTACCTGAACAAGGAAGTGTACATCTCGATTACGGATCTGCGTGAGTCGGAGAACATCCTCACGGAGTCCTATCACTTTGAGGGCGGAATCCAGGAATTCGTGACCTACCTGGACGAGAGCAAGACTTCCATCAGTGACGACGTGATCTACGTCGGCGTTGAAGACGCAGACGTCCCGGTTGAGTTGGCCATGCGCTACAACACGGGGTATACGGAAAACGTCCTTTCTTTCGTCAATAACATCAAGACGCACGAAGGTGGTACCCACGTATCCGGCTTTCGTCGCGCCCTGACGCGCACCCTCAAGGGGTACGCAGACCAGAACAATCTGCTCAAGAACGTGAAAATCGATCTCTCCGGAGACGACTTTCGCGAAGGGCTGACGGCCGTTCTGTCGGTCAAGGTTCAGGAGCCTCAATTCGAGGGTCAGACCAAGACAAAACTGGGCAACAGCGACGTTCAAGGGGCGGTGGAATCCCTGGTTGGCGCACACCTCAAGATCTGGCTGGAGGATCATCCGAAGGAAGCGAAGAACATCGTCAACAAGGTGGTTCTTTCGGCTCAGGCCAGAGATGCAGCCCGCAAGGCGCGCGAACTGGTGCAGCGGAAGAATATCTTCTCTGGCGGCGGCCTTCCGGGCAAGCTCGCAGACTGCTCGTCTCGCAATCCAGAGGAGTGCGAACTATACCTGGTGGAGGGCGATTCGGCCGGCGGCTCTGCCAAGCAGGCCAGAGACAGACATTTTCAGGCCATCTTGCCGCTCCGAGGCAAGATTCTCAATGTCGAAAAGGCTCGTCTGGACAAGGTCCTGGCCAACGAGGAGATCAAGAACATCGTCACTGCACTCGGCACCGGGCTGGCTGTCGGCAACGATGAGTTGGATCTCACCAAGCTTCGCTACCACAAGATCGTCGTAATGACTGATGCGGACGTGGACGGCGCGCACATCCGGACCTTGCTTCTGACGTTCATGTACCGCCAGCTAAGACCCCTCCTTGAGCAGGGATTCGTGTACGTGGCGCTGCCACCCCTGTACAAGGCCAAGCGTGGGAAGCAGGAGCGGTATTGTTGGGACGATGAGGAGCTCCGGAAGACTATTATTGAGTTGAAAGGCGACAGCCAGCAGAAGGTCACCATCCAGCGCTACAAGGGTCTTGGAGAGATGAACCCGGATCAGCTGTGGAACACGACTATGGATCCAGCGCAACGGTCGATGCAGCAGGTGAAGATCGAGGACGCCGTGGGCGCTGACCGGATGTTTTCCACGCTCATGGGTGATGCGGTTGAGCCCCGGCGAAAGTTCATCGAACGAAACGCCAAGTACGCTACGATTGATGTCTGAGTCCGGGACTGCGACGGCTGAAGTCCTTAGGGGCGCACAGGCTCCGGAAAGGCCGGAGCTGAGCATCGTGGTTCCTCTTCTGGACGAAAGTCAGTCTCTGGGCGAGCTGGCTGAGAAAATTGTGGTGGCCTGTGCCTCGATTGCGTTCGAGGTCCTGTTCGTGGACGACGGGTCAACGGATCCTTCTTGGACGACCATCGGCGTGATTCACGCGGGCGATCCTCGATTCGGCGGAATACGACTGCGGCGCAACTACGGAAAGTCTGCGGCCCTGTCGATTGGTTTCCGAGAGGCAAGGGGGCGCTTCGTGGTCACCATGGACGCAGACCTTCAGGACGACCCTTCCGAAATTCCGGCGATGTTGGAAAAACTCAGGGGTGGCGCTCATCTGGTGTCGGGATGGAAACGCGAGAGGCAGGACCCGCTCTCCAAGACCATCCCCAGTCGGTTCTTCAACGCGATCACCCGGCGACTTTCGGGAATAAAGCTCCACGACTTCAACTGCGGCCTGAAGGCCTACCAGTCAGACGTCGTAAAGAGCGTTCGGCTGTACGGCGAACTCCACCGTTACATTCCCCTGCTGGCAAAGTGGGAGGGGTATGACCGGATTGAAGAGCAGGTTGTGGTTCACCACCCCCGGACCTACGGCAACACCAAGTTCGGACTGGAGCGCTTCCTCAGGGGTTTTCTTGATCTGCTCTCGGTGCTGTTCCTGACCCGCTTCGCCGCGCGGCCTATGCACTTTTTTGGGATGCTGGGCACCTTGGCTTTCATGGGTGGATTGACGATCAGTCTCTGGTTGTCCGTGGAGAAAGTGTTCTACGGCCGACCCATAGGCGATCGCCCCCTTTTGCTGCTGGGTGTGCTCCTGATTCTGGTAGGTATCCAGATGTTTACTACGGGGTTGCTCGGCCAGTTGATCATTCGACCATCGCAGGAAGACTCCTCGTCGATAGCAGTGATCGGCAGGCTTGGTGCTGAGCTCGGAACCGAGTGATGTTGAGGGCGCCATGCGCATCGCGTTAATAGGCCCGTTTGCTCCGTTTCGAGGCGGGATTGCGCAGTTCAATGACCGCCTGCTCCAGGAACTCGAGTCGCGCTCGCACCGGGTCCTGCCTTTGACGTTC
Organism: Rhodothermales bacterium; assembly: GCA_047619685.1. GTDB lineage: Bacteria > Bacteroidota > Rhodothermia > Rhodothermales > UBA10348 > JABDJZ01. The sequence continues at coordinate 28,035 of JBLHLC010000032.1, forward strand.
AGTCGTCAATACCCGGACTTTCTGTTCCCCGGCACCTCTCAATTGGACCCGTCCCGGTCCGGGAGTGCAGAGCCCATCATTGACTCATTGAACCCGATCTCCTGGCGAAAGGCGGGCCGCAGGATTCGGGAGTTCGGTGCCGACGTCGCGGTATCCGCATACTGGACCCCGCACCTGGCACCCGCCCTGGCCGGGGTTCTCCAAACCGGGGGTGCCGCGGGCATCGGTCTGGTCCACAATATGATGCCGCATGATGGAGGCGCCCTTTCAAAACCCCTCGGTCGCTACTTCTTGAAGAGGCTTCAGGGAGCGCTCACCCTTTCGGAAGCCGTCTCTCTGGAGCTCGAGGGTCTCGGTTTCTCGAAGCCGGTCGAAACGACTCCGCACCCGGTCTACGACCACTTCGGGGAGCCGATCGACCAGAAGGAGGCCCGGAGAACGCTTGGGCTTCCTGAATCTGACCCGATCTTGCTCTGCCTGGGTCTGGTCCGGCCCTACAAGGGATTCGAGCTGGCCTTGGACGCCATGCCCACCATTCTGAAGACGTTACCAGACGCAAAGCTGGTCATTGCGGGAGAGGCTTACGACAGCGCGCTCGCTGTGAAGCTGAGCCAACTGCCCGCGTTGTCCGGGGTTGTCCGGCGAGATGACCGCTACATCCCCGATGCCGAGGTTCCTCTCTACTACTCCGCCGCCGACGCCCTGATACTTCCATATCGCCGGGCTACGCAAAGCGGTGCGCTCGCAGCGGCGGCGCACTTCGGACTCCCGGTCGTCGTAACGGACGTGGGCGGGCTGGCGGATCCCGTCCGCAAGTACGAAATGGGAGCCATCGCAGAAGACCACAGCCAGATAGCAATCGCGAAAGCGGTCCTTGAGGTCCTTTCGTCTGAAAACCGGGAGCAGTACAGGGTCGGGTCACGCCGGATGGCCAAAGAGGCAACGTGGGCCGTGCTTTGTGACAAGTTGGAGCTCCTCATCACCAAGATCCGGTAGACCATGGACTATGATCCCGTAAAGGATCGGCTGGTGCGGTTTTTTGAGACGTCGGTGTTTGGTCATCGGTTGTTTTTTGCAATCCTGCACCTGGTTTTCTTGCGATCCTGGTACGTGCGAAGGGCTCTCGCGCGGATACTGGATGCCACCCCTGATGCGCGGGTCCTGGATGCCGGAACCGGGTTCGGGCAGTACACGGATTGGATGATCCGCCGCTACCCGAAGTGCCACATAACGGCGGTGGATATCAAGCGCGACTACCTGTCGAGATTGAGTGGGTACCTCGCAGCGGCCGGGCTGCAGGACCGGGTGGACGTGCGGTATGGTGACCTGGTTCACCTCGAAGAGACCGGCCCGTTCGATCTGGTCCTTTCCGTGGACGTGATGGAGCACATCCTGGAGGACGTACAGGTCTTCACCCATTTCAGGCGCGTTCTGGCACCATCGGGACGCCTGATCGTGAACACGCCATCGGACCAGGGAGGGTCCAACGTGCAGTCTGACGGGGAGGCCTCGTTCATCGGAGAGCACGTCCGTGACGGGTATGGCGTAGCGGAAATCGCGGAGAAGCTCTCCCGGGCAGGGCTGGCCGACGAGGTGATCGAGTTCGGATACGGGAAGGCCGGAAGCCTGGGATGGCGCCTACTGGTACACGTACCCATGCAGCTTTTGGGCAGGAGTATGCTCTTCCTGCCCATTGTCGCGGTCTACTACCTTGTCGGCATGCCGCTGGGCCTTCTGCTGAACGGGGCGGACATGGCTACGACAAATCCGATAGGGACCGGGTTGACGGTCGTCGCCAAAAAAGCGTGAGCGGGAATCGATGCGGGTTCAGGCTGGCCCGCCCCGCGGATTCTGGCCTGAAAGTCCCGGCTCTCGAAAAGCTGATGTAGCATTTCCTCCGGGAAGCCAATTGCCGTAGTTTCTGCGGGCATCTCTATTGGAATTGCCCGCCCGAGAGCCGCGCAAGGAGCCCACTCATGCGTCGCATCGGGTCATTCACAAGGCCCAGAGAATTGAACGGCGCAATCGAGATGCCCACGAAATACATATTTGTCACCGGTGGTGTCACGTCTTCCCTTGGTAAGGGAATTGTATGCGCTTCTCTGGGGCGCCTCCTCGAAGCGCGTGGACTTCGGGTCACCATCCAGAAGTTCGATCCATATATCAACGTGGATCCCGGGACCATGAATCCCTACGAACACGGTGAGGTGTACGTGACGGACGATGGGGCGGAGACAGACCTCGATCTTGGACACTACGAGCGATTTCTGGGGATCTCCACCTCCCAGGCCAACAACGTCACCACGGGTCGGGTCTATCTGGAGGTCATAACCAAAGAACGCGCCGGCGTCTATCTGGGGAAGACTGTTCAGGTCGTTCCACACATCATCGACCAGATCAAGTCGTGGATGCTCAAGCTGGGGGATTCGGGCGACTACGACGTTGTTCTCACGGAAATTGGCGGCACCGTCGGTGACATTGAAGGCCAGCCGTACCTGGAAGCCATCCGGCAGTTGCGCTACGAAATGGGAGCGCAGAACGCCATGATCATCCATCTGACCCTGGTCCCCTATCTGGAGGCGGCGGGTGAGGTGAAGACCAAGCCCACCCAGCACTCCGTCAAGACGCTCCTGTCCTTTGGGCTCCAGCCAGACATTCTGGTCTGCAGAACCGACCGACCCCTGGACGCCGACGTGCGGCGCAAATTGGCGCTCTTCTGCAACGTGGACGCCAACGCGGTTTTTGTCTCCCCCGATGCGGAGTCCATCTACGAGGTCCCGCTCCTCCTCCGGGAGCAGGGCATGGATGGCATCGTGATCGACCGGATGCACATGGAAAAGGCGTTCGATCTGCAGGAATCGGACATGTCAGAGTGGATTGACTTTCTTCGAGACCTGAAAGAGCCGTCCGGTTCTGTACGCATCGCCCTGGTTGGCAAATATGTGGCGCACCAGGACGCCTACAAGTCCATCAGCGAGAGCTTCATTCTTTCCGGCGCGAAGCACGGAATCCACGTGGATCTGAAGCTCATTCTGTCGGACGAAGTCACGGCAGACAACGTGGCGGACCTTCTGGGAGACGTCTCGGCCATTCTTGTGGCACCGGGATTCGGCGGACGCGGAATAGAAGGAAAGGTTGAAGCTGTGCGTTATGCGCGGGAGAACGATGTCCCGTTCCTGGGAATCTGCCTGGGGATGCAGTGCGCCGTGATCGAGTTCGCTCGAAACGTGTGTGGCTGGGAATCGGCGCACTCTTCCGAGTTTGATCCGGAGTCTGAACATCCCGTGATCGACCTCATGGAGGAGCAGAAACGAATCGCAGATATGGGCGGCACCATGCGCTTGGGCGCGTACGAATGTTATCTGGTTGAGGGCTCGTTGGTACGGTCTATCTACGGCAAGGAAGAAGTCCAGGAACGCCATCGCCACAGGTACGAACTCAACAACGTGTTGCGATACAAGTTGTTGGAGAACGGCATGAGTTTCACCGGTATCAACACGAGTCGTGACCTGGTGGAAATTGTCGAACTGAAAGACAAGCGATGGTTTGTCGGGGTGCAGTTCCACCCCGAGTATCGGAGTACGGTGGGGCGCCCTCACCCACTGTTCGCTTCCTTTGTGAAGGCAGCAATTGACTACGCCCGGGAGCGCGACCAAATCGGCAAACCCCGACCGCGCCGGACAGAGAAGAAGCTTCAGCTGGCCTCTGTCAAGATCTGAGGACGCGGTCTGACGCGTGTTGCGCCGCGGAACACGTCCGCGCGCCCCACTGCGCGCCACCGGTCACCACCAGGCGTAGAAAGCGTCCATCAGGGCCGAAAAGGGGCGGGTGTGTCCCGTCTGCACACGCTCGTCACACCGGATTAACCTCAAGTATCACTTGACATCCGGACCGGATCGCGTACATTTGGGGGATGTGTGGGGCAAAGTGGGGAATTTCCCCATGGTGATTTGTGTCCGGTCTGCGCCAGCGCCGCTGGGATAGTCTAGACACGATTCTTGTCCGCAGGTCAGGAATGCCATGGCGACGTTCAAGGGACAGGCAGAATTCTCGGTCGATAGCAAGGGTCGCGTGGCGATCCCTGCCAAGATGAGGAACGCTCTGAGTCCAGACGCCAAGGGCACGTTCACCATGACTCGGGGGTTCGAGAAATGCGTCTTCCTCTACCCACTCAATGAGTGGGAAAGGATCGAAGATCAGATCAGCTCCCTGAACATGTACAGCCGACAGACTCGGGACTTCGTCAGAACAATTCTGATGTGGGCTGATGAGGTCGCGCTGGATGGGCAGGGCCGAGTCAGCCTGACGCGCCCCCTGATCGAGTTCGCTGGCATTGGTGATAAAGCCCTGATCATCGGCGCACTCGACCACATTGAAATCTGGGATCCAGAGTCATTCTCCGTTTACATGAACGGCCAGCAAGACGACTACGAAACGTTGGCCGAGCGGGTAATGGGGGAATGAGATACTGGCCATCAATTCCGCTATTCGTTCGGGTCCGGATGTGAACCCCTACGCATCGGGTTACCACGAACCTGTTCTTTGCAAGGCTGTCGTAAACGGACTCGTCGGAGACCCTGACGGGTGTTATGTCGATGCTACCCTTGGAGGTGGCGGCCACGCTGCCGCGCTTCTGGATAGGCTCGGGCCGGGCGGGCGCGTCATCGGAATCGATCAGGATTCTGATGCCATTGAGGCCACCTCAAACCGCTTGGCCAAGGAGCTTGACGCGGGCCGGTTGCAGATTCTCGCAGGCAACTTCAGCGATCTGTCAGACCTCTTGAGTGAGATAGAGGTCGTCCAGATCGACGGTATTCTACTGGATCTGGGAGTCTCCTCGCACCAATTCGATGCCGGACACAGAGGATTCAGCCACAGGCTGGACGGACCGCTGGATATGCGCATGGATAGCGCGTCCCAATCGGAGTCAGCTGCGGAGCTACTGGAACGCCTGGACGAGCGCGAACTTCGCCAACTTCTTTGGGAGTACGGAGAGGAAAAGCGGGCGTCCGCGGTGGCACGTGCCATACTGCGTGCCGACTCTATCCAGACCACCTCAGATCTGGCCCAGATTGTCGAGAGAGTAGTGCCGCCCCAAGACCGGATAAAGACGCTCTCCAGGGTATTCCAGGCTATCAGAATTGAGGTCAACCAGGAATTGGAGGTACTGGAGCAGGTACTCCGGTCTGCCACGGACGTGGTCGCAACAGGCGGCCGTATCGCCGTCTTGGCCTATCACTCACTGGAAGATCGCAGAGTAAAAAGATACCTCCGCTACGGAAATCTGAGCGGGACTCCGGAGAGAGACATCATGGGAAATCTCATTGCTCCATGGCGTCCAATCAATCGCAGGCCCATCATTGCCGACGAGGAAGAAACCGAGCAGAACCCGCGCGCCCGAAGCGCGCGGCTCCGACTGGCCGAACGACAGCCACCCCAGTAACCACATGCCAGCACCAAAAACAAAACGTAAGACCGAGCGCCCCGTCCGGTTCGTAAAAGGGAAACCCCAGGGCCCTCAGGGCAGCGCGAAAGCGGTGTCACGGAAGGCGCCCGTGCGGCCGTCAGTAGTGCGGCGCCGCTTGGTGGCGCGAGAGGAGAGTATGCCCGGCTGGGGTGAACTCTCCGGCGACAGGTCTGCACGAGGAGGCCGGGACGATTGGGGCGGTGTCTTCGCGACAGTATCGACCCTTCGCCTGGCTCTCATGATTATCGCTGCCGCGGCCGTCGTCACGCTTTACGTCGGCCACGTCTTCTCAACCTCGGCCCTTTTGGGCGAAGTAGACGCTCTTCGCCGCGAGAATCTGGAACTACATCTTGCCCACAACCAGGTGAAGGCAACTTTTGATCGCGCATCCGGCCCGGCCCGAATCGCAGCCAGAGCTCGCGACCTGGGCCTTGTTGAGGCCGTCCCCTCCGGAACTCCCATTCGCCTGGACCTCCGATAACCACCGCATGCAGATTCGCGACGAGATTCTGGCCCGAATGTATGTGATGCTCACGCTGCTCGGCCTCGTGCCGTTGGCAGTGGGGTTTCAGGTACTACGTGTGGGCCTGATCGACGCGGAAGACCTGGAGGGCGCAGGAGATCGGCAGACAAACAGTGTCGTGGAAATTCCGGCGATGAGAGGATCCATCGTGGATCGGAACGGCCGCGCACTGGCGGTCAACACTGCCAGATACGACATAGCGGTTGATCCAACGGTCCGCGGATTCGACGAAACGGCGACCGCTCTGTACCGGAGCCTGGCAAGCATCACAGGCCAGTCGGTAGCGAGCTACGGCAACCGGGTTCGTCGGCGGTCAAGTCAGGAATACGCGCTTCTTGAGCGCGGCCTTTCGACTTCCGAGCTCACGCGACTCGAGAGGACCGCCAAGGGCCTCCGCGTACTGGATCGACACAGTCGGACCTACAACTACGGCAGCCTCGCGTCGCATCTCCTCGGCCACACCGACTCCGACCTGCGAGGTCTCGCAGGCCTGGAACAGGAATACAACCAGTTCCTTACCGGCGTTTCCGGCAGCAGGGATGTGCTCAAGGACAGGCTTGGCAGGATAAGGCCGGCGGCAGACGGAGAGTGGGTCAGGCCGGATCACGGTTCCACCGTAGTGTCCACCATCGACCTTGTCCTGCAGACCATCCTGGAGGAAGAGCTTGCCAAGGGCGTCGTCCGGGCCCGGGCCAAGTGGGGTACCGCCATCGCCATGGATCCCAGATCCGGCGAGATACTGGCGATGGCCACCGTGCCCACCTACGACCCCAACCGTCCGGGAGCGGCCCGGGTGGAGAGCAGACGCAATCACGCCATTGTTGACGGAGTCGAGCCCGGCTCGACGTTCAAGCTGATAACGGCCGTAGCGGCTATGCAAGCAGGGACGATATCCCTGGCTGACACCGTCGACACGGGCCCGGGATGGATAGTTCTCCACGGGAGGACCCTCCGTGACACCCATGCCTATGGTCGCATCCCTTTCAAGGAAGTGATCGCACTGTCCAGCAACATCGGCTCCGCCCGAGTCGCCGAGATGGGCACTCGCCGGGACCTGTACACGACGGCAAGGTCTTTTGGCTTTGGCATGAAGACGGGCATCGACCTTCCCGGAGAGATCGAGGGCCGCATGTACCGTATCCCCACCTGGTCTCAATCAACCCTCTCTGCCATGAGTCGTGGGTATGAGATCCTGGCGACGCCACTCCAGATTCTGACGGCCTACGCGGCGTTTGCCAACGGCGGACTCCTGATGAAGCCCTACACGGTCAAGTCAATCCTGAATGTCACCGGAGAAACGATCTGGGAAGCGTCTCCCGACTCGGTTCGCCGGGTCATGTCCAGAGAACTTGCGCAGGACCTGCTCCCTGCCTTCGAGCTGGTGGTTACCGACGGAACCGCGAAGAAGGCCGCGATCCCGGGCGTGCGGGTGGCAGGCAAGACGGGTACGGCATGGAAAGTTATCGACGGCGTCTACTCGTCGAGGCACTCAAGGGCAACGTTTGTGGGCTTCTTCCCTGCCGAGGACCCAGTTGTCGCAATGCTGGTGATGATGGATGAGCCGGGTCTTTCCATCTATGGTGGGGAAGTATCCGCGCCAGTTTTTGCAGAGGTCGGACGCCGCTGGCTGCCGAGCCTTACGGAGACACAGTACGACCAGACGCTGACAGAGGCGGACACCGTGCGAGTCCCCTCCGTCGAGGGTCTCCCCACGAACATAGCGGAGCGGAGGCTCTTAGCGGCGGGATTGGAAACCGCCGGCTTTGGCCGCGAACCTTCAGTCGTCGCGAGTCAAGCAACGGCAGCCGGCGAAAGGGCGCCGACGAAGGCCCGCATCCGCGTTCGGACATCGGATGAACCGCGTACGGCAATGCCCGACATGAGCGGCTGGACGGTGCGAGATGCCGCCTTCTGGCTCTCCGAGCAGGGGGTGCGGGTGCAGGTGAACGGGACGGGAAGCGTACGGCGGCAGACGCCAGCCGCCGGTGATCCCCTGCCCAAACAGGCAACCATCACCGCGGGTGATTGATGTCATGACTCATATCCGTTCATCCGTACCGCTTGGCGACCTGTTGGCACGCGTGTCCTTGGCCGGCCACTCCGACTTTGCCGGGGCTCGGCTGGATTCTGCTACGGCAGACCTCATTATTCCCCACGTCACATCCGACTCCAGGGAAGTCCGGGAGGGCTCCCTGTTTGTGGCCGTGTCCGGGGGGACCCAGGATGGGCATGCGTACGCGCAGGAGGCAGCGCAGAGAGGTGCAGCCGCAGTGCTGGTAGAAAGAACTGTCGAAGATGCCGGCATCCCCGCAATCCTGGTCAAATCCACTCGCGGGGCCCTGTCGGAGGTGGCAGCCGCGCTGGCAGGAGACCCGGGGCGCCACATGGACATCTCGGCCGTAACCGGGACCAATGGCAAGACCACCACGGCCTGGCTGATCGCCCAGGCCCTGGGAAGCGCAGGCCAGAAGTGCGGGTACGTGGGGACGATCGGAGCTGGCATCCCGGGAAGTCTCGAGCCGGCCACGCATACCACGCCGGGTGCCGTCGAACTACAGAACTACCTGGCAGACCTGCTGGGCGAGGGTTGCTCTGCGGTGGCTTTGGAAGCGTCTTCCCATGCACTGGACCAGCAACGCATCGGCGGCTTTCCGTTAAAGGCGGCGGTATTCACGAATCTTACCAGAGACCACCTGGACTACCACGGGGACGAGGAGACGTACTTCCGGGCGAAGGCCCAACTCTTCGAAAATCTGGATCCGGCGGCGCTCTGCGTCCTGAACCAGGACGATCCCGCCGGCCGAAGGCTTGCCGCATCCTGCAACAACCCCGTCCTGACCTATGGGACCGAGCCGACCTCCGACATCCAGTTCGCCATCCGCTCCGATCTGGCAAGTGGCCTCCGCCTTCTCCTGGATGGACAAGCCGCCGCCTTCCGGCTGTCTGGATTCTTCAACGCGTACAACCTGGCTGCCGCCTATGCAGCGCTGGCAGCATACGGCCTGACCGCTGCGGAACGTATCGACGCGTTGACCCAGGCGGCCCCCGCGCCCGGACGCTTCGAAACACACCAGATTGGCCGTGACCGGGTGGCGGTTATAGATTACGCGCACACTCCCGACGCCTTGAGAAACGTCCTCAAGGCCGCCAGAAGAATCGTCCCCGCTGGTGCGAATCTCTGGTGCCTCTTTGGGTGCGGCGGCGACCGGGACGCCGGCAAGCGACCACTGATGGGCGCCATTGCGGAGGAATTCGCGGACAGGGTCGTGGTGACCAGTGACAACCCCCGCCACGAGGATCCGCAGGCCATCCTGGACGACATTCGCGAGGGGGTGCGTCAGCCAGAGCGCCAGAAGTGGATCGTTGATCGCAAGGAAGCCATCCACATGTGTGTTCAGTCCGCGGGGCTGGGGGATGTGGTGGTCGTGGCAGGCAAGGGCCCTGAGCCCTATCAGGTTGTTGGCGACGAACGGCGTCCGTTCCTGGATGAGTCTGAAGTGAAAGCGGCGGCAGGGATCTGACAATGCTTTACTACCTCATCCAATATCTCGAACGAAATTTTCAGCCACCGGGCTTTCAGGTGGTGCAGTTCATCACCGTTCGTGCGTCGCTGGCGGCCATCACCGCACTCTTTATCTCGATGATCGTGGGCCGCCGCATCATCAAGTGGCTTGCAGACAAGCAGCTTGGAGAGGAAGTGCGCCAAGGCGAGAGTGCCGGGGGCGTTGACCACTCGCACAAGCGCGGGACCCCAACCATGGGAGGCGTGATCATTCTCTTCGCGGTCCTGGGCTCCACGTTCCTTTGGGGCGCCATTGCCGAGGTCCACGTCTGGCTGGCCATGCTCGCAACGGCCTGGATGGGTGTCTTTGGTTTTGCCGACGATTACATCAAGGTGGTCAAGCGAGACAAGTCGGGCCTACCTGCTCGCATAAAGGTGATCGGGCAGGTGACGCTGGGCCTGATCGTGGGGGCAGTGATCTATCTCCATCCACAATTTCAGGACTATCGGACCCTGACCTACTTGCCGTTTGCGGCCGGAGGCCAGCTCGACTACAATTTCCTCGCAGGTCTCATCGACGGTGTTGACCTGGGATGGCTGATCTACATCCCCGTTGTCGTCTTCATCGTGACTGCGCTCTCGAACGCGGTCAACCTGACGGATGGTTTGGATGGTCTGGCTGCCGGCGTGACGGGCATTGTGGCCGTGGGCTTGACGGTGCTTTGCTACGTGGCGGGAAACGCCATTTTCTCCGACTTCCTGAGCGAGCCCCAATTGGCGGGCGCGGGTGAGTTGACGGTCTTCGCCTTGGCTCTGGCGGCTTCCTGTTTCGGATTCCTGTGGTTCAACGGCTACCCGGCCTCGGTATTCATGGGCGACACGGGATCACTTGCGCTGGGCGCTGCCGTCGGGACCACCACCCTTCTGATCCGCAAGGAGATTCTCCTTCCGTTGCTGTGCGCGGTCTTCTTCATGGAGTCGCTCTCGGTGATCATCCAGACCGGATGGTTCAAATACACCCGGAAGAAGACCGGGACGGGACGCCGCGTATTTCGCATGGCACCCATACATCACCACTGGGAAGCCGCGGGGATGCACGAAAACAAAATCGTCGTCCGTTTCTGGCTCGTCACCGCCGTCACGGTTGTGGCCGCCCTACTCATTCTGCGCCTCCGATGAGCATCGGACACCGACATAACGTCAAAGGCGCCAGGACGACAGTGGTCGGCGCCGCGCGAAGCGGGCTGGCCGCGGCGCGTCTCCTGCGCGCGCATGGAGCCGACGTATTTGTCACGGACTCCGGCGTGCTCTCTACCAAAGTGCGCAACGAACTCGACGAGTTGGGAATCGGCTACGAGTTTGGCGGGCACACCGCTGCGGGCTTCGAGGCCGACTTCCTGGTCACCAGTCCCGGCGTCCCTCCAACGACCATGATGCTGACCGGGGCGCAAGATCAGGATATCCCGGTCTACTCGGAAATCGAGGTCGCTTCCTGGTTTTGTGCCGCGCCGATCATTGGCATTACCGGATCAAACGGCAAGACCACGACAACCTCTCTGACGGGCCATGTCCTCTCGCGCTCGGGTCGACGGACCTGGGTTGCAGGCAACATCGGCCTCCCCTTCGCAGCCATAGTCGATCGGGTGGAGCCTGAAGACGTGGTGGTATTGGAAATCTCGAGCTTTCAGTTAGAGCACACGGCCACCTTCAGGCCCACGATCTCAATCCTTCTGAACATTACCCCCGACCACCTGGACCGCTACGACGGTAGCATGGCGAAATATGCAGACACCAAGTGTCGCATCTGTGCCTACCAGGTGGCCGGCGACACATTGATCTACAACCTGGACGATCCCAGGCTGGCCGATCTGGCATATCGCACGCCCGCACTTGATAGGCTGGGGTTCTCCCTTGAATCAAGAAGCGGAGCGGCATACGTCCAGAACGACACAATTCACCTGCGCCTTAACGGCAAACACGAGCCCCTTATGCAGACGGAGCAGCTGGCACTCAGAGGCCGGCACAACCTCTACAACTCCCTTGCAGCCGCGGTGGCCGCAAGAGTCATGGAGGTCAGAAGTGACGTAGTCCGCGAAAGCCTGGCCACGTTCGAAGGCGTCCCGCACCGCCTCGAAGAGATCCGGGAAGTCCACGGCGTCCGCTATATAAACGACTCCAAGGCTACCAACGTAAACGCCGTTTGGTACGCACTGGAGAGCATGCGCGAGCCCGTTGTCCTCCTGGCGGGCGGCAGAGATAAAGGGAACGACTACGAACCGCTGCGGCCCTTGGTAGCCGCAAAAGTCAAGACACTGATCTGCTTCGGCGAGGCGGCACCAGCCATTTCAGAAGCACTTGGGCAGTCGGTGCCCAAGACACTTCGTGCGCGGGATCTCCAGGAGGCCGTCGAACTGGCCGCGGAGGAAGCGCTTGACGGAGAAATCGTTCTCCTCAGCCCGGCCTGCGCCTCATTCGATCAATTCGATAACTACGAGCAGCGCGGGAACGCGTTCAAACGCCTGGTGAACAGCCTGAAGTGAGTGTTGTCCGTCGCATATTAGCCCAAGCCCCCGTTGACAAGTACGTCATCTGGCTGACTCTTGCCCTCTCCGCGGTGGGTGTCTTCACAGTGTACAGTGCTATCGCGTACCTGGCAGACACAAAGGCGGGCGGCGACACAAGCGGGTTCCTGATCCAGCACGTCGCCAAACTCGGCCTGGCGCTGGCGGTCATGATTGCCGTCTCGTATATGGACTACCGCTTTGTAGCCAGGCACGGGAGGCTCCTGCTGATCGGAAGCCTGGCGCTTCTGGTCCTGGTCAAAGTGGCTGGCATCGCAAGTGGAGGCGCCACCCGCTGGCTGAATCTGGGCATGATCGGGTTCCAGCCGTCCGACCTTGCCAGGGTAAGTCTGATCCTGTACGCTGCCGCACTACTGGCTAAGAAGCAGGGCTACATCCAGTCGTTTTCGCGGGCCTTTGCGCCGCTGCTGTTTTGGATGGTGCTGACGGGCGTGCTCATAGGGGTTGAGGACCTCTCAACGGCATTGGTCGCCCTGGCCGCGGTCGGCGCGATGTGCTTTGTGGGGCGGGTACCCATGTGGCAACTCCTCTCGGTGGTCGGTCTGGTGCTGGCGATGGGATACGGCCTGCTCCTGACATCTCCCAATCGTGCTGCACGCGTAGAAGCCTACGTTGGCGTCAAGCTCTTTCCCAACACATCAGCGGATGACGTCTTCTCCCAGCAGGGGGAGGGATACCAGGCCAGGCAAGCACGAATCGCCATCGCGATGGGCGGCCTGACCGGAAAAGGGCCCGGCAAAAGCACGCAGCGGGATTTTCTCCCCGAGTCCTACAACGACTTCATCTTCGCGATAATCGCAGAGGAATACGGCGCAGTCGGCGCTCTGATCATTCTGGCCATACTCATGGCATTCCTGTTCAGAGGCTTCCTTCGGATAGCCCGGCACGCCCCGGACCCTTTGGGCCTCTTTCTGGCGGTTGGATTGACGACGGCCATTTCCATCTATGGATTCGCGCACGCCGGGGTGGCAAGCGGGCTGCTTCCGGTGACCGGTTTGCCCTTGCCGTTCGTCTCATACGGCGGCACGTCCATGGTAGTGAGCGGTGGTATGGTTGGGATGCTCTTGAACATATCCAGGCAGCTGCGATGAGCCGACCTCCACGCATACTCATGGCCGCGGGAGGAACCGGTGGGCACGTGTACCCTGCCATCGCAGTTGCACACGCTGTTCGCCGTCAGTCGCCTGAATCTGCTGTTGCCTTCGCCGGGACCACGCATCGAATGGAATGGGAGGCAGTGCCGCGGGCGGGTTTCCCAATCTACCCGATCACCGCGGCCGCCCTGAGTAGGACTTCCGTTACGAGAAATTTCAAAGTCCCTTATCGCCTGACAAAGGGCCTGAAACAAAGCCTTCGCCTCGTGGGCGATTTTGACGCGGACGTGGTGTTCGGCGCAGGGGGTTTCGTGGCGGGTCCCGTTGGACTGGCCGGATGGATGCGGGGTCGCCCCCTGGTGCTTCAGGAGCAGAATGCGTTTGCAGGGCTCACGAACAGAATGTTGGGTCGCTTGGCAGATCAGGTTCACATTGCGTTTCCGGAGGCCGGTAGCGCCTTTCCAGGAGAGAAACTGGTTCTGTCAGGCAACCCGGTGAGAGCGGAATTGGTAACGCCCCAGTCGGCCGATCTGGCCGAACGCAAGCGTGTGGCGAGAGCCAGATACGGTCTACCGGCAGAGGGTAAGGTGCTCCTGGTGTTCGGGGGTTCTCTGGGAAGTGAGGCTTTGAATGAGGCCCTCCGCAGCGAAGTTCAGCGTTTCCTGGCGGAGACGGACGCACATTTGATATGGCAGACAGGAAAGCGCTACTTCGAGCGCGTTAAGGCCTCTGCCCCTGAGACACCGCGCGTTCGGGTTCTGGAATATCTGGACGATATGGCAGGCGCGTACGCGGCCGCAGATTTGGCGATGTGCAGATCGGGTGCTAGCACCTGTGCGGAGCTCCTGGTAACCGGGACGCCCTCGATTCTGGTGCCTTCGCCCAATGTTGCGGAGGATCACCAGACGCACAATGCCAGAAGCCTGGTCGCCAACGGCTCCGCGCAACTGATGCCGGAGGCCGACCTTAAGGGGGCCTGGGTTGACCGGGTAGCCACGTTGATCAACGACCCCGCGGGGCTTCACCGGATGGCGACCGCTGCGACCCAACATGCCGTTACCGACGCAGCCGATACGATCGCTGCGTCGATACTGGACCTTTCAACCCGGAGGGCCGCATGACCGAGACCCGCAGGCTACCCGTTTTCGGTCGCTTCCACAATGTCCACATGGTGGGCATCGGTGGCATCGGCATGAGTTCGATTGCCGAAGTACTTCTGGTCCGCGGCTTTCAGGTATCCGGCTCAGACCTGTCCTCTTCGGATGTGACAGAGCGGCTGTCTTCGCTGGGGGCCCAGATCTTCGAGGGCCATGAGGCCAGCCAGGTTGGCGATGCGCAGGTTGTGGTCTATTCCTCTGCCGTAGATCCCGACACCAATCCGGAAACCCGGGAAGCCCTCCGAAAACGTATTCCCCTGATTCCGCGGGCCGTCATGCTCGGCGAACTCATGCGGATGAAGTATGGGATCGGAATCGCAGGCACGCACGGAAAGACGACGACGACATCGATGGCCGGCCTGGTTGTCGCGCAGGGCGGTTTTGATCCCACGATCATTGTGGGCGGCAAGGTATCGGTCTTCGGGTCAAACGCCGTGGCTGGCGAGGGAGACATCATCCTCGTGGAGGCGGATGAGTACGACCGCACCTTCCTCCGCTTGACGCCGTCCATGGCGGTGATAACCAACATAGAGGAAGAGCACCTCGACATCTACAAGGATCTGGATGACCTCCTGGACTCGTTTGTTCAGTACGCGAATTCGGTCCCGTTTTTCGGCGTCGCGATCGTTTGTCTGGACGACATGAATGTCCAACGGATGGTGGGTCGTATCGACCGTCGTGTGGTCACCTACGGAACCAGTCGTCAGGCCGAGGTTCGTGCCGACCGAATCCAGCAGACCGGCCTTTCCATGGCATTCGACGTGGTACGCGGAGGCAAACGCCTTGGCGAAGTCTCTATCCAGACGCCGGGCCTGCACAACGTCCAGAATGCACTTGCGGCGGTGACCGTCGGGCTGGAGTTGGAAATACCATTTGAGACCATCGCGGCGGGCCTGGCTCGATTCACAGGGGTTCAGCGCAGGCTCCACGTGCTGGGGGAAGTAGGCGGCGTTCTTCTTGTTGACGACTACGCCCACCATCCCACCGAACTGGTGGCCACCCTGGACGCGGCCGTCAGGACTTGGCCAGATCGGCGGATTGTGGCTGTATTTCAGCCCCACCTGTACTCGCGCACGGACGATTTCAAGGAAGGGTTTGCACGGGCATTCTTCAACGCAGACGTCCTGGTGCTGACTGACGTGTTTGGGTCGCGGGAAATCGACGAAGGCCAGATCAGTGGCGCCACGGTGGCTCGACTCGCGCAATCCTATGGTCACCGGTCCGTGCATTACGTGCCGGACAAGAAGGACCTGCCGTCGTATGTGGAGCGTCTGGCAGAGACTGATGACGTGATCATCACTATGGGTGCGGGCGATATCTGGCGGTACTCCAGAAAACTGATGGAGTTGATCGAGGCCCAGGTGGCGGAGGGCACTCGATGAAAGGAACCGTGGCCTTCTTTGGGACGATGGCAGTGGCCGTATTGCTGGGCTACATGGGATGGCGATGGCTGGACGCCGTGGTGGTCGAGGCGATCACGGTGCGAGGAGCGGTCCATGCAGACTCGACCGCTATCGTTCAACTGACGGGAATAGAACTGGGATCGCCCATGAAGGCCGTTTCGGCGGAATTGGTAGCGGACCGGGTGCGCCGTCATCCGTGGGTTCAGGGGGCCTCCGTCTCAAGACAGCCCACCGGAAGCGTCCTGATTTCCATTCGGGAACGGGTGCCAGTCGT
>JBLHLC010000033.1:0-41092 GCA_047619685.1 Rhodothermales bacterium
AGGGCGTCGAGATGGTTATGCCAGGCGACAACACGCAGTTCAAGGTGAAGCTGATCGTACCGGTTGCCATGGAGCAGGGACTTCGCTTTGCCATCCGCGAAGGCGGTCGCACCGTTGGTGCAGGCGTCGTGTCGAAGATTCTGGACTAAGCAAGAAAAAACGAGACTATGTCAAGCCAGAAGATTCGCATCAAGCTCAAGTCGTACGATCACACACTGATCGACAAGAGCGCGGAGAAGATCATCAAGACGGTCAAGTCTACCGGCGCGGTGGTCAGTGGACCAATTCCCCTTCCTACCCGGAAGTCTATCTATACGGTGCTTCGCAGCCCCCACGTAGACAAGAAGAGCCGGGAGCAGTTTGAGACGCGCAGCCACAAGCGGCTGATCGACATCCTCTCAACTTCCAGCAAGACCGTTGATGCCCTGATGAAGCTCGAGCTTCCCAGCGGCGTGGATGTCGAAATCAAGGTCTGACCTAGTCAATACAGTATCAGTAAGACGGCCGCCGGGGCATCCACCACCAGCTCCCCGGCCTGAACCCAAACCAAGCAGAATACAATGCGCAAGCTTTCCAACGTTCTCGCAGTTCTTCTCATCGGCCTCATCGGCGTGGGTTGTGATTCAAATGATGACCCCTCTGACGCAGACGCGTTTGTAGGTACATGGGCCCTTAGCGACGTCACCGATGCCAATGGCAGCGCACTGGTTGCTTTCGGTACAGCCTTCTCGTCTGTCGTGCTGACCAACAGCGCTGATGCCAGCTTCGTCCTGAACGTGACACCTCGCCAGGGCGACCCGCTTCAGGTTCCTGGGACCTTTGTCGTCAACGAAGGCACCAACGGCTTCACGCTGAACGCCAACCTTGGCGGGACCACGGCTCCGCTGGCCTTCACGTATAGCTACGTCACTAACGACAGTGTGACCCTGCAGGCTGGCGCTACGACTTCGGTTCTTCTGAACTCGCTGTTTGGAACGACTCTGGTTGCCCCTGCAGTTATCACCATAACACGTCAGTAACCGCAAGTTACCGACACCACTTACCAATCTGCCGTAGGCGGCCCGAAAGGCAGGCCTGGGTTTCGCTCGCAAGAGCAGCCGGGCCGGGATTGCAATGAGTAGGAGACCTAATGAGTAAAGGATTAATAGGCAGAAAGCTTGGGATGACCAGCATCTTCGATGATGATGGCGACCAAATTGTCTGCACCGTAATAGAGGCCACTCCGAATGTCGTGACGCAGGTCAAGACACAGGAGACGGACGGTTATTCGGCCGTTCAGTTGGGCGCTGGAACACGTAAGGAAAGCCGCACCACAAAGGCCATGATGGGTCATTTTGGTGCAGCGTCCACGTCTCCAAAGCGTACGATGGTCGAGTTCAAGGACTTCGATCTGGATGTTTCACTCGGAGATGATGTACGTGTTGAGGAAGTCTTCGCAGTAGGCGAGCGCCTCGACGTGGCCGGCATCTCCAAGGGAAAGGGTTTCCAGGGCGTAGTGAAGCGGCACAAGTTCGCGGGAGTCGGTGATGCGACGCACGGTCAGCACAACCGCCAGCGGGCCCCTGGTTCGATTGGCGCGGGCTCCGATCCGTCGCGCGTGTTCAAGGGCATGCGCATGGCGGGTCAAATGGGCAATCACCGCGTGACCGTCAGGAACCTCCGTGTGGTAAAGGTGATGAGCGATCAGAACCTGATCCTGCTGGAAGGTGCCGTACCTGGGCCGAAGGGTTCGATTCTAGAGATTCGTAAGCGGTAGCCGTCAGGCTACTTCACGACGCAGCGATGAGCAGCATGAAAACGAAAGTATTGCGGTCCGACGGCACTGAGTCCGGGAGAACTGCGCAGTTGGACGCTTCGGTCTTCGGAATTGACCCGAATGACCACGCAGTCTGGCTGGACGTCCGCCGGATCCAGGCACATGCCCGGCAAGGGACGCACAAAGCGAAAGATCGCGGCGAGGTAGCCGGCTCGACTCGTAAACTTTATCGTCAGAAGGGCACCGGCCACGCACGTGCAGGTAGCGCAAAGTCGCCACTACGCAGAAGCGGTGGAACCATCTTCGGACCGAGACCACACGCCTACCGTCTTAAGGTGAATCAGAAGACACGCCATCTGGCGCGTCGCTCTGCCCTCACCTACAAGGCGCTGGACTCTGCCATTCGGGTGGTCGAAGACTTCAAATTCGAGAAGCCGAGCACAGCCAGACTCAGGGAGCTGATTGCCGCCGTCGCATCGGATGGGCGCTCAGTACTCATTCTGACAGGCGCGCTTGATCAGGCAGTCTACCAGTCAGGGCGGAACCTGGAGCGCGTCACCGTGCGCGTTGCCGGTACCGCATCGACTGCCGATGTGATGGGAGCCCAGGTCGTTATTGTCCAGGAAGGTGCTCTGGCGGAATTGAGCAAGGCGCTCGGTTCCGGGACCCAAGACACGGGGAGCGCAGCATGAGTAAGATTCTAATCAAGCCTCTTGTAACAGAGAAGCTGACCCAGCTAATGGAAGCGGGCCACTATTCGTTCGAGGTCCATAAGGATGCGAACAAAGTGGAGATCCGCAAAGCACTTGAGGCGCGTTATCCCGCCGTCAAGATCAAGGAGGTCCGCACCATGAATGTGCGCGGCAAGAACAGATCGCAGACGACCAGGAAAGGGAAGATCGAAGGCAAAACGGCGTCCTATAAGAAGGCCATCGTCACGCTGCTCTCCGATAGCGAGCGCATCGACTTCTTCGAGGAGATATAACCATGGCGATTAAGCAGCTAAAGCCGGTCACACCGGGTCAGCGACAGCGCTCTGTCTCCAGTTTCGACGAGATTACAAAGTCGACACCGGAGAAGAGCCTCCTGAAGCCAGTTACCAGGACAGGCGGGCGTAATAACAACGGCCGGATTACCGTCCGCCATCAGGGCGGTGGTCACAAACGGCGGTATCGCATTATCGATTTCAAGCGCAACAAGCTGGGCATTCCGGCTCGCGTGATGTCAATCGAGTACGATCCCAACAGAACGGCTCGTATTGCCCTCCTGGCATATGCCGATGGCGAGAAGCGGTACATCATCGCTCCGGACCAGGTCAAGGTGGACATGGTCCTCGAGAACGGTCCTGAAGCAGCTCCGGAGGCCGGCAATTGCTTGCCTCTGCTGCGGGTCCCGGTCGGTTCGTACGTACATGCCATTGAGATGAAGCCCGGAAAAGGCGCACAGTTGGCCCGGTCGGCGGGAACGTACGCGCAGTTGACGGCTCGTGAAGGCAAATACGCAATCCTTCGACTCCCCAGTGGCGAGACGAGACGCGTCCCGGTTGACTGTATGGCAACCATGGGTACGACGTCTAACCCGGACCACATGAACATCGACCTGGGCAAGGCTGGCCGAAACCGTTGGTTGGGCGTTCGGCCCAAGACGCGTGGCGTGGCCATGAACCCGGTAGATCACCCCATGGGCGGTGGTGAAGGAAAGGCCTCTGGTGGTCATCCTCGCTCTCCTACTGGAGTTATGGCGAAGGGCTTCAAGACTCGCAAGAAGAACAAGCAGTCCAACAAGTACATCGTGCGCAGCCGCTCGAAGCGGAAGTAGCGCACAGAAGGACGAAAACCCAATGGCTCGATCGCTAAAGAAAGGTCCCTTTGTTCACTACAAGCTTCAACGCAAAGTAGATGATCTGAACACTGGGGCTAAGAAGAAGGTTGTAAAGACATGGAGCCGAGCTTCCATGATTACGCCTGACTTCGTAAGTCACACTTTCGCCGTGCACAACGGCCGGCAGTTCATTCCGGTTTACGTGACTGAAAACATGGTGGGTCACCGTCTTGGTGAATTTGCGCCGACCCGGAATTTCCGTGGTCACGCCGGTTCCAAGAAAGACAAGCGCGGACGCTAGAAATGGAAGCCAAAGCAGTTAGAAAGCACATTCGCAGCTCCGCAAAAAAAATGCGGCCTGTTGTGAACGTGGTTCGTGGTCGGCCGGTGCCTGAGGCACTGAATGCGCTGAACTTCCTACCACAGGCGGTCACTCGCACGATCAAGCTCACAATCTTGTCGGCTGTCCATAATCTGATGGACCGCAATCAGGACGAGCGCTTCGAAGAGAGCGACCTGGTGGTGAAGGAGATTCGCGTGGACCAGGGTCCCGCGTTCAAGCGGTTTAGGCCGGTGTCCCGTGGTCGGGCGCACCCGATCCTGAAGCGGACCGCTCATCTTACGGTAATCGTAGGCACGGCGGCTCCAGTGAAGGAAGCCAAAGCCTCAGAGGAAAACTAAATGGGTCAGAAAACACATCCAATCGGATTTCGTCTCGGAATTATCCGTGGCTGGAACTCTAACTGGTTCGCCGGCAAGGACTTCGCAGAGAAGCTGGTCGAAGACCACGAAATCCGCACCTACCTCATTGCTCGTCTCAAGCGTGCTGGTTTAAGCCAGGTCGTAATTGAGCGTACCCCCAAGCGGGTAATCCTGACGCTCCATACATCGCGCCCTGGCGTTGTGATTGGACGTGGTGGTACGGAAGTCGAGAAGCTCCGCGAGGAGATTCGCAAGCTGACGAACAAGGACATCCAGATCAACATCAACGAGATCAAGCGTCCTGAGCTCGACGCCTCGCTGGTTGCCCAGAATATCGCGCAGCAGCTGGAGGGTCGTGTTTCCTTCCGGCGTGCCATGAAGCAGTCGCTCGGCGCCGCCATGCGCATGGGCGCAGAGGGAATTCGCATCAAGGTTTCGGGTCGGCTCGGCGGCGCAGAGATGAGCCGTACGGAGCAGTATCTGGAGGGGCGTGTGCCCTTGCACACCATTCGTGCAGACATCGACTACGCAGAGGCTACCGCGTTCACCATCCAGGGTACGACCGGCGTGAAATGCTGGATCTATCGTGGTGAGATTCTCGGCAAGCCGGATCTCAGTCCGAACGTGCAGGCGCAGCGTCAGCAGATGCAGCAGATGGAGCCAGAGCGTCGTCGTGGCCGTCGCAACAGACGTGGCGATGGAGCTACGGGCGCCAGAACAGACAGAAAGTAATTCGAACGCTGTCGGACCTGAGAGGTCGGCAGAATACAGGTAACAGTCATGCTAATGCCAAAGCGCGTCAAACGACGCAAAGTTCAGACCGGCAGAATCAAGGGGATGGCCCAGCGTGGTACGCGGGTCGACTTCGGTGACTTCGGCATCAAGGCGCTGGAGCAAGGGTTTTTGTCCAGTCGGCAGATCGAGGCAGCACGTATTGCCATGACCCGGCACATGAAACGTGCCGGTCAGGTCTGGATCCGCATTTTCCCCGACAAACCGATCACCAAGAAGCCTGCCGAAACCCGCATGGGTAAGGGTAAGGGCGCCCCTGAGTACTGGGTTGCGGTGATTCGTCCGGGAAGAATTCTTTTCGAGGTAGGCGGAGGGATTCCGGCGGATCTGGCCAGCGAGGCCATGCGCCGTGCTCAACAGAAGCTTCCCATTCTGACCAGGCAGGTCACCCGCCCGGACTACAAGGCTTAAGCTGGACCAGTCTCAGCGAATAAGACAATGAAAGCAAACGAAGTACGTGAACTGTCGAGCGAGGAAATTGCTCAGCGGATCAAGGACGAGAAGGATCAGCTCAGCCAGTTGAAGTTTCAGCATGCTGTTGCCGAACTCCCAAATCCAATTGTTATCCGCGACAAGCGCAGGCTGATTGCCCGCCTGTCCGGAATCTTGAACCAGCGGACATCCGCCGAATAGCACATAGGTAGTTGGTGAGGAACGGCTGACGGCTCACCAAGCCAATACGATTATGGAAGCAGAAAAAACACGAAATGCCCGGAAGGAGAGGGTCGGCCTGGTCGTCTCCAACAAGATGGACAAGAGTATTCTTGTAGCCATCGAGCGGCAGGTCAAGCACCCCATGTACGGCAAGTTCGTCAAGAAGACGACCAAGCTGATGGCGCATGACGAAAACAATGACGCCGGAGTCGGCGACACGGTCAGGATCATGGAAACCCGTCCACTGAGCAAGAACAAGCGCTGGCGTCTCATCGACGTTATCGAGCGCGCGAAGTAAGGCACAGCCGGCCCAGCCGGCCCAGTCAATCTATCAGTTGTCATGATCCAGCAGGAATCCAGACTTAAAGTGGCCGACAACAGCGGCGCAAAGACGGTGCTCTGCATCCGTGTGCTTGGTGGCAGTGGCCGCCGGTACGCACGGGTGGGAGACACGATCGTTGTGTCCGTGAAGACGGCTATTCCAGGCGGTAACGTCAAAAAGGGTGAAGTCTCCAAGGCCGTCGTAGTACGGACCAAAAAGGAGTATCGGCGCTCGGATGGCACGTATATCCGCTTCGACGAAAACGCAGCCGTGCTCCTGAACCCGCAAGGCGAACCCCGCGGGACCCGAATTTTCGGCCCCGTTGCACGTGAGCTTCGCGAGAAGCAGTTCATGCGCATTGTTTCACTTGCACCAGAAGTGCTCTGAGCCGGTAGCCAATATGCCACGCACGAAAAACAAGCAGAAGAAGCTCCACGTCCGAAAGGGGGATACGGTGCGCGTAATTGCCGGGAACGACCGCGGAAAGGAAGGCAAGGTCCTCCGCGTGTTCTCTGAAAATGAACGTGTCATCGTGGAGGGTGTCAACATGCGCATCCGCCACACCCGTCCCAACGCGACGTACCCGCAGGGCGGGCGCATCCAGCAGGAGGCTGCCATTCACGTTTCGAATGTGATGCCTCTTGATGGAAACGGAGATGTCACCCGGGTAGGCCGCAAGCGAATTGAGGACCTCGACACTGGAAAGGGTCGGTGGGTCCGGTTTGCCAAAAGCACCGGCGAAGAAATAGACAGCTAAGCACTGAGCCTGAAGCTCAGAGCTTCGGCATAAATGGTTACAGTTGCCATGAAAGGCTACACACCAAGACTTAAGGACAAGTATCGCGACGAGATCGTATCTGCTCTCAGGGAGCAGTTTTCCTACGACAACGTCATGCAGGTACCGCGTCTGGTCAAGATCACCGTCAACAAGGGCGTCGGTGAGGCAGTACAAAACAAGAAGGTGATCGACGATGCGGTGGAGGAAATTCGCCGCATCACGGGTCAGCACCCGATGGTCCGGAATGCGCGTAAAAGCGTCTCGAACTTCAAGTTGCGCCAGGGCATGCCTGTCGGCGCGGCGGTTACCCTTCGGGGAACCCAGATGTACGAGTTCCTGGATCGGCTGGTGAACCTTGCTCTTCCACGTGTCCGCGACTTTCGCGGCATACCCGACAAGTCATTTGACGGGCGTGGCAACTACACGCTGGGCGTAAAGGAGCAGATCATTTTCCCCGAAATCGACGTGGACAAGGTCAGCCAGATTTCTGGTCTTGACATCACGTTTGTGACGACGGCCGGGACTGACGAGGAGGGGCTTGCGCTCCTGAAGGCCTTTGGGATGCCATTTGTGCGTCGCGAAGCCGAAGCAGCCTGACCCAATCCAAAAACTCAAGCAACTGATCCTATGGCAAAGAAAAGCTGGATAGCCCGCGAGCGCAAACGCGCAGCGTGTGTGGCCAAATACGCCGACAGGCGTCGTGCCTACAAGGCTTCTGGTGATTGGGAGAAGCTCCAAAAGCTTCCTCGCGACGCCAGCCCGGTTCGAATGAATAGTCGCTGCGCCATTACAGGTCGCTCACGCGGTTTCCTTCGTGCCTTTGGTGTCTCTCGTATCGCCTTTCGTGAGATGGCGCGCGCGGGACTGATCCCGGGCATTCGCAAGTCCAGCTGGTAGCCGGACCGAGTGCGTGATCAAGCGTTCCGTTTCGGGGCGAACTGATCGACACTACTGAAAAACTGAAAAGATGAGCGCTATTTCTGACCCGGTTGGTGACTATCTGACCCGCATTCGTAATGCGGGACAGGCATCCCATCCGTACACCGACATCCCCGCTTCCAAACTGAAGCGTGCAATTACCGAAATCCTTGTCGACAAGGGTTACGTCCGGAAGTACATCGACGTCGATGACGGCAAGCAAGGCTTGCTCCGGGTGTACCTGAAGTACCAGACGACAGGGAAGCCGGTCATTGACTTTCTGAAGAGGGTTTCAAAGCCCGGCCTTCGGAAGTATGTCGGTGCCAGCGATCTCCCCCGCGTCAAGAACGGACTGGGGGTCGCTATTATCTCGACCTCCCAGGGCGTGATGACTGATAAGGAAGCTCGCTCCGCCGGAATCGGTGGAGAAGTGTTGGCCTTCGTCTTTTAGACGATGCGCCCTCGTACTCATCCGACTATTCTGAATTAGAGAAGCCATGTCCCGCGTCGGAAAACTGCCGATTCCGCTGACAGATAATGTCAACGTAGAGATCGGCGCAAATAACAGAGTCCAGGTTAAAGGCCCCAAGGGAGAACTATTTCTCCAGGTCAACCCGGACATTTCACTCGCCCTCGAAAATGGCGAGTTGGTCGTAACGCGTCCAACGGACCAGAAGCGTCACCGTGCAATGCACGGGCTCTACCGCTCGCTTTTGGGAGGTATGGTAATCGGCGTGACGGACGGTTATAAGCGCGAACTCGAGGTCATAGGCGTCGGGTTTCGTGCGGCCGTGGAGAACGGGGTGCTTGAACTGGCACTCGGGTTTTCGCACCCCATCTATTTTCTGCCTCCGGACGGGATCTCGATCACGGTCGACACCAAACGTGGCAAGAACACCTTCATCTTGATAGAAGGCATCGACAAACAACTCGTCGGTCATGTTGCGGCCAAAATCCGCAGCATGCGTCCTCCAGAGCCCTACAAGGGCAAAGGAGTCCGGTATACCGATGAGCATGTTCGTCGCAAGGCCGGCAAGACTGCGGCCAGATAGCAGACTGGTGGGCCGGCACAACCGTCGGATTCTACCAGCATAAAAAGACAATCATGGCAAAATCAAAACAGGAAAAGCGGGCTCGGGTCAAGCGCGGTATTCGGAAGAAGATCTTCGGTACGGCATCACGTCCGCGTCTCTCGGTTTTTCGATCCAATAGACACATCTACGCGCAAATCATCGACGATGTGGCTGGACACACCCTGGCTTCGGCTTCGAGCTCGT
Source organism: Rhodothermales bacterium (assembly GCA_047619685.1). Classification (GTDB taxonomy): domain Bacteria; phylum Bacteroidota; class Rhodothermia; order Rhodothermales; family UBA10348; genus JABDJZ01. The sequence goes on from JBLHLC010000033.1 coordinate 9,021, forward strand.
CAGAAGGTGTCGAGGATGGCAAGCCCATTGCGGTTGGATCTGCAGTTGGCAAGCTGATCGCAAGCCGCGCACGTGAAGCAGGAATCGAACAGGTCGTTTTCGACCGGAACGGATTCCGTTATCACGGACGCGTTCAAGCGATAGCAGACGGGGCCCGCGAAGGCGGTCTGAAACTCTAGATCGACAAAGGTCGCCACAACTAGCGAACAATGGCTAAAGGAAGAAATCGTCAGCAGGGCCAACAGCGCTCTGAAGATCAAAAGGAATGGATCGAGCGCCTCGTCTCTGTGAACAGGGTCGCGAAGGTCGTCAAGGGTGGTCGTCGCTTCTCGTTTAACGCCGTCGTGGTCGTCGGTGATGGGAAGGGTGTGGTTGGCACGGGCTTGGGAAAAGCCAATGAGGTCGCCGCAGCTATTGCCAAGGGCACGGAGGACGCAAAGAAGAACGTGATCCGTGTCCCCATGCGGAAGGGCACGATTCCTCACGAGATCGTCGGACGCAAGGACGCCGGTAAGGTGCTCCTCAGACCGGCTTCTCCCGGTACTGGTGTTATTGCCGGTGGTGGCGTGCGCGCTGTACTGGAGTGCGCCGGATACACGGACATCCTTTCCAAGTCGATGGGCTCCTCCAACCCGCACAACCAGGTTGCTGCCACGGTGAATGCACTGGCACTCCTGGAAGACCCCGCGGCAGTCGCGAAACGACGGGGCGTCCCGCTCGGTCGTGTCTTTGGAGGCTAATCGTAAATAGAAGGCACGATGGCAAAACTGATTATTACCCAAACCAAGAGCACGATCCGACGCACCGGCATCCAGAAGCGCACCATTGAGGCGCTCGGATTTCGCAGGCTGCATCAGACCGTCGAGCACCAAGACACGCCCCAGATTCGCGGGATGGTCAATAAGGTCTTGCACCTGGTTACCGTCACCGAAGAAGCGTAATCCACAAGCGAGTCCGGCATCAGTCGGGCGCAAAGCACAGAAAAATGGATCTCAGTAATCTCAAGCCCGCAAAGGGCTCGACCAAGTCCAAGAAGCGCATCGCCCGCGGGCAGGGCTCCGGACGCGGTGGGCATACTTCGACCAAGGGTCACAAGGGTCAGAATTCCCGCTCCGGTGGCGGCGTTCCGACTTGGTTTGAAGGTGGTCAAATGCCCCTTCAGCGTCGCGTCCCCAAGGGAGGCTTCAAGAACCGCTTCCGCGTTGCGTATGCTCCGGTCAATCTTGGCCGCCTCCAGGAACTGGTGGCTGCCGGCACACTCGATGGGTCGCAACCCATCACCCCGGCGGTACTAGTTTCCGCGGGCGTAATTGGCAAGAAAGACCTCGTCAAGATTCTTGGTGGCGGCGAGCTTGAGACTGCGCTGCAGATCACGGGTCACAAGTTCAGTGCATCCGCACGCGCAAAGATCGAGAAGGCGGGCGGTTCGGCAACAGAAGTTGCCTGACCAACCACTAAAGCTCAACGAGTAACCCTCTACATTCATGGCCGGTTTTACCGAAAGTCTTCGCAACGTTTGGAAGATCGACGAGCTACGGACTCGGATCCTCTACACCCTGGGCCTGCTCATGGTGTACAGGCTGGGCGCGTATGTGACGCTCCCGGGTGTCGATGCCCAGGCGCTCGCCGCGATCAACGCGCAGTCGGATCCCAATAACCTGTTTGGGCTTCTGGATCTCTTTGTTGGTGGCGCGTTCAGTGCCGCTGGCATTTTTGCGCTGGGGATCATGCCGTATATCACGGCATCGATCATAATCCAGCTCATGGGTGCTGTGGTGCCGTACTTCCAGAAGCTCCAGCGGGAGGGGGAGGAAGGGCGTCGGAAAATCACGCAGTTAACCCGGTATGGCACGATTGGCATTACGTCGCTTCAGTCGATTGGGTTTGCGATTCAGCTTCAGTACGGGGCAACGGGTGCCGCCATCGTCATCGGGGACACCTTCTTTACCATCTCCACGGTTATTGTCCTCACAGCAGGCACCATGTTCGTGATGTGGTTGGGCGAGCGCATTACCGAAAGTGGAATCGGGAACGGCATCTCGCTGATCATCATGATCGGTATCGTGGCGTATCTGCCTCAGTCGTTGTTCAACGAGCTGGAGTTGTCAGGCAACTTCTTCATCTTCCTGCTTGAAATTGGCATCTTCGCCTTGGTAACCGCGGGTGTCATCCTGGTGACCCAGGGGATGCGCCGCATCCCCGTTCAGTACGCCAAGCGTGTTGTGGGACGGAAGGTGTATGGAGGCAGCACGCAGTATCTGCCACTGAGGGTGAACGCGGCGGGCGTCATGCCCATCATCTTTGCCCAGTCCATCATGTTCGTTCCGTCCACGGTCGCTTCGTTCTTTCCGGACAGTCCGTTTATGCAGCAGTTCGGCCTGTTCTTCTCCGATATATCGGGCTGGGGATACGCTTCCGTGTTCTTTGTCATCTGTGTCTTCTTCACCTACTTCTATACCGCCATTGCGGTGAACCCGAAGGAGATGGCCGACACCATGAAGCGCCAGGGCGGCTTTATTCCAGGTATTCGCCCAGGGAAGCAGACCAGTGAGTTCATTGACAACATTCTGACCCGGATTACGCTTCCCGGCTCCATTTTCCTGGGCTTTGTGGCCATTCTCCCGGCGTTTGCGATGCAGGGCGGTGTGACTGCCGGTTTCGCCCAGTTCTTCGGCGGTACCAGCCTTCTGATTCTTGTCGGTGTTACGCTGGACACGCTGCAGCAGGTAGAGAGTCACTTGCTGATGCGTCACTACGACGGCTTCATGAAGAGCGGCAAGATCCGCGGTCGTCGCTAGCAGTTCCATGGTCCACCTCAAAAGCTCATCTGAGATCGAAAGCCTTCGGGCGTCTGCCGACCTGGTCGGCCGGACGCTGGCTGAGGTTGCGCGCCACATTTCTGTGGGCGTGACTACGCTTGAGTTGGATCGAGTGGCCGAGGACTTTGTCCGGAGCCAGGGCGCAGAGCCGGCATTCAAGGGCTACAAGGTCGGGCGCAACATATTCCCGGCTACGCTCTGTACATCGGTCAATGACCAGGTGGTACACGGTATTCCGGATGACCGTCCGCTTGAGGACGGAGATCTGGTGTCTGTGGATTGCGGTGTGGTGCTGAACGGTTTTTATGGAGATAGTGCCTACACATTTGCGGTGGGCACCATCTCAGAGGAAAAGGCTGAGTTGTGTCGTGTCACCTACCAGTCGCTTATGGAGGCGGTACAGGTTGCTGTTCTTGGCGGCCGATTGGGAGACATCGGACATGCGGTGGAAACGCGATGCCAGGCAGCCGGATTCGGTGTGGTGCGTGACCTTGTGGGACACGGTATCGGTAAGAACCTTCATGAGGAGCCATCGGTACCCAACTATGGACGTCAGGGAAGTGGCCGCAAACTCAAGGACGGACTGGTGATTTGCATCGAGCCGATGGTTAACACCGGCACAGAGCGCGTAAAGACCGAATCCGACGGATGGACGGTGCGCGCTGCTGATGGCAGTCCCTCAGCCCACTACGAGCATATGGTGGCTGTTCGCCGGGGAGCACCCGACGTCCTGACCACCTTTGAACATATCGAGGCCGTGCTGGACACGCCCCCTTACCACAAGAGGAAGGAGGCAGTCGGACATGCGTAATCGGCCACACGGAGTGCGAGAACCAATCGCAACTCTTTCTGTATAACCTGTTCTGCACAAACTTTTCGGCGCACCATGAAGGTCCGAGCAAGTGTGAAAAAGCGTAGTTCCGACGACAAGATCGTCCGTCGGAAGGGTCGCGTGTACATCATCAATAAAAAGAACCCCAAGCATAAGCAGCGGCAGGGATAAGACATGCCACGAATTTCAGGGGTTGACGTACCGCCCAACAAACGCGCTGAGATCGCGCTGACGTCTATTTTCGGAATTGGTCGCTCGCGCGCCATAGAGATCTGTGAGCGTGTCGGAGTAGATCCGAACGCACACCCGTCCACCTGGACGGAAGATCAGACTCGAAGCGTTCGCCGATTGATTGAAGATGAATACCCGGTCGAAGGACAACTTCGTACCGAGATCTCGCTCAGTATCAAGCGACTGATGGATATCGGTTGCTACCGCGGTTTGCGTCACCGTCGCGGGCTCCCGGTTCGGGGCCAGCGGACGCAGACCAACGCGCGTACCCGGAAGGGTCGCAAGAAGACGGTCGCCGGTAAGAAGGTGGCCCCACGCAAGTAATTCGTCTGATGGGGGAAGGCCGCATTGCGGCTAGACTCTCGTCAAGCAAACAATCGCCTGATGCCGGGATGGTCGCATACTGCGGCCGGACTTTCGTCAGGTAAATCACCGACCAAGTCAATTGGGTTTCGCCTCGTTTCGGCGAGGTGTTTTCCCTTTAATAAAGCCAAACACAGCACATGGCGAAGACTAAACGGGCCGGTAGCCGTACCAAGAAGAAGAGCGTAGTCGTCGAGTCGAACGGACAGGCACACATTCGCGCCACGTTCAACAACGTCTTGATTACGGTCACTGACCAGTATGGTAATACGATCTCTTGGGCGAGCTCGGGCAAGATGGGATTCCGGGGAAGCCGGAAGAACACGCCCTACGCCGCACAGGTAGCCGCCAGTTCTGCGGGCAAGGAAGCATACGATCTCGGCCTACGTCGGGTTGAGGTCTATGTCAAAGGACCTGGATCCGGCCGTGAGTCGGCCATTCGGGCGCTTTCCTCTGTAGGACTGGAGATTGCCACCATTAGAGACGTTACACCGATCCCTCACAACGGCTGCCGGCCGCCCAAACGTCGTCGCGTCTGACGCTATGGCAGGGTAGAAGCCCGGTTACCCGGTCTAGGCGGCTAGTGCAGCAGCCCGGCCCGGTACGTTTGTAAACCGACAAACGAGAAAAGGAGAAAACTATGGCCCGTTATAGAGGCCCAAAACAAAAGATCGCGCGCCGATTCAAGGAGCCGATCTTCGGCCCCAGCAAGGCGCTGGAGCGTAAGCCGAATCCACCTGGTCAACACGGTCAGGGTCGGCGTCCAAAGGAAAGTGAGTACGCCATTCAGCTCAAGGAGAAGCAGAAGGCCAAGTACACATACGGATTGCTGGAGAAGCAATTCAGGCGTCTCTTCGAGAAAGCTGCCCGCAAGAAGGGAGTTACCGGAGAGAATCTGCTGCGCTTTCTCGAGGCTCGTCTGGACAACACGATCTTCCGCCTTGGGTTTGCCCGTACGCGCCGTCAGGCACGCCAGTTGGTAACCCACGGTCACGTCATGGTCAACGGTACGCTGCTGGACATCCCGTCAGCGATGCTGCGTGCAGGCGACGTGGTCGCGATGCGCCCAAAGAGCCGCAATCTATATGTGGTTCAGGACGCGGCGCAGAAGACACGCAAGGCCTTTCCCTGGCTGGAAGTAGACCGCAATCAGATGACGGGCAAGTTCCTGGATTTCCCCAATCGCGAGGACATTCCAGAGAACATCAAGGAGCAGCTAATCGTCGAGCTGTACTCCAAGTAGACCTGATCACGATTTAGCCGGGCGTCGGGCAGCCAGAGCCCGATTTGTTCGGAACGCATTCAACGAGCTGACATGAGTACATACTCACTACAGATGCCTGAGGGTGTCGAGGTAGAGGAAGCAACAGACACCTACGCACGCTTCGTCATCCAGCCTCTAGAGCGTGGATACGGTGTGACCATCGGCAATGCGCTTCGCCGCGTGTTGTTGTCGTCGCTGGAAGGTATTGCCATCACTGCCCTTCGGGTAGATGGCGTCCAGCACGAGTTCTCCATGATTCCGGGGGTTACGGAAGATGTCGCAGACATCATCCTGAACCTGAAGGGAGTCCGCTTCAAAGCGGAAGAGCCCATGGATGGCACAATCCATCTTGTGGCGAAGGGTCCTGGCAACTGGACCGCTGGAGATATCGCTGCAGCAACGGCTGATTTCGAGGTCTTGAACCCCGATCATCACATTGCGACGCTGTCGGACGATTCCAATCTGTCTATTGAACTGCGCATTGGCGTCGGTCGGGGCTATGTCCAGGCCAATGACAACAAGCGCGCGGACGACCCCATCGGGGTTGTGGCAGTGGATGCCATCTTCACTCCCATCCAGAACGTTCGCTACAACATCACGCAGACGCGTGTCGGTGAGAAGATCGACTACGAGCGTTTGTCGCTTGAGGTGAACACGGATGGTTCGGTACAGCCGGAAGAGGCGCTTGCCCGTGCTGCCGGGATCCTCAGGGATCACGTCAACATGTTCATCAAGATGGACAGCGAGCCCCAGCCGACCGAGCAGGAAAAGGAAGTTGACGCAGAGGTTGCCCGCGTTCGGGAACTGCTGGGCCAGTCTGTCGACGAGTTGGATTTGTCGGTCCGGGCACATAATTGCCTCAAGGCCGCCAACATCAAGACCATCGGCGATCTTGTGCGCCGCGAGGAGTCCGAGATGCTGAAGTTCAGAAACTTCGGCCGCAAGTCTCTTCAGGAACTGATGCAGGTCCTCGAAGAACGCAACCTTCACTTCGGCCTCGACATTGAAAAATACGTCGAGTCGGTAAAGAACTAGTGCCTCCGGTGGCGCCCCTCGGGGTCAGGCTGCCGGAGACATCCAGATTTGATCGAGTAGGTCATGAGACATCAAAAAACGATTGCCAAGCTTGGGCGGACCGCAACGCACAGGAAGGCGACCATGGCGGCGTTGTCAAACGCGCTGATCACGCATAAGCGGATCACCACGACCTTGGCCAAAGCCAAAGCCCTTCGGGTTTACGTGGAGCCGCTGCTCAACCGGTCCAAGTCAGACACGACACAGAATCGTCGTCAGGTTTTCCGGCATCTCCAGGACAAGTATACCGTTACGGAGCTGTTCAGCGAGATATCCGGAAAGATTGGCGAGCGTCCGGGTGGGTACACCCGCGTGGTCAAGCTTGGACAGCGGGCCGGCGATAGTGCCCAGATGGCGATTATCGAGTTGGTGGACTACAACGAGTCCGGCGGCTCTGGAAAGGTCGAGACCAAGCAGAAGCGGACGCGCCGTGGACGTGCGGGCTCGGGCGCCAAAACGGCTGCTGTTGCCGCCGTGGGTGCGGAAGTCGCCGAAGAGGTGGTTCCCGAAGCAGAGGCTGCTGCCGAAGTAGCTGAAGCGGTTGCCGACGACGCGTCTGACGCGGTCGCTGAGGTTGCCGACGTAGAGGCCTCCACGGATGCCCCCGTTGACGAAGCTGCGGCCGACGAAGCGGCGGGCGACGAGGAGAAGAAGGCCTGATCGGCTGAAGTCTCTTCTGTTCTGATTATGCGGGGCGCTTCCTTGGGGAGCGTCCCGCTTTTTTGTAGCCCTTTCCCGAGCTTCTGACGCGGAACCGGCGCCAAAGATTGCGTACCATTCCGGCGATGGCACTTTCATCATCCATATTGAAGGGAACTGAAATCGAGGTAGAACCCCGGTTTCAGGAGGCGCTGGAAACACTGCTGGAGTCCTGCCGCGCGACGCTTCCCTCGGTTGACGAGGAGATGATCACGCAGGCGTTCCGTGTGGCTCATTGGGCTCACCGAAACGATCGTCGCGCTTCGGGAGAACCCTACATCATTCACCCGCTTGCGGTCGCGCAGATTTGCGTGGAGCAGATCGGCTTGGATGACGTCAGCGTAGCGGCCGCCCTCCTCCATGACGTGGTGGAGGACACGGAGGTCTCCCTGGACTTCATCCGTCTCACGTTCGGCGACACGATGGCCGAAATAATCGACGGCCTGACAAAAATAAGTGGGGCCTTTGAGAGTCGGGCCATCGGTCAGGCGGAGAATGTCAGGAAGCTGATGCTATCCATGGCGTCGGACATCCGTGTAATCCTGGTCAAGTTCGCCGATCGGCTGCATAACATGCGGACCCTCGATTCGCTTACCCGGCACAGGCAGTTCAAGATCGCCACCGAGACGCATGAGCTGTTCGCGCCGCTGGCCCATCGATTCGGCTTCAATGCGCTCAAGAGTGAGCTGGAGGATCTTTCACTCAAGGTTCTGAATCCGGACATGTATGGGCTCATCGTCCAGGGGCTCAGGGACTCGCAGAAGGATCGGGACGCCTATATCGCACGCTTTGCCGGTCCTGTCCGCGAGAGGCTGGAACAGGACGGCTTTCGCTTCGCCATATCTGGACGCTCGAAGAACTTCTATTCCATCTACCGGAAGATGAAGCGGCAGAACAAGCCGCTGTCCGAGATCTACGACATCTTTGCCATCCGCATCGTGTTGGATAGCACCGGGAAGGAGGGGAGAGAGGACTGCTGGCTGGTCTATTCGATTCTAACGGACCTGTACAAGCCACTTTCGGAACGCTTTCGCGATTTCGTCTCGGTCCCCAAGTCCAACGGGTACCAGAGTCTGCACACCACGGTTCTGGGACCTGAAGGTCGGCGCGTCGAGATCCAGATCCGGACCCGGGACATGCACGAGGTGGCAGAAAAGGGGGTAGCCGCCCACTGGAAGTACAAGGAGGGGAGTGCCCGCTCCGACACCGAGATGGAGACCTTCCTGACATGGGTGCGCGAACTCCTGGAGGGACCACGGCCAGACGAGGCAACCGAATTCGTTCAGGACTTTCGGCTCAATCTGTACGACGAGGAGATCTACGTCTTCACACCCAACGGAGATCTGCTCACCCTGCCAATTGGGGCGTCCCCGGTGGACTTTGCATTCCAAGTGCATACAGAGGTTGGATTCCACTGTATCGGCGCCAAGGCTAACGGCAAGATGGTGCCCCTCTCGCACAAATTGCAGAGTGGTGACCAGGTCGAAATCATCACTTCCAAGAAGCAGACGCCAAATTCCGATTGGATCAAGTTTGTGGTGACCCAGAAGGCGCGAAGTCGGGTCCGGCACTGGATCAACGAAAAGCGCCGGAAGGCCATTGAGAGCGGCCGAGAGATGTGGGTCAAGCGGGCAAAGAGGGCCGGGATTGAGTTTACGGACGCCGAACTATCGGCCTGGGCCATCAAATTGCGATTCCCGAACCAGAACCAGCTGCTATACGAAATCGGGACCGGCCTCTACGAGGTCAAGGATCTCCTTTCGTTCGTAAAGAGCGCTCGCACCGCGGCGGAAGACGGCCCCGTCTCGCCAACGGATGCTCGGCAGGAGGAATTCGAGACCTTTTTGGATACGGCCCAGGCAACGGGAGCCCCGGCCCTGCTCATAGACGGTGAGCTCCACTCGGACATAGCCACAGAGTATGCGTCGTGCTGCAATCCGATACCGGGAGACGATGTTTTCGGGTACGTCTCTCGCGGCGGCGCAATCAGGATCCACCGCGTCAATTGCAAGAATGCCCCCAATCTGCTGATCAACCAGCCCGACCGAATTGTCGCAGTCCAGTGGAGCCGGCAAAAGGACGTCTCTTTCGTCACCGCATTGCGGGTCATGGGAGAAGACAGGGTCGGAATCGTGTCCGATCTGACCACGCTGATCTCAAAGAGCCTCAAGACCAACATCCGTTCAATTTCGGTCGAGAGTCAGGACGGCGTGTTTGAGGGAATGATCGTCATGCTGGTAAGTGACCTTGCCCATCTTCGCCGTTTAATTGATCGGATCAAACGCATAGAGGGCATCCACGGGGTCTATCGGTTCGAAGAACAAATAGAAGACATTTAGAACGTTGCGTCTTAATTGGTTGACAAGCGGCGGCGGTCGCCGTTTCTTCCTAGTGTTAAGTAAAACCAACAGTTACTGCAAAAGCGCATGGGCGCCAAACCAACAACACTAACCAAGAAAGACGTGGCCCGACGGGTCTCGGAATTGGTTGATAGGCCCATCTACAAGTGTGAGCCGTGGGTCAGCGCTGTCGTTGACGCGCTTGGTGCGCTGATGATGGAGGCCGATCCTGAAGTTCGCATCGAGCTCCGGGATTTTGGTGTCTTCGAGGTAAAGAAGACCAAGGCGAAACCCAAGGCGCGAAATCCCAAGACCAACGAGACGGTTTTTATCCCTAGCCGCAGGAAGACGCATTTCAAACCCAGCAAGAAGCTGAAGTCGGTGCTGCAGACACCTCTCCTGGACCTCTCCTATGAGGTACCCGAAGGAAGCGCAGATGCCGAGGCGACCATTCAGGCAGCGTTGCTTGCCGAAGAGGCCGCCTACTAGCGCGTGTTGGACGCTACTCCGGGGCGATTGGTGGGGTTGGACGTGGGTACTCGACGAGTGGGACTCGCCATGACCGATCCGCTGAAGATGTTCGTCCAGCCGGTCGGCGCGTTTGAGCCCAACACGGCCATTGGCGAACTCAAGAGGCTACATGCCGAATTCGGTGTTGAAATGGCGGTAGTGGGGTGGCCGCTAACCGAGGAAGGCAAGGAAGGTCCGGCAACCAAGATGGTCAACGTGTTCATTCGCCGGATCCGAAAGGCCATTCCTGGCGTCAAGATATTTCGGCAGGACGAACGGTATACCAGCGAAGAGGCTCGCTCTCGGTTAACCGGAGCCAGCGCCCGCGGCCGCGTCGACACCATGGCGGCAGGAATCATTCTCCAGGAGTACCTGGACACACCATCGTGACCACCGGACCAGTTTCCGACCGCGAACCTGGAAACCAGGGACCGCGTTTCAAGCGTACGGTACCTTATTCGACGGCATTAATAGTTGCATGATTCTTCCTGTTCATACATACGGTGACCCGATTCTGCGAGAGCAGACGGTGCCAGTAGAATCAGACTCGCCCGAACTCCAGCAGTTGATCGATGACATGATCGAGACCATGCGGGGCGCCGCTGGAATCGGGCTGGCTGCGCCGCAGGTTGGGCGCCGGGAGCGGATCTTCGTGGTGGACCTGGGGCCACTGGTGGACGATGATGATCCGGAAAGCCTGACCTGGCCAGAGCAGCCCATGGTGTTCGTGAATCCACTCGTTGTAGAGGAGACCGGCGAGGAAATTGAATTTGAGGAAGGCTGTCTGTCGATCCCTGACCTGAAGGAATATGTCGCCCGGCCGGAGTCGATTGAGCTGACCTTCTTGAACAGGCGCCTGGAGAAGCAGACGCTCCAGGCGACAGATATGCTGGCAAGGGTCATTCAGCATGAGTACGATCATCTCGAGGGCGTCTTGTTCATAGACCGAATCAGCCCATTTCGTCGCAGACTGCTTCGGCGTCGTCTCCGTGAGATGGCGGAAGGAGAAGTGGAGGCCGAATATCCACTAGCGGTCCATCGGCATAACGGGCCGGTTTAGCCTGGAAGGCATTCCGGCGGCTCATACCCCGGCATACTCCACGGATCCCAGAGCCTTCTAGGCAGCGTTGCGGCCGATCACAGCGGCTACGGCAAAAACGAGAGCCTGCACCAGAACAATGGTGGCGCCGCTTGGCAGATCCGCGGCGTAGGCGGCAAACAGGCCCGAAACGCTGGACCCGACGCCTATCAGGACGGATGCCAGGGTCATCGTGACAAATCGCGCCGAGATCAGCCGGGCAGCCGCGGCAGGAATGACCAGGAAGGCCGCCATCAGAATGATTCCGACCATTTTGACGGAAACCACAACCGTTATTGCAAGGAGAACAAACAGGAGATAGTCGTCCCTATCTACAGGTAGGCGGTCCGACTTAGCCGAATCCTCGTCGAAGGACGCGTAGGCCCATCGCCCCCAGAGGCGGGGAAGCGTTGTGAGGGTCAGAAGGCCAGTGGCACCGATTACCCACAGGTCGCCGGGCTTTACAGCCAACACGGATCCAAAGAGGTACGCGAAGGCATCTACGTTCACGCTTCGACGGAACGCCAGGAACACGAGACCCAGAGCGACCGCGACCGCAAAGAAGACACCAACCGCTGTATCGCCCGCCAGCGTTGTGTGGCGTCGAACCCAATTGATCGCCATCGCCACAAACACCGTGAAAGGCAGCGCCACGACAAGCGGTTCAGCCCCCAGGAGTAGACCCAGCGCCACGCCTCCAAACGCAGCGTGAGCAAGACCAGCGCCCAAGAAACTGAGCCGCCGCTGAACAACAAACACGCCGTAGTAGCTCGCTACTGAACCTACCAGAATGGCGGCCAGCAAGGCGCGTTGAAAGAACGGATAAGAGAGGGCCTCCATCATGGCCGATCCCCGTGGTCATGCCCGCGATTCAGGGCACTCTGCACTCCGTGTGCGTGACCGACATGACCGAACGCCGCCCGGACTGACGCCTCGGAGAGGGCCTCCGACGGAGATCCAAAGCTCACCTGTCTCCCATTGAGCAGGAGGACGTGCGACGCGTGATGGATGGCCGCGTCCCAGTCATGGGTAACCAGGATGACTGCGCCGCCGGTTTCCTCTCGAAAGCTGTCCAGTTGCCCGTAAAGATCGGAGGTCCCGGCCGCATCGATGCCCGACTCCGGCTCATCCAGGATCAGAAGCTCCACGCCCTGGGCCATGGCCTTGGCCAGGTAGACCCGCTGCAATTCGCCACCGGATAGTCGGCTTACCTGCCGATCCGCCAGGTGGCCAGCACCGACGCGTTCCAGGGCCGAGGCGCTCCACGCACGGTCGGCCGCAGACAGCACGCCCGGCCAGGTCCCGCGGCGAGCAGACGCCACCAGTTCGACCGCGAGGGCGGGGAAGGTCCGGTCCAGTGACTTGATCTGTGGCACGTACCCAATTCGTCCGGACTTGCATTGGCCAGGTGGCTTGCCCAGAACCTCAATTACTCCTTCGCTGATGGGAAGAAGGCCTACCAGCGCCCGAATGAAGGTTGACTTGCCGCTGCCGTTGGGACCCAGAATAGCCACCAGATCGCCGCGGTTTGATGAGAACGTGATGCCGGAGTTGGCCACACGTCCACCCAGGCGGACACTGACGTTGTGAGCCGAGAGGATTTCGTTCATCTACCGCGGGCCAATTCGTCAATGAGGTGGCCGATAAGCTCGGGATAACTGGCCGCGCTCTCTGGCGAACCGATCGGGTCAAGTTCGACGAAGCGGGCGCCTGATGCCTCTGCCACCAGGCGGGCTGCACGTTCTGGTAGCGCGCTCTGTCCGACAACCAGCCCGGTGCTCCTGGCCTCTTCAATGGAAGACTGGAGCCTTGCCGCCGATGGTTCGACACCCTCAACCGGGGAAATGGTGCTTTCGATGACGATTCCCATGCGGCGGGCAAAAGCGTCCAGGAACGTGCTGGACATGACCATGCGCAGACCCTCCAGGCGCTGCCGACCCGCCTCAACCAGATCCAACAGCTCTTGCTCCAGACGGGCTGCCCGAATCTTCACCGCGTCACATTCCTCCGGCTCCGCCGCGCAGAGGGCCGACACCAACCGAGGCAGCGCGCGTCGAACCGCTTCAGGGTCCAACCAGGCATGTGGATCGGAATCGGGTTCCGAATTCAGCCAGAGCACGTCTCCGTGTCCCAAGGTGGTTACCCAGCCGTCTACGTCTGGGTCTACCGCCCAGAGCAGGCTGGCCCGGCTGGCACTTCGCACGGCCGATGGAAGCGGATCGTATGCATGCGGCGAGACGCCCGCCGGAAGAAGTCGATCGATCACCATTCCTTCTCCAGCCAAAGCGAGCGCGAGGGTCTGAAGGGGATAGATGGTGACCATGATATCTGCCGCAGGAGATCCAGGTGCCTCCCCTGAGGGCGTCTGACAGGCGGCCAGGGTAGCAAGGGCTAGCGCCAACGCGCCATGTCGCCCTGTCCGTCCAATTAGATATAGAGTCCTACTGCCCAAGAGAGTGCGCCATGCGTTCGGCGATTTCAGTGAAGGGCCGGAAGCTCAGCCCGAGTTCCGTGCACGCTTTGTCATTCAAGTAGCAGCTTCGGTGGCATGAGATTCGGGCAGACTCCCTGGTCAGCAGCGGACTCTTCCTGGTGATCTTGGAAAGGAGCTCGGAAAGGCCGCCGGCAATCAGCCCCGCTCGCATCGACAAGATGCGCCTGGGGGACTCGACCCCCAGGCAATGGGCAAGCGTCCCGATAATCTCGGTCCAGGGCAGGTTTTGCCCGGCCAGAATGTAACGCTCACCGGAGCGCCCCCTTTCCATTGCCGCCACGTGGCCCTTGACCACGTCCTCAACGTCCACGACGTTCGTGGCGCCCGATGGCATGACCGGCAGCTTTCTGTCCCGGATACGCTCGGCGATTCTCAGCGTGTTTTCTCCCGCCCGGCCGGGCCCCATCACGAGCGAAGGATTTACGATAACCGCGTCCAGGCCCTCTGCTACAGCCCGGTGGACCTCCAGCTCTGCGAGGTGCTTGGAGACCGCGTACGCCGTGTTCAGCACGGATTCGGCCCATGTCGCCGTCTCGTCCAGGCAGCCGGTGCTATTCTCGGTGCGACCCAGGGCGGCGATGGACGACGTATGAACCACGCGCTCGACACCGGCTGACAGTGCGGCGTCTACTACAGTTCTTGTCCCACCAACGTTGACGTCCATCATCACGTCAGATTCCGATCGTCCGCCGAAACCAACGAATGCTGCGCAGTGGAAGACCCGGTCAACGCCCACGAGCGCATCCTGGACGTCGTCGAAATCTCGTACATCGCCCTGGACGATCTCCACCTGATCCGCGACATCGTTCAGGATGTCCATCCTCTTGGGTGAACGGATAAGAACCCGAACTGCTTCCCCGTTTCCGACGAGTATCCGTACCAGGTGGGCGCCCAAAAATCCGGTGGCACCGGTAACCAGCGTCCTACTCATGGGCCCCGATCTGGATGAGCGGTGCGCTTTTTCCCACGGCGTCACCTTCCTTCACCAGAATCGCCGTCACGATTCCTGCAGCTCCACTCCGGAGCTCATTTTCCATCTTCATGGCCTCGAGTACGACGAGTCCATCGCCAACCGCTACGTGTTGCCCAACCTCGACCATGACCTTGAGAACCAGTCCGGGCATGGGAGCATGAACGTCCAGATTTGCTTCCTCCGGTCCGCTCTCAAACCCCAGCGACTCCAGTAACGCCGCCCTCGGGTCCTTCCAGTGCAACACGTGGACGCCCGAAGTGGTGCGCACGGTCACGCTGTCGGCGGTGCGTCCTTCCACCAGCAATACTTCACTTTGGCCTCCGTAGACAACGGAGAATCGATTGTTTCCGAGGGGTTCGACCGAGAGGGGGAGTGCTCCGTTCTCGTCGAACACCAGCTTCCCCTCTACCTCAAGGGTGGTGGTGTCTTCTCCAAGCTGTAGTTGGTACGTTTCTCGAGCCATGGTCCAGTTCGCTTAGCTTCCCTCTTCAGCTGCCTGCGCTGCAGCTGATTCCCCTTGACAATATACTCTGCGGGACACCCCCGCTCCGGTAGGATTCCATGACGAGTCTCACTCCCGAGATGATGATTCAGGCCTACGCGCAGGGACTCTTCCCGATGGCGGAGCCGGATGAGGACGATCAACTTTATTGGTGTCGTCCCCAGCGCCGGGCAATTCTGCCCATCGGGGAGTTTCATATCTCTCGTCGAATGGCAAGGACGCTACGCAGCGGCAGGTTCGAAACCGTCCTTGATTCCGGGTTCGAGTCCGTGATTCGGGCCTGTGCCGACAGGGAGGAGACGTGGTTGTCCGAGGAGATCATAACCGTCTTTCTGGCGCTGCATCGCGCTGGCCTGGCGCACTCGATTTCGGTATTTGAGGAGGGAAGACTGGTGGGCGGCGTGTACGGCCTTGCTATGGCCCGTGCGTTTTTTGCCGAGTCCATGTTTCACACCGCCAGGGACGCTTCCAAGGTCGCCCTGATTCGACTGGTTGAATGGCTGCAGGAAGCCGGGTACGTTCTCCTGGACGTCCAGTTCATAACGGATCATCTTCGCCAGTTTGGTGCGTTCGAGGTAGATGAATCCGAATACGAACGTCTACTGTACCAGGCGACGGCGGAAATTCGATTCGACTGATCTTCAACCCCGGCCGGAGACCTAATGCCCGTCGTCGGCATTTGCGGGGTATATCCCCTTCGAAATGGAATCCATCTCCAAGATTGGTGTCTTTACCTCCGGCGGCGACGCTCCCGGAATGAACGCGTGTGTCCGCGCCGTGGTGCGGACGGCCATGTCACATGATCTGGAGGTGCTGGGTATCCGGCGCGGTTACCAGGGGATGATCGAAGGTGATATGGTAGAGATGGACGGTAAGTCCGTGTCCAACATCGTACAAAAGGGCGGGACGATCCTGAAGAGCGCCAGGTCTGATGAATTCAGAACGGTAGAGGGTCGGGCCAGGGCCGCCGAACACCTGCAAAAGGCCGGAATTCAGGGGCTTATCGCGATCGGTGGAGACGGGTCGTTCAAGGGTGCAGCCATTTTTTACGACGAACATCAGATTCCTCTGGTGGGCTGCCCCGGCACCATCGACAATGATCTCTTCGGTACCGATGAGACCATCGGTTTTGACACCGCCATGAACACGGCGCTGGAGAATATTGACAAGATCAGGGACACCGCGGACGCGCACGACCGGCTCTTTCTGGTCGAGGTAATGGGGAGAGATGCGGGGTTCATTGCCCTCAACTGCGGAATTGGCGGCGGGGCGGAGCTCGTCCTGATTCCAGAGATGTTGTCCGACGTTGATGAAGTGAAACGCCAGATCCGGTCACTGATGTCCAGTCAGTCCCGGTCCTCGGTGGTTGTCGTCGCGGAGGGCGATGAACTGGGAGGCGCGGCCAAGGTGGCCGAGGTCCTGAAGGCCGATCACTCGTTCGACCATGTGGACCTTCGCGTGTGCATCCTCGGGCATACCCAACGCGGGGGATCGCCCACGGCAAGGGACCGGGTACTGGCCAGCCGACTGGGCGTGGCCGCTGTGGACGCTCTGGTGGAAGGCCACTACAACGTGATGGTTGGGATGCAGGACGGGGAAGTGCACTTGACGCCATCACGAAACGTCTGGGGAAGAAAGAAATCCATCAACTACGAGCTGCTGAGGCTCATCGAACTCCTCCGCTGAGGCGGCCACCCCTCATGGCGACAGAGAACTACCCATCTCCGGCGGCTGCCGACGGCAAGAAGAGCCAGATTGCGGACATGTTCGACGCAATCGCGCCTCGGTACGACCTACTGAACCGTGTCCTGAGCATGGGTGTGGACCGTGGCTGGCGAAAAAAGGTGGTTCGCCGTCTGGTTGCAGCGCGACCCGGCCGCGTTCTGGATGTGGCCACCGGGACCGGAGACCTGGCCATCGAGATCGCCCGAGCAGGTGTCCGGGAGGTGGTCGGTGTCGATATCGCGGAGGAAATGCTGCAGGTCGGCCGGCTGAAGCTGGATGCACCCGATCTGGCCGGCCGGGTTACTCTGGAATCTGGTGACGCCGAAAACCTGCCATTCGGCGACAACGAATTTGACGCGGCCTCCGTTGCCTTTGGCGTTCGCAATTTCGAGAACCTCTCCGCCGGTCTTCGAGAAATGGCCCGCGTGCTACGCCCCGGTGGACGCCTTCTGATTCTGGAGTTCAGCAAGCCGACCGCGTTTCCCGTAAAGCAGGTTTACGGGATTTACAGCCGGAACGTATTGCCTCGAATCGGCGAGTGGCTTTCGGGAGATTCAGGCGCCTATCGATACTTGCCCGACTCGATCGCGGTATTCCCGGATGGGGAAGATTTCCTGTCGAAACTGGCGGAGGCTGGATTCGACGCGGTCAGTCAGAAACGTCTCACGTTCGGGATCGCCTCCATCTACGAGGGCACCGCCCGGTAACGGTCAGGAAGACCGATACTTGGTCATGCAGCACTCGTTGGTTCGCCCTCTGGTGCGGTATTCGACCTGGTCCATCAACCGCTTGATGATGTGGACGCCAAGGCCACCGGCCGTGCGGGACCGTGCAATCTTGATCAGGTCGGGCGACGAGTAGGACTTCGGATCGAAGCCCACGCCTTCATCCCGAATCCGGACCATGAACTTGTCCGGGGCGACAATCACCGCGATGTCAATGGGGCGCTCGCCCTCTCCCTTGTACGCATGCTCGATGACATTCGCGCACGCCTCATCCACAGCCATTTTGAGCTGCTCAACGGTGTCATCGGAGAACTTCGCATCGGAAGCATGCGACTGCACAAACTGACGTACGTCCTCGAGGTAACGAGTCGAGCTCGGAATGGTCAGTTTGTGGATCCGTTTGCTCACGCTCTCAAGTCGGCTCAGGCACGTGCTGTTGGAACGGCGAACTTGCCGATGGCATCGGCCTCGGAGTCCACGATATCGAACAGCATCGGGAATCCGAGCAGATCGAAAACGTTGAAGACTTTGGGCTGAAGCTCCGCGATCTTGATATCCCCGCCCGCCTCTCGAATCTCTTCGATGTGAGCCATAAATACACCCAATCCAGCGGAGGAGATGTACATCAAATTGGCACCGTTGACGAGAATCTGAACGCTCTCATCTTCCATGCATTTTTGGAGGGCGGCTTCGAGTTCTGCCGCCGTGTGCGCGTCTAGCTCCCCGCGAAGATCGAGTACCTGGACACTGCCCACGGACCGGAAGCCTACTGAAAAACTACTCATGGTGACTCTGACGGTGTCATGATTTGGGTCGATGCAAACTACGCCTGTTCGATGGTTCGTGCTACGTCGAGCGCAGGGGCTGAGTTACCAGCATGTAGTCCATGCCACTTCAGGACCATCATGGTCATGTCGTCGCCGTATTCGCCGGTCTCTGTGATGTACGTGTTCAAGTCCGCGATCATGGCGGCGTGGATGTCGGAGGCATCCTCCTGCCGGTTTTCTGCCAAGACTTCCAGCAAGCGGTCATAACCGTACTCTTCTCCATCCGGAGACCTGCTCTCAACCACTCCGTCCGTGTAGAGGACGAAAACATCTCCTGGCTGGAGCTTGACAGTGGTTTCGGTCAGGGTCTTCCGAAACAGAGTGCCGCGATCCAGTCCAAGGCCGATGCCCTGAGATCGAAGATACCTGGCGTTCCCATCCATCCCCACCGCAGCAGCCGGGCAGTGTCCGGCGCGCGCCAGGACGAATTCCTGCTTCCGGGTATCCACCACGCCATAGATGACCGAGACGAAGACGTTGCGGTCCAGCGACTCGGAAATGGCCACATTTGCGTGGTGCAGGAAATCTGCGGGAGAGTCGACCAATCTGGACACAGCCTGAAATATGCCCTGCATCTCGGCCATGTAAAACGCCGCGGAGGTACCCTTTCCAGATACATCGGCGATGATAATTCCGAGCCGCCCGTCCCTCAGTTCGACGAAATCGTAGTAGTCTCCGCCTACCTCCTCTGCCGACACGCTGGATGCCGCAACAGACAGACCTGGCAGGGTCGGCACCTTCTGAGGAAGAAGTCTTTGCTGCACTTCTCTGGCAATGGCTAATTCCCTGGAAAGCCTTTCGCGTTCGACCTGCTCCCCAAACAGGTTCGAATTCTCAATGGCCAGGCTGGCCTGCGCCGCAAGGATCGCGACGGTGTCCACTTCATCCCGTTCAAAGCCCCGGACCACATCCTTGCCAACAAACAGGGCGCCCAAGACGCGTTCGCGGCCGATCAGGGGTGCGATGACCATGCTGCTTAGTATTCCGGCCGTCTGGGACCGGACGCGACGGTCTCCGATCGCCTCGTCCAGTATGAGCGGGCGCCGCGTGCTAACAGCATCGTCGAAAAAGGCTTGCAAATCGATCAACGCCGCGATCTCCTCCTTGAGAATGCCGGAGGCCGAGACCACTGTGGCCGACAAAGAACCGGACGCAGGATCCGAGATGGCCAACCAGGAGCAGCCGGCCACCCCGGCCTCAACCGGAGATGCAGCGATAGCGGCGTGCAACCGGTCCGTGTCCAGGACTTGTCCGACGATGCTGGTCAGGGACTGCATCGCGGCGCGCTCGCCCGCGCGAGCTTCGAATTCGCCCGTCGTCGGAAGATGGAAAAGGAGCGAAAGGACCGCGGTCGTACAGTAGAGAATACCGAAGATCGAGGCGAGGCTGGAAAACACGGACAGCGGGTAACTGAAGCTCTGGACGTAGGTGTACAGCCCAGGAGACGTGACTCTGGCAAGCTGACTGTCATCCATGATGCCAACGCCCATCGATATCACAAAAAGGAGAAGGAGGCTGAGTCCGATCGCACCCATCTTCTCCCGAAAGGAAAGGAAGACGATCCACGACAGGCGGAAAGAGCAGACAACCATAAACACGACCGCAATGATGATCGTGATGACCTGGATCTGGTTGATTTCTTCCCCGGCCTCGAGTCCGAAGACTGAAAATGACGCGATCACCATGGAGCCGACCATGAGGCGCCAGTTGCGTTGCGAGGACCGCGTGCGCTTGACCAGGACCAGGTCCCGCAGCCGCAGCATCAGGAAAACCGCGAAACAGCCGTAAAGCAGGCCAAGCAGCCAGGCTTTGAATACCGTCGCGAGCACCAGCGGGGCACCCGTTTCCAGGTCAAACCCCAGGGAAAGCAAGGGGTCAACGGTGGCCGGGGGGCGCGCAATCAGAAGCACCGCCTGGGAGACTATGATCAGAATTCCGGCCGCCAGCGTGGTTGACCAGAACGAGCGACCCGGCGCGGGTCTTCGCTTGGCAAAGGCCTGGGACAGCATCGCCCACAACGATGCGAACCCCAGGAATAACACGACATTGAAGCCAGCCGCCACGATGCCGGTGTGCCCTTGCCCCATCCACGCCAGGATGTGGTAAAGCAGCGCGAGGGCCGTAGAACCCGTAAAAACCAGACCCCATAGCAGAGACCGTGTCCGCGTCCGTGCGGATTTCTTGGCCTTGGCTATTGTCGAGGGCATGCTTGGACGAAGGGGGAATGGACGGAACTAGGGATGGGCAGTCTACTTTTGCCCGCGCCTGTTTGTTACACGCGGGCCCGTCTTGGGGCAGTAACTTACGGCTCATCAGTCCGTAGAGCGGCTTGGTAACCCCGACGCACATGAAAAGAAGTCGTTTTGTCCGTGGCCAGTTATTCCTGCTGGGAGCAGTCGTCGTTTTGCTCTTTTGGAGGATGGGCCGTGGCCCCGCTGCGCCCGACGGCCTGGTGAGTCTGGTTGGCATTGGTGCGGAGGCCGTACGTGTGGAGGGGTTCGAACTGGATACGCCCTCTCTGGTCCGCATAAATGCAGTCGGCTCTGTCGAGGACGGTGACCGTGATAGGCCCGCCGCCTACGGCTGGATTCTGCGCACCGACACACGGGAACTGGTTTGGACCCAGGACGCCCAGACCGCCCAGTTGGACAATACGAGGATGGTCTCAGAGGACTCTTTAATGCTTGCCGCGGGCGCGTATGAGGCCTACTTCGCCTCATTTGGCTCTACCGAACGTTCCCGATCGGGCCGCGGCCCACTCGGTATCAGGGCGCATTGGAGCAACGATTCCAAGTATTGGCAATTCGTGGTTTCGGCCCAAGCTGATGCTGGCCGCGCCATTCCGTTCAAAGCAGATTCGTGGGATGCCGACGCGCTGTGGAGTACTGGTGCCGTCGGCAATCGAACCACCAGGAGTGTTCGTCTCCGGGTGGCGCGTGGCAGCGAAGTCAGATTGTACTCGGTGGCTGAATTATGTCCCCGGGGATGTGACAAGGCTGCGATTGTTCGAATCGGTGGGACGGCGCCCATCTGGGAAATGACTCCCGAAAACACCCGGGAGGCCGGCGGCTTCGAGCGAAACCGCATGTTTGACGGATATCTGATGTTGGAAGAAGGTCTGTACGAGGCCACGTTCTCTACAAACCGGACCCACGCGGCCGAATCCTGGACGGCGAACCCTCCCTTTGACCCCTCCGCTTGGGGCCTGCGTATCTGGGGAGACCCCGAAGCAATCGCAGAATTCGACCCCTGGATGGGACCAGAGCCCGCGGTTTCCTTTACCGAAGTGGGGAATGACCAAGATCTGGAGGCGGTGATTGAGGTACTCGAACCCGTTTCAGTGGTTGTGGTCTCGACCGGAGAGGTCGGAACGGGAGAATCTGTCTATGATTATGGATGGCTGGAATCAGCCTCATTGGAGCGTCTTTGGGAAATGACCGTTCGAGCGTCCAAGGCAGCCGGGGGGGACAAGACCAACCGGGTCGAAACAGCCTTCCTGGACCTGGAGCCCGGTACGTATCGTGTCCGCTACGTCTCCGATGGCTCCCACGCATTTGGAGACTGGAGACGCAATGAGCCTCAGGTCCCCTCCAGATGGGGCATTTCAGTCTTTCCGCTGCATGCCGCGGATTCAGACAAAATCACTGTCCTCTCGAAGGGGGCAAGACCGGAGCGTTCGGCCGGCACAAGGTCGTCCTCAAGCTCCTCGAGTGACGCGGTCGGTTCGGTGCCCGTCGCACCGGTCGCGCCCGTCGCTCCAGTAGACGGAGAGTTGCTTTGGGAGGCCCTCCGGGTGGGGAACGATGAACAGCATGAGGGCAGCCTCACGTTCGACAAGAAGACCCGCCTTCGGATAATTTCTGTGGGTGAGATTTCCGAAAGCGACCGATATGACTTTACCCGGATCGAATCGTCCGAAGGCGACGTCGTTTGGGAGATGAACAGGGAGAATACCCGCCCGGCCGGCGGGAATGAGATCAATCGCATCTTTGATGGCGTGCTGGACCTGGACCCGGGGAGTTACACCGTCCGCTTCCAAACGGATTTTTCGCACGCGTTCGGTGACTTCGGCGGCGGAGGCCCAGAGCCTCCAGACAACTGGGGCGTCCGCGTGTACCGGGTGGAGCACTGATGACGACCTTCAAGCCTGGCACCCGCGTTTTTGAGTTCGAGGGACCACCTTCCAGTCGGGACTGGCTTGTCGCGGAATTGGGTGAGATCGGGTTCGGCGCCTTCGAGGAGCAGAGGACCGGGGTGACCGCGTACGTGGCTGAGGACGAGTGGAGCACAGAGTCCGCTCAGTCACTGGAGACGATCCTCAGGGCGACCGGGTTCAGACAGGAGAGCACAGATTTATTGGCGGCCAAAAACTGGAATGCGGCCTGGGAGGCGGGGATAGAGCCCATCATCGCCGGCGGATTTTGTGTACACCCTCCGTGGCATGAAGCCGGTGAGGGACTGATCCCGATCTGCATTGAGCCGAAGATGAGCTTCGGAACCGCGCACCATCCCACCACACGACTGGTATTGGGAATGATGGGGGACGTGGTGACACCCGGGGCCTCCGTACTGGATGCCGGCACGGGGACCGGGGTCTTGGCGATCGCGGCAATGAAATTGGGTGCCGGATCGGCGGTTGGTTTCGACATTGACCCCTGGAGTCAGGACAACGCTCTCGAAAACCTGCTGCGGAATGGTATTGAGAACGTTGAAATCAGGACGGGAGGGTTGGAGACGGCGCAGAGTGGCCGCTTCGATCTAATTCTGGCCAACATCAACAGGGGCGCGCTCCTGGACATGATTCCGGGGTTTGCCGACTGCCTGCTACCCGATGGATGTCTCCTGTTGTCCGGTCTTCTTGTGGCTGACGAGGCAATGATGGCCGAGCGTCTTGCCGAATTCGGCTTGACTCCCGTGAAGGTTCGGGTAGAGGGCGATTGGATTGCCATCGAAGCGCGCAAGAGCGGAACAATAGCATAGCCGACCGTTGAAATCGGCCGCCGGCCCGGCTGGATTGGGCTCGCCTCGCCATTCTCAGACTGTCTGCGTACTGTTATGCTTGATCGGGTTCTAGATGCCCTCGAAGCCGTTGTTGAGCCCGATTCGGGCGAAAACATTCTCCGCCGCGGGATGGTGCGCGATCTGGTCGCGGAAGCCAGCTTTGTGGGGATGACCGTTGTCCTGGACGATCCGGGCAGCGCCTTTGGTCGATCTGCCGAGGGCATCGTCACGGAGGCCGTTCGCGCTGCGGTTGGCCAGGACTGTCAGGTGGAAATAACCCTGGACAACCCGGTCATAGGATTTGGCGATGCCACGCAGGTGGACGGAAAGACGGAGATGTTGGCCGGTGTCCGCCACACGATCGCAGTGGCCTCCGGAAAGGGCGGCGTTGGGAAAAGCACGGTAGCTGTCAACCTGGCCGTCGCACTGGCAAAAGCGGGGTACCGCGTGGGCCTCGTGGACACGGACATATATGGCCCGTCCATCCCCGTCATGATGGGTCTTGAGAGCGCAAAGCCCCGCGTTAACGCAGAGCGCAAGATTCTACCGGTCGAAAAGTACGGAATAAAGGTCCTTTCGATGGGTTTTCTGGTGGATCCGGACAAGGCAGTCATCTGGCGCGGACCCATGGTCTCCAGTGCTGTCAAGCAATTCCTGGGCGAAGCCGAGTGGGGCGATCTGGATTTCCTGCTGATGGATTTGCCGCCTGGAACGGGAGACATTCAGCTTACCATCGTGCAGACGGTCCCGCTTTCGGGGGCTGTTATTGTCTCCACGCCGCAGAAGGTGGCGCTTGCAGATGCCAGGAAGGGCGTCGCAATGTTTCGCCAGGTTGACGTGCCCGTTGTGGGCATAGTGGAGAATATGGCGTGGTTCGAGACAGCGGAGCTGCCGGGACGCAAGTTCTTTCTGTTTGGAACCGGCGGCGCCAGGGCGCTGGCGGAAGAAGAGGGCGTTCCGCTGCTTGGAGAGATTCCGATCCAGGAGCCGCTCCGCATAGCGTGCGACGAAGGGACTCCTGCGGCGTCCCTTGATGAGCCTATCGCGGCGCAGTTCGCCGACTTGGCCCGGAATACCGTTCGTTCCGTATTTCGGAGAGCCGCCACAAGGGCAGCCTCGGACAAGATCGAAATACTCTACAAGTAGATCTTTCCACGCATTGTCTCGTTGACACCGGCCTACAGACCGCCTACGTATGAGCTCCGACAAGAAAGCTGATTCTTTGGAAGACCGGGTGGAAGCCGCCCTGGACCAACTGCGCCCGTACCTCATGGCAGACGGTGGGTCGGTACGGCTGCGTCGGATCACGTCCGATATGGTCGCCGAACTCGAATTGCTCGGTGCCTGCGGCACCTGCCCGATGAGTACGATGACCTTGCGTGCCGGGATCGAACAAGCGGTTCGCCGTTCCGTACCCGAAATCGCGCGGGTTGAAGCCGTGGGAACCGTTTCCCACGCCTGAGGGACCTAGTCGGTCTGTGTTGCGGCCTGGTCCTGCACGTTCCAGCCCCAGTTCAGGAGTGATCTCAGTTGCGCCGCCGCGGACACGGCACTCGCGGTGAAGTCGGTGCTCGAGAGTTCTCGCTCATCGAAGGACCTTTGGACCATGAACGACTTGTGCTTGAGGTAGTCGCCTATCTCTTCGTCTTCGACCTGCTCGTAGCCGCGAGGAAGTCGCTTCAGCTTGCCACCGTACTCGAGCAGTTCTGATCCGTCCAGATCACTCATGATGGCCCGAAATCCGTCCGGGTCCTCTGCTATTCGATCCCGTATGGCTCGAAGGAAGTCCTTGTCCGGCTGCCAGAAGCCGGCGACCAGGAAGCAGTTATCCGGCTCGATGTGGAGGTATAACCCGCCGGGTTCCTTCTTGGAGCCCGAGCGCGAGAGGACGGCTCCCAGGTGCGTCTTGTACGGCTCCTTGTTGGCGGAGAACCGCACGTCACGATAGATGCGGAACACCGCCTTGGTGGGGTCGCCCCTGAGCGGAAGGCCGGCCCCGGGCGCGGCTCTGGCCAGGTCTGCCACCAGACACCTCAATGGCCAGATGAGTTCATCGTCGAATGTCTGCTTGCGTGCCTTGAACCATTCGCGTTCGTTGTTGGCCTTGAGATCCCTCAGGAACTGAAACGCTTCGTCCCGAAATCCAGGAAAGGGGGGGAGTTCGTCCATCGGTCTGGAGTCTGTCGGTGTCAGTCCTGGAAAGCGCCGTGATGCCAGGCCAGGTACGCCATAAAACCCGGTCCGGTCTGCAGGGCTCGCTCGTCCACTGTCATCCGCGGGGTGTGAAGGCCGTGAGTTATTCCCTCGGCCACGTTTCCAACGCCCAGCGTATAGAAACAGCCGGGCACCTCCTTGAGATAGTAGGCAAAGTCCTCCGCAACGTACCAGCGGTCGAGGTCCAACACGTTCTCCTCGCCGACGTACTCGACGGCTGCCTTCCGTACGCGCACGGCGGCCGCGACATCATTGACAAGCGCCGGGTATCCCCGCCGAATGTCCACCTCCGCTCGGGCGCCGAATGCGGCGGCCGTGTTTTCCGCGACCCTGGCTATCAGTCCATAGGCTCTGGAACGCCAGGCCTCGTCCATGGAGCGGAAGGTCCCGCCCAGCGTGACCGTATCCGGGACGACATTATTGGCGTTTCCGGCAGCCACCTGGCAAATCGAGAGGACAGAGGGTGAGTCTGGCTTGCAGTTCCGGCTTATCACCGACTGAAGCGCTGTAATGACATGCGCCGCAACCAGGACGGGGTCAGCGCTCAGAAGGTGCGGTTCTGCAGCATGGCCGCCTTGTCCGTGAATGCGGATTTGGACTTCGTCGGTGGCTGCCATGAACTCGCCACCACGCACCCCAATGACTCCGCAGGGCAGATCGGGGCGTACGTGCTGGCCGTACGCAGCTTCAATGGCGGCTCGGCCTTCAAGGGCTCCCAGCGCGCCATCTTCGATCATCGGTTTCGCGCCGCCCGGGACTACCTCCTCACTGGGCTGGAAAACCAGCCGGACATTGCCTTTCAGTTCGCTCTTGATCTCATTCAGAATCCGCCCCGTCGTCAGCAGGGTAGAGGTATGGGCGTCGTGGCCACAGGCATGCATCTTCCCATCCACGGTGGACCGAAATTCGAACGTGTTCTCCTCCAGGATGGGCAACGCATCCATATCCGCCCGCAACATGCGCGAGGGCCCCGGTTGCCCCCCATCGATGAATGCCACTATTCCGGTACGCGCCAAGCCCGTCTTGAACGGGATTCCCCATTCAGAAAGAAGCTCGGTCACCACGCGCCCGGTACGAATCTCCTCATAGGCCAGCTCCGGGTGGCGATGCAGGTCCCGTCGCACCCGAATCGTGTCGTCCAGATAATCGCCGGCCAGTGCTTCGATTCGCCCTTTCATGGCTGTCATGTGTTGTAGATGTCGCTGCCGCTAGTTGAAGCCCGCTCCCGATACCGTCGGGCGCTCTGTCTGGTTGGCCAACTGCCACGCCGTGGCAAAAATGAGCTGACCGATCCTTGCCATCCGCTCGTATTCGATCCTCTCCGGTTCATCATCCTGCCCGTGGTAGTCGTCGTGGGTCCCGGTGAAGAAGAAAATGAAGGGGATCTCGTGCTTGCCGAAGTTCCAGTGGTCAGACCGGCGGTAGAACTGGTTGGGATCGTCCTTGGAGTTGAACCGCTCGTTCAGATCAAGATCGGTCCCCAGGAGGGTGTTCATGCGGAGATTGGTGTCGTGCAATTCCTGGGAGATCAGGTTCGAGCCGATGATGTACACGTAGTCGCCGTCCTTTCCTGGATGGGTAGGGTCTATACGCCCGATCATGTCGATGTTGAGATTCGCCACCGTGTTTTCGAGGGCAAACACCGGTTCCGTATCGGTGTAGTAGCGCGACCCGAGCAGTCCTTTCTCCTCGCCAGATACGTTCAGAAACGCAATCGAGCGCCGGGGGCCGTGCCCGGCCATGCGGGCTTTCGAAAATGCTTCGGCAATCTCCAGGACGGTGACCGTGCCGGATCCATCGTCATCGGCGCCGTTGTATACCTGGTCCTCACCGGCGGGGTTGCCCGTCATCCCGATATGGTCGTAGTGGGATGAGACGACCACGATCTGGTCCTTGAGGTCAGGATCGGATCCTTCGATGAAGGCAATGACGTTTTCCGAGCTGGTCTCGTAGGTCTCGCTATGCACCTTCGCGGTAACCTCCGCGCCTTCGATCTGGAAAACGACGGGGCTCAGGTCGTCATCTATGTCAGCCTGCAAATCAGCGACGGTCCGGCCAGAGGGCGCCAGAATGCTGTTGGCCATTTCCGTCGAGATCATGATCATCGGTGGTGACACGCGGCCTGGACCGCTTGGAGGATCAAGGGACAGGGAGCCGACGGCGCCCAGACGACTGGCCCGCTCGTCGGCCATGTCGGACAGACTTCCGCCTGCACGCGGAGACGAGTCCCCGACGATCAGGACACCCTTGCGTGACCCGGTTCGACGTAGCTGACGAATTTTTGTGTTCGCCGATGACCATTGCGACGGCTCGCCACCTTCTGTATGGAGCAGGCTCCTGTCGGCGCTCGCCAAGGGTTCATCAGCGAGAATCAGAAGCCAGGAGTCGCGGTAGTTGATTCCGGCGGCCTCCATGGCGGCGAATTCGTCCAGTCCCAGGGCCGAGTCGGTTATCCCGTATCCCCCAAAGACGACGCCCCCAGTCGTTTCTGCCGCGTTGCCAAAGACCAGCACGGAGTTGCCATCCCGCACAGACCCGGAGAACACACTGGTCGGACCGCCGGTCACCGAGAGTTCACTCCCTGTCGTGCGCCGTCCGTAGAGCGGGAAAGGCTGCAGGTATGCCGCCGGATTCCGTACGTCGTCGGTCCCTGCCGTTCCCGCAGGTGCCAGTCCAAGCCGGCCGTATTGAGCCGCAAGATATCCTGCCGCCATTTTTTGACCGCGCGAGGAGGTCTCACGCCCCTCAAAGAAATCGGAGGCGAAAAAATAGAGATGGGCAGCCAGGTCCTGGGGAGTAATGGTCTCCTGGTACGAGCGGACGAGGTCAGGAGAGGCGTCGGCAGTCGGGGTGAGAGCCAGTTCGGCCACATGGGCCACATCCTGCGCATTGACAGGAGAAACAAGGAGGGCCAGCACTGCGGCGGAAAGAATCTTGATTGGTCTCATGTTCGATGAAAAAGGTCAGGCCAGACGGCCCCTCTTGTTGAGATAGGCCAGCAGGGCCTTGTTGTAAGGCTCGGCGGTGTCGAGCTCTACGAAATCGATATTGCGCTCGCGGCAGCGGTTTCGGAATCGCTCCGAAAAGGCCGCAACGGCCGCGCGATAATTGTCCTTGATCTGTGCAGGTTGCAGCGTCATCTCTTCGCCCGTCTCCATGTCCCGGAACAGCATGGGGACATCCGGAAAATTGAATACCCGCTCGGTCTCTGACTCCAGCACGTGAAACACAAGCACTTCATGGCCGCGGTAACGGAGATGGCGGAGGGCCTTCATCAGGTCCTCGTGCTCATTCACATTCTCGAACAGATCCGTGATGACAACCACCAGCGATCGTCTGGAGATGCGCTCGGCAACCTCGTTCAACACCGAGGCGGCGCTGGTTCGACTCTCTGAAGCCTCGAGCTTGGTGAACTGATCCAGGGTGGTCAGAAGCTGGCGGAGGTAGCCGTGTGTGGAGCGGGGTGGGCGCAGGGTGTGGACGCGGTCATCGAAGCCAATAAGCCCGGTGGCGTCCTTTTGCCGCACCATCAAATAGTGCAGTGCCGAGGCCAGGTAGGCGCCGTATTCCAGTTTGGAAAGCTCGCCGGAGCCCTTGTACCGCATAGACGGAGAGGTGTCCAGGACCACGTAGTGGCGCAGGTTGGTTTCCTCTTCGTACTGCTTGACGTAGTGGCGGTCCGTTTTGGCATAGACCTTCCAGTCCACATGCCTGAGTTCGTCGCCCGGGTTGTACGGGCGGTGCTCGGCGAACTCGACCGAGAATCCATGATACGGGCTCTTGTGAAGGCCCGCGATAAAGCCTTCGACAATCAATCGCGCCCGGAGCTCCATGTTGCGGAGCTGCGATACGACCACAGGGTCCAGGTAGCGAATAACCGACTCTCTGTCGGACATGAGCGGCTCGATTAAGCGGGTCGGTGGAAGGCCCGGCGACACAGACTGTTCCGCGAGGTCAAGACCCGGCAAAGCGCCTTTCGCGGTAAGTTCAACACAAGAGGGGTCCGCAGCAATCTCACCTCGGCCAACTTCTGATGTAACTTATCGGCATGGAGCCAAATGACGTCGTAAAAGCGCAGTTGCTGGACGAACGGGACCTGGGTCGAACCATCGACCGCATGGCTCAGCAGATCGTCGAATATCTGGTGCCAGGTGCCGAGCCCCAGGACACGCTGGCCCTGGTCGGGATGCAGACACGAGGGGTTCATCTGGCGAGGCGAATTCGCGACAGAATCCGCGATATGGAAGGGATCGTCATTCCTCTCGGGATTCTGGATGCGACCATGTACCGCGATGACTTCCGGCTTCGGCTCAAGCAGCCTGTGATTCAGGAGACCAGAATCCCTTTCGATCTGAGCAACAGGCAGGTGTTTCTTGTAGATGATGTCCTTTATACCGGCAGAACGGTCCGGGCGGCGTTGGACGCACTTATGGATCTGGGTCGACCCTCCGCCGTGCATTTTCTTGCCATTGTGGATAGAGGCCTTCGAGAGTTGCCCATTCGGGCAGACATTGTTGGAAGGCATGTCCCGACCTTTCCTGGCGAGGAAGTACGGGTTCGGCTTCGGGAATGCGACGGAGTGGACGGTGTCTGGCTGGTAGCCAGTCCAAAAGCGGGAGGCGACAGGTAAATGATTGAGGGCGAAGGGGTGACCCAACTGTCCCATCAGCACATGCTCGGCCTGGCAGATTACTCTCGGGCAGAAATTGAGCTGATCCTGTCGACTGCGCGTGGCTTCCGTGACGTGCTGAATCGGCCCATTCGGCGGGTGCCATCGCTCCGTGGCGTCACCGTGGTGAACCTCTTCTTCGAGGCGTCAACGCGGACGCGGGTGTCGTTTGAGTTGGCCGAAAAAAGGCTTTCGGCCGACACCGTCAATTTTTCGGCGTCGGGGTCCTCCGTGTCGAAAGGAGAGACCCTGAAGGACACCGCCCGCACCATTGAGGCCATGAAGATCGACATGGTCGTTGTGCGGCATAGCTCCCCTGGAGCGCCCGAATTCCTCACACGATGCGTTGACGCTACGATCGTGAATGCCGGAGACGGTGCGCACGAACACCCGACGCAGGCCCTGTTGGACGCGCTGACAATCAGCGATCATCATCCCGATATGCGCGGCCTGAAGGTCAGCATTATCGGCGATATCCTGTTCTCCAGGGTGGCACGGTCCAATATCTATGCGTTGGCCGCCCTCGGTGCGGATATTACCATCTGTGGTCCAAGGACACTCCTGCCGCCCCACCTCGATGCCCTGGTATCCGTGCCCATCCGTGTGACGAATCGGCTGGATGAGGCCCTGGAGGGCTGTGACGTGGCCATGGCATTGCGGATTCAATTGGAGAGGCAGGGACGACAGTTGTATCCGAGCGCCCGCGAGTACCACCAGCGGTTTGGCATCACCCACGCACATCTGGACGCGAACCCGGACCTCATTGTCATGCACCCGGGCCCGGTGAACCGAGGGGTGGAGTTGGCAAGCGATGTCGTGGACCACGAGCGGGCGGTGATCCTGAACCAGGTCACGAACGGTGTCGCCGTAAGGATGGCCGTCCTCTATTTGTTATCGGGGAGATCTGATGTAGATCCTGGAAGCGTGGGATAGGAGTGTTGATTGCCGACGGTTTGTCTCGTACCGTTTAAGCGACAAACGACGAAAACTGGAAGCGCTTCCGAGTTTGTCGCTTAAACGGTACGAGACAATCGGAAGCGCTTCCAGTTTTCGTCGGTGTTCACGAATCCAACCCTTGAGGGTCATGGAAATCAAGCAGGATCGTATGGAATCATTTTTGGCCCGAATACAGCATCGGAGCCCGGGAGAACCGGAGTTTCATCAGGCCGTGCGGGAGGTGACCGAGAAGCTCTGGCCGTTCCTGCAGGCAAACCCAGAGTACCAGGACGCACGTATTCTGGAGCGCATGACGGAGCCCGACCGCATCGTCATGTTCAGGGTCACGTGGGTTGACGACGCTGGCCTAATCCAGGTCAACCGGGGGTATCGCATTCAATTCAACGGTGCGATTGGGCCTTACAAGGGCGGCCTTCGTTTCCACCCCAGCGTAAATCTTGGCATCCTGAAGTTTCTGGCGTTTGAGCAGATTCTGAAGAACAGCCTAACGACGCTTCCGATGGGTGGAGGCAAGGGGGGGAGCGACTTTGACCCCAAGGGGAAGAGCGACAACGAGGTCATGCGCTTCTGCCAGTCGTTCATGTCTGAACTCTTCAGACACATTGGCGGGAACGTGGACGTACCGGCCGGCGATATCGGCGTGGGTGCCCGGGAAATTGGATACCTGTTTGGTCAGTATCGCCGCCTGAAAAATGAGTTCACCGGGACCATGACAGGCAAGGGGCTCGCGTACGGCGGAAGCCTGATAAGGCCCCAAGCCACCGGGTACGGGACCG
>JBLHLC010000034.1:0-40891 GCA_047619685.1 Rhodothermales bacterium
CCGTGATCTGCAGATCCGCGTCGCCGGTGTTTTCGACCGTGGTGCTCAGACTGGCGGACTGCCCCAGTTCTACGGCGCCGAAGGCCAGCGCGAGCGGCGTCAGGCTCAGTCCGGGCAGGGTTCCTGTCCCCGAGAGCGGCAATGTGAGTGGTCCTGCCGCATCGTTGCTGGTGACAGTCAGTGTCGCGGATCGCACGCCCGATGCTCCCGGCGTAAACTCGACCGACAGGGCGAGCTGTTGCCCCACCGCGAGCGTGATTGGTGCGCCGCCAGCCGTGATCACAAAGTCAGAGGCCTGGTTGCCACCGACGGCGAAACTGCTGATCACAAGCGGAGCTGTTCCCGTGTTTTCGAGCGTCGCGGTGGCCGTAGCCGGCGACCCCACCTCTACGCTGCCAAATGCAATGACCCCGGGGGTCACGCCAAGTGCGGGCGCGATTCCCGTCCCGCTTAGGGCAACCAGGAAGGGGCTCCCAGGTGCGTTGCTGGTGAGGGCCAGTGCCGCGCCTCGCGAGCCGGTCGTGCCTGGCTCGAACGTCAGGGCTATCGCTAACTGACTACTCGGGTTGATGGTGAATGGAGTAGCGCCGCCAACAATCGAGAAATCAGCCGCCTGGTCGCCAGAGATGGAAATGCCGGTAAGTACGAGCGGTGCCGTTCCCGTGTTCGAGACAATAACAGAAGATTGATTGGAAGTACTGCCCACCTCGACCGCGCCAAAATCGACCGCGGTCGGGGTCGCGGCCAGAGCTGGAGCCGTACCTGTCCCGCTAAGCTGGAACGAGGCGGGGCTACCTGGCGCATTACTTGCGATCACCACCTCCGCCGAGCGAAGGCCCGTAGCGGTTGGCGTAAACTGCAGCACGATGGAGGCCAGTCCGGCTGAGCCCAGTGATAAGGGGGTCGCACCGCCCGAAACGATGGTGTAATCCGCTGCGCCGGCGCCGCCAAGGGTGATACTCGAAATCACAAGCGTAGCATCCTCGGTGTTCTGGACGGTCAGCGTGGCCTGAGCGGAACTACTCCCGAGTTCGACGTCACCAAAAGCCAACGCCGTGGGGGTCACGCCCAGTGCTGGCTCCAGCCCAGTTCCAGAAAGTGGGATGGTGTGCGGACTGCCAGGCGCGTCAGTCGTGATAATCAGCGACGCCGAGCGCAGGCCGCCGGCCCCCGGGGCAAATTCGACGGTGATGGCACGCGTGGAGCCACCCGCGAAGGTGCTGGCCGTTCCACCCGCCGTAATGCTGAAGTCGGAGGCGTGGGTGCCGGTGACCGAGGAGCTTATAAACTGAAAGGACCCGCCCCCGGTGTTCTCGATGGTGGCCGAAAGTACTCCCGTCGACCCGACAATGATTGAGCTATAGCCGAGAAAGGTCGGCGTGACGGTGAATTCGGGCGCCGAGTCCACCGTCACATCGAACGGAGAGCTCGACAGGGTAAGTCCCGGCACGAGGGAATTTTGAACAAAGAGAACGTACTCGCCCGCTTGTGCGGCTGTCACGGACCCAGCTGTATAGAACTCCGACGTGGCCCCCGGAATCGTCTGGCCGTCGAGCGTCCACTCGTAGGAATTCCGGCTACCCCCAAACGATTGATTCAGAGTCAGCGTGTCGCCGGGGTCCAGCGCGATCGAACCACCCGTCCCGATGTCGGCCTGCGGCGAGTAGGTGACCGGAAAGTTGGCGCCCGCGAGGGGCTCGAGGTGCTCGAAGCCGAGGTTATTATTCTCAAGGGCGAGCGAGGAGAAAGCGTCATTCGCCGAAAGCCCGGTATTTGCCGAGAACTGGTTCCCACTCAGCCTCAGTGTTGTCAGGCTGGGCAATTTCACCGTGCCAACGGCGGCAGTTATGGCTCCGGAGATCGAATTGGCGCCGAGGTCGAGCACTCGGAGCTCAGGAAACACGCCTGCCCCGAAGCTTTCCGGCATGATCCCCGTGAGGTTATTGCCATTGAGACGAATGTCCGTGACACGCAACTGCTGCGTAGCGAAATCCGCTCTGACACCGAACCACTCGTTTACAGGGCTTGCCGACAGCCAATTCGTCTTATCGGTCCAGCCATCCCCGTTGAAGGTG
The DNA here is from genome assembly GCA_047619685.1 of Rhodothermales bacterium. GTDB lineage: Bacteria > Bacteroidota > Rhodothermia > Rhodothermales > UBA10348 > JABDJZ01. The sequence continues at coordinate 2,076 of JBLHLC010000034.1, forward strand.
TTGTAGAAGTTGACGAGGGCGTCACGGTCGGGCGATCCCTGAGCGTAGGCCGGCGTCTGAGCAAGAAAAACCAGGATGAGGAGCTGGCCGCATCGCATCACCCAGGAATCGAGCGGAAGCTTCTGGAGGAACCGTAGCATGGGCTATCCTCCCCCAGACGGTGGGGGCGGCGGGGGCGGTAGGCCGCCAAACGTTCCAGAGGCGCCTGCGGCCTGCTCGGTGGCCGGCTTTCGGTTGTCAGCGCCGGGGAGGAGAGAGGCTTGGATACCGTTTCCGAGCTGCCGACTTCGATGGTCGAGGATATTGATCTGGGGTCCCCGAAAGGGATCCAGTCGCCTTGCACCCGACATCGCATTGCCTGGAGGCCCGGCATTTCCCCGGGAGTTCGTCGCCCGGTCATTGCCGACGGACGACTGGGAGAAGGATGGATCGAGTTGGAACGCCTGTTGATACAGCAAAGCGGCCGCGCCGTAATCCTGGGCGTCCTCCGCAACGAGCCCGCGACTGAACGCCAGGAAGGCCTGGAGATTCTGGGTAGGGACCACCTCGATGCTGGCCCGCTCGTCCGCCGTCAGTTGCACTCCCAGTTCTGTCAGTAGATCAAACACGATCCGTTTTTCCAACGCGAAAAACCGCGCCAGATTATCTGTTTGACTGGCCAGCTCGCTGATGGACGCGGTCGAACTCTCGACAACCGAAGCGTCCAGCCTTAGATCATTATCCAGAATGTTATACGTCCCGCTGACCACGCGGCCCGCCTGCAGAAGACGCCCCATTCTTGGGGCTGTGGCGGCATCTACATAACCCGAGGCACCCAGCGCGAGTTCGTCTCTCAACGCCTGCAGCCGGACTCGTTCGACCACACGCAGCGTGCTGACTTGCTGAAGGTCCACAGAGATCATTTCGGCCAGTCCTCTGCCAAGCGGTTCATATTGAGGATTGCTCCCCTGATAAGCCATCGGGAAGACAGCGACGATCCCAGGAGACACTTCAAGGTCTGCAAGATCCTGCTCTTCCTGCAGTCGAAGCCGCATCTCGTTTCTGGCCACCTCTCGCACAATCCAGGTGTATCGCCCCTCCATCAGGCCCCGATACGGTGAAAGGCGGGGTACGGCCGCATACGTTTCGTACAGGGCAAGAGCCTCCTGGTCCTCGCCCAGCGCCTCGTGCGCGAAACCCAGATACAGGAGCGATCTGGGATTCCGGTCTCCAAATTCGTACGCCTGAAGGAGGCGCTCCTTGCCTTCCCGCGCATGTCCGGTGCGCACGTAGATGACGCCCAGGTCTCCAAGGGCCGACAAGTCTTGTGGGCGCGCCAACAGATCTCCCTGAAGTTCGATGACCTCGTCTCGGTAGTCCACGAGGTCCTCGTTCAGGTTGACCGTAGTCCCACAGGCCGCCACGGCCACGCAGCAACTCACAAAAGCCAGGGTCCGAACGGCGGCGGTCATCAAATCAGTCGATTCGCTCAACAGGTTGGCCCCAGAGTCAATCAAGCATGGTCTTCAGACTCTCCATCCGAAGCTCAGCGCGGCTGTAGGTGGGGTCGTGATCCAGAGCCTCAACGAACTTCTGGTAAGCCTCACTATAGGATTCGTGCTCCAGTAAGGCCAGGCCCTCCGAGTACGACATCATCGCGTCCAGCGAGTGAGTCTCGTGGGTGGAGCCGGCGGTTTCTGCATCCAGCACGACGCCGATTGCCTGGGTGGTCTGGACACTGAGTTTCTGGACGAGGTCGAAGATGTCTCGCTGCCTCCCGAAAAGCTGCTCCCCGAAGAGTACCTCGCCGGTTTCGACGCTCACCAGGCGCGTCCCGACGTACATGTCCTTGCCATTCACGATGAAGCTTCCGATTAGGACGGTCTGGGCGCCAAGCAGTTTCCCGGCCTTCACCGCTGTGGCCTGATCCACGCGGTTGTCATCTCCCTGAAGGTCCAACTCACTCAGGAGCCAGCTCAGGCGTTCGCGCTCGACAACGTGCAGGTCGCTCGCCCCGCCCAGGAAGTTGATCATCATCGAGGATAGTCCGAGACTCAGGGCGTCGTAGTCGCTCGCGTCCGGTCCAACAGAGCCATTGGTAAAGTCGATCACCGCCATCGTCTGAAGGTCGCTCTGAGCCTCATACCCGTGGAGGGCCGTCCGAACTTCGTAGTAGAGGTCCATGAGCGGTGGGGGCTCTGCGTCCGGATTCAGTTCGACCATCGGCTTGGCCAACTCAAGAAGTTGCCGGATTGCTTCCCGAGCTTCGTCCTCCATGTGCTTGGCCACGAAAGAGCGTCCCAGGTACTGGAAGCAGGCCTTCTTCGTCTCGATATCACTGTCAGGATGGTCGGCCAGGTGGCTGAACATTTCGATGGCCCGATCGAAATCTGCGGAGTGGTAGACCTCTGCGGCCTCGTCCAGGGCGCCGTTCTGTCCGTAGGCGACGGACGCCGACAAAAGAAGCAGCATAGCTACACAAAGCCCGGCCTGCATGGCCGCGGAGATGCGCTTGAACATGTGTTGGACGCTGGTCATGGTTATACCCCTTGCGGAAGGTTATGGTCTGGATTCTGAGAGTTGGAAGACGAGGTCGCGCCTTGGGGACTGCGCACATGATCGGGCGACCACGATCGGTTCGGAGTCGCCCTCCATCAGCTCCACATCGTATCCAAATCGTCGCAGCGAAACAGTGTATGTCCCTGGCCCTAGCATCAGCTGTTGTGGAGTCGTGAGTTCTGTGCGTTCGCCGTTAAGGTAAACGGTGGCCCAAACGTTACCGGAGTGCACCTGAACAGTTGCTTCAAAGTGGCATGTGACGGTCTGGTTCGTGCCCTGCTTTATGTCTATGGTTTCCTCGATTTGCCCGTACGCCGGTGACGTGAAGCGAACCGTATGTTTCCCAGCGGGCAACTCCATAATTCCGGGTTGGTGTGATTCTCCACCGTCAATACGAACGGTCGCACCCGCCGAGGGCTCCACAAGGAGATCTACGCTCCCCACGGCAACACGGCTTGAAGGTACTGAAGCATCGCTCCTGGAGGAGGGTCGCACCGGGTCCGTCGATGTGGGAGAGGTCTCCACTGCCGTTGCGGGCTGCCTCTGCACCGGATCCTCTGGCACGAATTCGACGTCGAGTGCAAGTTGATGGGTTCCTCCGCTACTCAGGACGGTGTCCATGTTCACGAATCCAGCCATTCTTAGTCCTACTGCCAGGCTGTCCGTGCCATCGTCCAATCTAAAGTTCGCGATGGGCGTCGCGCCAATGGAGGCCCCGTTTACGAGGACATCGGCACCAGGGGGAATCGTGTCCAGCGAGACAGTCCGCGGGGGGGCTTCGGCTGCAAGAAATCGTGGAAGCAGCAGGTAGCCCGCGAGTGCGACGATAGCAATCGCGCCCAGCGCCATGCCAACGCCCAGCCACTTGGTGCTGGAAGATCTCTCGGGCGCCACAGGAGCATGCTCTGCGGGTTGGGCTTGGACCGACCCCGGATTCTCTATCTCCTCTATGGCCGAAAGCATTTCGGACGCAGAACTGAACCGCTCTTCCCGGTCCTTGGAGAGCGCCTTCGCCACGATTCCCGACAGGCCAGCGGGCAGCGTTACAAGTACCTCGTCTGGAATCGGGACGTCCATGGACAGAAGCGCGTACATAACGCCGGCCTCATATTCGGCGGTGAAGGGGCGCTTGCCGACGAGCATTTCAAACAGCACAACACCAATCGCCCACAGGTCGGTCCGCCCGTCCAATTCCTCGCCGCGAATCTGCTCGGGAGACATGTAATAAAGAGTACCGACTACTCCCTGGGTCATCGTGCTTGCCATGTCGGCATGGCGAAGCTTGGCCAGCCCGAAATCGGTCACCTTCACCTCACCGGTGCTGGCCACCATGATATTCTGAGGCTTGATATCGCGGTGAATGACACCCGCCTCGTGCGCCCGTCGGATGGCCTTCAGGAGTTGTTTTACGATGTCCAGAGTGCGCTCCAGCGGCAACGGCTGGCCCGTCAGAACATCGGACAGGTCTCCGCCCTCGACATACTCCATCACGATGAACAGTCCGCTCTCCGTCTGCTTCAGCGCGTGGACCCCGACGATATACGGGCTGTTCAGCTTTGCGAGGACCCGGGCCTCCGTCTGAAAACGTCGGACGAACTGGTCATCCTCTGCCAATTCGGGCTTGATAACCTTGAGCGCTACGTCGCGAGCCAAAGCAATATCCTGCGCGCGGTAGACCACGCCCATGCCGCCGCGGCCCAGCACTTCTTCTATCTGGAAGCCGCCCGCTTCCTGTCCGATTTCTAACTCCATCACCAACTGTTCGTGGCTAACCCCAGACTCGAGTCTATTGGTCAATCCTGCGTAACGATCTCCACGACGACTGGGCCGGTAACCCGTGTCATGCAAGCCAGTCGGCACCCGCCGGGCTGATTGCCTGCTGAGAGATCGCATATGTCTTCCAGAGTGTCTGACTCTTCCTCGCTGATCTTGTTCAAAAACTCCCCGCCAGACACGATGCGAATCGGATCACTCCCACAAACCCCGGCATGGCACTCTGCGTTGAGAGTCACGCCGTTTTTTTCGGCAACATCGCAAAGCGTCTTCCTTGGTGGGACCTCAACCGTCACGCCCTCCTTCTGGAAGGTCACCGATGGTCCGGCACTCTGAGTACCGCCCGGAGCCGTCTCTACCCCCATCCGGTCAGGGCTTGGTGCGGCTGGCTTGACCTGGAAAATGGTCACACCGCTCTGCCGCTCGGTCAGCAAGTTCAGGCGCAGGAGTTGCCTCCCCACCCTCACCACATCTTCGTCCTCAAGCCCTCGCTCGGTCGTGACTCGGAGATAGCTGTGGTTGAGGCTCTTCAGGTCTTTTGCATATAGACCATCGCTTCGGTGTACCAGCGACAGGTGACGCCTTGACAACGCAAAGTCTTTGCTATCCAGGGTGGCGTCAGGTGCGTCCCTTCCCAGTACGAACGTTCTGTCTCGTGGCAGATCCTGTCGAGAGAGCTGCTGCCCGTCGGCTCCGTAGTGGGTGTAACTGACCCCGCCGCTTCCGACCTGGAAAAGCAGGAACTGGTGGCCAAGCTGGACCAGATCCCCGTCCGCGAGGGCGACAGCGTTCCCGGGAGGCAACCGATAAAACGTGCCCGTTCCGCTCCCTTCGTCCCTGACCGAGATCCCTTCGCCGGTGCGGACGAAGGTTGCATGCTGGTCCGCCAGAGCGTCATCGTCGGGAAAACTCAGCGGCCCCGTGGCGCGGCCGACGGATAACGAGCTGCCTTCGCGAAGAGGATGCGCATCTTCATCCACGCCGCCTGGTGTGATCCGGACTATCTCCGCCGATTCCGTCTGAACCCTCCGGTCCTCCGGAATGCTCTCCCGGGGTGGGCCATCGGCCTGATGAGACGCCGCGGGGACTACAGGCACCGGGCGGGACTCGTGCTCGATGCTCTCCTCAAATTCAAGAGCTACGGTGATCTGCTCCTTGCCGTCCAGTTTCTGCCGGATCACCTCTGCCACGAGAACACCGTCGCGGAGTGCCGACTTTACGTTTCCTGGATGTTTCACTTCACGGAAACCGGCCGGGTCAGCATCAAAGTCGTCCGTTTCCAGGTACGCCTGGCTCAGGATGTCGCCGATGAGGTAAACGTTCTCCTGCTCGCTCTCCAGGAGCGGACTGACTACCATGCGCTTACGCCCCCTGGGCCCGCCGGTAGCCAGGAAGATGCCCATCGTGTTCAGAAACGACTCGGGCAGGTCCTCTCCGATGCAGGCGATACAGAACCGCTTGTCGAACTCCAGATGCGAGGTCTCGTGTGGTCGCCCCTCCAGGGACCTCCGGTCAATCCGAACGGAGAGCAGTTCCTGCTTTTCGGACGAAGTGAAGACGGCCACCGGTTCGCTATTCGCGTGGTGGCGAATATTGCCGTTGCCCATGTAGGCGTCGAAAAACACCTGGGAGAGAGCTCTCGACACGCGGGGCATTTTGTCTCCGCGATAAGACCAATAGACGGGGGTAAAGTCCTGGGCCGCTGCCTTCGCATTCGATATTGCAATCACGGCCTCGGCCGCAGAGGTGCCTCCCCCTACGATGCAAGACGGTGAGCCGACGTAGTTGTCGGCATCGTCCAGGCGATACGAGATGCCGTCTGTGTTTCCCGGTATGTCGAACCGTCGCGGGACGCCTCTGCCGATGGCAATGACCACATGACGGGCCTGGTAGGAATGCTCCGCCTGAATGCGATGGTTCCAGGTTCGGACAGACCAAACTCCGTTTGTTTGACGCTCGAGACCGGTTAGTTCTACACCAATCTGTGCCGGGACGTTTGCTTCCCTGTAATGCCGCTTCCAATCGGCACACATGTCATCCTTGTCAATCGGATCAAAATGCAGTCTCGCGGTCAACTCTCCGCCTTTGGGAAACTGCATCTTGTCCCCGCCACCAAAGGACGGGAGGATGGGCTTGTTCTTTGCGTAGTCGCGTATCCTCTTTAGCAGATCGTCGAAATCGACAACCAGAGCAGACATCCCCAATTCCTTGGCGCGAAAGGCAGCGGCGGTACCGGCAGGCCCGCCCCCCACCACGAGGACATCGAGGACCTCCGGGAGGGAAACCGGATCCGCTAGCACGTAGGTGCCGTCCTGCAGAGTGGTATTTGAGTTTTGGCTCACCGGGAGAGGAGGTTGGCTTCGATGGCGTGGCCCAGTCGGATCGAGGATGAGGGGGTCAAGGATACGTCCGAAGCGATGCGCTCTTCGTCCACGAATGTTCCATTTTTGCTCCCCAAGTCCCGAATAGTGACGAGGGCACCCTGGAGGGTCACCACCGCGTGGCGCCTGGAGAGAGACGTGTCATCGACGTGCAGGGCGCAGTCGGACGACCGTCCGAGCACATTCTCCCCCGCCACCAACGTGTATTCCTTGGTGGCACCATCCGAACTCGCGACGGACAGCAGGAACACGCTTTGTGTTGTCGCGGGCTTCTCGTCGGGGTTTGGCGGTCCCGGCTCCGGCGGCACCTCTGGCTCCCGCTTCGGCTCAGAATCCGGCTTCGGTTGTTGGAAGGCCGGGAGGCCGGGAGTAAAATCGCCAGCGTGTCGGGTTCTCAGTGCTGGGTCGTCGACCGCGTCCGGCGTATCCCTCGGCGACTCGAACGTCGGGAGAACCGGGGTAAACTCGCCAGCACGCCTGGTAAGCAGCGCCGGGTCATCCTGGGCCGGCGCGTCGGAGGCTGGTTTGCCAGTGGGCTTGTCACTGGCAAGGGCGCCTGGCAGCGGATGGAAGTCCGCGCCGACTCTGGTCCGCATACCGCCCTCCTCGACCCCCTCCAAGGCGGCTTCGCTCTGGACGGGGTGCGACGTCCAGTTCGGGTCCATCACCTGAAAGACGAAGTCATGTCGTCCACCCAACGTGATCACGTTGAGTTGTTCAAGGCGAAATGACGTGCGCACGTCCATGTCATCCACGCGAACCGCGGCCCCTGCGAGCGCCTCGACAACGTAGGCCCCGGTTGACTGGTCCAGGTAGATCCGTGCGTGGGTGTCCATTACTCCGTCAGCGCTCAGCCTGATGTCATTCGCCGCGGACTTTCCGATCTGAGCTTCCGCCGCAATCGCAAAAATCGACCCTGTGAGGTCGCCGGTTTTACAGAAGAGTCGAGCCGCCATGGTAGCAATCGGACAAGTCGTGACTATCAGATAAGTGGACCCCAATGCCCAGCCTCTCAATCCAGGTATCGCAGCAGGTTGAAGTGTTGAGACTTGTCTGCGTGGAAGACGTGACAAGTGACGCAGGTGACCGGTGCCTTGTTCGGCGTATGACAGGTCCTGCAAGTCTCTATGGTGGGGATATTCTGGATTCCCGCATGGTCAACTGTCACAGAGGCCACGCTGTCCCGGGCCACAAATTCGCGAATCGGTATATCGGAGTGGCAGTCCAGACAGCCGCGCTGGGTAATGTGGGCCCTGTGATTGAAGTCGGCCCGGGCCAGTACTCCCTGGTCGGTCTGGACCCGAGCAAGCGTCGCCCGTTCGACAGAGTGGCACGTCTGACAGGTGCTCGTTAACGACTCAATCATGCTTTCATACGCCGCCACGGTGGTCTCGTCGAAATCTGCATTTGTGGACACGTGGGAGACAAGGAATCTGGTTTCATCCAGCGGTGTGAGTGGGTCTCTCAGCTGTTTCTCCGCCAGGGCAATGAGTTCGTCGATCTCGGTCAGTGCGCGCTGGACCCCTCGGCCTGGTTCGGATCGAAGCTCTCTGACGTAGGTCTTGAGCGTCGCCAAGGCTTCTGCATACAGGGCACGTGCCTGGTCGTCGGGCACGTCACCAGAGGTTTTGAGAAGGGACGCGAGTTCGCTGCCGGGGTACAGGAGTGCCTGGAGTCTCTTGAGATTATCAAGTATCCAGGGGTCTTCATGATAGATGCGCGTCTTTCTGACCTGATCGCCACGAACCTGGAATTCCGCGGGATTCATGTAGTCGGACCACCGAGTGCCGGGGGTCCGGCTAGCCCGGATAGTCTCCAGCGTGCGTACTCCCGGAGCCTCGGGCAGCGGTCCCTCAAGGTCGAGCCATTCCGTGGTTTCTCCCGCCGCGATGTGGCATGTAGAACAGGCATTCTCGAAGCTGATTGGCATGAAGCTGAGACCGTCCGCCTCAGCTTCATGGCAATACAGGCAACTCTGCTCAAGGTCTGCCAGGTCCGCCCGCTCCATCACCTCAGCCACGTGTCGGGTGTGGCCGAACTTCAGCTTGGCCGCATCGGGAACGCTCTCGGCCGCAAAATCGAACTCCGGATGCCCCTCCGTAAAGGATCCGAACTCGTGGCATGAGGCACACATCGCGTCAGGTACGCGGGTGAGCGCGGCCTCGCGGCCCTGGTGTTCCTCGTGGCACGAGAAACAAGCCACCTCCTCGGGCGAGGACACGACCCGGGTGAAATCTTCCGAGCGGTACAGGTAGTGCGACGCAAATGTGTACGCGCCCAGATCGTCGCCGAATTTCTCATGGCAGACTGCGCACTTGGAATCGGTCACGGTTTCGAACGGCGAGTGGCACGATGCGCAATCCGTCTGCAGGAGCGCATGGCTAGCCGATAGCGGGCCATTCGAAACAGATTCCGGATCCCCGGCGGCGATATCGATGCCTATCAGGGTCGCAATGACTATCGCACCAAGCCCGCCGATCCAAAGCAGGCGATGGCGCGGCGCCGGATAGACGTACTCCGAGGCGACCGGCAATCGAAGGTCGCTGAAGACTCCCTTTCGTTTTCGTTTCTCCTTTCGCATCAGTAGTACAGGACCGAGAAGATGTGGAAGCCAAGGAGCGCAACAAGGACGACAGACGCGGGCACGTGGAGAATCAGCCAGCCCCGGAGCGCCTTTTGGAGCGTGTAGTGTGCATCGATTTGCAACTTGGAAGTGTAGAGCTGCTGCAGTTCATCCAGTACCTCCCGTTGTTCCGCGGCCAGAAGCCCTCTCAGATAGTGGAACGGCTTCACCCGAGAGTGAATCCCAGCGGTAACATCAAAAAAATACATGAACTGCGGGCGGGGACCGGCAAGTGTCGCGGCGAGGTTGCGGCCGTAGAAATCACGAATGCGATCTCCTGACCCATCCACCAATTTTTCAGACCGCACTCGAATCGAGTCGATCAACGCCGGGACCCGATCGTAATGCACCTCGATGGGAAAGCTCGCGTTAAGGACCGTCGGGATCCATTTCTGAATGGCTATTCCGATGAGTCCGGTAGCCACCACCCAGATGCTGAGCGCGTAGAGCCACCATGTATGGACCCCTCTCGGGGTGGCAAAGCCGGTGTGCATCAGGACCAGAAGTAGGAAGAGTCCACCTCCATATACGTGCACCTGCAGGTAAGTCCACGTTTTCCCCAGGCCGCGAAGCCGTAGTGTCCGGCGTCGAACGGCGTAGAGAAGGTTGGCACCCAGAAGGGCGGTCGCGGCAATCCCGAAGGAGAGACCCCAGACGCTGGAGGGGTGAACCCGGCCAAGAACAAGGTTGGCGCCGAAGACGGCCAGGCAGCCCACAACCGCAATCCAGAACCCGGTAAACCAGCGGGGTGATTGAACCCATTTGTTGAACCCCGGCGAGGCCGTAGGGCGCTTCCGCTGGTAAATGGCCGTCTGCTTCATGCCTGTCCCACTGGTCGGGTATCGCCGGCGGCCAGAAGCGCCTGGAAGTCCTCAAGGCTTCCGATTCTGAAGGCGCACGAGTGCGGACAACTGTTCACGCAGGCGGGGCCGGCGTCTGAAGTGTGGCACAGATCACACTTGCTCGCAACCTTTCGCGGGCGGCCTCGGAGATGCTCCGGAATAGCGTCTTGTGACCACTCTTTTCCGGTATCGTGCATGACTATCGCGTCGTATGGGCACTTGTTCGCGCAGTTGGAACACCCAATGCAAAGGTTATCCTCAATCTCCACGACTTCGCCCACTTGCGCCCGCCTGATTGCACCGGTTGGGCAGCCAATAAGGCAAACCGGGTCTTCACAGTGATAGCAGGACCGGGCGACCATGAATTGGTCGAACTTGTCACCTTCTCGCACAAAACGCGGGCGGCCTCCGTGGGTGTCGGCACAGCCCTGCATGCAGTCGTCACACCGGGTGCAAACATCAAGGTCAATCACGAGGATGCTGTTGCCCTGAACCAGTCCTTTCTGAAGGGAGAAATCGATCAGTTCGGACTTGTCCAAGTTGGCGCGGGAGAACCCGGCATCCTTGATCTCTGCCACTGCCGCCTCCCAGAGGCGCTTCTCGATTCCAGGGTTCTTTTGGACCGTCTCCTGAAAGTCATCGGGAGAAATGCGAACCAGTTCCGTATAGCCGACGGACGTTGCCGTGCTGCGCCAACCTTCGATGCTGTCATTCAGCAGTTCGACCGCGCCGAGGGTCATGCCCTTGCTGAGATAGGAGACTGCAGCGTCGGCGTCCTCGATGCGCTGCGCGAGCTTGACGAAACCGGAGCGGACCATATAAAAAGCCTCGGCTTTCAGCCCCTGCTGGGTGATCTGGTCTCCTGGCGAATGGGAAACAAGATCGACCCGGGTCGTCAGCCACTTCAAGAAGCGCTCCTCCGTGCCCCGCAGCAGGGGGGCGGACTTGAGCTGTTCCAGCAGCGCTGATTTCCGGTAGGTGCGGTCGACTTTGTCCCGGAACGCATCCGACTCTTTCTTCATGGCGCGGAGCGCAGGGAGCCGGATTTGAATCAGCGTGCACTCCGTACCTGTGCGAGCCGTCACCGATTGGGGCCAGCCGTTGAGTGCACCGATTTCGCCGAAGATGTCTCCCGGTCGGAGCGTAACGAGGCCCCCGTGCGGAAGATCGAAGTCCATGGCCGAAAGAAAGGTGATCTCGTTCGCTGCGCCAGCCAGCGCCGTCTCTGTTGGCGCGTTCCCCCGGTCGCCGGAAGCCTGCTTCATGACTCCTGGCCCGGCTCCGAACATGGTCCGCTGCATGTCGAAGATCGGCGCAGCGGAACTCTCTGTATCGTTCTTAAGGAATACATCCACCTTGCCTTTGGCTATGACAAAGGCAAGGTCCAGGTAACTCCCCTCCTCGAACAAGGTGATGCCCCGACTCCACCGGGCCACCGACACATCCTGGGCGATGGTCACCAGAAAATCGTCGTCGTAGGACGCGAACAGGTCGAACTCCCTGAGTTCTGCTGGCGAGAGCATGTCCGACAGATCGAGAATTCCCGAATGCTTGCCGTAGGACGACCACCTGTCCCGGAACAGCTGCTGCCGTCGCACCTGGGTACCGGCTCGATTTGATCCCGACTCGTTTCCCATGGTCAGTTCCGGCCCTCGAGAGCCCGGTGAATGGCAGTGATGCGACGCTTCGCGATCAGTAGAAGATCCTCGACTGCCGTCGAATCGCTGGTGGCGGGAAGAGGCGGGAGGTTGAGCGCAGCAGCACCTCGCGACAGGGCGGGCCCACGCGGCCCGATAAACCTGCCACTGGTTGCGCGTCCGCCCCCGATGCGCGCCGGCCTTCTGACCGGGACCACAGAGGCTGGCTCAACGTCCACCACAGTGACGACGGGTACCGGCCGGGCCGCGCGTTCGCGGGTCATGGCCGACATCAGGGCGGCAGAACTCACAGCGGGGTAGCTACCGCTTCGCTTTACGTTTTCGTCGTCGGGCCAATGCGCGATGGCAGCGCTGGAAGCCCCGATGTCATAGTCGGCCCCGGTGGAGTGGCCGGCCGACAGAAGCCGCTCATCGGTGACATGGTGGCACCGTGCGCAATTTGCTGCGCGCTGGCCCGGGTCTTTCAGGCGCCGCATTCCCAGGTCAAACCCCACCCCGTCGCCCCGCTCGTGGGGATCCAGATAGCCCGAGCTCGGGCCGTGGCAGCTTTCGCAGCTGACCGCGTCGAACACCTCTTCGCGCTCATCTCCCGAGACGACCGTTCCGTGACAACTCATGCAGATCTGGTTGCCGCGGAGCCGGGCCGACCCCGTCAGACCGTAGAGCGACGCAATCTGGACGGCTCTCGGCGAGTTCATCAGATCGAGAGACCCCGAGTGTGCGTCATCCAGCAGCCAGTCCTGAGCCTGGGTATGACAGGAGCATCCGGGGACCGTCGTCTGAAAGCGGGCCGTCGTGAACCAGGCAGGACGTGAGCGCACGGGTCCCACTGCCGTTGGGGCTGGTGTCCCGTTTGTCGGGCGAGCGGCGGCGCCCGAGTCGGCATCAGCGAGAGCGGTCGATGAGCCGTCCACGGCCTCGGTCGGGTCATCCTGCGAGAGCGGATCTTCCACGGTCTCGGGTTCTGCGGCCGGGATGCCATCCCCGGCAATCACCGGGTCGAGTGCCGAAAGGTCCACTCCCGAACTCGAAGCCTCGAAGGCACGCGCCAGCGCAGAGACCCGCTCGGCTGCCCCCGCCAGTTCGGCCTTTCGGGACGGGCCAAGAGTCAGCGCGCCGCCAACTCTGAGAATCTCATCCACTTCGGAAATGCGGACCAGATCCCCGAGGCCCGACAACTTCCGGTACGCGACTTTTGTCCGACGCTCCATCGCCTTCGAATAAGGACTCCGGCTTTCTGCCGAGGCCAGACCGCGCAGGCTGTATTCGTAGTCCAGAATCGTCCCAAGGATGAACATCAGTCGCTTGCGCGCCGGACTCTTTGCATGATTCGTGGTGTCGCTGCTCCATTGAGCGGGCAGGAAATTGTGTTGAATGGATTCGGACCATTCGACCAGTTCAAAATCACTTCCGCTGGGGTGCCCGCCCTCGTTCACCAGTTTCTCGTCTGGCACTGTGTGGCACTCAAAGCAGTTGGCCGCCACGCTGTAGAGGTCGCCGCTTGGCCTGAGCATCCCGGCTTCCACACTTTCCGCGATACGGGTTTCCTTGTGTGTGGCGGTTTCAGTTTCGTGGGTCGCGCCCCCGTAGTCATTGTGTACCTCTACCCAATCGCGCGCGGCGCCGTGACAGGATTCGCATGACACTCCGGATACTGCGCGGGTCTGATCTTGCCGGATAACCGCCGTGTAGTGGCACCTGAGGCAGAGGCTTTCGCGCTTGGCAAGGCGAAAGTCCATCCGATCCAGGATGCCCTGCGCCTTATCGGACTGGTGGAGCGAACTGAACTGAGTCTGATGCTTGGTATCCGACCAGACGTCGTGCTCTTGGGCGTGACATTCTCCGCAGGTCTGAGCCTCCTGAATCTTGATGGGGTCGATTCGGAGATAGGGCGACTCCGGAAATGTGCGGTCCGGTGCCGATTGCGCAAGCAGGATGGCAACCCCCAACCCCGGCCCTGCCGCCAACAGCAACACGAGTCGTCCCCAGCGGGGAGGACCGGATGCGGTAGGCTTGCCTCCTGTAAGGTCATCCATCGGCTTTCACGCGTCTGTGTGGCGGAACAGTCACAATTTGAGGAGAAGTTCGAATCGTGCTCCCGCCCTGAACCTGGTCGCTTCGAGATCATACCCGCCGAACCCGTCAAGGATGACGATGCCCCGTCGCCCTACCGCCAGTTGATAGCGAACGCCACCTGCGAGCGCGTTTTGCTTTGCCGTAACGTCGGAGTACGTGTAGCGGGCCCCTGCCTCGAAAACCAGTTGTTGGCGCGTGTGAGCCATGAATCGCTGGTAGCCAACCGCCCCCCCGACCGAGTTGTCTGCTACGTTGCCCAGAGCGGCTCCGTAGCGACCCAGGCCCACGGCCGCGAAGAGAATGCCCGTCTGCCCGAGCGGGCCACCTGCGGACGCACTGCGAGCCGCCGAGCGAAACTGATCGACTCCTACATAAGTGCTGATATAGACGTAGTTGTGGGAGTGGTGGGGCGTCCAACCGAACTGATTGTGAATGACAAATCCGGGCCTGGTAAACGCGGTCTCGTCGCCTATCGGAAGCGAACCAACAAGTCGAAGGGTATTGCCGAAGCGCCCGATCCTGCGAATGGTGCTCAGTCCCCCGTAGAGGCCGTCCCCTCCCGCAGGATCGGACGTGACGTAGAGCACGTCCAACTCCATAGTCCGCTTCGGGGTGTCCGTTTCTGTCAGGAGGCCAAACATCCGTGCGGCGCTGTCCCCAAGATTGCGCAGGTCACCGGGACGATCGATGTCACCCCACCCGTAGATCAGTGTCACGCGCGTGTTGACCGAACCGAACATCCGAACATTGGCCCGCGTCAGTCCCACGATGTCAATGGCGTCCTCGTTGAGCAGGATGCCGTCTTGGATGCTGAGCGGTTGTCGACCGACGGAAACGCCGATGTCGAAACTCCTCCGGTCGCGCTTGTCAAGATTGGGGAGGAGCTCGCCGAGGTCTCCCTCAAAAAACAGCGTCCGGATCCCGAAGTTGAATTCGCCTTCGAACTCCTCCTGCAGGGTCGGATCGGAGTGCAGCGTCAAACGCGTGAAACTCCCGTTCTGATCAAGCGGCCGAAACCCGATGACCACGCGCTCCGACTGAGTCAGGTACAGGTTGCCGAACAGGTCGAATCTACCGGCAGCCTCCAATAGTTCGGTCTCGGAGGTCCGGTTGGTGAACCCCTGAGCGGCCGTCCGAATGGTGCCGAAGGCCATTAGAGCCGGTTGCCAGACAGCACCCCCCGGCATCCTGATGCCCTGGTGCAGGGTACCGGTGCCCAAGAACGGCTCGCCCAACTCGAAAATGGGCCTGGGCCTTCCCGGAAGTTCTGCGAGCGGAATCGCCTCGTCCGAAAACCTGCTCTCACTGTGCTCCTCTACCTGCTGCGCCGTGGTGCCCGGAACACCTAGCAGAGCCCACATGACGACAAAGAGACCTGTCAGCCGCGTGTTTGTCTTCTTGTGCGTGATCATGGCTGCGTGGAAGCGGCTATTGGAGTACAACATCGCGTTCCCAAAGCAGTCGAGCTCCATTGACGATGCCGTCGGCGACGTCTCGCGGAGACATGAAATAGTCAAAGCCGACATCTTTGATCTCTGCCATCAGATTAACCGGAATCATCTGAGCGATAAATTTAACGTTGGCCGAGTAGGGGCCGCGGCTGCCAGAGAGGGCATCGCCGTCAAGCTTGTATTCCGCCCATCTGGCGGCCAGAGGCGGAAGTGTTACCCGGTGCTTCCGAGCACCGGTCGGTCGTCCCAGCAGGACAGTAGATCGGGTTGAGGGCCGCAGAAATGGGAGTGGGTCAGGGGAATAGTTGAGGGCAAGAACCTGCTCACGCTCTCCCCCCCGGGCCATTCGGACAAGAAATTTAGACTGAAGACTGAACAACTGTTTGTCCAGGGGCAGTTCGCCGTTGTGGACATACAGTGAGTGCAAGTCCCGAACATCCCCGTTCGGGTCCCGGTCTCCGGACACGAATACCACCTTGCCGTCCGCATCGGTAACCGTGACCTGAAGGAACACCAGTCTCTCCGCGTCGAACCCGGTCGGCACGTTATGGCCGTCTGTGCCATTGCGCACCTCGACCCTGAACTCGATCCCGCGGCTATCCGACCGCGTGGTCTCGATTTCGCCCATCACGTAACCCGCTCGCAAAATAGCCAGCCTGGCGACATCGGCTTCCTCCAGGAGCTCTTCGTTGTCGCTGATAATGTCTCTAGCGTCAAAACGGTCGTCCGGAAATTCCCAGCGTTCCGGGAATTCTAAGCCCTCCGGGATATTGTCTTCAAACTCCTCGGTCCCCCAACCCGCGTCCACATCGAACGTCAGCCACTCGCGCATCGTGGCTATGCCGGAAGCCTCAACGTTGTGCGGGAATAGGCCGGGATGGATGATGGAGTAGTCCGGCCCGGCGAACATGTGGCTGGTTCTTTTACGCGGGCGTGTGTATCGCGCGCCAACCCTCGCAGCGGGTGCAATCGCATATCCCGACGGCACGCCGGGCTCCTTACCCATGTGGCAGTCCTGGCAAGTCACGCCGTTGGCTGAAGCAGGGGAGTCCTTGTATTCACTGAACGCCTCCTCGAGCCGAAATCCGTTGACGAGGTTGACGTCGTGGCAGGTGCCGCAGAGGGCAGGCGTATCGAGTTGCGGGAACTGGATGGCATCGGTATGAATCGGGCGTCCGGCCTGTCCTCGTTCTGTGTTGACCCGGAAGGAATCACTTTCGATGACCCTGTTGAGTTCGGCGTTGCCCGAGGGGCCGAAAACGGGATCAAAAATATCCCCCTCAACGATCGCCAGCCGGCCGCTCACCTTGCCGTAGGAATTCTCGAGGCGGTGGCAGACGATGCACGTTACTCCCTCCCGCGATGTCGAGAACCGGTCCATATTGGACATGAACTCTGGCTCCCCAAGGTTCATCCCAACCGGCGTGTGACAACGAATGCAGAAATCGCCATTGGTGCCGTTGGTGATTTTCAGCACCGTCCCGTGAAACGCGTTGAATACCGGACTCATCTGCGCGTACGCGTGTTGCGAGACCGACCACTCGCGGAAGTGATCCGGGTGGCATGTGGCGCACGTGTTGGCCGACGGAAAGCGATTGTCCGAGAACAGCCTGATGTGCTCGGCGCTTGCAAATGCTGCAACCGTATCGGGCGACATGTGCGCCGATAGCGTGCCGGCCGCTCGGGGGGGGGGCGTCGAATCTGGTGCGGCGCGCCCCTGCGAAGCGTCCAGGGGTGGCCCAAGGATCACTCCAAGCATCAGCAGGCTGGCCGCCACGACGCAGGGGATGATGATCCATCCAGGAAGCAGGTTTGGTGAGTTGGGTGGCTTGTCCATCTTGCGATATCTCGTGGCACGAGTGTGATTGCGTCCAAAGAATAAAAGCATCCCGCAGTAGAACGACAATCGAGAGTGGGATTGATAGCCAAAGTGCCCGAAAATCGGGTCCGGGCGGCTCGAATCGCCGGCAGTCCCTCTGCGGCCACCAAGTATGACTGCAGCATGCGGCCCTGACATCAGCACCTGAGTGCACACCGGCCTTGAACTGCCGGGGTCGATCAAGTGTGTTGCGGTTCGAGGCCACCCAGCGGACAGCGCCCTCCTCGCACCTCACAGACCGCGCCCGGTTAGCCCTGGCCGCCCGGATCGAGTGCAGGCCAACCGTTGAATAGGTTAACAGAAGCATTCCCAACCCCGAGGCAATGAACATTCCGACTTCCAGAGGGACATGGTATTCGAAGCCACTCAGCCAATCCCGCATGAGCCACCACCCAAGGGGGGCCGCAAGTACAAAGCTGGCACCAACCAGAATGGCGAACTCGCGGGTAAGGAGGAGCGCAACGCTCCAAACGGAGGCGCCCAAGACCTTCCTGACTCCTGGCGTCTAGCCCGGAGTGCATTTACATTGGTGCTCGCTCGGCACGGACCGAGGAGAGGCGCAGGCGAGGATTGCGCCCGTCCACTAAGCAATTCAGAGAAATCCCATGCTCAGACAATTCGCGCGGCTTGGTGTGGCCTGTTGTGTGCTGGGCGCGTTGATATGCGCGCCGGCTGCAGCCCAGGCTCTTTTCCCGGACCCCTTCCCTTCTACCTACCAGCCGTTTTCGTCTGAGACGACTGTGATACAACACGCGACGATTCTGACGGGGACCGGGGCGCGGATTGACGATGGATCGATCGTCATGCGGGACGGTGTCATTCTAAGTGTTGGCGCAAACGTTGACGTGCCCGCGGGCTCGACAATTATTGACGCAGCTGGAAAGTGGGTCACCCCCGGGATCATCGACACCCACTCGCATCTGGGCAACTACGCGTCACCAGGGATAGCTTCGCAGGCCGACGGGAACGAGCTCACCGACCCGAACACCGCCGAGGTGTGGGCCGAGCACGGCGTGTGGCCACAGGACCCGGGCTTCGGACATGCGTTGGCGGGCGGTGTAACCAGCCTCCAGATTCTCCCGGGCTCGGGCAATCTGTTTGGAGGACGCGGCGTCACGCTGAAGAACGTGCCTTCTCGCACCGTTCAAGGGATGAAATTCCCCAATGCCCCGCATGCGCTGAAGATGGCGTGTGGCGAGAACCCCAAGCGCGTGTACGGCCAGAAAGGCCAATCTCCGGCCTCGGCTATGGGAAACGGCGCGGGCTACCGGATGGGTTGGATCGAGGCGCAGGAGTACCTCGGGAAGTGGCAGGCCTGGTGGGATGACGGCTCCAAACCCGCCGACAAGCCGGAACGGAACCTGCAGATGGAAACACTGGCGGCCGTGCTGGTAGGCGAAGTCCTGGTGCATAACCATTGCTACCGGGGCGATGAGATGGTCAACATGATCAACATCGCCAACGAGTTCGGGTACAAAATATCGTCCTTCCATCATGCGGTGGAGGGCTACAAGGTGCGAGACTACCTGGCCGAGAACGATATCTGCGCCTCCATGTGGGGATCCGGCAACTACGGATTCAAGCTTGAGGCGTATGACGGCATCGAAGAGAACGTCGCTCTCGTTCACGAAGCCGGAGCTTGCGCCATCGTGCACTCCGACTCCGCCGACGAAATACAGCGGCTCAATCAGCATTCTGCGGTCGCGATACGCGCCGGACGCGAGGAGGGAATAGTCATTAGTCACGAGCAGGCTATTCGCTGGATCACGTCAAACCCAGCCGAGGCAATGGGTATCAGCGATCGAACTGGATCGTTGGAGGTGGGGAAGATGGCAGACGTGGTCCTTTGGACCGGCGATCCGTTCAGCGTCTATTCGCACGCTGAGCATGTCTACATCGACGGTGCGTTGATGTACGACCGAAACGCGACGGACCCGATCATATTCGGCGATTTCATGCTTGGAATGGATGGCGAGGTAGGGCGATGAAGCAGACTACCATTTTGGCCGCCTTCGCGCTGGCCTTGGGTATCACGGGTCTGGCGGGTCCCGCCACCGCCCAGACGATTGCGATCACAAACGCAGAGATTCACACGGTCTCCGGGGCCGTGATCACAGGCGGAACGATCGTGATCAAAGACGGCTTGATTTCGGCAGTCGGGGCAAGCGCTCGGATCCCCTCCGGCACCCGGACAATCGACGGTACCGGGAAGATCATAACGCCGGGTTTCATGGATTCCGGGTCGCAGGTGGGCCTCCGGGAGATCGGAAGCTCCGCCGCCGGCACGGTGGACGGGTCGACGTCTGAAGCTGACTTCGGTGCGTCGTTTAATCCCGTTTGGGCGGTGAATCCCGCCAACACGCATATCCCCATCACACGTCTCCGGGGCGTGACATCATCGGTTCTGGTTCCCGGTGGCAGCCAGTTGTTTACCGGGCAGGCGGCCGTGATCGCCCTTGACGGCGAATCGGTCTCTGACATGATTCGCAGCGAATCTGTCGGGGTCATCACAGCCATGGGCGAGGCCGGTTCGGGCCGAGCGGGCGGGTCGCGGGCAGCGAACTACCAACGTCTCCATGATGCCTTGTGGGACGCACGGGCCAAGATGCTAACGCCAGAAGACGAGGAGGACAAGGACAAGGATGACAAGGATGACAAGGGCGACGACGATGACGACAATGAGGAGAAGGACCCCCGGGCAAAGGGCGGGCGCTCCAGTCTGAACGATCGAAATATCGAAGCTTTGCAGGCCGTGATGTCCGGGGCCGTTCCTCTGGTGGTAACGGCAAACAGGGTGAGTGATCTGCAGTTGGCGCTTCGGCTCAAAGAAGAGTTTGGCGTCCGCATGGTCATATCTGGAGGCGCGGAGGCCTGGAAAGTGGCGGCGGAGCTGGCCGCAGCGCGGGTCCCGGTCATCGTTCGGGCGACAACGGATCTGCCTACGTTTGACGGACTGTCGGCGACCTTGAAAAACGCCGGCCTTCTCCAGGGTGCTGGTGTTGAGGTACTCCTCGGCGGAGGCCGAGCCATCTCTCACAATGCCGGACTTGCAGTGGCCAACGGCATGGATCACGCGGCGGCTCTTCGGGCGGCGACACTGGGACCGGCCACGGTTTGGGGCCTCGGCGAGTCCATGGGTAGCCTGGACGTTGGCAAGGTCGCAGACCTGGTCGTCTGGTCCGGAGATCCGTTCGAGCTGTCCAGCTCTGCAGAACACGTGTTTATTGGTGGCCGGGAGATTCCCGAGGACAGCCGACAGGAACGTCTGTTCGACCGCTACCGAGACCTTGGCCGATACAGGACGATTCGCAAGTAGGAGGGACTCGTGATTGCGAGTCCGCGAGGAACGTCTCGAACGCCGTTCCGTCCATTCGTTAATATGACCAAACGGTCCAGAACGGACATCAGAAATGGCACGACCCAGATCATTCAACATAGACGAAGCGCTCCATCAGGCGATGCGCGTGTTCTGGGCCAAGGGATATGAGGCCACGTCCATGACGGACCTGATGGACGCTATGCATTTGCACAAGGGCAGTATCTATCAGGCGTTTGGAGACAAACACCAACTATACAAGGCTGCCCTGACTCAGTACACACAGTCGGGTATTTCGGCCATGAGAAATGCGGTTGCGGATGCAGCCTCTCCTTTCGAAGCGGTTCGTGACCTCATGCGCATGTCTATTCGGCAATGTGTTGTCTCAGAGGGCGCTTCGGGCTGTTTTATGATGAACTCGGCGGTCGAGCTGGGCACGGTAGATGAAGAAGTTCGAGGTATTGTGGAGTCTGTCATGGCCCATGTTCGCGAGATGCTGACCGACCTACTCCGCACCGGCCAGGAAGCCGGTGAATTCAGGGCGGACCTGGAGCCCAAGTCCATGGCCGAGTTCTTGATGACCGTCAAGGCCGGGATTTTGACCTCCGGAAAGATCCATCTCCCTGGCATGGACCCGTTTGATACGATCAACACCGCATTAGCGGGACTTCGACCTCGGATATGACCAATTTGTCCGAGCGGTCAAAAATAATTCGACGCACCCTGTAACAAAGTGACCGCTTGGTCACTAATCCCTTGAACCTCGTCCTGATGTGGGTGACCCTTAATCTATAGTTGACCATTCGGTCAATAACCAAATGAGCCAATTTCGAACTAACTTTGACGACCGCGTTGCGGACTTCGCGCGATCAATTATCCGGTACCGGTGGCTGGTAGTCGCCCTCTCGCTGATTGCGACGGTCGGGATCGCTTCGGGAGCGAAGGGCCTCTTCTTCGACAACGACTATCGCGCGTTCTTCGGAGCGGACAATCCGCAGGTACTGGCCTTTGACGAGGTACAGAACGTCTACACGAAGAACGACAACATTCTCTTTGTGGTCGCGCCCCAGTCCGGGAAGGTCACGGACGCCTCGGTAGCCGCCGCCATCGAGACTCTGGTCGATGAAGCCTGGACGGTGCCGTACGCCATTCGCGTTGACGCCCTGACCAATTTCCAGCATACGTTTGCGGAAGGCGACGACCTCATCGTGCAGGACCTGATCGAGGACGCGGAGAGCCGTTCCGAGGAGTACCTCTCAAACGCGCAGCGAGTAGCGTTGACTGACCCGCTCCTCAAGAGCAGGCTCATAAATGCGGACGCCACGGTTACCGGCGTAAACATTACGCTTCAGTTGCCGGGGGAGGAGCCCACCGAAGTTTTGGAATCGGTCGCCCACGCGAGGGGTCTGGCCGATTCGTTCAGGGAGGCCAACCCCGACGTTGATCTGTACGTCACCGGTTTTGCAATGCTGAACAACGCATTCCAGGAAATCAGCGCGCTGGACCTCTCGCGTTTGATCCCTCTCATGTTCGGTGCGATGATTCTGCTCATGCTGATCTCGCTTCGCTCGGTCACAGGAACGATCGGGACGGTCCTGGTCATAGGGTTCTCGACGGCGGCTGCGATGGGCCTCGCGGGATTCTACAACGTGGGGTTGACGCCCCCGTCCGCGCAGGCCCCAACCATCATCATGACCCTGGCCATCGCCGATTCCATCCACATTCTGGTCTCGATGCTCCGAAATATGCGATCGGGCATGTCGAAAAACGACGCCATTGTGGAGAGCATCCGCGTCAACTTCATGCCGGTGCTACTGACCAGCGTCTCGACGATTATCGGATTCCTCAGTCTGAATTTCTCGGATGTGCCCCCGTTCAATCACCTGGGGAATATCACGGCAGTTGGCGTGCTGGCGGCTCTGATCTTCTCAGTGACATTCCTACCCGCCTTTGCATCCATCGTCCCTATGCGCGCTCGGCTCGCGGCGAAGGGAGAAGAAGAAGGAACGTCGATTTTCGAGCGACTGGCGGGGTTTGTCATTCGAAGAAGAACGCCGCTCTTGGTCGGCTCCGTCGCGAGCATCTTCATCTTCGGAGCACTGATTCCCCTGAACGTTTTGGACGACCGCTTCGTGGAGTACTTCGACGAGAGCACGTCCTTCAGGGCAGACACAGACTTCACGTCTGAGAACCTTACGGGTATCTACCAACTGGATTTCTCGATTCCTGCCGGCGAGAGTGGTGGCATCAGCAACCCTGAGTACCTGACTCAACTGGATGCATTTGCCGAGTGGTTCAGGAAGAACCCTGACGTTGTTCACGTGGCTGCGATCACAGACATCATGATGCGCCTGAACAAGAACCTCAACGGCGACGATCCCGGATTCTACCGACTCCCGGACAGCCGCGAAATGGCTGCGCAGTATCTGCTGCTGTACGAGATGTCACTTCCCTACGGCCTTGACCTGAACAATCAGATCAACGTGGACAAGTCCGCCTCAAGAATGTCGGTAACCACCGGTAATCTGTCGGCAGTGAAACTCAGGGAGCTGGCGGCAAACGCGGAGCGCTGGCTGGCGAACAATGCCCCGAAGGAAATGCAGGCCAGGGCGACTGGCCCGGCCCTGATGTTCTCGATGGTGTCTGGTATCAACATCAATAGCATGTTGCGGGGGTCGGTATTGGCCCTGATACTGATTTCAGTGCTCATGATCTTTGCGCTGCAAAGCCTGAAGCTGGGGCTCATCAGCTTCCTGCCCAACCTGCTGCCAGCGATCGTGGCCTTTGGGACCTGGGCCTTGATCAGCGGAACCGTGAACCTCGGCCTTTCTGTCGTAATCGGGATGACGTTGGGGATCGTGGTGGACGACTCCATTCACTTCCTGTCCAAGTATCGTAGAGCCAGGCGCGAGAAAGGACTCTCGCCAGAAGACGCCGTGAGGTACGCCTTTCACTCCGTCGGCCGGGCTCTGGTGGTCACGTCGGTCATTTTGGTGGTGGGCTTCTCAATCCTGTCCACATCTGCCTTTGGTATGAACGCAGACATGGGCGTCATGACGGCAATCACGATTGGAGTGGCGCTGGCCATCGACTTCCTCGCGCTCCCACCGCTGCTTCTTCTTCTTGATCGGGACAAGGTTGTCGCGCCGGTGGTCTCCGGCGCCCGTCCGATCCCGGCACCCGTTCGCACACGCTAATCCCCTTCGCATTCAAGCGCACACGAAAATGAAACACACCATCAAAAGGGCTGCCTCAGCCCTGACCCTCACCCTTCTTTTCACGGCCCCGGCCTTCGCCCAGGCCGGCCTCGAGGCAGCTGCCCGAGGACTGGAAATCGCCCAGGAGGCTGACCGCAGGGACAACGGCTTTGGCGACTCGACCACGACGCTGACCATGACCCTGAGGAACTCGCATGGACAGACGTCCGAGCGGGTCCTGCGGACGCAGACCCTGGAGGTTGAAGGCGACGGCGACAAGTCCCTGAACATCTTCGACGAACCTCGGGATGTGAGCGGTACTGCCTTCCTGAGCTTCACCCATTCGGGCTCACCAGACGATCAGTGGCTGTACCTGCCGTCGCTGAAGCGCGTAAAGAGGATTTCCTCGGCAAACAAAAGCGGCCCCTTCATGGGAAGCGAATTTGCCTACGAAGACATTGCATCGCAGGAAGTGGCCAAATACACCTACACGTTCGTCGCGGAATCTGAGCTCGACGGGGTGCCAGTCTACGTGATCGAGCGGGTCCCTACCTACGACAAGTCGGGATACACCCGCCAGGTCATCTGGTACGATCAGGCGGAGTACCGTCAGTTGAAGGCAGACTTCTACGATCGAAAGGGTTCGCTCCTGAAGACGCTGGAGTCCAAAGACTACGAGCAGTACGTCGGCAAGTACTGGCGCGCCCTTCGCCTCGAGATGACCAACCATCAAACAGGCAAGAGCACGACGCTTTCTTTTGCTCCTTTTGAGTTTCGGACGGGGCTGACGGACCGCGACTTTGACCAGAGCAGTCTCCGGCTGGCACGATGAGGATAGCTGGGCAATTATCGGCCTGGGCCCTCCTGGCCTTCTTGATGGCCCCCCAAGTGGCCGCGCAGCAGGGCCTCTCTGGGGAGCTGGGGCTCGAGGCGCGCGGTTTCGCCCGGTCGGCAGCGTTTCCCGGGCAAGACGACCACGCCGTGTCTGTTTCTTTGAGTCCGGAATGGTTCACAGAGTGGGCGGACAGGCGCCAGCGTTTGGTCATTTCACCGTTTTTCCGGCTGGATGCCGGCGATCAGGACCGCTCAACCGTGGACCTTAGGGAGGCGTACTGGCAGTGGATCGGCCGAGACTTCGAGCTGAGAACTGGAGTCGCGCAGGTCTTCTGGGGTGTAACCGAATCACAACACCTGGTTGATATCATAAATCAGACCGATGCGGTGGCGCGTCCGGATGGAGAAGCCAAACTGGGCCAGCCCATGGTCCAGGGCACCTGGGTTGCTCCTTCGTTTACACTCGATGTCTTTGTGCTGCCACTCTTCCGGGAGCGGACGTTTCCCGGAGTCAACGGCCGCTTGCGTTTCCCGCAGTCGGTCGCGAAAGGAGACGCGATTCGACATGAGCGTGTGGACGTAGCGGCTCGGGTCTTCGGCACAATCCGCTCGCTGGACCTGGGATTGACGGGGTTCTGGGGTACGTCGCGAGAACCCATAATCCGGGCGTCCGCGGCAGGACTGGCGTGGAAATATCCCGAGATACGTCAAGTGGGGCTGGATGCGCAGCTCACAAAGGGTCTCTGGCTTCTGAAGTCTGAGATGATCGTCCGAGGGGGACTAGGATCCACCTTCTTCGCGACAGCCTCCGGTTTCGAGTACACCATCGGCAATTTTCGTCAAACGGGAGCAGACATCGGTCTGCTTGCCGAATACCATTACGACGGTCGCGACCCCATACTACTGGGCGAGTCTGAATTCTGGGCCACGACGTTTCGGGACGACGTCTTTGCTGGGGTCCGCGTGGCCATGAACGACGTCCAAAGCACGGAGCTTCTTGGTGGCGCAATCGTGGATCGGAAGACCGGAGAGACGGCGGCTTTCTTGGAAGCCTCCAGACGCTTTGGCTCAAGGTTCGTCGCCAACCTTGAACTGCGGGCATTCAAGTGGACGGATCCAACCGGCCCTCTCGACGCGCTAAGTCGCGATGACTACCTGCAATTGGGAGTCGCGTACTACTTTTGAGCCTGGTCTACCCCTCGTCGACTTCACTCAACTGATCGATGGCAGCCAGAACCTCCTCGCTGTGCTTTTGCACGCTCACGCCCAAGTAGACCTTCGCAACGACCCCTTCAGGGTTGATGAGAAACGTGTTGCGTGCGGACAGCCGAGCCGAACCCTCCCCGCGTACGGAGCCGTATGTCTCGGAGACATTTCCGCCAATGTCGGCCAGTAGTTTGAATCCGAGACCCTCCTTGGCGCAGAACTCTTTGTGAGAGTCCACATCGTCGACACTTACGCCCAGGATGACAGCTTCTCTTTCGGTGTAGAGCGCTTCATCGCGCTGGAAATTATGGGCCTCAATTGTGCATCCCCTCGTGAAATCCCTGGGGTAGAAGTACAGTACCACCCATTGGCCCCGGTAATCGGAAAGCGTGGTTTCGTTCTCCTCGTTTGAGACGAGGGTGAAGTCTGGTGCCTCTTCGCCGACGGCCGGTGGATCTCCTTCCAACGGTAAGGCAACGAAGGCAAGACCGGAGAGAAGGACGGCGGCTCCGAGAAAGGCGGTGGCGCGAATACGCATGTGGGGGCGGTGCTAGGTGGGGGCGGGTCTATCCCGGTTGGGATCTATCAGTTCCCCTAAACACGGCTCGCTGCCGCCCCGCGCCGCACGCGGGGCGCCCCCTTCCCCAAAGGAGCGCCCGGCGACCGGCCCCACTATTTCAGAAGCACCATGGTTCCAGTCTGGCTGAGGCCCGCCATGGAAAGTCGGAAGAGGTATGTCCCACTGGGGACTGCACTTCCGGCCGAGTCGCTTCCGTCCCAAGCTGCGGTGTAGACACCGGCAGACTGACTTCCGCTCACCAGAGTTCGTACTTGCTGACCCAGGACGTCGTACACGATCAACTCTACTGATCCGGTCTCCGTGAGTTGATAGGAGATCGTGGTGGTCGGGTTGAAGGGATTCGGATAGGCCGCACCCAGCCCGAAAGAAGCCGGCTGGTCATCTGTCACTTGAAGATCGACTCCGAAGTCGTTCGCCAAGAGGGGAGCCGCATCAGCCACGCGCCCCGCCGGGGCGTTTCCACCGCCACGCCGTCCGCCGTCACGATCGTCCGGTCGGATGTCGCCATCGCCGGGCGGGGTGTTCACCGGTCCGTCACCATCCGTCCCGTCACGACCAGGCGGGGTCCCCTCGGCAAGAGCATCCACTACAAAGCTCGCGCTTGCCGCGTTCAGCAGGGTCAGGGCCCTGGCCAGGTCTCCGTTCCTTCGCGGAACGTCGTTTCGAGTATTAGCGTCTTGCGCAAGAAGCGCAGTTCCGAGGGCCTGATCCAACGAGGATGCGTTCCGTCGACCTCGGCCGCCGCGAACGGGATTTACTTCAATGGCATCCTCAATCTCGGAGACAGCGCGCGCCAGCAGACCGCCGGCATCCGCAGGTGCTACCGCGGCCGCCCGGGCTATCAGTGAACGGGCCTCGCGGATGTTCTCCATGGCGTTGATGACACGGAGGAAACGGGCTATGAATCGGACGTCGTCACGGCCAATATTTATTCCGCCGCTGGCAATGCCGCCCGGTGACCGATTGAAGGCACGCGTGTTGTAAAACGCGATGGCGTCCTGAAGACTCTCAGCCGAGTTGTTGTGGAAGAAGGGCGCAGTATCAGCGGACTCCACAAGCGAAGGCGTATTAAACGTGCCATCTCCAAATCCACCATCGTCGCGCGGTGTTTTGCCGAAACCACCGTCGGGCGGCGTGGTCTCTCCATCTGGAAGTCGGGGACGCCGGAAGTTCTCCACGCCGGTGTCAAAGTTTCTGTTGGCGTTCAGACCCAGAAAGAAGTTTGCACCTGCGTTGAAATGACAACTGTTGCACTTCCCCGGACCGGTGAAGGCCGCGAGCCCGGCTGCAGCATCTGCGTCCGCCAGCACCAAGCTCTCTAGATCGAGTTCTTCCTGCCGACCCAATGACAACTGGAAAGCCGCCATGGCGTCCAGTTCTGTGTCTGTTGGCAGTTCAAAGTCCGTTCCAGGTACCCTTCCGAGCGTGAGCGGATAGTGCTGCGTGACCGCACCAGTCGCGAAGTCACGCAGCGTGCCCGACCCCGGCGCGCCGTCGCCAGACCACCCGGTCCTTTGGTTCGGCGGGAGCGTCGTTCCGTCGCCCGGGTCTGCCGTCAGAGACTGTAACATCCCGAGCGTGTGCGGCACGCCTCGCAGCGTGAACTTGTTCGCGAGATCACCGGTGCCGTCGACGTTGGCTACAATCAGTCCGAATTGCCGCATCATCCTGGGATGTTCAAACCTCAGGCCTCCGTTCTGCTCGAAATTCAGCGCTGGGTTGGTCTCGGCAACGAACAGGGGATCGTAGTCCGGCAGGGTCTCTATGAATGCCGGGTCGATGGTGAAGTTGTTCTCCGGCCGATGACAGGTCGCGCACGTTCTTCCGTTTCCGCCAAAGGTTTCCTGGGTAAAGAGTCGCTCTCCCTCCTCGACCAGTCCCGCAAGACTCATCTCCGATGTCCGCCCAAAGAGAGCCGCCATCGGCAAGCCCGCACCGCGAGCCGCGGGGGCTGACTCACGTGCTCTGAGTCTTTGAAAGAGCGAGGGTGATCCTGAAGCCAGCGCGTCAGTCTCCGGACCCCCGTCTGGCGTCGTCAAAACGACCACATCAACCTCGAAACCCGACAGCTCCGTGGGGTCGAGTTTGTCCGTCAGTCGACCGTTCTCCGTCAGCCCAAACCTGATTGTGCGATCACCGGTCTCGGGCATGGCACTTCGGTTGGGGCCAGGCTGATTGTCGACAAACCACACCGCCACCTCACCTTCGGTCAGTCCTTGGGCAAAGACATCAAAATCTCCCGTCGCAGGATTAAATGTGGCCCTCAGGTCCGAGGCATCCCCGACCGCGTGCCCGTTGGATCGCCCCAGCGGCACCGTCCACATGGTCCCTTCTGTGGATTCAGACCACGCCGAGTACCTGGCCTTCAGGAATTCCACGTCGCCCACTCCAGACCGGCCCGCCGGTCTGTCTGTCTGGAGTGGGCGACGCTGAGCCTGGATGGCTAGAACGCCGCACAACAACAAAAACAGAACACCTGTGCCGACTCGCATAAGAAACCCCACTCGCTGTTTATGACACTTCCGCGCACAGAAAGACGGTGCGCTAAAAACGGCCTACACGGAAGTCAGGCACGTACCCCCAAGCGGACGCCCAGGAATCCCGAAGAGTCATCCCGGCATTTGGCAGGCAAAGCTGTTCTCCGTACTGTTTCACAAACCAATCGGCCCCACCGCGATGTCCCGTCTTATCTGCTCTGCGTTCCTTGCACTCCTCCTGACGGCCTGCGGGTCGGAAAATGTCGATGAGCCGGCCGCCACCGACTCAGGCGAGCGGCTGATTCCAGTGACGACCGCTTTCGGGACCTACAACGTCTGGACGAAGAAGACCGGCGATAACCCCACCGCCAAGGTGCTTCTGCTTCACGGAGGACCGGCGGCCACATCGGAGTATTTCGAAGTTCTGGACAGCTACTTCGACGGTGCAGGGGTCGAATATTACCACTACGACCAGTTGGGCTCCGCCCGGAGCGACCAGCCCGACAACGACTCGCTCTGGACCATAGACCGCTTTGTCGACGAGGTGGAGCAGGTGCGCCAGGCACTGGGTCTCGGCCCGGACAATTTCTTTCTCCTGGGTCACTCCTGGGGCGGAATCCTGGCCATGGAGTACGCCCTGAAATATCAGGAAAACCTGAAGGGCCTCGTAATTTCGAACATGATGTCCAGCGCGATGGATTATGACGCGTACGCAAACGAAGTGCTGGGCCCCATGCTGGATCCCGACGTTTTGGCCGAGATCATGGCTCTGGAGGCCGCCGAGGATTTCGCCAATCCCAGGTACGAGGAGCTTTTGATGGCCCACTTCTATCCCGAGCACGTGCTTCGCGCACCGCCGGAGGAATGGCCAGATGCGGTCTTGAGGGCATTCGGAAAAATGAACTCACACATCTACGTCCTCATGCAAGGTCCAAGCGAGTTCGGGATTGCGGGGTCTCTGGAGACCTGGGATCGCTCTGCAGATCTCGGGAGAATATCGGTGCCGACTCTGGTCATCGGCGCCGGACACGACACCATGGATCCCGCCCACATGGAGTGGATGGCTTCAGAGGTCCAGAACGGCCGGTATCTGCTCTGCCCCGACGGCAGTCACATGGCCATGTGGGATGACGAAGAGGTCTACGCCGGGGGCTTACTCAGCTTCATCGGGGACGTGGCCGGGGAATAAATCTCCGTTAGCAGGCACAACCTGCTCGCAACTCCTCCTTTAGTCTGGCCGACGTTGGTGTGGCAGCCAGCCCTCCGGTACCGGTACAGCAGTGCGACCGGGGCATTTTGGCAGCCACCGCACTGACCGTTTGGATGACCTCATCCAAGGGGATGACGGAGTCGAACCCGGAAAGGGCCATCGTCGACGCGGCGAGCGCATTCATGCCGGCCGTGATGTTCTTGCCGAGGCACGGCACCTCGACGCGGTCAGCCACTGGGTCGCAGACCAGGCCAATGGTGTTCTGAAGGGCCATCGAGGCGGCGGCGAGCGCTTGTGCAGCGGTTCCGCCGCAAAGGTCCACGAGGGCTGCAGCCGCCATGCAGGCTGCTGCTCCCGTCTCCAGCTGGCACCCGCCTTCCTCCGCGGAAAAGCCGGGACCTCTGGCGAAGAACACACCCACTATCCCAGCCGCGAAGTAGGCCTTGATCTTGGCCTCTTCAGTGATCCCCCTCGCGTCAGCGACGGCCTTGATGGTCCCGCCCAATGCGCCACATCCGCCCGCCGTGGGCGCGGCCACCACGACCTGCATGGCACTCTTGGCCTCCATAATGGCCGTGATGTTCTCGATGAGGCGGTTGACAAGGTGGTCCGCCGGAAGGCGTCCTTCGACCTCGGCCGCCCTGATGCGGTGGGATTGCTGTGGAAGGATCCGATCGGCATACGAGGTCCCAGCGAGTCCGGTTGAAATGCTTGACTCAATCAGTCCGACCAGTTCGCGCATCTTACCGACCACCGCCGCCTCGTCAAGGCCACTTCGGATGGTTTCGTACTCAATCCCCAGTTCGCCAAGACTATGCCCGGCCGTGGCGTTGTAGGCGATCGCCTCCGCGTAGGTCGTGAACGGGAAATCCCCGCTTCTCCCCGAGATAATCGGCATGATGGGTTCCACCAGACTCGCCGAATCCACCCAACCCAGACGCCGGATCTCCTCCACGGCTGCTGCTGGTATCGGGGAAGAGGACTGAACGCGAACAAAGCCGCCAGACTCGTTGAGAGACCACATACAACGCGCCCCTGGTCCAGTGAGCGTCCCAAGTCTCACCTTGTCCTCAGCCGGAGGCTGGCCTGACGTCCACGCCACAAGCTCGTAGTAGTCGCCCTGCATACTGATAGGGTGCCCCCCGAGCATTCGCGCCTCAAACATGCCGCCGCCCAAAGAGACCGCAACCATCACCTGGCGCTTGCCTGACTCGCCGGTCAGGGTGAGCCTAACGGTATTGGCGTGGTCGGTAGGGAAACGGGATACCCGGTACTCGATTCGGATGCCCCGCTCGCGGGCAATATCTCCGCCCCGGATTATTTGCTCGTCTACGATGTCGATGCCAAGCAGACCGCCATCCATGCCCAGGACGGTTCCCTGCTCCTCGTAGTTGGGAGCCCAGGCACCCTGTTCGTCGAACTCAACCAGCGCCGCCCGTACGGGCTCGTCCAGGAGGTCGACGGCCAAGGTGCCAATTCTCCATGACGCGGCCGTATGAGAGCTGGACGGCCCCCTCATGACCGGCCCAAGGACGTCGTTAAAAATGCTCGGGTTTTGCATGGGCTCCAAGTCTGCCTAGTCCAGGCCAACGAAGAAGACGGCGGCGTCGTCCAAGAGGGGCTTCCAGTTGTCCCAGGTATGGGCAAACGGTACTTCGGTGTACTCCAGTTCCTCCACGCGCGTCTCCAGAATGTCTCGTAGTCGCCTGGTTTGCGCCTCGTTGTCCTCGTGGTCGCCAGAACTGAGGAAAACGCGAATGGGAAGAGTTTCGAGGTCCTGAAAGTCCGAGTGCAGACTGCCCACCGGCCTCGTTGCAGGAGACTGCATGCCGATGTTCGCGAACGTCTCGCTCTCATGGAGGGCAAAACAGGCGGAATTCAGTCCGCCAAACGAGAGACCCAGGATAGCCCTTGTCTCACGGGTGGCCGCGGTGTGGTAAGCCGCGTCGACTACCGGAACGAGTTCATCAGAGACGAAGGACTCGTACTTCGGATTACAGAAGAACTGACTGTTTCGCCGGTTCTCTGAGAGCTGGTCAGGATTCCGGTTATCGATAAACACCGCGACGACAGGGGAGATTGTCCCTTGTAATATCAGGTCATCCAGGACTGCTGGGAAGCCTCCCTGGTCGATATACCACTGTCCATCGGTCAAATAAAGTACCGGCGGTTTCGCCTGGGCATCGAAGCCAGGAGGCGTATAGACGCGGTACTGGAGGGTATATCCGAGCGATTCGCTGTGTATCCGCTGGTTTTCACTCAGGACGCCCTGCGCATTGGCACCAGTGCCAAAACACACTAAAACAAGGCATAAAGAACAAGCTGCCTTCATAATGACCCGTATTGGCACCCTAAGAATGATTTAAGTAAAGTTTCAGAAAGCGTTTCCGGAAGCGAAACCATTTGCTCTCAACTCCGCTTTAGGGGCCTCACAGTAAAGACAGTTCTGCCTTTCGCTTTTAATAGCGCGGTGAGCCCTCGGCACCGAGCCTTTATATAGATCAACAGTACCCATGAACAAGTCAATGCGCGCGATCCTCATCGCATGGATCGCACTTCTTTATACAGCGCCAGTCACGGCGCAGGTCCCAGTCCTGGCAACCAATCCGATTCAGGAATACATCGCGGACGCGGAGGCATCCCGCTCCGGAGTCTGGTGGGGGGCGCTTAGCGCGCAACTCAATCTGGAGGCCGAGCGCCCAGTCGAAGACGTCGACCAGGCAACGCTACAAAACATCATCTTCTTTGCGACTCACCATCGCGACCGCCTGGATATCAGGAGCGCCGCTACGGCCCTCACCGAGGTTTACCGCGCCCATCCTGAACCTGCGTTTCGAATGATGGCGCTTGCTGCTCTCAATGCTATCGGAGACACCGCCGGAATGGAGGAAGTCCTGCGCAGCTATCGGGAGCAGTCATCGGAGACCGTTCGAAACATGTCAGTGGCGGCCCTCCGCGAGCACCAACTGATCAGATGACCCGCGCCATCTCAAGGCTGGCCAATCGGCCCTGGCATCCCCGGATTGAGCAAATTTCAAGGACTTTGGCCGACTCCATCGCGACCAATTGGCAAGCATTCGATGCCGTTGAATCGGGCCGCGGCCGGGTTCGGCGGGCGAGCGCTGATATCCCGAATTCCATGAAGACTCCAATGCAAACAATACGCGTCGAGAAATCCTCCACCCGCGAGTGCGACACGTGTGGGAACGAGCGTGTCCACTTCACCTATGCGGTTCAATTGGGTGAGGCCCAATACAAACTGCTTTGTACAAACTGCGTGGATGTCCTCCGAAAGGGGATTCTGTCCGCAAAAAGAGGAGAGGATAGGCCCGCCGCCCTCCACCGGCGGCACCTCCCCGACTGAGTCCAACCCACGCCTCGCCACGGCAAGTCCCAGACACGGGCTTGCCGTGGCTGGCAGGCGTGGTGATGCAGCGTCTTCGCAACCAGAGGAACCCGACCGTGACCCGTGTCGGCGGCGGTTACGCTGTAGTGTATTGCCGCACACGCTGAGCGGGAGATCCATCTTGACCAGTGCACCGCGACTCGATACTCTGTTCCTATTCCACAAACCCCCAACGAGGAGGTAGGCCATGAGCAATCGAACTGGGACCCCGCTACTGGCGGCGTTTATCGCAACCCTCGTAATCTTTGCAGGGTGTAGACAGCAGAACAAACTTGAGCCCGTCGCGGACGCTTCGAACGCGGTTAAGGGTCAACAGCTTTTTGAGCAGTTTTGCCAGAAGTGCCACGGAGTCGACGGGTCTGGCAACGGACCGATCGCGGAGTTGCTGAAGGTTCCGCCCACCGATCTATCGATCCTGACCGTGGACAACGGCGGTAGCTTTCCGTCGGACCGCATCAGTGCTTGGATCGACGGCCGAGAAGAGACCCGGAGTCATGGTACTCGCGAAATGCCGGTTTGGGGCAACATCTGGACGGACGAGGCGGGCGGTACTGAAGTCGAGCAGGAGGTCGCCGAGCACATCAGCCAAATTGTGGAGCACATCCGGTGGCTACAGGTGCCCTCTGAAGTCAGATCGGAGTTAGACACTCAGTAACCAGCCCACGACTCTCTCTCCGATATCGGACTTGAAGGACGGGATGTGAGTAGCGCCACCGATGCGCCATAGGTCGATGGTAACAGGAGCTGAGCAGCCCTGGTTAAACCGCGTGACGACGGTTTCCGCACCCTCAATTACGCTCTCGATATCTACCGTTACTGGCGCTGCGGCATCTTCGGCGCCACAGCCCGCTCGCGTGGCCCATCGACGTACCTCTGCCTCGGCCCCTGAGTAGCCGGGATTCTCGTCAGTCGGTGCCTGACCGTCGTACCGAACGACGACGTCGTCATCCCCGTGAAAGTGAAGCACCGAAACCGGTGGGGCCGAATCGCAGGGAGCAGGGTCCGAATAGGATGTCCCCGCCAAGCTTGCTATGCCCTTCAGACCAGGCATGCCCACGCAGGCGAGTCGGTACGCCATGAAACCGCCGTTGGAGTGTCCAACAGCGAGGATGTCGCCCACCGGCGCATGCGTCCGGGCCTCATCGACCAAGCTGGTCAGATAGGCCACATCGTCCTGCCCTGAGTCGGTGAAGTTGCAGCACCAGTCGGTGGCGTTCCCCAAAGTGTCTCCGTTTCCATCGACCAACCCTTCAGGCAGCATCAGCGCGAAACCATCCAGAGGTACGCGTTCGGAGAGCCCAAAGTAGTCGTCAAGATCGGCTGAGTTGCTGGTATAGCCGTGCAGCGCAAGGATAACTGGAAGGGGCGCTGCCGAGTCATGATCCGGAGGAAGAACGAGCCCGGCAGGGCGATCCCCCCGATGGTGATGACACGGTCAAGGTAGCCCGACGGCATTTTAGGTCGCAGCTTTAGTGAGATGGGGCGATCGCCGATACTAGTACTGCCAGTTGCGGTGCCCTCGCCAAATGAGGCCCGTTAGACACCTTACCGCCATCCCTTTACCCTCAAAACACACTTGAGAGGCTCGGCCATGGCGTTTGGTGACATGACGCGAATCAACTCGAATATTTTGATGCTGACCGCCTACAACAGGTTTCAGCAGACCAATACCGAGATGTCTATGCGCCAGCTCAGGCTCTCGACCGGGAAAAGGATCAACACCGCGGAGGACGACTCAGCTGGTTTTTCTATCGCTTCCTCGATGCGCGCAAAGATTCGCGGCCAGATTCAGGCTCAGTCCAACATCGGCGACGCCAAGAGCATGCTGAATGTGGCCGAAGGCTCGCTTGGCAGCATCATGGAGATCCTTCAGACCATGAAGGAAAAGACGGTCCAGGCTGCCAGCGACTCGATGGGTGCAACCGAACGCACCGCCTTGGACACCCAAATCACGTCGCTGTCCGCAGAAATCACGGACATGCTCGGCGATTCCAAGTTCAACAGCACGTCGCTGTTCACTTCGTCCACGTTCAATTTTCAGGTTGGCGCCTCAGCGAGCAATACCTTCGGGGTCACGGTAGGCACGATGTCAGTCGCCCAGCTGGGGGTTCAGTCTGGAGCCATCGACGTCTCGTCCGCATCTGCGGCGACGGCTCTCATGGCGATCATCGACGCCGCCATTACGACCATCTCGAACAAAGTGGGGTCGGTTGGGGATAGCCAGAAGCGTCTCACGTTCAAGCAGGACGCCATCGGGACGGCCATCATAAACAACGAAGCTGCCCGGAGCCGCATAGAAGACACGGACTTCGCCCAGGAGCAGATGAAGATCGTCAAGCTGCAGATTCTGCAGCAAACGGGGATTGCGGCCATGGTCCAGGCAAATTCGTCAGCCTCTGCGGTGCTGGGGCTCTTGTAGGTTTGGCCTTTCTGCCTATGTTTGGAGTCTATGGCCCAGACAAACACCCCTAGATTTCAGGCCCCCGAGGGAGGCCGACTGACGCCCGAGATGATCGCTGCATACCGGCAGCATGGATTCCTGGTGTTGGACGGATTTGCCGGCGAAGCGGATTGCATCCGTCTGCGAGGTCAAGCCCTGGAGTTGATGAACAACTTCGACCCGGCAGAAGTGGCCAGTGTGTTCTCCACGACCTCGCGAGAACATCAGGCGGACCGCTACTTCATGGAGTCGGGTGATAAGATCCGCTTCTTCTTCGAGCAGGAAGCGTTCGATGCACAGGGTAGACTTACGGCCCCGCCGGAAATGTGCCTGAACAAGATTGGCCACGCCCTTCACGACCTGGATCCCGTCTTCGAGCGGTTTTCGATGCGGCCGGAGATCGGGCAGATCGCGCACGATCTGGGGAGCCGGGATCCATCAATCGTACAGTCCATGTACATCCTCAAACCACCGCGCATCGGAGGCGAGGTAAGCTGCCACCAGGACTCCACCTACGTCTATACCGAGCCCGATTCCTGCATCGGTTTCTGGTTCGCTGTCGAAGACGCCACCACCCGGAATGGGTGCATGTACTTCATTCCCGGCCAGCACGGCGGCACTCTGAGAGAGCGAAACCACAGAACAGGCCCGTTTACAACAACTACCACCGTGCTGGATGCTACGCCATTCCCCATGGAGGAAGCCGTTCCAGTTGAAGCTCCGGTTGGATCCCTGGTCATCTTCCACGGACGCGCGCCGCACTACAGCGGCCCCAACCGGTCCGAGCATTCACGCCATGCCTACACGCTGCACGTCATTGACCGGGCGTGCGACTACCCCGCCGACAATTGGCTCCAGCGGGGTCCAGATATGCCACTTCGACCTTTGGGACCATGAAACGCCTGATTCCGTTGGTTTGGGTGGCCCTTGTGGCTTGCAGTGCGCCTGGGGAGTCGGCTACCCCACGTCCGGTGACCGCGCGTGTGATCCAGACCATTGATGCGGACTCGCTCAACTCGGATTTGGCGGACGGTCTCTCCACGGTAGATGTCGGCATCTACCTGTTGGCCACCGAAAGCAAGCGCTACAACGAACGGATGCCTATTGACGAGGTCATCCGCCGATTCAGGTTGGCGAAGGGCGTCTTTTTTGGTGTCGGTGTCCAGCTGAATCTCCTCTGGATCAGGACGGTCGAGCTCAACACCACTGATTTGGAGATAGAGTCCAACGTCATGGCAGGGACGCCCGGCGGGACCGTCTCGGATCTCTACGACAAACTTCGCCAGCAAAAAAGCACGCTTTCGCCGGAGGCCGAGGCGATGTTTGAAGCCATCATCCAGCCCGACTCCGCCAACTCGCGGACGGTCTACCTGGTCGGGATGGAGGACGTCATCATGAACTGGTGGGAGCAGCAGGAAGACTCCTCATGGGAGCTCAAGTCAGATCCGACCAACGCGCTGTCTTTCCCGAGTTATACGCTGGAGAACAGGATTCCCAGCAGGCTGCGTGGCGTCATCACCCTGCAGAACATCTTCAAGTCCCAAAAAATCATCGCACACGAAATCGGTCACAAGCTGATAAACGTGAGCCATGAGTACCGGGACATCGGACCGCAACACGAGGTGGATGCCGAAGGGGGGCTCATGGTTTATGGCGAAGGGACCGAGATCCCGGGGGGCCGGGAAGGGCGTTGGCACCTGGAGAGACTCATGCGCTCCCCGTACCTCTACAGGCTGGATGCGTCGGGAAGGAAGCAGTACAACCCCGACTATCAGGAGGCCGGCCATTACGCCGACCCCATTTATGGCGAGCACGTGGTTTCCGGCAAGTGACTGTTGCGATTCCTGGCCGCGGGCCCTCTACGGGTTGAAACAACGCACGGGTCACGTGGTGTCTCAATACATACATCATGTATGAGGCGTCATCATGGCCGGACAGAAAATGATCAGGAAGCAAATCTATGTAACGCCCGAGCAGGATCGGCTCCTCGCAATCCGGGCCATGCAACTTGGGTGTACGCAGTCGGAGGTTATCCGAATGGCCATCCAGAACGTGGCGGACACGTATTCCCTGGAGGCCAAGGAACAGGTCTTGAAGGATGTAGCCGGAGTCTGGAAAGATCGGACGGACCTCCCGGATTTCGATGCGATGAGGATGGAATCGGATGCACGCCTTGAATTACAAGGATTTGTTGCTGGATACAACCGTCCTGGTTGACGTGCTTCGCGGCGAACCTGGGGCAGTAGAGTTCCTGCGTGCCGAAGCGAGCCGAATGTTTGTTTCTGCCATGGACCGTAGCAGACTTGTATGCGTGGGGCACGCACTCGAGACGCGCTGGCTGTCGGAAGACTCGTCGCCATGTTCCAGGTCTTACCCGTCACAACTGCCGTGGCGCAGCTTGGGGGTACGTATCGCCACACGTACGGCCAGAGTCACGGTAGCGGACTTGTAGACAGCTTGATCGGAGCAACGGCCGAACTTCACGATTGCCGGCTGGCAACGAACAACGGACGTCTCTTCCCTATGGTGATCGACGTCGTTAAGCCCTACTAAAGGCCCTTGCGGCAATTGACTCAGTCCGGGGGGTCGTGGGCCAACACCGCATCCAGGTCCGGCGGGAGTTCCTGATCGCTACCAAGGTTGGTTTCAAAGGTATCCAGAGCCTCCGCAGCGCCCCGGTTTGAATCCAGCACTGCGATATTGAACAGGGCCTCGCCTTCGTAGACGAGCGGTAGAAGCGCCTGCCCCACAATGATGCCCGAAGTGGTCGCGGTAATCTTGATGTCAGTGGCGCCGAGTGGATCCTCGAACTTAATCCGAAGGGAGATGCCGCCCTTGGTAGCATAGTCGCTCCCGCTTGCGGGGCTACCCATACTCCGAGGCGCGCCGAAGTGCTGCTCGATCCAACCGGGGGTTGACCGAAGCAGGT
>JBLHLC010000035.1:0-39672 GCA_047619685.1 Rhodothermales bacterium
CTCGGTCGGTGCAGCAGATCTCGAATCTGCGCGAGCGGTTTTTCGCCAACGTGGCCCACGAGTTTCGTACCCCGCTCACGCTCGTGCTCGGACCGCTCGAGGATATGGCGGCTCGATCGAACTCGGCGACCGATCCAGACACGGTCGAGGATGTCGAACTGGCACTCCGGAACGTCAACCGGCTGAACCGCTTGGTCAACGAGTTGCTCGATGTCGCCCGTCTCGAAGCCGATCGGCTGATACTGGAGCGAAGACCGGCCGACTTCGTGGCATTCGTCGCCGAGGTCGCGGGAGCCTTCCTTCCGCTCGCCGAGCGTACCGGTAGAGTTTTCGAGTTGCGGATGCCTGATACCTCGATCCCGGTGATGATGGATTCCGTGCAGATGGAGAAGGTCCTGCTGAACCTGTTGTCGAATGCTTTCAAGTTCGCGGCCGCCGAGGGCACGATCAGGGTGACAGTCGACCAGCCGAACCAGGGTTCGGTCGCTGTACGCGTGTTCAATACCGGCCCGGGCATATCGCAGGATCGTTTGTCGCGACTTTTCGATCGGTTCTACCAGAACGAGGACGCACGTCACCTGGGCCAGGTCGGCTCTGGCATCGGGCTCTCACTGGTCAGGGATCTCACCGCCCTACACGAAGGGTCGGTCGTGGCCGAGAGCCAGGACGGGGTCGGGGTAACGTTTTCTGTGCTGCTGCCGCGCTTGACTGGAACCGGGCACGAGGGTGCACTGATCGAGCACGCATCCCTTTCGGTCGGAACGCTCGTCAGCGATCTGATCGCTGCGGAGGAGGAAAACCAGAAGGTGCCTGATGTCCAGATCGATCTGGACGACCCCGAGGTGACCGCGCGCCCCACCATTCTCGTGGTGGATGATCACGTGGGTATTCGCGCTCTCATTCGTCGCCGTCTCGAACCCACATACAGAGTCGTGGAAGCGGTCGACGGAGTGGACGGTCTCGAACGGATCCGCCGGCTGCTACCCGATCTCGTGATCAGCGACGTGATGATGCCTCGGATGGACGGCTACGGGCTGTGTACCGCCGTAAAAGCCGACCCGGAAATCTCATTCGTTCCCATCATTCTGCTGACTGCGCTCGCGGCACGGGAATACCGGATCACCGGTTGGGAAACCGGGGCCGATGCCTACCTGGCCAAGCCGTTCGATGATCGCGAACTGATGAGTGTGGTCGTCAACCAGATTGCGGCATCCCACCGCCTGAAGGAACGACTTGGGCAGGAGTTGCGGTCGCAGGCCGCGCTCGACGGTACGTCTTCTGACCCGGATCGGGCCACAAGCGGAAAGCCGACATCAGCCGTCGATCAGCTGCAATCGTCCATCGACGACGTTTTCGCCCGTCATTATGTTGATGAAGACTTCGGAGTCGACGATCTGGCAGAGGCACTCGGCATGAGTCGCATGACCCTGTACCGAAATGTCGACAAGCTTTCGGAAGGATCCCCGGCGGAACTGCTTCGCAGCTACAGGCTTGCGAGAGCGGCCGAAATGCTGGTCGCACGAAGCGGGACCGTTGGCGAAATATGTTATGCCTGCGGTTTCAGGAATCTGGCCCATTTCTGCAGGGTCTTCAAGAGTGAGTTCCAGTGCACGCCGTCCGCCTACGCAAGGGGGGTCTGTTGACCCTCGCCGATGTGTAACGGATGCAGGCCTAGACGGCTCTCAGATCGGCACGCCATTCCCAACCCATAAGTGGTTAAGGAAATGGTCAGTGGAATCAGTGACTCCAGCGTAGGCATCTACCCGAAAGCCACAAAAACGAACGCCACCCAGGTGGCCTGGATGGCGTTGTTTTCGCCGGTTTCCGGAGAAACGGCGTTTTCCTAAGTGCCCGGGACTGGAGTCGAACGTACATGCAAAAGACACCTATTTTACTCTTGAAACAGTATTATTGGCGACTAGGGTAAGGAAACCGAGGTGCGGCGAAGTCACCAAGGCGGGAGGGAACTCCGCGACCTGGGCGCACAAATTGAAATCGACGGATTCTCTCGGTCGCCGCGCCGGCACTCTGGAGGCCTAACGGCATCCTGGAATCAGGCCCCAACGAGAGAGGCACGAGATGAGATCACTCCCAATCCAGGAGTACGGGTCCGTATCGCACGGGTCTCATGTCGGCTCCGGTGGCCTGGAAGTATGCCCGCCAGAAGGCCTCAATTTTGGTATGCTGGTTGGCGCCGATGTCGGCGTTGGTTCCTGCGCCGGCGACCCACACCTGCACGCCGTCGAGTGTCGGGAGACGACCGGCGACGCGTTCGGTCTCGATGAGCCGTTCGACGGCGGGGGCGCGACCTTCACCGCGCGGCTACCGTTGGGAAACCTGGGTAGAGTTCGTGCACGGGGTGTCTGGGACTGGATTCGCACGTGACACTCACACGCAGACGTCCTACGACGGCCTGCAGATAGACAGCATCTCGGGCGGCCATAATTCATGCGCCGCCGCTACCCGATATACTCCCGCTCGGAAAGCGGGTCGGGGTGCACGAACTCGCCCCAGATCCAGCCCTCGACGGTTCCGACTTGAACCCTGAACCAGGACCCGCCCATGTCATTCACTTGGGTCCGCTCGCTCTTCTCCAGGATGACGAGCGGGGTGGCGTTGGCTTCGACTACATGCGTCACTGGCGATCCCTGATCGGGACCTTCTCTCACTTCGACGCTCGGACCGTACGTAAATGCCGGGTCACCGACCTCGATAGCCGATGAATGCACCCACCAGCCCCACTGCCCACTCATCATGTCTTCGGCTTCACGGGCAGAGGCGGCGTACATCACGGAGCACGTCTCGGTCGCGGATGCGATGAACTCGATCTCCAGTTCTTCGCCATAGTCCGTGTAGTCGAGATCGATTGCGGCCGAATCGTCCAGTGCGACCGCGTCTTCGCCTTCCGCTTGAATCAGACATTCAGCGCGCGTCGAAGGTCTGCATGAATCCAGATGACGGGCGTCCCCCCAGCTGTATGTGAGACACAAGCCAGCATCGCTTGCGGCCGGCAAGACAGCGGTCGCGGAGGCCAGTGACCCACCGGCGGGGATCGCGGTCGGCGCCGTCTGGGGATTGACGGCCGCCGCCGCCGCCGAATCGGCGCTTGTCGGAGTTGGCACGGTGTCCGGCGCGCTGCACGAGGCTACGACGAAAAGGAGAAGACCCGCAACGGGCGGCAGAGTCCGAGGGTGGAGAGACATCGCAGAAACTGGTTGATCAGGCTGATGTGTGTGTTCGTGGCGCACGAGTGGGGCAGAGCATGGCGAAGATAATCACGCGACGGATGGCAGGAGATACTTAGGTGGGTCTGCTCGGCATCAAGTGCGGCGCTCCCCGGCCCTTCAGAATATCATGAGTTGGAGAATGCGCCGCTCGCCGCGCTCGATCATACCGCCCCGGTGGATCCCCATGACGTCGAAGAGCAGGAGGTCCCCGTCCGCTGAGGTCGCGAACCGCTCCTGCTCAAGAAGCCACCGGCCCCATTCGCTGTCGGCCGGGATGTCGTCGCCGAATTTCGCCTTCTTCCGGAAGGCGCTTGGTAACGTCAGCAGCAACGCCCGATGGTGCGGCCACTGGTCGATCCAGATATCGGTGGCGCGCAGAAGCAATCCCTCAAGGAAGCCGTACCTGGTGCGGTTAGTCCCCGGGACGTAGCTGAACGGCCCCGACGTGTCCGTCACTTCCGACACGTAGATGATCACCTTCACGACACCGTACGTGTTGTCGACGTGGAAGAAGGCCGTATCCGGGAGGGGTAGCCCCCGATCCTCGAAATGCCGCGCCAATCGGCGTCCCATTCGTCGTTCATCTGCGCGGTGACCTTGCAGACCTCAAAACACCAACCACCTCGGGCCCTCTCCGAAACGGAAAAAGACGAGGTGCTGATGGCACTCAACAGCGAACGATTTGCCGACGAGCCCCCGCGACAGGTCTACGCGACGCTCTTGGATCAGGATCGCTATTTGTGTCACTGGCGCACGATGTACCGCATTCTGGCCCAGAAAGGGCAGGTTTGTGAACGACGCAACCAACCGAAGCACCCCGTTTACGAAAAACCGGAGATCTTGGCCACCGCACCGCTCCAGCTTTGGTCTTGGGACATATCGAAGATGCGGGGGCCCCAGAAGTGGTCGTATTACTACTTGTACGTCCTCCTGGATGTCTTCAGCCTGTATGTCGTGGGCTGGATGGTGACCACAGCCGAGCGTGCCCTGTTAGCGCGAGAGTTCATTGAGAGCACCTGTAAGCGCCAGGACATCAACCGGGACCAACTGACGATCCACGCGGACCGTGGCTCACCGATGATCTCCAAGACGGTGGGCCAGCTGTTGGTGGACCTGGGTGTTGAGAAGGCGCACTCCAGGCCCCATGTCTCGAACGATAATCCATACTCTGAGGCCCAATTCAAGACGATGAAGTACCGGCCGGACTACCCGAAACAGTTCGCCGCGAGCCTCCTTCTGAAACCCGGCGGCACCTCAACAGTGATGGTCCGTGACGCCCGTCGCCCGAGGTCAAATGGCCTCGCATGGTGACGACTCACTCGGGAGCCAAGAGACCCCTCTCGCGCATCGGTCGAACCATCCCCGGCTCCTTTCCCCCTTGCTTCTCGCCCTATCGGGGCCTCACTCGACGATGGCCCCGGACGAAAAAACGTGAATCCTTGCCAACTGAGTCCGACGAAAGAATTCCCGGACCTCATCGCGCTTGGAGATCAGTCCCGCGCATATCCGGAAAGCATTTCTCTCCAACCCGTAGATTACCCGCCCACTATGACCTGGTCCAGAATGTCCCGTACTTCAGGAATCTTCTTCCTGGCAATTCTTGTGAGCGGTTGCCAGCCAAACCCTCCCGCGTTTGAAGCGGTCG
Organism: Rhodothermales bacterium; assembly: GCA_047619685.1. GTDB lineage: Bacteria > Bacteroidota > Rhodothermia > Rhodothermales > UBA10348 > JABDJZ01. The sequence continues at coordinate 4,873 of JBLHLC010000035.1, forward strand.
AGGCAACCGTCGCCGATGTCCACGCCGCGTATCGCGCAGGCACCCTCACTTCAAGGGGACTGGTGCAGATGTACCATGAACGAATTGCTGCCTACGACGATTCGCTGAACGCCTTCATTCTGCTTAACCCAGACGCGCTGGCAGACGCGGATCGCCTGGACGCGGAGTTCGCCGAGACCGGTGTGCTTCGACCGCTCCACGGCATACCCATCGTGGTAAAGGACAACTATGACACGGCCGGTCTTCAGACCACCGGGGGTTCGGCGGCGCTGGAGGGGTCAGCACCGCCAGATGACGCTTTCCAGATCCGCAGACTTCGGGAGGCGGGCGCCATTGTGCTGGGAAAGTCCAACATGGCCGAGTGGGCGTTTAGTCCTTACGTCACCGAGTCGTCCATTGCGGGGACCACCCATAACCCGTACGACCTTTCGCGTGTGCCCGCGGGTTCAAGTGGAGGGACGGCCGCCGCAGTAGCTGCGAGCCTCGGAATGATCGGGCTGGGGACGGACACGGGGAACTCCATTCGGGGCCCTTCTGGACATAATGCGCTGGTTGGCATCCGGTCCACGATGGGTTTGACCAGCCGGGACGGGATAGTGCCGCTCTACCTGCGTAATGACATCGGAGGGCCCATGGCCCGCACCGTGGAGGACGCAGCGCGTGTCTTGGATGTCATCGCGGGCTATGATCCGGCCGATGCAATCACTGCCCGAAGCGAGGGCCAGATGCCGGATAGTTATCTGGACGCGCTGAACCCGGAAGGACTGCATGGCGCGCGGATAGGGGTGTTTCGTTGGTACATGCGTCCAGATTCGACCAATCCGGACATCCTGTGGGCCATGGAGCGGGCCGTGGCGGACCTGGTCGAAGGCGGCGCTGTTGTCGTGGACCCGTTTGAGATGCAGGGTCTGGACTTCTCCGAGGGAATCTGGTGCGAGACATTCAAGCACGATGTCGAGGTTTACCTGGCTACGCGCGGAGCGGGCGTTCCCGTTCGCACGCTCGATGAGGTCATCGCCACCGGGAAGTATGCACCCTACATCGAGGGAGGCCTGCGGTCGGCCGCGGCCTGGAATGAGCCTCCCTGCCCGGATCTCTACACGCACCCGCCCAATATTGCGTTTCGGGAAACCATGCTCGCTGCAATGGATGCGGCCCAGATCGACGCCATCGTCTATCCGACCTGGAGTTACCCCGCGCGGAAGATCGGGGACATGCAGAGCCCCGCGGGCGACAACAGTCAGATGTTATCGCCCCAGTCGGGTCTTCCTGCCATACAGGTGCCCATTGGGTTCACCAGTGAGGGATTGCCGGTAGGGATGACATTGGTGGGGAGGTTGTTTGCCGAGCCGACCCTAATCCGGATAGCCTATGCGTACGAGCAGCGGACCCACAGACGCCGGGCACCCGAACAGTTCGGAGAGTTGCGGTAAAAAGTTGCCACATCTCTGAAACGAGGCAGCGGCAACTTTTGCCGACGGCTGGGAGGCGGAGGCCGGTGGTCGGGGCCCGCGGCGTGAGAGCGGCCCCCGGACTCGCGCCTTGGCAAGAGTTTCCCTGAGTTTCTTCGAGCCCAAACCGGCAACTTGAGCGGGTCCGGGACCCCTGTGTTTTGGCTGACGAGGCTCCACATCTCCGAACGAGGGCGCGCAACCGGGGTACCACACGACGCTGGTCCGTGGCCTGCGCGCGGCCTGGGCGTGGCCTGCGCGCGGCCCCAACTAAGGTCCCTTCAGGAGTTCCCCAGGCAACGCGCCGGTGTAGACTCGGACCGGCATTTGGCCGACAATGGGAGGGGAGCGGATCGACGACTTCCCGCTCCGTGGGCCCGCGTGGCAAGCTCGGAAGTGTGGGTTGTTTTGGCAGCCGACCAGAGCGCATCATGGCCCGGTGCCCTGCGTGCTTGGGCAGGCCCCGAGGCTCACCCGAACGGCTCTCAACGAGCGATGAGCCAGGCCCGGCGATTTGGGCGGCTCAGACCGGTCCTCCCGCAGGGTAAAGGGTGCATCCGAAGGGCCAGGCCCCAACGCGATCTCCGAGCCGGAGTGGCGATCAGCACGGGGCCCGGGGGTCGAATGAGGAGCTTCTGGTCCGGCCTGCATCTTTCAGAGGCTTGGGTGGAATATATGTGAGCGGCCACAATCCTCCCCTTATTAACGGCAACAACGAGTTAGGATATCCTGAGTAATCTAACGAAGCATGTCAAATGCAGGCTCCGCACATATGCACCCGAAACAAGTAGAGAGCCTGAAATGCCTGGGCTTAGGCTTACTCGGCGGGCAGGGCCGATGACCATTCGTGAGGCCAGCCGAGCGCTCCGACCCGCTCGTTGGCGACACGCGAAGACTCCCTTGAAGTGATACGTGAAGGCCATATGCCGAGTCACTCCGGCCTCCGCTATTCGTCCTGAAACGCGACGTCGGGCCCTGCGAAAGCTGGTCGGACCTGGGTGCTCCACTCCGGGAGGGGGCGCCTCAGCGTGACCCGTCGGACCGCGTATTTCCAGGTCACGACAGCGCGCAACTCCCGGTGCGATACGACCGCCGCACGGCACTCTCGGACGGGCTCCAGCGTGGATCTTCCGTGGGGTGGGATCAGGCGCTCAGAGGGCAGGGTCGGTCCGACTGCAAGGATGGCGAAAGGCAAGCAAGGCTGGCGGTAGGACCGGGCGGCAGGCCAAAAGAGAAAGATGCAGGCCGCGGACTTCCTATCGGCTGGACCAGACGGGAGCCGGGAAACCGGCCGCCCAGACCCCGGCCGGCGCGCGCGTTTGTGTTGCTGGGCTTCCGCCCCAGACCTGGCGAGGTCGGAGCCGGGTCGGTAAGAACTGCCGACCCTCGCTTTTTGGGGCACAGGGATTTCTTTCCACAGTGGAGGAAACGCTTCTGTCCGGAATGAATCAGTCGCCAGCCTTCTTGGGACAACCGCTTGTTCGCTGCGGCGTATTCGCGTTCCTTTTGGAAGCTTATTCCCCATCCGGAACGAAAATGGAAACCCGTAGACAGTTCGTAAAGAAGGTACCACTGGCCCTTGCTGGCGCCGTGGCGGCGTGCAGCACTCCCGAACAGAAAGCCATCCTCCAACAGGACACCTCCACGCCGGGCGCGCCGCCGACGTTCGGTACCATGCGGGAGACCGGACCGGCCGTTACGCCCGGGACGTTTGCGGAGGCCGAGAAGCTGATGCAGTTCCCGATGGAGGCCTCGGAACGGGCGATGGCCTCGGAGGCCTGGGGGCGTTCGATGGCGGCGATGCTCGAGCGGCGGGTTGGTCCCCGGAAGGTGGCCATTGGGCCCGAGGTCTCGCCGGGCTTCGTCTGGAATCCCGTTCTCCCCGGGGTGACTTTGCCGAATCTGCAGTCCCGCTTCGTCCGATCGGAAGAGGCCCCCGGACCGCTTCCTGCCGCAGATGCGGACATCGCGTACGCGCCCGTCACAAGACTCTCGCGCTGGATCGAATCGGGAGCATTGAGCTCGGAGAGGCTGACCCAGATCTATCTGGACCGAATCGATCGATTTGACGGCCAGCTTCAGTGCGTAATCACGCTGCTGCGCGAGGAAGGGTTGGCATCCGCCAGGGCTGCCGATGCCGAGATCAGTGCTGGACGTTATCGCGGACCGCTTCACGGCATTCCATGGGGCGTCAAGGATCTGGTGGACACGGCCGGGATCCGCACTACTTACGGCGCGGAGCCTTTTCGTGACCGTGTGCCGGACGCCGACGCCACCATTGTCCAACGACTCTCTGAGGCCGGCGCAGTGCTGATCGCCAAGCTGAGCCTCGGAGCGCTTGCGCTTAATGACATTTGGTTTGGCGGCGAAACGGTGAACCCCTGGCTCCCGGAAGAAGGTGCCTCAGGGTCAAGCGCGGGCCCGGGTGCCGCCACAACGGCGGGTCTTGTCGGTTTTTCGATTGGGAGTGAGACGGGGGGATCGATCATCAGCCCGGCCATGCGGTGCGGTGTCGCGGGGCTGAGGCCCACCTTTGGGCGCGTCCCACGGACTGGCTCTATGACGTTGTGTTGGTCGTTTGACAAACTCGGACCCATGACGCGCTCGGTGGAGGACGCCATGCTGGTCCTGGATGCCATCGCAGGGTTCGACCAGGGAGACATGTCCAGCGTGCCCGCGGTGCTGGACTATGACGCTACCGAAGACATTCAGGGACTGCGGGTTGGCTATTTTCCTGCATGGATGGATGAGGCTCCTGCTACCGATGTGGACCGCGCCGCTCTCGAATCGCTGCGCTCCCTGGGGCTGAACACTGTTCCAGTGGAACTGCCTGACTGGCCGTTCGGCTCATTATGGCTGCTGGTGTTTTCAGAAGCAGCCGCTTCCTTCGAAGAGTTGACCCTGAGCGGAAAGGACAGCACGATGAAGGTGCAGCGCCCGGACGCCTGGCCCAACCTGTTTCGCGAAGCCCGGTTTCTGTCGGCCGTGGACTACGTGCAGGCGGACCGTATGCGCCGCATGGTATCGCTGGAGATGGCCAGAATATTCTCGGAAGTCGACCTCCTCCTCGTTCCGTCGCTGCGAGACGAAATGCTGGTGATCGGGAATGCCACCGGCCACCCCTCTATCACTCTCCGCACCGGCTTCGTTGAGGTATCCAAGGCGCGAAGTGACTGGGCGCCCGGACCGGACATGCAGATGCCAGAGTTTTCCACCCCCCGCAGGGTGCCACACGGCGTTACCCTGGTTGGCCGCCTGTTTGACGAGGGTACAATCGGCCGGGTTGGTACCGCCCTGGAGAACGCATCGGGGGCTATATCAGAACGCCCCGTCGGATTCTAGTAGTGCGCCGTTCTGTTTGGCACTTAAGCGTTGGCCTAAGTAGAATACGTTCTCCCAATTCCACTTCCGTGCGGGCGATCCGGGTGCGGAAGTGGAATTGCCGCCCGTGTTCCGCTTCCGTGCGGTCAATCGGGGGATTTGGTGGAATTGGGATCCCTTATTCCACTCCGGCGCATCGAGCGTCCGCTTATGTCCACCTTCAGGCTGGGGCGATGTCCTCGCGTCTGCTTGAGAGAACAAGCCCAAACAAGCTCCCTCAACTACGAGGCACTACTCTAGGTATCACGGCGCAGCCCACCCTTTTTACGCCATATATTCTGGCTCCAAGAACAAAGCGGCCCCGAATGGGCCCGAACCAGCACTATGAGTAAAGTTTTCTACCTGGTAGAGTTCACTATCGAGAGCGGCAAGGTCAACGAGTTCCGGGAATTGGCGAAGGGGTTCATCGGCGAAGTTCAAGCCAGCGAGGCGGGGACCTTGGGATATCAGTGGTACCTGGCTGAAGACGACTCGCGGTGCCTTATTCAGGAGACTTTTGAGAGTTCAGAGGCATTGCTGACCCACTTGGGGAATGTTGGGCCGAAACTCCCGGCACTGCTGGCCATCGCCCCTCTCTCGCGGCTCGAAGTGTTCGGCCCGGTCAGTGATGACGCGCGGGGAGCGCTTGCAACCCTGGGAGCCATCCATTTCTCACACGTGGCCGGCTTCGACCGCTAAAAGAGAAGGTTCCGGTCATCTCCGATTCTTTGACTGAACCCCGATACGAGCTCTTTCCCGGGGTTTTTGCGAATCTGGACCAGTGCCGGGCACTGGACCAGTTGATGGCGTTCCTTGACTCCCCCGACCGCACGTTCACGTTGGCCGGTCGAGGTGGTACGGGCAAGACCACCATTGTCAAGAAGGTCATTGAGCGGGCGGTAAGGGAGCAGCTGTCGGTTGGCGGCGGCGCGGTTTCGCACGCGGCAAAGGAGGTACTGGGAGAGTCTATTGGCCAGAAGCGAGTACACACTGTGGCCTCGCTTCTGGCCATAAAGCTCAATGAGGGCACGGGAAACTTCGAACCCGATGAGTGGGCACGGCAGCGCGGTGCGGTGCCCGTGAGGGATTTTGACCTCCTGGTGATCGATGAGACCTCCATGATCTCGGAGGAGATGATGCAGGAGATCCTCAGGGAGGCCAAGCCCGACGCCAAAATTATCTTCATGGGGGATAACGTCCAGCTCCCTCCAATTGGTGACGGAGACGAGGATTCGCCCACCTTCCTGGTCTCAAAGGCCCGGAACTATGCCGTGCTGACGGACCGGGTCAGGCAGGGTGAAGACAGCCCGATTGTTGTGCTTTCGGATGTATTGGCTCGCAACATCGAAGGGGAGGGTTTGCTCAGGGCCCTTTCGCTGGAGGATCGCAAAACGAAGTACGACCCCGAGGCGGACGCGGGGGTCATTTTCTCTGCGGACGAGGACGAGGTTGTTCGGATGTTGGTGGTAGACCTGAAGAAGGACCCCGGCAACCCGCGCGGGTCGAAGGCCGTGGTGTTCAACAATGAGCGTTACACCCGGTCCTCGCAGTCTGTCCTCAATCTGAACAAGACCATCAGGAAGCAGCTCTACGGAGAACGTGCCGAGAACCAGTTCAACATTGGGGAGATAGTGGTCTGTTACGCCCAGTGGTCCCCAAAGAAGGGGTCACAACCGGTCGTTCACAATGCGATCAGTTACGTGGTTGACGCTGTTTCCATGTCTTATCAAAAGGCGGTCAGGGCCAGATGGCAGGGTAACAAGCTCAACGAGACCTATTCGGTCGTTGACCTCACCATCAGCGACCACACCGGGAGACCGGTCACCGTGCCTGTTGTGGCGCAATCAGACGCTGCGCGCTACCAACGAGACCTGGGCGACCGCAACAAGGCTCCTGGCGCACTCTACTTCCGACTGAGCGAGGCCTTCGCCAACATCCAGTATGGATACGCCATCACCTCACACAAGGCGCAGGGTTCTACCTATCGAAACGTCTACGTCTTTGAGGATAATATTCTGGGGATGAGTAACCGCTCCGCCCCATTGACCAAGAACAAAAGCCTCTATGTGGCCGTGACGCGTCCAAGCCACAAGCTTGTGATGCATTCGGAGGAAAACACCGATCCCGGTAGCCTAAAGGGCATTTTGCAGGCAGGTGTGGTCAAGGGCGCAGAGCCAAAAGGGGACGGGCCGCCGGTCCTGAGAGACCTGAAGTTTGCGGATTCCCTGTCAACTGCGCAGAACGAGCTTCTCAGGGCGTTGCGAGCCGACGGTCTACTGAAGCTGGCAAGCGAGATACCACTGCCGGAGGAGTCATGAGCGTGTCCGGGGCGACGCCGATATCACTGTTGATGGGCTGGCGTATAGCGCACCGGTTTTTAACCCCAAACTTTCGCTAAAATGCGGGGTGCGTTTCTGAGTCTAAGCGCGTCCTACTCCCGGACCGGCAAACTGAACCCCCACCATGATGAAGTTCTTTTCGCTCCGAGCCTTGGGCACCCTGGTGCTTCTGGCTGTCGCAGCGCCGGTTGCGGCGCAGGACACCCCACTGTTTACCGCCGACTTTCCGCCCGAGGAGTTTGCCGCGCGCCGGGCCGGTGTCTTCGATGCAATTGGGCCGGGCGGCGTCGCGGTTCTCCAGGGCGAGGCGAGCCCGCGCGGGTACACTCGTTTTCGTCAATCAAACGAGTTTTACTACCTGACCGGGATTGAGGTGCCTCACGCCTACCTGGTCATGGACGGTTCCAGCAGGCGGACGACGCTTTATCTACCTCATCGCGATTCCAGGCGAGAGCGGGGAGAAGGAAAGATGTTGTCCGCGGAAGACGCGGATCTAGTGACCCAACTGAGTGGCATCGAAAACGTCCTTCCTGTGGAGTCCATGGCGGGTACGTTGACGTCGTTTCAACGGCGAGGTGCGATTCCTGTCATCCATACGCCGTTTCAGCCCGCCGAAGGCTTGGCAGAAAGCCGTGACCTGGGTATTCGGAAGTTGGCAGACCGGTTGGCGGACTCCTGGGATGGCCGCCCGTCAAGAGAGGCCCATTTCATCGGTCTCCTTCGGGAGCGTCTTCCAGAAATGGACGTGGTCAGTCTCAATCCCATTCTCGACCAGCTTCGACTGATCAAGAGCCCGCGCGAGATCGCCATGATTCGGCGCGCCACCGAACTGTCCTCGTTGGCCATCATGGAGGCCATGCGATCGGTTGAGCCTGGCGTCGTGGAGCGCGAGGTCGATGCCCTGGCCCGTTTCATCTATTACCGTCATGGCGCTCAGGGGGATGCGTATTACTCCCTGGTAGCAAGCGGACCGAATGCGCCTTTCCCGCACTATCACGCTGGCACAAGGACCCTGCAGGATGGGGAGTGGCTCCTGATGGACTACGCGCCGGACTTTGGCTATTACATGTCGGATGTGACCCGAATGATGCCGGTTAACGGCTCCTTCAGTCCCGCTCAGCGTGAACTGTACGCCTTCTACCTGGGGGCCTATCGGGCGATTTTATACAGAATCAGGCCCGGGGTGACCGGATCGCAGATCAAGGAAGAGGCCGTCGCCGAGATGCGCTCCATCCTCGAAAAGACGACGTTTTCCAAGCCGAGATACCAGGAGGTGGCTTCGGAGTTTGTCGAAGGGTACGCGCGTGGCGTGGCGTCGGGCCGGCTTGGCCACGGGGTCGGGATGGCTACGCACGATGTGGGCACTTTCGAGGGACCACTACGCGAAGGCATGGTGTTTACGATCGAGCCCGCACTGCGCGTGCCTGAGGAGAATATCTACATCCGATTGGAGGACCTGATCGTCATCCATGCGGATCGGGCGGAGATCATATCGGATTTCCTTCCTTCCGGGATGGACGAGATCGAGGCACTCATGGCCGAGCCCGGCATTCTCCAACGTTATCCGGGATTGACCCCGCTGAGTGTTCGGGAGTAGGCCAGATACTGGGCGTAGGCGGCGGCTGCGTGATCGCGAAAGTCGCTGAATGCTGGTTTCCAACCGGCGGCCAAAGACCGGCTGTTTGTTGTCCGGATTGACTTGGTCAGGAGGGCATTGATGTGCTCGTGCGCGTCTGCTCCGGCATTCTGGCCGGGTGGGTAAACCTCCTGGAGCGTCTGGATTATCTCCCGGGCCGTGATGGCGCACCCGTCGTATGCATGAAATACGCCCGTTGCGCGAGTTTCGGCCACAATAGCATAAAGCGCCGCGACGTCCTGGACTTGGACCATCGGCCAAACGGCTTCCCTTATCTCGTTGGGATCGACCCCTCCCGCGGCTTCCGGTGGGAGCATCGGCCACAGGTAGCCGCCTTCACCGCCGTAGACAAAACCCAGGCGAATCACTGCAGCGGGGGCGATTGAACCCAGGACCAGGCGTTCATTTTGCAGGCGCCAGTCCTCCGGCTTGTGGATGAGCTCTTCTTTGAAAACGTCGTCCGGCAGGGAGCGCGAGGAATAGAGGTTTCCCGTGTAGATCAGGAAATTGCCCGACGCCAGGGCGCGCTCTACGAAGGCTGCGTCCGCTTCGACGTCCTCCGCTCCCGAGTCCGAGTACCCCATCGCGCAGTGGACAATACAGTCCGCACTTTCCAACGCGTCGCGATAGTCCTCATACTGCTCAAGGTCTGCGAAACACCATTCTATGGGGCTGGAGGTCCGGTTTGATGGCTTCCGCGCCAACCCCGTGACCTGATGGCCCCGCGCCATCAATTCCTGGGCAACATGCCTGCCAACATATCCAGATGCGCCCGTCAGAAATACATTCATCGCTACTCACCGCCTCCGGCCAGAAAGCTCGCGGTGGAATCAACGTTCAGATACCCCACGTGCCGGCTGATCTCATGGCCGTCGGGGGAAAGAAGCAACACGGTGGGGTAGGCCCCGACTGAAAAGCGCTCCGTGAGGTCACGGCGTTCATCGCCGTCTACACGGGCTGCCACGAGGCTTATCGCGCGGTCTACTACGGCGTCTGCGGTAAATACCCACTCATCCATGGTGTAACACGGGCCACACCATACGGTCTTGAAATCCACGAAAAGGTTCTTGTCTTCTGCGCGGGCTTGAGCCTCAGCGGCCTCGAAGTCCTCGGAAAACGCCACGGTCCTCCCCGACCGGGGGGCCGCACGATCCACCGCCAGTTTATCCTCTTGAATGGCCTCTTCAGCCCGAGAAATCCCAACATCCCCAAATTGTACCGTCAGTTGCCGTCCAGACGGATGTATGGACACCAGGCGATACGCGCGCTCACCCAACCACGTATGCCGCTCCGCAGAGCGGGCATCGCCGAAGCGGAGCACGTTCTCGGCGGAATCGGCCACGGCAAGCGCCCAGGAGTCTGCCGTATCAAAAACACCGTCCATTAGGGACTCGGTTAGCATGACTCGCGCCGGAATCCCGTCAATGACGCCATCACCCTGCATCCAGCCGCGCCTCGAGTACCGCAGGACTTCTTCGGGATCCGTTTCCAGAGGGTCAAACACGTACCAGAACGCCAGGGGATAGGCGTTGGCGTCGTTCTGTCCGGTCAGGGGATCGACCACAGGGACGCGCAGTTCGGAGTTGAAGCTCGACCACATCTTGCCGCGCGACTCGCTCGGGGTTGTCGTCACAAACTCATCGTCGGCCAGGATACCATCCCGGTTCAGGTCGATGCGAAGGATGTCGTGGTACCCGGCGGCCTCGCTCCGCTCCAAATGAATCAAAAACGGCCTCTCCGCCGCGTCGCCAAGGTAAAGCTCAGTAAAACCATCCGCATCCAGAAGCAATTTCTCCCCCTTTGGAGACCACCTGATCGAGGTGGAGTCGTTGGGAGCCATCGCCGACAGCGTAAGGACGGTTCCGACCGGCGTTGGGTCTTGCGTGCAGGCACCCACGCCGATGCACGTGAGGAGGAAAAGGACTGGATAGGTGCGCATGTAACAACAGCATCAGATGGGAGACTGAAGCTACGGACTGACCGGATCCGGTCAACCGACTGCGGAGCGCCCCCCCCCAGGCCCACCAGGGACTTTATTTGTGATGGGCGCTTTGGGATAACGGCCATACCGACACCAAAACATGAGTAGGCGATTATGGTTAAGAGTGTCTTGATAACCGGTGCCAACGGAGGCCTGGGAAAAGAGTGTGCCCGTCAACTTGCCCTTCAGGATGGTACCGAGAAGGTCTATCTGGGGTGCAGGAGCGAAGCGAAGGCAAAGGCAGCGAAACGCTCGCTGGAAGAGTCCACGGGCAAGTCGATCTTCGAAATCGTTCTGATGGACGTTTCAGACCTGAGTTCCGTCAGGTCTGCCGTCTCGTCTCTCGACGGACCCATTGACGGGCTCGTCATGAACGCCGGCGGAATGGGTGGGCCTACACCGGGAGCGAAAACCAGCGACGGCGTGACTCAGCTATTTGCTACGAACGTCCTTGGACACGTGGTGCTATTAGATGAGCTATTAAAGGCGAACAAGCTGACCGGGGTTGCGCTCTATGCCGGTTCCGAAGGAGCGCGTGGCGTTCTGGCAATGGGAATGAAGCGCCCGGAACTCAAGACGTCATCTGTGGATGAATGTATGACCATATGCGATGGCTCCATGTGGCCCAATAAGCTGGATCCCATGGTGGCCTACGGGCCCGTAAAGTACATCGCTGCTTTGTGGATGTCCTCGCTGTCTCGCCGGCATCCAGACGTGCGGTTCGTGACCATGAGTCCGGGCGGAACCAGCGGGACTGAGGTCATGAATGATCTTCCGCCGGTGATGAAGTTCATGTTCACCCACATTGGACTGAGGCTCATGCCTCTCATGGGGCTCATGCACAAACTGGAGTTGGGAGCCAAGCGATACGTGGACGGCCTGAACGACGACTCATTCAAGAGTGGCGTCTTCTACGGAAGCAAGAAGCATGTTCTTACCGGTCCACTGGTCGACCAGAGCACAATCTTCGCCGACCTGGCCAACGAGTCCTTTCAGGACAACGCGAACGAGGCCATCCACCGGTTTATCAAGTAACGGAGAGCCTCAGCGGCCCTGTGGCCCGGCTCAGCCGCCTTCGGTGGCCTTCTTCAGGGCCTCGGCGGCCTTCTTCTTCTCCAACTCCTTCTCCAGGAACGGGATGCCATCTGTTATCCACTTGGCAGGCTCGCGATCTCGGAGGAAATGGTTGAACCAGTCGTGTGTCCGGTTGGCGTAGTCCATCTGGTTCTGCTTCAACCGAAGGCCGTGGTTCTCGCCGTCGTACACCAGAAGGACAAATTCCTTCTCCATCCGGCGCATGGTATTGTAGAGCTCGACGCCTTGATTGAAATCAACCGCGCCGTCTTCGTCCCCGAAGGCGACCAGTAGTGGTGTGTTGATATTGGCGGCGTTGAAGACAGGCGAGTTCTGGATAAACTTGTCCAAGTCCTCCCAATACGGTTTCGGAAAGCGGCCCTGGCTGATCTCGAATATGGTGGCATCTGTACCCCCTGAGTTCCAGTACATGGAATTGTACATCGAGATCATGTTAGTGAGCGGTGCTCCCGCCACAGCGGCGGAAAAGATGTCGGTCTGCGTCACGACAAACGACGTCTGATAAGCACCCCACGAGTGGCCAGTAAGGCCAATTCTGGTTTCGTCGATCATTCCCGTTTCAACCACGGCGGCCACGGCCGGAACCAGGGCTTCGACGGCCGACATACCAGGGTCACTCAGGCGGTAGACGATGTCGGGCTCGTACACGAAATACCCTTCCGCCGAAAACCGCCTTTGGTTGTACGCGCTTGTGCGGCTCGGCAACGTATAGCTGTGCAGGCTCTGGCTCCGGAGCTCGTAGATGTAGACGACCATCGGGTATTTCTTTCCGGGCTCGTAGTCCGCTGGATACAACAAGCGTCCCTGAAGGGGCACGCCGTTGTCGTTGGTGAAGTCCACCAGTTCGGTGTGGCCCCACTTGTAATCAGCCTGCTGTGGGTTTGTGTTGGTCAGCTGGATGGGTGAGTCGAAACTTTCATCGACCGCATAGATGTTCGGCGATTCGTCAGCCTTCTGCGTCATCACCGTGTACACGCTGGCGTCCTTGGCTCTTTTTAGGCTGGAAATGGCTCTGGGCTCATACATGAGACGGTCCACGGACGCCTGGTCTTCGGTCCAGCCTCGGCTACTTCGAAGGGCGTAATAGCCTGATTCTTTGGTGAAGTCTCCGTAGGCGCTGAAAAACACCGGTTCGTCCGGTCCGATCGTGTCGTTCTCGAAGTCAACGCGCACCTGACGAAAGCGGACCTTGTCGTCTGCTCCGAAGGTGAGTCTCTGCGTTCCGCTCCCGTCTGCCTTGACTCTGTAGACGTCGTATTGGTCGTACAACATGACAGAGCCATCGTCTCGGGACCACTGCGCGCTTCCGAAGGGGCGATCGTGTTCACGCCCGTCGACCGACACGAAATCATTGAACCGCGCATCCACGTCAGCCGTCAGATTTCGATGTTCCCCGTCCGCGACTGAATAGGACCACCAGTCGTTGTCCTGGAAATACAGCACGAAGTACCCGTCGGGCGACGTGCTGACACGTTCGATTCGCTCCAGAATCCTCTTGCGGTCGCCAGTCTCCGTATCAATCACGTACACATCGTTCCAGGTCTCGCGAAGCGCGGGCTGATAGGGTGTGGGATCATACCCGACGCCATGATGCTGGTCGCCAGTTAGGGATATCGAGCGGATGTCGTCGCCGGCCAGTTTGGCGAAAGTGTCTCCGGCGAAGGTCCAGGAGGAGAGGTAGGTGAAGTTCTGATCTCTGTTGGCGGTCACACCCTGCCGGGGCTGGACGTCGGCGTCTTTCCAGTGCCAGATGTCCACTCCGGCCGGTTCCAGGTCCTTGTCACGGTCGGCGTTGGTCTTTTGGCCGCCCTTGGGGTCGTCCTCGTCCTCGCCTTCGTCCTCTTCGTCCTCCTCGCCTTCGTCAGCATCCGCATCATCGTCGTCATCAACCCCCTCTGCCGATTCGCCCCCATCCTCGGACTCATCTTCAGCCCGCTCTTTCAGGCCAAAAAACACTCTTGAGCCATCCTCCGAGAACCTTACGCCTCCCTCTGAGGCAATTCTGAACCCGGACGGGAATGTGTCGTGGTGGGCGGCGTCAAAGATCAGCTGCCGGCCGGACCCCTGGAGGCCGGAATAAACCACCACGATGTGATCCAGGTAGTCTGCTCCGACACGCTCGCCTTCCTTCAGGTAGGCAAGATCATAGGAGTCGTCGCGCCACACCAGATCGCTGAACGTCTTGTCATCGCTCTCCAGAACGCGGATCGTGGATGCCTGGAGGTCCAGCAATTGAACGCCGTTTCCAAGTTGTTCGTTGGCATCAATGGCCACCGCCAGCAGGGCGCCTTGGGGACTGAATGCATAATCCGAGACATTGCCCACGTTCTGATTGGAACCGGCGACAAGATTCCGAACCACGAGGTCGGTCCCACCGGTCTTGACGCCCTCAGCCTTGTATTTGCGCATGGCCAGGTACCGACCGTCGTCGGAAAACACGGCAGACTGCACGTGGGCGATGGTATCGACCTGGGCGGTCGCCAGATTCATAAGGCCCAGAGAGTTTTCAACCGTCTTCTTGGCTTTCAGCAGTTTGGCGCGTTCGTCCTCCGAAACTCCGATCGTAAAGGCCAGCCAGGCGCTGTCATTCGAGAACGTGGGGTTTGACCCAAGGTCGAAGGAATGTTCGTCCTCGGACCCGACTGGTTTCACCCGCAGAGAACCGTCACCCTGGACTGGCAGAATCTGATATGCGAACCAGAGTCCGTTGGGCGAAAGCGTGTTTGTCTCAATACGTTGCCACTGGGCATAGTCCTCGAGAGTCAGGTCCTTCTTCTGTCCAGAAGAGACCTGGGTCGACGCCAGTAGGAATGAAAACACAAGGAAGACTTGGCCGGTTCGAAGTGATAACATTTCTCTCTATCTGGGCTGTCTGAGGAGGGGATGAAGCTAAGGCAGGCGCGAAGGCAGTCGCTACTCAGGGGGCAGATATTTCCGGGAATGGCAATAGGGCAGCCGGCAGAATTTGCATAGTGGCCAAGTTCCAGGCAGCCAGACTGAACCAGGAGGGGGGCCGTCGACCGACGTGGCTCGGGCTTCAATCGGCTTGGCGAGAGGCCACGCTGGGCATCGTTGCGGTCCGGCGTAGCTCGTGATTGGTCGCATTAACGGGGTCGGCGGAGTCGTCGGGGTCGCGGGGGTCGCCGGGGTCGCGGTCGCCCGGTTGGGAGGTCGGGCGTTCCTGGGTCTGGACAGCGACGCGGTGAACACGTGGGTTCTGCCTGGCCCCGTCCAACGGCGAGGCCCAAGTGGACCTCCTTGACGGTCGCGGAGACTCGTTCAAGGTCCGCCACTCCAGCCGGCTGGGCGACCGTCCAAATCCTGCCGGAGCGACGAAGACTCTCGTGGACGATGGCCTCACCGCCACCGAGCCTGAATCTGTGCGAGGCCGAAGGAGCGATGCCCAATGACCAGCGGGAGTTGCCCTGTCGAGCTGCCGCGACGCCTGCGGCGGATCCCGACCCTCCCGGAATGCCGGGCGGCGTTGAGGAAGATCGCGTGGTATTCGCTGTCTGGCCCTAGCCTCCTTGGCGCCGAAAGACAGCGATCTTGACGTTGGTTCAAGAGGGCACCAACTTCGCAGCGTTCCAGCGCCGCAATCCTGCCAATAGAAGCGCAACGTGTGGCAATCCAACGGGTAACCCTTTGTAATCGTAAGCACCACATGATGGGTGGGGGGAGGGCCTAGGCGGTCTTTTGGTAGACTTCCTTGCCCAAAACGAGGGCTTGCGCGAGGCGCGGCATCAGGGAGTCTCTGGCCCGGTGTCCGGCCAGGCGAGAGACCCGGCGCCGTAGTCCCGGGGCGGTTGGCGGCTTGGTTGCTGTTATTCTTGAAGGAAGTCAATGAAGGGCCGGCGGACGCGGAGCAGGCCTCGAGTCACGGGTAGGCGGGGGCCGCCGGCAGTGAGGGAAGCCGCCACTCGCACGCGCTCAGGAGTCCGCCCCGGACGTCTCTTGGCGCCCGCTTGACGCGGCGTGTACACCACCCGGTCGGGGCTGGTCAGGGCAGTGATTGTAGTCGCAGTAGTTTCGCCCGATGGGATCCGAACCGTGCCCCGACCAGCCGGAGTTTTCGCCTGTGCGATCGGGGCGTTCTCCTTTGACGGGTGCGTGCGACGGGGCGCCTGGACGCACTGGTTGAGGGGCCCCTCGCTCCTTGCCGCTGCAATCGGCCGAGCATGAGGGAATGCCAACCGACTCGCCGCAACACCCCCCCCGGCGACCGCAAACCACGGCCACAAGTACCTGCCTCTGTGATCAATTTGCACAGGAAGAATCTGCCCGTCTCGGCCAGGGCAGGTTGGGAAGGCAATTCCGCTCAGACGGAATCAGGAGAGGTTGGCTGCCGTACCCTTGCTTCCGAAATACAATCTCACGCACGTGTCGAAATATCTTCCGCTACTGGCTTTTTGTCTTGTCGCAACCGCCTGTCAACCTGGCGAAGACCACTGGGTGGCCAATGCTCCCGCCGGAGCACGCCTCACCGCGATTGACCGGGAGGGAATCACGGTTATTCCCAACGGCAGGCTGCTGACCCCGCTGGGAACGAGTGTCCGGGTCGCGCCTCACCCGTACGGCCTCGAAGTGAGTCCCGACGGCAACCGTGCGGTGACGGCCAATTCGGGAACGGGTCCGTTCGCGATATCGATCATAGATGACCTGACCGGGATCGCGCCCTCGGTTCGGCAACTGCCAGCGGGTCCAGAATCTGACGAAGGGGCCAAACCCACGGTGTTCATGGGACTGGCGTTTTCCCCGGACGGCAGCACACTGTATGGTGGGGGCGGACAGGGGGGGCAGATCCTTGTTTTTGATGCGACCTCGGGCGAAAGGCGCGGCTCTATTGATGCGAACGTCCCCATGGGCGGGCGGCAGTTTGAGCACTCTTACATTGGAGACCTGGCACTGAGCGCCGACGGCTCGACGCTCTACGCGGTGGATCAGACCAACTTTCGCCTCATCATCGCGGACGTAGCCACCAGGAAGGTCAAGGCCAGCGTTCCCGTGGGCAGGTACCCGTTCGGCGTCACGCTCTCTCCCGACGGCGGCAGTGCGTTTGTGGCGAATGTCGGGATGTATGAGTACAGCATGATTGAGGGCGTTGATGCGGACGCGGATTCTCCTAGGCTCGGGACGACGTTTCCGGCCGCGGCATTCGGGAGCGAACAGGCGCATACAGGCACCGAGGCAGAGGGCTACCAGATTCCGGGCCTGGGCGATCCCAATGCGCCGGAGAGCTTCTCCGTCTGGACCGTGGACGTGCGCCGGGCTGGGGCGGAGCACGTGGTCTCGCGGATCAAGACGGGTTATCTGGTAGGCGAGTGGGTGGAGGAGTTTCCCAATATTGGTGGCTCGAGTCCCAATTCGCTGGTCGCTACCGACCGTCTGGTCTTTGTCTCCAACGGCAACAACGACACCGTGTCGGTTATTGATGTGGCGGCCGATTCCGTGGTCGCAGAGATCAAGCTTGAACTGGATCCGCGGCTGGCCGGCCTTCGAGGCCACATTCCGTTCGGCATGGCGCTTTCGCCAGATGGAGACCGGTTGTACGTGGCCGAGGCTGGCATCAATGCCGTGGCAGTCGTGGATACCCGATCCTTTACGGTTTTAGGCCACCTCCCGGTTGGTTGGTTTCCGTCCAAGGTTGCGGTCACTCCGGATGGCGAGAACCTCATTGTCGCAAACGCCAAAGGGTGGGGAAGCGGGCCCAACGGCGGACCGGATTTCCAGGAAGACGAACGGGGCGCCTATGTGGGCGGCCTCATGAACGGCTTCGTATCAATTATTCCCATCCCAAGCGACGGGGACCTGCCCGGCCACACCAGCCAGGTTGTCAAGAACAACTTCAGCTTCGAGCGACCCCGGACTGCGTCATCCCCCATTCCCGCCTACCCTGGAGAGAGAGTCAGTCCGATCGAGCACATCGTCTTCATCACGAAGGAAAACCGGACCTATGACGAGGTCTTCGGACAGTTGACTCCTGCAAGAGGAGAGGCTTCACTGGCGCGTTTCGGGGCCAACCAGGACCTGGAGCGGGGCGGTATCTCCCTTTCTGGCGTGGATGTCATGCCCAACCACCTTGCCCTGGCCGGTCAGTTCGGGATCGGAGACAACTTCTACTGCGATTCCGATGTCTCCGCAGACGGGCACCGGTGGTTGGTTGGCGTTTATCCCAACGAGTGGGTCGAAACGAGTGTGGCCGCGGCGTACGGCGGTCGGCGGAGCATGACGCTCCCGACCACGGCCCCCGGAGTGCTCAGCTTTGTGGGGTCCTCAGGAGCCATTTATCCCGAGGACTACCCGGAGGCTGGGTCTATCTGGGATCACATGGAGCGCGGGGACGTCGAGTTCTTCAACTTCGGTCTGGGCTTTGAATTTGCCCCCGGATGGGAAGAGCAGGAATTCAAATACACCGGTATCCGCCTGCCCATCAACTACCCCATGCCGGCGCCATTGTGGGAGCGCACCTCTAAGAAGTTTGCCACCTACAATACCAGCATTCCTGACCAGTTTAGAGTGGACATGTTTATAGAGGAGTTTGAGGAGCGCTGGGCAGACGGAGGCCTTCCACCCGTCCTGACCATGATGCTCCCCAACGATCACGGAGCAGGGGTCCGACCCGACGAGGGATACCCGTTCTTCGAGAGTTTCATGGCAGACAATGATCTGGCCCTCGGACGGGTCATCGAGTACCTGTCACATACGCCCTACTGGGAGAAGATGATGATCGTCGTCACTGAGGACGATCCCCAGGGTGGCGTGGACCACGTGGACGCCCACCGAAGCGTGCTCATGGTCGTGTCACCCTGGGCGAAGCGGGGCCACGTTGCCGGCCTCCACTACAGCTTTGGGTCCATCATGAAGACCTTCTGGAACGTGTTGGGACTGCCCTACCTGAATCAGTACGATGCGGGAGCCACGGACCTGGCGGACTTCTTCCTGACTGAGCCAGACTTCACGCCCTACACCGCCATTGCTCCCGATCGCGCCCTCTTTGACCCGGCCTTGGCGCTGGATCCCATGGATGCGGATTTCAACTGGGAAGCACTGTCCGAGTCGCCCGAAATGGACGATGTGGAGACCATGCAGGCGTGGGCTGAAACCGGGTTTGAGGCGCGGCAGGAAGAGTGATCTGCTGAGACCTGCTCCCCGGTCGCCTGGATACTAACGCTTGAAGTAAGCTCGCAAGTCGATTTCGCAGGCCAAGAATTCCTCCGCCGAAAGTTTGGTGACTCGGCGAGTTCGAATGCCTTTTCCAGCCGCGTTGAAAACGCAAACCGATGTCCGGGTTGTTTTGGCAATGTCACCGGCAGGAGAGTTGAGCCGGATAGAAATGTGCCTGTAGAGGGACAAGAGGGGGTTCCAGGGTATAGATGCCAAGACGTCCGAGGTCGGCTTCGTCATTCCATCAGGGACAGAAACTCGCCCATGGCCAGAAAGCCCGGCGACGGCGCGGTCACCTCGGAGACTCGGCATACCGGCTTCTCGATCGACCCCACCTTGGCCGCTTGGCCCGGCAGAAAGCCCGGCATGCCTTTCGACGAAACCCTGGCGATTCGCCCCTATGAAGACAGTACTCAAGTGGATGGTTCGAGCGGTCGCAGCCATTTTCGTGGTCATCCTGCTCCTGATCGGTACCGTCTATTTTCGGGGCATGAGCGTGATGAAGGGGTTCCCGGAGTACGCCGAGCCCACCCTTGCAATTTCCGGCGACTCGGCCTCGGTGGCACATGGAGCTTACCTGGTACGGACCCACGTATGTATTGACTGCCACGGTTCCGATCTTGGGAGAGCGATCATAGTCGATGATGCTCCTTTTCTCATCGTTGCTCCCAACCTGACCCGAGGGGACGGGGGCGTTGCCGCCGCGATGGATGACGCGAAGTGGATCCGCGCAGTCCGGGGAGGGATCGGTGTTGACGGCAGGGCGCTCATGGTCATGCCGTCTGAAGGTTATCACAATCTGAGCGATGAAGAAGCATCTGACCTGGTTGCCTATGTCAGGCAGGTGGAGCCCGTTGATCGACAGTTACCAGCATCCGGTCCGGACGCGCTTTTCAATATCGCGGCGGGCGCAGGGGTGTTTCGCCCGGCAGCCGCAGACATCGACCGGCTTGGACCTCGCCCATCCATGCCCGAAATGGGTCCGACCGCGGAATGGGGTTTCTACAGGACCCGCAACAGTTGCGCTGTGTGCCATGGCGCGGATCTCAAGGGTGCCCAGCCTCCGGATCCTGACGCGCCACTCGCACCCAATCTCGTGTCTGTCACGGGTTGGGTTGGGCGGGTTCAAGGCATTCCTCAGGTCAGGAACGACCCCGTGCGGGAGAGCCGTCGACAACGAGTTCATGCCCTGGAAGTCCATCGGGGCCATGACCGACGTGGAGTTGGAAGCGATCTACGAATACCTCCAGACGCTGACTCCCTGACGGCCGGCTTGGACACGTTGCCATCCGCGCGGTTTGTGCCAACCCGTTGCATCGGATAAGTTCAGGGCGATCCCCCCAATTCGGCCCCTCCCATGCGCTACCTGTTCTTCTCCTTGCTGGTGTCGGTGGGCCTCTTCCTTGGCCTGGCGTTTGATGCCCTACCCGCGCCGGATCTGGGCGATGATCCACCCGAACTGACGGTTCCGGAGGGATTCACGGCGGAGATTCTGTATCACCCGACAGCCGAGGACAGTAGCTCCTGGGTGTCGCTGGCCATGGATCCACGGGGGCGGTTGCTGGCATCCGACCAGTATGGATCTCTGTATCGTATTCAGCCTGCGGCGTTGGGCAGCGACCCTGCCACAACCCGTGTCGAGAAACTGGACATTGCCCTTGGGCACGCTCAGGGACTCCTTTGGGCGTTCAACAGCCTCTACGTGGTGGTGAATAGTGAAGAGGGAGTGGATGGCAGGGGGAGCGGGCTCTACCGGGTTCTGGACACGGATGGCGACGATCAGTTCGACACGATAAACACGCTCGCCAGGTTCGAGGGCTTCGGCGAACACGGACCTCACTCGGTGATCCTGGGTCCCGATGGTTCGTCGTTGTATCTGGTGGCGGGCAATCATACGGAGCTACCTGAATTCAGCCAATCTCTTGTGCCGCGGGTGTGGCAGGAAGACCAGGTGCTGCCGGCGATTCGGGATCCGCGCGGTCATGCGTCGGATCGGATGGCCCCCGGCGGATGGATCGCCCGGACCGACTCTGTCGCGAGTAGCTGGGAGTTGGTAAGTGCTGGCTTTCGAAACACATTCGACATCGCCTTCAACGAAGCCGGAGACCTCTTCGCGTTCGATTCCGATATGGAATGGGACCTCGGTATGCCCTGGTACCGACCCATTCGCGTGCTCCACGTCAGTAGCGGCAGCGAATTCGGCTGGCGAACGGGTTCTGGCAAGTGGCCTGCGTATTACCCCGACAACCTTCCTGGAATCGTTGACATCGGACAGGGGTCGCCGACGGGAATCGTGAGTGGGGCGAATGCCGCCTTCCCTGATCGATACCGAAAGGGGCTTTTTGTCTTCGACTGGAGCTTCGGCACCATCTATTGGGTGGGGCTTAGTCCGCAGGGGAGCAGCTATCGCGGCGAGGCCGAGGAGTTTCTCTCGGGCGTTCCTCTACCCTTGACCGATGGGCTCATCGGCCGGGATGGAGCGCTCTATTTCGCAACCGGGGGACGGGAGTTGGACTCGTACCTGGTTCGGGTATCCTACACGGGCGGGGACGGGGTCTCGCCAACTTCTCCGCCGATCAATCTTAACCCTCAACACGCGCTCAGGCGGTCGTTGGAGGTCTTTCATGGGAGGCAGGACGCAGAGGCGGTGCGTGTGGCGTGGCCACACCTCAGCCACGAAGATCGCTTTGTCCGGTACGCAGCCCGGCTGGCGGTGGAACACCAGCCTGTCTCTACCTGGCAGGACCGCGTTTTTGCCGAGCGGGACCCCCTTCGGCGCCTTCACGGCGTCATCGCGCTGACACGACACGGTGATTCGACGCATCGAGGCCGGGCTTACGAAGCCCTCCTGGGTATTGACCAGGGTTCGCTGTCTGTGCCCCAACAGCTGGACCTCCTTCGCGCCTACGGCCTCGCCATTATTCGCCTCGGCGCTCCGACGGACGACCTCCGGGAGGAGATAATCGCCTCGATTGACCAGCGTTTTCCAGACACCGATGAGGCCTTGAACCGAGAGCGCGGGCGGCTTTTGGCGGCACTAGAAGCGCCAGGCATCGTCGGGAAGATGCTCGGATTGCTGGCCGTATACGGTGAGCGGGCGGACGATGACGGGTTGCTGTCCGATTCGATCATCGTGCGGAGTGAGCAGTACGGACCGACCCTCACCGAGATGAGGGCCAACATGCCGCAGGCAAAGGAAATTGACCTGGTATTGAGCTTGCGCCAGGTTCGCACGGGTTGGACACTCGCCCAACGAGAGACCTATTTCCAGTGGTTCTTCGACGCTCTCCGTAAGAGCGGTGGAGAGAGCTATGTCGGCTTCCTCGAAAACATCCGCGCCGACGCGCTGGAGCGTGTACCACAAGCCGACCGCGACGCCCTCGCCGAACTCACCGACGCATACTCGGTGCAGGCTCTGAACTTTGCGACCCTGCCACAACCCGAGGGGCCGGGTCGCAACTGGAACCGCAAGGAACTTGGCCTGCTGATGCAGGACGAATTGGCGAAGCCACGGAATCTGGAGGTGGGCAAGCGTATGTACACGGCAGCGTTGTGCCAGGCCTGTCACGCCATGGGTGGCGTGGGTGGGGCCATCGGGCCGGACCTCACCCAGGTGGGGACGCGGTTCTCAAGGGGCAATATCCTCGAGGCCATCGACTCCCCGAGTTATGCCATCTCCGATCAATATGCGGCCGAGCTCCTGACGATGACCGATGGGAAGACGCACATCGGACGGGTGGTCGGAGAAGAGGATGATGTTCTCTTGCTCAACCAGAATCCCTATTCGCCGGACCAGCAGATCCGGGTGGCGAAGGCAGATATTGGTCATCGCGAGGCGTCGCCGGTCTCCATCATGCCGCCACGACTGTTGGATCGACTCAACGGGCAAGAGGTCATGGACCTCATGGCTTTCCTGCTCTCCGGCGGTGACCCTGAGCACCGTTGCTACACAAAGGAGGGCGGGTGCCTGTCCCCAAAGGACGATTGAACAGGGACTAGTCAGCCCGGAGCGAGACCGCTGGATCGGCGGCGGCGGCCCGGAAAGACTGATAGCTAACCGTCAGCCAGGCTATCAAAATAGACCCGATGCCCGCGCCCGCCAGAGTGCCGAATCCGATCTCGGTATGGAACGTGAAGTCGTCCAGCCAGGATGACATCACCAGGTGAGCAACGGGAGCCGCGACCACAAATGCGCCCAAAACCAGGACCATGAACTCGCGTGAAAGCAGCAGCACCACACTCGATACCGAGGCGCCCAGCACCTTCCTGATCCCGATCTCCTTGTTTCTCTGCTCCGCCGTGAACGAGGCCAGTCCAAACAGGCCCAGGCAAGCGATTAGGATGGCGAGACCGGCGAACGTATTGGCCAGAGTCCCTATCACGCTCTCGCTGCGATAGGTCTCCTCAAACTCGTCGTCCATAAACTCCTAACTGAGGGGGTAGTCCGGATTGAAGCGCTGGTACACCTTCTCCAACCCCGCAAGTGCAGCCGCAGTTTGACCAGGAGCAGTTTTGACAAACACCATATCTGTTTCCTGCGGTCGCAGCCTCATGACCACGGGCGCGATGGGTGAATAGAGGGACTTCATGTGAAAATCCTTCACCACGCCGACGATGGTCCCGTCCGTGCCCCAAAGGTTGACCGCTTGGCCGATCGGGTCTTCCATTCCCATCGCCTCAACCGCCCGCTGGTTGACAACGTAGTTCGTGGTGTCCGCCCCGAATTCGTTGGAAAAATGACGGCCCTGGGCCAGATCAATCCCCATGGTCTCCGCGAAGTCATAACCCACGCTGATCACGCTGTACAGGGTGTTATTTCCGTCTTCTTTGCCTTCCCACTCGAAGGAAATGGTGTCATTGCCGATAGAGAGCGGATTCACGTTCGCCTGGGTAACGGCAGCGATCCCCGGCTCAGAGAGCAGTTCCTGTCTGAAGGAGTCATACTGCTCGCTGACACCACCCTCCTGGGTCAGGTAGAGGACGTTCTCCCTGTCAACACCCAGGTCCTTACTCCGGACATAGCTCAGTTGTTGATAGATGGTGAACGTGCCGACAATCAGGATGATGGACATCATGAACTGAAAAACAACGAGACCCTTTCGAAGGCCGGCTCCCTGGGATGTGCCCTTGGTGTTGCCTTTCAGGACGCCAACAACACTGAATCCGGACAGATACAGCGCCGGGTAGGAGCCCGCCAGGAACCCGGTGATGAGCGCAAGGCCTGCAAACAGAGAGAGCGTGGACAAACTCAAACTGGAGAAACTCATCGCCGTGTCCGTGATGCCGCTGAACGCAGGGAGTAGGACCGCCACCAGGATCATGGCCAGGATGAAAGCAAGCGTGGCCGTCAGCAGCGACTCCCCGATGAACTGGCGCGCCAGGAGAGATCGCGTGACCCCCAGAAATCCATCTGGAGGCTCGATGCGCTGGGAAGGTCTTTGAAGACGGCCGTCAACTGAACGTCGATGCGATTATCTACCCGGAACGTGGTCCCCAGAAGGTCCTCGCGCGTGCGCCAATCCGCACCCAGATGGCGCTCCACCATCGACTCGGACATGGCAACGGAGAGTGGGTCGAGGAGGGCCGTCTCCGGATCCCCGACTATCATGGGCAGCTTGAAGATGGCGAAGAAGTCGGGCCCGAAGTAGCGACCGGGGGCCCTCAGCGCCGTGTTTTCGCGCGAAAACAGCATCTCGTGCTCCCAACTTCCCAGGGCCGTATGGGTGATCTCCGGGTAGTCATCGGCGAGGGCAGCTGCCAGCGGTTTAGGAAGCGACGTGGTGCTCACCCGGTTCTCGCCGAACGTGGCGTGGCGCATCACCTGGTAGACCTGATCCCCGTCTTCCAGATAGGTATCGTAGCTCAGTTCGTCCTGCACCCACAACGCAATGAAGAAGCTGCAGGCGAGTCCGATGGCCAGACCAGCAATGTTGATGAACGAATACGCCTTGTGCCGGCGAATATTGCGAACGGCCGTGACCAGATAGTTTCTAAACATTGCGGAAGCGTAGGGGAGGCGGCAAGGCTTGGTTCGAGGAACGGCCGCAAGTCAGGGCCGGAAAGACAACCAATAGACCCGCGGTGAGGCCGGGTGGTTTGCATTGGCTCCCTGATCGCTGATACGGAGGTGCTAATAAATTACCACGCTTGCCGCGAGAAAGTTGCGCGTGTTGGGCACACATCGCACCAA
This sequence comes from Rhodothermales bacterium, assembly GCA_047619685.1. GTDB lineage: Bacteria > Bacteroidota > Rhodothermia > Rhodothermales > UBA10348 > JABDJZ01. Next base: position 30,089 of record JBLHLC010000035.1, read on the forward strand.
AGACACTCAGTCGGCGAGCTTCCGCCTCGCTCAAAAGCCCGTCCGGCGTCCGATCTGCCATTCAACGTTCCTATTCGTTTCGGCCCTTGTCGCAATTCTGTCAATAATGTCCGTTCTCTCTCATGGAGTTCCCCCTAATCCCTTTTGAATAAAGGGTTTGGAGTGCGGAGCGCCGCTCTGGCCGATGTTTCATCCCCACCTGGTTTCGGCTGGATAACCGAGTAAGGGGTTTGTGAGCCACCATTACTATTCGAAACGAGGGATACGTTGCTGAGCAAAGTCTTAGCCCTACTGCTGCTGTTGGGCGCCGTTGCCACAGGAGCCTTTGCACAGCCGGTTTTTACGGGCGATGCCGTGGCAGACTTCGCAGGCGTTCCCGATGTCATGGTCGTACCCGACCCTGGCGGTACCACCGATGTTGCGGTGCCGGCGGGCGTGTTGGACTCGGGCTGGGATCTGAAGGATTTATACTTTGTCTATGATCCCACCACCGATATCGCCTATTTCGGGGTCGATTGTGACTTGACGATCTGTGGCGATGCCGACGCCGACGGCGATCCTGGCGGCACATCTGCTGGATTGACCGGCAATTTCGGCATCGACCGGCCCGACTACTCCATCACAGAGTTTCTCGCGATTACCCTCGATACCAACGGGGACTATAGTCCGGGCACGGGTGCTGGGTTCGATGCTGTCTTTGGGGTGTGCTCGGACGGAACGGGCATCGCCCTCTGTTCCTCCGTCCCAGGGTTCGGCGGCTACTCTTTTTCCGGCGTCGTGGGATCCGGCTTTGTGACCGGGATCTCTTCTTTCTGGTTAGGTGCTCTCCCGAACCCGGTCAGTCTGTTCGCCAGTCCCAGCGGGGCAGCCCCGGACATCGAATTCACCATCGCGGCCTTTTCTACGTTGCCCGGATTCTCGTTCACACCGGGCGAAGGTTTTGAATTCGGCCTGAATGTGGCGCATGGTTCGCTGGATGATGCCGGCATTGGCGAAGACTTCATGCCAGGGTCGGGGACGGTATCCACGATCAGCGTCCGCATCGGCGCGGCGCCGGTAGCCACGCCCCCGTCCGCGCCGACCGTCACTGAGAATGCCGTAAACGTGGCCCTAGCCGATGACATTCAGGTTGCCGACGCCGACGCCGGCGACACCCAGACGGCTACCTTCACGGTTACAGGCGGAACCGTCACGCTGGGGACCACCGGCATCACCTTTGGGGGAGGCGGCAACGCAGCGGCCAGCTTCACCGCTTCAGGAACGCTGAGCGCACTCAACACCGCGCTCGACGCCGCCACCTTCACGCCGATCGCGAACCTGTTCGGCACCAATGTGGCCACCATCGCCTTCAAGACGAACGATGGCCTGGTAGATTCCAATACGGCTTCGGTCACATTCAGTATCGCGGCGGCGAGCGACTACGGCGACGCGCCCGAGATCGCGAACACGGGCTTTGCTGCGGACTATCCGGTGGACGAGGGGGCCGGCGGCGCGCGCCATGCTGTGCTCACCACCGTGGCCCACCGCCTCGGCGCTTCGGTTGACATTGATCCTGACGGTCAGGCGAACGCTGATGCCTCCGGCGATGATGGCGACGGGTCTGACGATGAGGATGGCGTAGTCTTCAATACTCCGTTTCTTGTTGCCGCGGCCAGTGACGGCATCGCCTCGGTACAAATCACGACGTACGGGGACGGCTACCTGTCGGCGTGGATTGACTTCGATCAGGACGGTGCTTGGGGAAACGAGGCCACGGCGACGGGCGAAGAGGTGATCAGCAACCTCTCGACGGGCACTGCGGCGACTTCTGTCGTAACGGTTCATCAGATTACGTTGGGGATGGGCGCCACCGCCGGGACCTCGTATATGCGCGTGCGTTTCTGTTCGACGAGCGCGGACTGTGACACTCCGATTGGAGCCTCCCTCGACGGAGAGGTCGAAGACTACGAGGTCACGCTGATTGACGAAGATGTGGCATACACCCTGGCCATCGATCTCGATGATATTACTTTTGACACCATCATCGTGGTTGGCGCAAACACATGTTTTGTGGATGGTGGCACGAACGTCCTGTGTGTCCCGACCACACCGATGACCAATGTGGTCGTGGACGGAACGGCCGGCAACGACACGCTCACGATAGACTACTCCGCTGGCGATCCTCTCCCCAACGGCGCGACGTTCAACGCGGGCGGCCAATCAGGAACGCCTGGTGATTCCATGGTCCTCAATGGCACTCCGGGAGTCGACGTAACGCATACCTTCTCGAATGCGAATGATGGAACGATCCTGGTGGGGGCCTCGCTCATCACCTACACGGGCCTGGAGCCCATTGCGGACAATCTGGACCCCGCAAACCGGGTTTTCACGTTCAACAGCGCCAATGCAGCAGAGTTGATCACTCTCAGTGACTACGGCACGCCCGACGACGGGGTCTCACTCATAGACTCCGACGACGGCGAAAGCGTCGCGTTCACCAACCCGACAGTTTCGTTGACCATCAACGCTGGGGACGGTGCGCAGACGATGGCGCTCGGACTCCTGGACACGGCCGCCGCCGTGTTGCCCACCATCACGGTGGTGGTAAACGGAGACGCGGACGAGGACATCTTCAACGTGGTGCCCGTTCCGGCCGCGGCACCAGGCCCTGGGTACACCACCTACACGCTTAACGGAGGCGCTCCCACCACCTGCACGGGTGACATATTCAACCTGGCTTCCGGTACCGCGCCCGCGGGTCAAACGCTGGCGTCGGGTACGGTTACGCCGGCGGCGTCAGGTGCGATCTTGTTCACCACAATGGAAGTCCTTGGGTTCGCCTCGGTTGACATCCAGTTCTCGAGCGCCACGTTTGACGACAACCCGGTCTTCCCAGGGGATGACATCACGCTCACGGTGACGGCCACCAACGACGCCGCCGCCGCCGATCAGTCACAGTGCGTAACAATAGACCTGTCGGCTCTCACGAGCATCCTTAACGCGACCTCACCGCCACTTCCGGGGGCAATTGTCAGCGCCGGTACATTCGATACCGGCACCTTCATCTGGACCATTCCCACGCTGGACGTCGGCGCCTCCGAAACGCTGGCCATCACGTTCGTGGTGGACACGCAGCTCGCCGGGGCATTCGACTGGACCGTCACCGCCTCAAGCGGAAACACGGAAGCCAATGCCGGTGACAACTCCGCCATAGTAGCCCTGACCGTGGACCAGCCGTTCGTATTCCCGGCCAAGGCCCACGCCCAGTCGGCGGTCTTCAAGACACTAGGGTCCGGGCTGGAACGTATGGTCCTGGGACTCTACGGTGGGTCCCCGGGCGTTGAGGGCGCCGTGTGGTGCCGAGTACCGGAGCCGGATACGGTGGTCTTCACCGTAGTCGGTCTTGGGACGGTCTACAAGACGTGTTCAGAAGGCCTTCCAGCTGTGAATGGGACTTTCCTGCCGCTGTACGTAAATGACCTTTGGCAGGACGAGACCGGACTCTCGGCCGGCCGGATCTATATGACCACCTGGGGCTCGCAGGGTCTCTACTACTCGGACGATGACGGCGAAAGCTGGACGGCGATCGAGCCGAATCTGGGCGATGGCTTCGGCGGAGCCGCCGGTTGGGTGAACGTCTACGCGATTACCGAAGACGCGACCGACGGCATCCTGTACATCTCGGCCAACAACGGCAAGGTTTTCCGGTCGCTGAACAACGGTACGGCCTGGCAGGAGGTGTCGTCACTCCCGGAAGGGCCGGCCGATACGCCCTGGTCACTTCGTTCCCACACGTCCACACCAGGAACCCTCTTCGCCGGCACGTTCGGCAAAGGTGTCTACGTCTCGACGGACTACGGACTGAGCTGGGATGTCTTGAACGGCAATATCACGACCGTTGGCCCGAGTAATCTTGTAGCCGAGCAGGCTGGATACATTTTCGATCTGGAGATGGTCGAGACCGGCGGGTTCGACTATCTGTTTGCGGGCACAAGCCGCGGCATTTGGAGAATGGATTACGCCGCCGCCCAGGAATGGGCAGAACTCGACGCCGACCAGGGGATGCTCACGCCCAGCGGCGTAGCGCCAGAGGTTCGGTCATTGGAGTTTGGCGACATGGACAACAGCGGCCTCGATGAACTCTATGCCGTCACGAGGGGCTTTGGCGTGGTCCAGCACCTGACTCCGCTGGCGGCAGCTCCGGTTGCCGGTGATCTGAATGGATTCGCCCTGAGAGGGGTCGAAGTTACGATGCTGGCGATCTCTCCCAGTGGGACTCTGTTTGCTGGCACCAATGACGGCGGCTTCTACGAAATGGAGGCCGGTAGCATCGTCGTTGACGGTGGCACGTCAACCTCTTCGGAGTTTGATCCGACCGAAGTGCCGGACGGTTACGTGCTCGACCAGAACTACCCCAACCCGTTCAATCCTCAGACAATCATCCGATTCGCGCTTCCCGAGACCGGGAAGGTGCGCCTAGTCGTGGTCGACATGCTCGGCCGGTCGGTGCGAGCCCTGGTAGACGGCCAGATATCAGCGGGCACTCACGAGGTGACCTTCGACGCAGGCCAGCTTCCAAGCGGGACCTATCTCTACCGGTTAGAGGCCGAAGGGTTGGCGATCACAAGACGGCTTTCTCTCGTCAAGTAGCGAGGAGATAGCTGCACGACCCGCCAGGGGGGCTGCCCCCACAGGGCCCCGCTTACTCAACCGCCCTAGAACGTGACGTTCAGAATCCGGTGGCGGCTAACGAACCCCGCCCTGCCGATGGCCTTTTGCGCCGCCACGTTTTCCACCTCGGTCGAGCAGATCGACCGTTCTCCGTTTGCCTTGCTGTCTGCCCGTAGACGGGTGAGAATGTAGGTGGCCCAGCCATTGCTCCGATGATCCGGGTTGACCATCACGCCCAGGTCCGCGACTCCGGCCTGAGAATCACTCCTTCTGCATTCGCCAACCGCAATCCAGTCGTCATCCCGGGACAGGACAAACAGCTCTTGTCTTTTGATCAGATTTGCGGAATACCCCCGAAGCCAATCGCTCAAATCATCCTCGCCGCCCAGGCAGGTCTGCTGAAGGGAAATAGTCCGCTCCAATTCTTCGGGCTTAAGGAGGCGGAAGGTCAGGCCATCCTCCTCTGCATGGGTGGGAGGGACCTCCGCGTCGATTTCGTACAGGTACGTATGGACGGTCACGCTCTTTTGGCGGTCAAGGCAACAGGAGAGGTGGGGCGGGTCGATGGTGCTCACGACCGCCTCAGTGATCGTGCCCTGAGCAATGACGTGGTCCAACAACGAGCGCCTGTGCTTTTCGAACGCAGGCGTCACATGGAGCTGAAGCAACGTCCCCTCATCGGTGGCCGCGTAGTAGCCGGCCAAGGCGCCTTCCACCCGAATTTCCGAATGGGGCGCCGGGTCAGTGAAACCGGCGTCCCACATGCCATCCATGGGTCCGACTAGACTGCTCAAATATTCGGCCTTGAGATCCTGGATGCTGGAGAGGTCTGGGCAGGGGTGGAGGGAGATCATTCGGTATCCGGGGGTGATTCGATGGTGCTCCGCTCCAACATGCTCTAGCCGATAGCCACTAACGCGAAGCTCATTATCGCGAGCATGATCAGGACCAGCATTACGATAGCCCCGGGGTGTGCAAAGTTGATGGTCCAACCCAGTCCAGTCCGCTTGGGGAGCATGTACCGAGGATCATCGGGATTGTTATAGAAGAGTACGCCATGCCAGTGCTCCGCCTCGTTCGGCACCAGGTTGCGCCATTCCTTTGTAACTATTGTCTTGTAGAAAACAATAGACGTGATTCCGAGAATGCTGGCAACGAAAACGTAGATCATGGCAGGCAGACGCTGGTTTCTCAATGGTACGGTAAATCAGGCAAAAGGATACCCTGAAGGGCACATTCGTGTCCTCTGCCGTCAGTAGTTTCCCCAACCGGCCTCAGTCCACATACCGCTGCCGAGCGGTCCACCGTATTTGATCCCTATGTCACAGTCGAACGAATATTTCCCTGGAGTTGGCCCTATCGAGTTTGAGGGTCCAGAGTCGACCAATCCGCTGGCATTCCGCTACTACGACCCTTCGCGCGTGGTCGGCGGAAAGTCCATGGACGAGCACCTCAAGTTCGCATGTGCGTACTGGCACACCTTCTCAAACGGCGGAGGTGATCCTTTCGGGGGGCCGACCCGCAGGTATCCGTGGGACATCAAGACTGATCCCGTGGACCGCGCCCGAGACAAGGTTGATGCCGCCTTCGAGTTTATGTCCAAGCTTGGCCTGGGTTACTACTGCTTCCACGACTACGACATGGTGGAAGAAGGCAGTTCGCTCGCAGAGTCGGAGCGACGGCTTCAGACGGTGACCGACCATGCCAAGGAGAAAATGGCAGCCTCCGGTATCAAGCTGCTCTGGGGCACGGCCAATCTCTTCAGCCATCCCCGGTATATGAATGGCGCTTCCACAAACCCGGATTTCAATGTCGTGGCGTATGCCGGCGGGCAAGTGAAGCAGGCCCTGGACGCCACGATCAAGTTGGGTGGCGAAAACTATGTGTTCTGGGGCGGCCGCGAGGGATACATGTCCCTCATCAATACGGACACAAAGCGTGAACTGGACCACCTGGCACGTTTTCTCCACATGGCGAAGGACTACGCCCGGGGCCAGGGTTTCAAAGGCACGTTCTTTATCGAACCGAAGCCCTGCGAGCCCAGCAAGCACCAGTACGACTTTGACTCGGCCACGGTCATCGGATTCCTCCAGTCATACGGCCTGGACCAGGATTTCAAGCTGAATATCGAAGTCAATCACGCCACCTTGGCAGGGCACACCTTTGACCATGAATTGCAGGTGGCGGCTAACGCGGGCATGCTCGGAAGCATCGATGCCAACCGCGGCGACTATCAGAACGGCTGGGACACGGACCAATTCCCGAACAACCTGTACGAACTCACCGAGGCCATGATGGTCATCCTGCGAGCCGGCGGCCTGCAGGGAGGAGGCGTCAATTTTGATGCGAAGCTCCGCAGAAATTCGACCGATCTGCTGGACCTGTTCCACGCGCACGTGGGAGGTATGGACCTGTTCAGCCGCGCGCTTCTGGTGGCTGACCGCATTCTGAGGGAGTCTCCGATCGAGGAGATGCGGTCGGACCGCTATTCGTCGTTCGACGACGGAAAGGGGAAGGAATTCGAGGCTGGGAATCTCTCTCTTCAGGACCTCCACGCCACGGCGTCAGGGCAGGGCGAGCCGGCCCAGTTGAGTGGCCAGCAGGAACTCTACGAGAACATCATGAACCGGTTCGTGTGACGGGGACGCGCGCGCTTGGAGGCTGAACCCGGCATTCGCCGGCTGCCAGCCAGCCTATTGCTTGTAGATGGTGCCGCCCTTCATCACAAACGTGACCTGGCTCAGCGTTGAAATGTCCTCCAGCGGATTCCGCTGAACGGCGATGATGTCTGCCATCATGCCGGGCGCGAGTTCGCCCGTCTCGCCCGCCATCCCCATCAGGTCCGCCGTCTCGATGGTGGCCGAGCGGATGGCGTTGATCGGGCTCATGCCGTACGCGACCATGACCTCAAAATCGACTGCATTGGTGCCGTGGGGAAGTGCTCCGATATCTGTGCCATAAGCGATGCGGACGCCCTTCTGGACTGCCTTCGCAAAGGTGGCCTTGTGGGCCGATGTGATGGCGATAGTCCGCTCGCTCCATTCTGCCGGAGGGCGGTCGCCCATATATACTGAGATGGTCGGCACCCAAAAGGTGCCCTTTTCGACCATAAGATCCAGGGTTCGGTCATCCATGAGCATACCATGTTCGATGGATCGGGCGCCCAGATCCACGGCATCGTACGCCCCGGGACCGCCGTAGGCGTGCGCCGCCACCGGGATGCGAAAACGGGCGGCTTCCTTCATCACCAACGCAATTTCATCGCGATCAAACTGCGGAAGCGGGGTCATGTCCTCCAGATTGATGTGCCGCGTCGTTCCGGTGGCGTAGAGCTTGATCCAGTCCGTGCCGTACTTGACCTCCGTCCGGATCTCGGCCACGATGGCATCGTCCGAATCAGTCAGAACGCCGAACTGTGGAACATCAATCTGTGGCGCCAGACCATTCTGGTTCATGTATCCGCCGGTGATCGAGAGCGCACGCGTTGACACCTGCAAGCGCGGCCCGGGGACGAGTCCGTCGTTGATGGCATCGCGCAGGCCCACATCTGCCCAATCCGCCCCTTCCGAGTCCATGTCGCGTACCGACGTGAATCCGGCCATGAGTGAGGCGCGGGCAGCGGCGACACCTTCCACGGTCCTGTAGGGAATCGACTTGTTCAGGATCGGGTTGTTTGAGGAATAATCCGGCTGAACAAGCAGGTGGACGTGCGCGTCCATCAGTCCGGGGAGAACAAACTGGCCGGAAAGATCGACAATCTCCGCGCCGGTCGGAACGTCTACATCCCGGCCCATCGCCTCGATACGGCCGTCCCTCACCAGGATCACAACGCCTCGCTCTACCTCTCCGGTTCTGACGTCCAGTACGGCGCCGGCGCGAATGGCCGTGACGTTTTGCGCCCCGGCTTGTGGCGCCGCCAAACAGGCCGCGAGGGTAAAGAGCAGAGCGAAGCGTTTCATGTCAGTTCTAGTTTACGATGACGGAGTAGCCCAGTGTATCGAAGGTGGTCATGGCTTCCAGCACATCGCCGGTTTGCTCAAGGGTAACCTCCTGAGTGACCAGCGCTGAGGGCTTGATGACACCGGTCTCAACCATGCGGAGCATTTCTGGATAGGCCCTGGCTGGCATGCCCATGGACCCGATGATGGTGAGTTCTTTTCCGACAATGAGGTCGGCTGGAATGGGGAGAATGCCGCGTTCCTTATCGCCAGTCATGCCGAGCCTTAGGCACGGCGAAAGGATCGCTTTCATTCCTAATGTAAGTGGCTCGAGAAGCCCCGGCAATGCCGGGAATCCCCGAAAGACTTACATCTTGAGCGGTACTATGGTTGCGGCGCTATCAACTCCAAGTTCCGGAAGTCAATCATGCTCAGGAAAATCGTACGGGTCGCGCTACTCGCTCTGGTTTCAGTCACTCTCGTATCACCGGCCAATTCGCAGACGCGAAGGCCTGTACCGTATCCGGTCATCCCGGACCTGGACTTCCAGCAGGCGCTTGAGAACGGGACCCGCAGCACCACCGGGGCGCCGGGAGCCAATTATTGGACCAACACCGCTGACTACGTGATCTCGGCAACGCTCTCGCCGACCTCGCGCATCCTGCGGGGGGCGGAGACCGTGTCCTATCACAACAATTCCCCTCACCAGCTTGACAGCGTGGCCGTGCACCTTCGCCAGAATATTCACGCCGAGGGGGCCGTTCGAAACCGCCCGCAGCAGGTGACCGGGGGTGTAAGGCAGCGCGGAGTTTGATATGTCCTGGAGTTATGAGGTGCCGGGCCTGGGTGCCTCCAGAAACGGAACGGACGGAGACGTTTTCTACTCCGCGTACTGGTATCCCCAGATTGCCGTCTACGACGACATACAAGGCTGGAAAGCGGACCAGTACTTCGGAAATGGGGAATTCTATATGGGATACGCCACGTATGATGTTT
>JBLHLC010000036.1:0-39350 GCA_047619685.1 Rhodothermales bacterium
TCGCGAAGTTCGAGTACCACGTCGAGTTGGGAATCGGCCTGTTCCTGGCCACCGGGTTCGGTATGCTGGTCCTGACTTATGCAACGGTAGGCCTGCAGTCTGTCCGAGCCGCTGTCGCCAATCCCGCCCGGTCTCTGCGTAGCGAATAGCGGCCGGACTGCCCGCGGGCCGTCCCTGCGGCCGTTGAGACTATTGGGCCTCCTGCTCGGTGGCGTTCCGCTTGGCCTGGAGCTCAGGCGGTTCGTGGTGATCCGGTAGGCATCCCCGAGAGATATTCAGGCCAATTCTGCACCAGGCGGAGAGCGGCATCGACCGTCCGAGTGATGACCTCGTCCTGCGAGATGGAAATGAGACCTGATGCCATCATGACCACGGCACGCTGGGCCATGGACACCATCCATCCCGAGGCCAGCACGGGCTGAACCTCGCGGAATTCGCCGCTCGACATACCGGTCTTAATCGTATCCACGAACATCTGCAGCGGAAGGGGGCCGAGCGGATTGTCGCGTGTCGCCAGCACTCCGGTGTGATGTACGGACAGCAGGTAGTTGAACGGCTCCGGATGCTCGGCTGCAAAGTCAAAGACCCCCCTCATTAACGCGACCAGCCGCTCAACGGGGTCCGTCTCGTCTCCTGTGGAGCGAACAAGCGTATCATGGAGTAGGGCGACGCTATGCGCGAAAAGGTGACGAACGAGATCGTCCTTGCTTTTGAAGTGCCGATACAGGTTTCCTTCAGACGTTGCCGCCCGCTCGGCGATCTTGCGTGTCGTCGTGGCGTCCACGCCATTCTGTGCGATCAGGAAAAGGGCGGCTTCGCAGATCGACTCCCGTTTCGTCGTTCTCATTGGGTTGGACAGGCTGGGTGATTCTGTTGTGGCCCGGACTCTCTACTCCGCGCCGCGACGATCTCCGGGCCACCAAGCCTAATAGAGGGCCTGGCGGACGTCCTCCCGATAGCCGGAGTGGCAGGCCACGCAGGCCTGCATAAGCTTGCCCTGCAACTCCATGACCCGGCCCTGATTCCGCTCCACGGCAGCCTCTGCGAGTTCGGTCGCTGTGTCATGCACCATCCCATCGATGGCGACGAACTGTTCAAACCCGCCGCCGAGTGCTGCTTTTATGGCAGCCACCTCCGGCGGCGTAATTCGTGGGTGCTCCGCGATGCCCCGAGCAGCCGCTTCGATCATCTGGAAGTCTTCATGCCAAAGGCCATCGCTGAGGCGGCTCATGTCCTGGCCGAGTCCGACCATAAGAAAACGAAGCGGACGGGTCTGCACGGTGCTTGAGGGAACCTCGCGGGCCTGACCGGCCTCCGCGGCAGTTTGGGGGCCGGCCATAAACGCGATCAGGGCGCCGGCCAGGATAGTCGCGAGCACTAAAATACTGCTTCTCATGTGGACTCCTCCAGTGGGTAGTTTCAAATAATGTGAGCGCTCACTCACATAAAGACTTGAGTCACAGAGACGTTTCTGGGTTTGCGAGAGATTCCTGGAAAGGCCGGCTGTTGGGGCATTCTTTAGCCCCTCCCGGCCCTCACACCCGGTAAACAGCACCTTCTAAATCAAACAAGCAACGGCGCCTATAGAAACGAGCTACCACCCCGCCCGTAAATCAATAAGGTGAGTCAGGGCTCGTTCTCTCAGTATCAGTGGACCACAAGTAGAGTCGCGTGACCTACGGCTGATCCACTTTCCGCGCGAAGGAGGTAAAGGCCCGCGGGCCAGTGCGTGGTTGAAAATCGGAGGGTTGGAGCAGCCATGACCCCGTCGTGAAGTACGAAGTGCCGCCTGCCCAAGACGTCGTAGGCGGTGACCTGAACAGGCTCGCGCTTCCCAAAAGCGCCCAGCGGAAGGGACACAGCACCTCCTCCTGGATTAGGGTAGGGCACTCCGAGTCCAGTTGAGATCTCAGGTTCGGCAGGTTGGGGAGCTACGAACCGGCTGACCGGGAGGCTCCACAGCTCGGAGCCGTACGGCGGGATGTTGGCTCCGAAAATGACCTTGTCTCCAAGCCTGACGAACTGGCTTGGGCCGGAAGACTCGGGGCCTGGATTGAGGTCGCCTATCATGTAGACGCTCTCGTCATCGGTCGTCCACGGCTCCCACCCATGAAGTTCGTCCTCTAACGAGAAAACAGGCTGGCCTTCGACCTCCCCGAGAAACCGGATAGTCCCCAGTGAATCGGCTATTTCTCGAGTCCCCCGGACGGTCCCGTCTGTCACCCACAGAGATGCCGGAACTCCCGGCACGGATCCAGGGAAATAGGCCTTGTCTGCGACAACTTGGTACCCCGAGAAGACCGAAGAGAATGGGGCAACGGTGTGGGCCACGACCACGGCGTCACCCGTTGCCTCACTCCAGTAATACGGACGGTGACCCTCGTTGAAGAACAGAATCCCGTCTCTGAAAGGCGTAATCTGGATTACACCGAGATCGCCGTCCCCACGCCAAAGCTCTTCGCTTCCCTCAGCGGTCCCGTCAGTTCTCATCAGAGCTCCCTCGAGTTCACCCTCTGCCATGCTGAAGTAGAGCAACCCGTCTCTCTCCGCGGAACTCCGAGGTCCGGCCCCGGCATCCAGATTCCAGAGAATATGAGCCGTCTCGCCATCTGTTGACCAGATGCGTCTGGCGCCGTTCTCGTCCCGCGCCACGTAGACCACATTCTTGCCGGTCGCTCCGAGCAGTAGGTGTCCCTCCCCAGTTCCACCCCCGCCTGGACCCCGTATGCGAAGGGCGGGCGCCTGCCAGGCACCTGATGTGCTAAACAGATCTTGTCCGGAAGAAAACACCACAGAGCCGTCGGCGGCCACGGCTTCTCTTATGTCCTCCCCGTGGAAAATGGGTCGAAAGCCATTGGGTGTCCCGTCGACCGCCAATAGCCCATGAGTACCGGCGAAAAGGAGCGCCTTGGCCTGGATCTCCCAGGGACGGTCAGCCCACCATTCCTCTGTGAACAGGATATTCCTGAGCGGCTGAGTTCCCTCGGTCGTGCCGTCCGTTCGCCAGAATTCCAATGGGAAGGTTCCGTCCTTTGCTTGGAAGACAACCACGTCGCCAACCCGAATCAGGTCGCTTGGCCAGCTAGGTTGAGCTCTTCCCTCCCCGGTGTCGAAAACGAGATGGACCGAACCCGTCGCGTAGTCCAGGTAGCGTATTTCGTGTCCATCCGAATGCGTGAAGGCCACAAAAAACAACCCGTCACCGGCTGAAACAACCGAATCGTATGGTCCTGAAAAACCAGGCGTGTCGCCGGGTTTGGAGCCACCTGGGCCGGGTACCAGGTCTACGACCAGTTCTGTGCCTCGCCTCGTCCCATCGCTCATCCACAGTTCCGGTCCACTCGTGCCATCGTCAGCCTGAAAGAAGAGCCTCCCGTTGTCGAAGAGGAAGCCCTCGGGCCGACTACCTGACCTACCGGGCGCCACGTCAGCGACGAGCCTCGTCCCAGCCTCGGTCCCGTCGGAGTGCCACAACTCAGCGCCGGTGGACGGGTCGTCTACAGCGAAGAAAACGCCACCACTTCCGGGAATGAGCCCTCCGAAGCTCTCAGAGAAGACGCCGGGCAACTGACGAATGAGCCGCGTGCCGCTCCGTGTACCGTCGGAGACGAAAAGTTGATCGCGGTCATCTGAGCCAGGCACGACGATGAACGCCCGGTCCTCGGCCAAAGCAAATCCTGTGATCGAACCCTTGGGGCCCAATTCGGGGAGCGTGTCGGAGAGCCTTTCTAGATTCTCTCCTGCGGAATCGACGCGCCACACCTCCCAGCCATGCGTCTCGTCTCGGCCAACGAATAGTAGCGTGGGTCCCAAGAATGTTCCGAACTCCCGGCCGGGCTCGATACCTCCCAGATCAACCTGGTGTGTTCCCGCGACCGTTCCATCTGCCCTTTGCAGGGTCCTGGCTGGTCCCCAGTGCGAAACGTAGAACGCCATCCCGTCACCCTGATAGACGCTGCCCGAAGTCCTGGGCCCCTGCCAGAGAACGCGCGCAATGGAGGTACCGTCCGAGACCCAATGGCCGGCGGTACCGCCCTCCAAGGCGAGACCTCTCGGAGTGATTCCCGCCGCACTCGGCGGAAAATCGTACTCCCCCAGTGCGTTGGTCGTGACTCCGTCGGTCGCCCATAGACGATACATCCGTGAGTCTGTCCCCCGCGACCGATAGAACACCCACTGGTTTAGTCGACCAACCGGTCGAGGGTGGGTGCCGGTGATTTCGTCGAGCTCATGCGTCCCTTCGGGAGTGCCGTCGCTCGCCCATATTGGCCCCGTGCTGAAGAACAACCTCCCGTTCTCATAGACCAGTTGGCTGGCGTAAGACGAAGGCGCCGAGTCGTTGATATCCCGGAGTAGGGTTTGGGCGGACGCAACCTCTGCGCACAGGCAGACGACGAGAATGGGTAGCAGGAAGGAGTTCGAGGACAAGGCTAGCCTGTTCAGTCCATGGAAGCGTAAGGCCTCCTCCCCACCTCGGCCGATCGGAGTGTGGCGAATGATCCGATCCGTCCGCCCAAACGTCACAGCCCAGCGAAGAACGGCGCGCAGTCAGGCTATCGACCAAGCGCATGGTGGATTGCCCGGTAGTCCGTCGTGCCTCGGCAGGCGGGGCATTCTGGAGCCCCTTCTGGCCCTAGCACCTGGTCAATATTACCTTCCCATTCAAATCAGCAACGACGCCTATAGAAACGAGCTACCACCCTACCCGCAAATCTATAGGTGAGTCATGGCTCGTTCTCTCAGTTTGGCATTTCTGTCTTTGCTCTTTGTTGGAGCAGTTTCGGCCCAGGAGTACTCCGTAGTCCTCTACTGGATAGACCGTGGACCCGATGATGTCCACGGTGCCTTGAATGAAGAAATCGGTTCTGCCTTCCGCAATGAGCTGAAACTGAGAGGCATCGACAGTGACGGACCCGGCCTGGTCGTCTACATGCGGGCGCAGCCGCACCAAACCGCTGACGGTGAAGTCATCGTCCTGAGCTTCGTGGAGGGAAGCGGACTCAGCGAGCGCATGATTGAAGCCGGAGCCACCGCCCAGATATTCTATGCAGGACTGCCCGAAGCCGAAGATCCTGATGAGGCACGATTCGTTCGGGAATACATGACACGCGAAGTCCTTAGTGGCCAGGTCCAAATCACCAACGTGACTCAGGTCATTTTCTCCCGAACTGACTTGGCACAACAGATTAGCTCATACCTGGACGACCTGGACACGCGCATCAAGTGCATGCGGCCCGAAGTGCAGTGCAGCTGACATGAGACGCCGGCTAGCGGCCAACAACGAACCTTCCACTCCCGGTCTGCGAAGGACTTTTAGCGCGGAAAAAGTAGATGCCGGGTGCGAAGTGCCGAGTGTCAACTGAAATGCTCCCGCCAGAGGCCGCCCTCGTCGCGACCGTCCGTCCCAGTAGATCAAAGACCGTCAATTCGAAGTCGTCGGTCCCAAGGGCGATGGTGATGTCACTTGAGGCAGGGTTCGGATACGCTTCTACCGCCACAGGAGGTGGCGCAGACTCATTCTCGACTCCCACGGTTCTGACGTCCAGGTGGTGCATATAGCGAAACGTCTCAAGCCAAAGCCCGGGAACGCCGTCATTCTCCATCATCACATCTACGAGCGTCCTTCCCTCGATGGCCCAGGTTTCGGTCAGTCTTCCGTTCCGCGACTCGCTATCGATTACGGTTGGCTGGATTGCCGATCTGATCATGTCGATGTCTGAGACGGGGACAGATTCAGAAAACGTAGCCCGGAGCCATCCACCAACAAAAGGCGGGGCACCAAACGGGGTCGTTCCCACGGCCAGGCCATAGGCCGCCGATACGGTGTGCAGACTGTCCGAACCCGAAAGCCCCAGAATTCGGGGATCGTGGGTCCAGGTCCACTCACGCCAACTGCCTGGTCTGAAAAAGACCGGATAGACCTCTGGAATCACCGCAGCATGCCCAACGGCTATGGAACCGATGCTGTAGGTGGGCCAGTTGCCTGTGGTCGATATTTGGTTGTGGACGGGTTCCGCGTTGTCGAGCCGAAGAGTGATCCGGATAGGCTCTCCATGGGCGTATTCGGATTTGTCGGTCCAGACCGTAGTCTGAAGCCGGGAGCCGTAGGCAATATTGCCGGCTATCACGGCCCGCGACAGCTTCCCCTCCTCACCCATCCCGTTGTAGCGCATGATCGGGCCCACTCCGGCCACAAGTGTGACACTCCAACCGGAGTCCAAGACCCGAAAACTCCGGGCGGAAAATGTGATCGCATCCTGAAAGCCACCCACCGGAGTGCTGACCACTCCACCGCGCGTCACGGTCACTTCCATGGTATCGACAATCCCTTGGCCCAGACGGACCACATAGGGGTAGGCCCCACCATCCGGGACGGCGAAATCCAGAAGGACCTGCTCTCGACCGGAGACAAGGCCAGTCAACTGACCCGAAGCATTAAATCGAACGGTATCCGAATGCACGATGCCACCGGCGAGTCGGAAGAACTCCTGACCATCGATATCCACCGCTTCCACCACCGATATTGTACCGGCGCTAACCGTTACCGGGAAGCTGAACGGGGGCTCAATGAGCGAGGTAAACTCCCAGCGATTCCCGACCTCCAAGGGAATCCAATCCTGTGCGGTTGACTGGCCGACCGAGGTGGCTAGCACGGAAGCCAAAAACAGCGATCTAGGGAATGCCATGGGGGTATCCTACGCCATGAACAGCTCTGGAACAATGGCAAAAAGGAGACTACAAACAGGAGGCGCCCCCCGGTCAACAAACCAGAGGACGCGAACCCGAAACTCCCTAGACCAGGCCCATTCTTACCTGGCCCTAATCGGGACGTCATTGACGTCCCGACCTGGAAGCCTGGGGTCTTCCTCGCCTGACTGCAGTTGGAGCACCGCACTCTCACCCGAAAACTCGTGGTCGTTCGACGAGAAAAGACATACCCCCATGAAGACCCTTCCTTGGCTCGTCCTCATCGGCCTTTTATGCACGGCCTTCGTGCCTCGCGATTCTCCGCGGTGGGGCTTCGACGCTCACAGGTTGATTAATCGCACAGCCACCACGCATCTGCCGGCTGATTTTCAGCACTTCGCGCAGTGGGCGGACGACCTCGAACGGCTTTCCATTGCTGCAGACGAGCGGAAATGTTGTGATCCAGAGGAATCGATCAAGCATTACATCGACATCGACGACTACCCCGAATTCTTCTCCGGTCAACTGCCCCGCACTTACGCCGACATGGTCACCGAATACGGGCAGGCAAGAGTGGATGGCAACGGCACCGTGCCCTGGGCCATCGAGGCAGCGTATCAGGACCTGGTTCAGCACTTCGCCAGTGCGGACTGGGAGAACGCCGTGGCTGCGGCCGCTGATCTGGGTCATTACGTTGGAGACCTTCACAGCCCCCTCCACTTGACGCTCAACTTCAATGGGCAGCTTACAGGACAGAATGGGGTCCACAGCCGGCACGAGAGCCAGATGACCAGCCGGCATCTGGGGGAACTGGTGCCAACCCCTCAAGCCGTTTACGCGGTCATCGATCCGCTGTCAACCGTCTTCCAATGGATCGACATTCAGTATCCCGGTGTCAGCCTGATCCTGGCCGCCGACAACGTGGCCCAGGCTTCCACGGGTGGAAGCACCTCAAGTACGGCCTACTACGATGCACTCTGGAACGAGGTGGGGCAAGAGACGGTGGCCTGGATCAGCAATGCCTCTCTCGGTGTAGCCAGCCTGTGGTACGCGGCATGGATCGAGGCTGGATCACCACCTCTGCCGGGGTCGGCAACGGACCGCGATGAGGGCCCGACGCTCGTGACCACGAGTGTGTTGCCCGCGTCGCCAAACCCGTTCAATCTCAACACGAGTCTGCGTTTTGAACTGGGCGAGGCCGGCGCAGCCACGTTGATCGTGTTCGACGTATCCGGACGGCAGGTACGTCGGTGGACCTTCGGCGGTCTTTCAACGGGCCGCCACACGGTGTCTTGGAATGGCACAGACGATGCGGGGACTCCTCTCGCGAGCGGGGTCTACCATGTTGTCATCACCGATGCTGCCGGGTCGTTGGAGCATGGGCAGGTGGTCTTCTTGAGGTAGGCCGCTCAGGCCAGGCGCCGAACACTGGACGTTCGTCCTGTTGGGCGCCCCCTACGGCAGCAGATCTGCGATTCCCGGATAGGAAACGGACGCCGACCACCCAGTCCCCAGGTATGTCTTATGAAACAGGACGATGCTTTCATCGCCGATCAGATCTGTTTCCCAGGCTGCCGAAATGACTATCGTGCTCCTGAGTCGGAATATTGGATCCAGGATGAGTGGCCTGTTCCTCATCTGCTGCCTCATTTCGAGTTCAAACACGGAAGAATCCGGCATCAAATTGTACCAGGAATTCCCGACGCGCCAGTCCCCCAAGCGTCCGCCGCCAGAGCCTCTGCCACCCGCCACTAGACCGGGCCGGACGTAAGGCCGGGTTCTTTCCAGGTTGACGGCCTCGTGATACCTGTACTGATCGAGGACAGGGAAGTAGTCCGCGGGTTCACTGACAACGCCGGAGGAGACGTGGAAGGTATCCGCACTGACCACCCGACGATCCATCAACCGGTCGTCAAACCAAAGTTCGGTTGACACGACGCCGCCGTCGGCCCCGGACTTGGCGGAGAAACCCCAGCCTCCAGGCAGGTACGGGAACACCATTTCTCCGCGAGATTCCGTCGCCTTACCCCTCGTCCTTTCGCCAGGGACCAGATAAGACACGGTAACGCCGCCTGGAGAGGTAGACTCCCACCGGAAAATCACCTCGTGGGGCTGTGCCTCTGGGGAAGGTGTCCTGGGATCCCTGGCTTCAGTGTCGCCGGGAGCCACTTCTGTGTCCAGATTCCCCGCGGGACTCGAATCGCAAGCCAGAGGAAGCAGTAGAACCAGGAGGTAGATTCTCCTCACTGGGTCCCAGGGCTGTAGCTGGAATGAAAGCTGGCGTCAGGGAAGTAAAAATAGGTCTTCGTACTTCGTTCGAGCCGGCTCCGTAGGAGTTCGAGGCGCCGGGTCTGGAATTTCTCCCCCTCCCCTTCATCGAGACCTTGGTCGATCAGTATCGTGTAGCCCACCTCTCCCTCGCCCATAGTCCGGACTCGAATCTTGTCGCCACGCTCGACTTCGACGGTCGTCCAAGAGGTCTGGCAGTACTGCGCGTCCTCCTCCCAGGCCGGGCCCGCCACCGACGGGAGAAGGTTACGCTTGAAGACCATCCACGCTGGTCCCCAGCGCGCGTCCAGACTCGACCGGGCGCGCTCTCTGACCCCAGTAAGTTCAACCTCCACGCGATAACTGTCTCCCAGGTCTGCCGCGACACCTGCCACAACTCCGCGTACGTGACCGAGCTTGGCGGTCCTCGTGTCCATGAGGATGTCGTCATACCACAATTCGGACGTGATATGTCCCAGGAATGGGCTCGGGCCCCGAGCCTGCATCCCTTTTGGTCCTTCCTGATACGGCAAGGTGATCTCCCACTCGGGCGAGACCCAGCCCGAAAAGTCTGTCTCGCCAAGGAAGTAGTCCACACGGACCGAATCCACGAATCGAGTTCTTACCCGGAACGTGATCTGGGACGGAGCGGCCTCGGAATCGCTTTGCGGCGTGAACGCCTCGGAGCGCTCGACGGCAGTCGGGGCAGAATCACACCCGATCAGGATAATGGTGCCCAGGAGAAAGGGCAGGAGGTTACGCACGATCGTAAACGTCTTGTTTCCTCTGGTATCGGCCCCAGGCAGAACAAGTCAATGCCCGCGCGGGTGACCCCCTCAAGCCTAAGCAATGATCCGCTTGAACACCTCCAGATCAATATTCCGCCCGCACACAACCGCCACCACCTTCTTCCCCTTAAACAATTCCCTTCGCTTGAGCAGGCCACCGACGGCCAAAGCGCCCGAACCTTCAACCACAAGGCGATGCCGTTCGAAGAGGAGGCGGATGGATGCCTCGATCTCTTTTTCGGTCAGCAAGATGATCTCGTCCACATGACGCCGACAGAGTTCCAGCGTGATGCTGTCCAGGTCGACTCCGCCGCCGCACGTATCGGCCAGGGTCGGGAAGGTCTCCATCTGGACCATCTGGTTCGTGCGCATGGATTCATACATGACCGGGGAGTTTTCCGGCGAGACACCAAAAGCCTGAAGGGCAGGATCGTGCGACTTCAGCCAACCGGCCGACCCGGTCAGTAATCCGCCGGCTCCACAGGCGAAGAGGGCCGCCTCAACGCCCGGAAGTTGGCGCGAGATCTCAAATCCACACGTACCCTGTCCACCCACGACAACTGGGTCATTGTAGGGTGAGATGTAGAGCTTGCCTTCGGCACCGGCGACCCGGCGGGCCTCCTTCTCGGCGTCCCAGGCGAGTACGCCGTGAACGACCAGATCCAGTCCGTGCGACCTAAGCAGCGCGAGTCGCGAGGCCTCCATGTCATGGGCCACGTAGATCGTGGCCCGCCGACCCCGCACCCGCATGGCCTCGGCAATAGCCAGCGCAAAATTACCCGTTGAAGCGGAAACGACCCCTCTGTCCAATTCTTCCTCCGACAAGGACAGAACCTTGTTGATGGCCCCGCGGAACTTGAAGGAGGAAGTCCGCTGCATCGAGTCCAGTTTCAGCCACACCTCGCCCTCGACTGCTTCGCTGAGATACCTGGAGTACTCAAGGGGTGTGGGCGAGAGCTGGTCCTTGCATCTCTCGTGGGCCTCGCGGACCAGTTGCGGGACGTCCAACTCAGGCTGGTTGAGGCTCGTTCCGATGCGTTCTGCTTTGTGCATGTTCAATCTCGGTGGCGCAGAATATGGTCGACCATCTTCGCGATTTGAATGTCCTGAATTGCTACTCCGGTCAAGTCTGCTATTGTGATTTGGTCGTCGTTCGATCGCCCAATCGCCGGATTCCTGATGATGTTGCCCATTTCCAGGATTGCGGCCTCGTCCACAAGCCCCGCGCCCACGGCATGGAAACACTCCCCATGATCGACGCACTGGGACACGCTATCTGCAACCACCAGATCTGCCCTGCCGAGGAGTTCCGCTTCCAACTCCTGCTTCCCGTGATCGTCCGATCCCATAGCAGTGACATGCGTTCCCTTCATGACCTGGTCGGCCCGAACCAGCGGCTCCCGGGCCGAAGTCGTAGTCACAATGAGGTTGGACCGGGAGACCAGTTCGTCCAGGTCCGCCGCCGCCTTGATCTCCAACCCCCAGGCCTGAATGGACTCTCGCGCCTGCAGCTCCGCGATCATGCGTAGAACCTTTTCCTGGTCTCGCCCCCACACCAGACAACGCTTGCAGTCAACCACCTCGCTCAGTAGTTCCAACTGCATTCTGGCCTGAACGCCAGTACCCACAATGCCGATAGTCCGCACCTGTCTCGGAGCGAGGTGTTTGGCCGCCACGGCCCCGGCCGCCGCGGTTCGCATGTCGGTGAGCCAGCACTCATCCAGGAGAATGAGTTTGATCTGCCCGGTCTGCTGACTGAATACCAGGATCAGACCGTCGCTGACCGGCAGGTTGAGCGCCGGGTTGTTGTAGAACCCGGACGCCATCTTGAGCACGTAGTAGTCGTCGCCGGTGACGAACCCGTACTTGATGTGGACATCTCCGGGCGGCTCGTCGAAATGCAGAAATCCGACGGGCGGCACGACCACACGACCGTCCGAATAGAGAACGAAACCCGCCTCGATCTCCTGGATCAACTGTCGGCTGTCGATCAGAGGCTTGATCTCGTCGAGTGTGAGAACACGGGTCACTGAGCTTCCTCGCAAATCTTGCCAAGGATATCCCGAATGGCCTGCACCTCGTCCGCATTCACGGTATGTCCCATCCCCGGATAGATGCGCACGTCCACATCGGCGCCCAGCGCTTCCAGGACCTTTCCGGACAACTGCACCCGGGAAAGCGGAATGTGAGCATCGACATCGCTGCACCCCAGGAAGAACTTGGTGGATGCCAGGTTCGCATCATACTCGAAGGCCTTGTCGGCATCGTCCCTGCCCAAACCCAACTGGGCAGACCCAATCAGCCCACCGCTAAGCGCCAGGACTGCGCCAAGATGCCGCCCCGTTCTGGCCGCGTACTCCAGGGACAGGCACGCGCCTTGGGAGAAGCCCAGCAGGCAGATCTTCTGCTCTGGCAATCCGGATGCCAGGAGCGCGTTGACCTCCGCGTCGATGCGCGCCAAAGCGGCAGACAGGTATGGCTCGTTCCTGTCCAATGGAGCCAAAAAACTCTCGGGATACCAAATGCGTCCGTCAGCCTCCGCCGCGCGATACGCGACAGCGTCCACATCCAGCGCCCGCTCAAAGTCCAGCATCGAATCCGCGCTCGCGCCGCGTCCGTGTATCAGGACCACGCCTGCGCGGGCCGCCGCGGCCGGGGCTCCGGCAACCAGCGCCTCAGAGGAAGTGTGCAGATCGGTCATTGTGGAAGGGTGTTCACGCGGCGTCCAGGGACGGAAGTCTTGCGGCGATGGCCTCTCTCCGGGACTCAAGCCAAGGCGGCAGCTTCAACGCCTCCCCCATGGTTTCTTCCGGCTCGTCGACCGAAAAACCGGGCGGGTCCGTCGCTATCTCGAACAAGACGCCGCCGGGCTCGCGGAAATAGATGGACTTGAAATACTGGCGATCCTTCACCTCCGTGACCGAAAGGCCAGCCTCGGCGACGCGGTCCTGCCACTCAAGCTGCTCATCGGGATCAGCCGCGCGGAACGCCACGTGATGCACGGTGCCTGCACCCGGGCGTCGCAACTCGCTGCTCTGGATCAGGTCGATTCGATCGGCACTGCCGCCATGACCCGAGATGAATCGGGACCTTCCTGTCTCCTCTGCCTCATGAGAATATCCGAGGACGTCAGTCAGGACTCCGGCGGTCGCTTCCGGATCTCTTGACCCGAGGGTGACCGCATCAAAAGTCCCGTGAGGCACTTGCGAGTCCTCTCGACCGACGAACGCCAAATGGAGCCCGTCCGGGTCCGTGAACCGCAAAACGGTCTCCCCAAATCGGGACTCCGGCGCGGAGAAATCAAAGCCGGGATACGTGTCCTGTGCGCTCATCTGGGCGAAGCGCTCCAACCAGGAATCCAGCGAGTCCGGGGCCACCGAGAATGCGGTCTCCTGAACCATGCCTGTCCCGGTTCGACCGGGCTGTGCATCGGCGAAAGGAAAAAACGTCAGAATGGAGCCGGGCTGCCCAGTCCGGTCGCCGTAGTACAAATGGTAGGTATACGGGTCGTCAAAGTTGACCGTCTTCTTGACGAGTCGAAGCCCCAACGCATCCCGATAGAACGCGACATTTCTGGAGGCCGTCCCGGCAATGGCGGTGACGTGGTGGATCCCGGGTGTATTCATCATGGCCCAAGCCAGGCGAAATGAAGACTGGCGAGACCATCGTCCCGAATCTGCTGAAGTTGTGCGTCGGCAGCATCGTGATCTGCATTCGACACGAACTCTTGGACCACGGCCCACACAAGCCGCTGCTGGTCCTCCGTCATCTCGGCCACCGAGAGACCTTCTAGCGCGGTAAGCCGCCCCTTGTTTCCGGGGCCCGCCAAGATGTCGCGTGGCACGTCGCCCTGCAGCGTTGCATGTGTCTGCTGCGCGCCCGAAAGCGACTGCATCACCTCGATACCGCGGGCGGGCTCGTGGCTCAGGATTTTCCAGCCCGCCTCCAGCCCCTCCTGCACTTCGTTCGGCTCGGCACCCAGGAACATGGGGGTAAAACTGGTTCGATTGCCGGCCACCGTAAAGTTGCCCGCGAGGTGATGGCCGGATAGAAGCCAGGCCCACTCTTCGTCTTCGCCAGGGGTCCCGTAAAAAGACACCCAGTAGTTTTCCGGCGTCCAACTCTCCACGAGATCTGGCGGAAGCCGGCGCGTCCCGGCGGAAACGGCAGCAGACGCTTCCTCATGAAGCACTCCGTCCAAGCGGATTATGCCCGCGATTTTTTGATACCCCTGACTGCTCGTCGATGCCCGGAACAGTCCATGGAGCAGACGCCTCTGGGTCCCATCCAGATCTCCGTAACGCACGCCCACGCGGGAGACAAAGGAGGCCGGGAGGTTGCTCCAGCCGGTGGGGGTTTGATCCTCCTCCAACGTGAAGCGGGCGATTTGCCGGGCCTCTTCGCTCAGCGAACCAAGAAAAGCCGCCGCCGCTGCCGTCATCTGTTCGGCTGTTGACGGTCCACCTGCTGGCTCGGAAACGGCGCTGCGCGGTCTGGCGGTAGTCGGTCCAGACTCGCATCCGAGGGGGAGCAAGGTCAGGAGAAGGAGGGCAATAAGCCCGATGGGATTGTTCTGGCTCGCCATGTGGGATCGATCTGGGGGTTGTCGAACAATACGACGCATTCGGCCACGTTCCATTCGCCCCAAACTCCATGGACCGGCTCTACGGCCCAGGCTCTAAAGCGCGGTGCCTGGCTCCGAACTAGTGGCAAGAACCGCGTTCCGCGCCATGCCTTGACCCATAAACCTGAAGCGAATACCCACAATGTCTCCGAGACTTTCGTCATACGAGACTTGATAGGCTTGCCGACCATCGAGTTCGACGTTCACCAAGCCGTCTTTGCCATCGACAGATACCCGGTGCCACCCGTCAAACGGCAATCCAAGCCTGCTCAGATCCGTGTTGCGCCCTGATATCTGACGCTCGCTTGCCACCACATTCAGGTCGGCGGTGCAGCCGGGAATACTGAGTGGGATGGAAATGCGCCCATGCTGACCGATCAGAATGACCTGGGCCTTCCTGCACACCCCGCTGCTTTCCATCCTGACTTCGCTGGTAAAGACAAAGTCGCGGTCTGACAGCGCGGGAAATCCGCCAACCAGGAAGTAGCTCAACGCCATCTCTCCCGTAGCTACGCCAGGGTCGCCGTTCTCCCACCACCCCGCGCCTGGCTCGAGAACGCCGTCGGTCGCACGGTCCGCCAAGGTCACATAGAGCGGAGTCGGCCCGCCCACTTCTACGAGCCCAAGCCAGCCGTCCGTGGGAATAAGCAGCGAGTGTTCGCGAACTACCACCTCGTCGGCCAACAGTTTTGCCCAGTAGTGGCCGGGATAGAAGTATATCGAAGTGAATTCCCGCCCATCCCGGGGCACAGTGGAGCGCGGACAGGGCGGACGCCACAACAGCACCTTGCAATCGGGAACGCGTGGGTGCTGGCTACCCAGCCTCCAAGCCGATCTCCGACCCAGGCGTGGGTCCATCCAACGCTCGTTTCAGGGCCCGCCACGAGGGACTCCCCACGTACATGGCAAGCGTACCGAGGGTGTTATTGCTCGGGCTGCTTTCATAACGAACCCGTCGCCAGACACGCTTGAGCGTCGTGGCTCCCAACGTGCGCCCGGCATCGGCGGCGATGCGCTCGCTCAGATCCTCAAAGTCCGCGGTTCTCCACTCGTTAACCGGACCCCAGTCCAGTTTCCGCTCGACCATTTCCCGGCACGACTCCAGATATTTTGACTCAGAGGGCTCCAATTGGTGTCCTGGATTCCAGATAACGACCTGCGAAGCATCAGCACGCTCGGAGACATTCGCACGGCCGCAGAACACCCTCTACGCTGAATCCTAACAAAATGTGTCGTCCGACGATTCGTATGAGCGCGTTTGCTCGGTTGAATGCTAAAAGGCGGCCGGGCGGACGCCGGCTATTTCAACAATACCATCTGCTTTGTGTCGCTGAATTGACCCGCGGTAAGCCAGGGAGTCGAAGACTTGCAGATTCCTTGCGCGCCATCTCGGCGTTCAGTTATACTATTTGACGCAACGCGCCTTCCCGCCTCCACCGCAAGCAATGTCCAGACACCTGACACTCGCCCTCGTCGCGCTCCTCAGCGCCGCCTCCGTCACTGCCCAGACCCGCCCCATGACTTTCATGGATGCGCAGGAAATGCGCCGAGCCGGCTCGTGGGAGCCCAGTCCCGACGGGCAGTGGATGCTTTACACGCTCACCACACCAGACTGGAAGACGGACAAACCCCAGACCGATATCCATTTGGTCTCGACGAGTGAAGGCATCCCTTCTGACCGCCGACTGACGTACACCCAGGACGCGGACGAGACGTCCCCGACATGGACTCCGGATGGTTCGGCCTTTCTTTTTGTCTCCAGCCGTGAGGAAGACGGTGGCGATCGGCAGCTCTTCCGCATGAACCCTAACGGCGGGGAAGCCCAGAAATTTTCCGAAGCCGAAGGTGGCGTATCCGACTTCGAGTTCAGCCCGGATGGCTCCCTTCTGGTTTTTCGGGCTGGCGAATCGGGCCAACAGCAGTTGTTCTCGCTGTCCGCCGATGAACTGGTAGACGCAGACCCGTTCCAACTCACGGACGGCGAGGCTGGCGTTGATCAGTGGGACTGGGCCCCAGACAGCGGCAGTATCTACTTCACTCGCGACGATTCATTTGACGAGTCCGACAAGGAGCGCAAGAAGAAAGGCTTCACGGTGGACGTAAAGAACCAGGAGACGCCACTGACCAACCTCTGGAGGGTGACCGTGGCTTCGGCGTTATCGAGCCAACTCACCAACAACCCGGACATGAGCGTGGATGGGTTCACGATCTCCGACGACGGCCGGTGGATTGGCATTCGCGGCGGATCGGTCGCACGGTACGAGCGCAATATTACAGTCTCATCGCTCTACAGTGACCTCTTCCTGATGGACGCGGAGACGGGCGGCATCGAACGCCTGACCGACAACTACGAAGTGTCAGAATCGGGCCCAATCTTCTCTCCAGACGGCCGACTGGTTGCGTTTTCGGCGGCGGACGACCTAACGCGATATACCATGACCGAGCGGAAGCTGTACGTCCGCGACGTAGAAGAAGCGGGCGGCGCGTTTCGCAAACTTGGAGCAGACTTCGACAACTCAATCGGCGGCGGTTTCTTTTCGGACGACGGCAACACGTACTACTTCGGAGCTGGTGTGCGGGCAACCCGTCAAGTGCATGCGCTGGACCTCAGGAGTGGTGCTGTGCAGCAGCTGACAAACCTGCCAGCCTCCCTGTCCATCTCTCGGGACGAAGATTCAGGCCTGCTGCTGGCCAGCTACTCGGATGCCAAAACGCAGACGGCCGAATATGCGGTCGAAAGCATGGATCATGCCGATGACCCATCATCCTGGGTCCAACTTGTCGAGCCCAATCCGCAGATAGCTACTTTTGACGTCCCGCGGATGGAGGAGATCGAGTGGACGGCCTCCGATGGCAACCTCGTGGGTGGGGTGCTCACGTACCCCATTGGCTATCGCGAAGGCCAGCGGTACCCGCTGGTGGTCGACATTCACGGCGGACCCGCCAGTGCAGATGTGGTCCGGTTCGACAATAATGCCACGGTCTACGCCGGTGCCGGCTACGTCCACTTCCAGCCGAATTACCGCGGCTCGACGGGCTACGGCAATGCCCATCGCACGGATATCGTCGGCGACTACTTCACGCTCGGGTTCGAGGACATCATGACCGGCGTGGACCACCTGATCGATGAGGGTATCGTAGATGGCAATCGCATGGGCGCCTTTGGTTGGAGCGCAGGCGGCCACTGGTCAAACTGGATTCTCACGCACACCGACCGCTTCAAGGCCATCTCATCCGGCGCAGGGACGATGAACTGGATTTCGATGTATGCGCAAAGCGATGTCCAGCGGAACCGGCAATTCTACATCGGCGACGATTTCCTGTACGAAAACTTTGAGCCCTACTGGGATCAGAGTCCGCTCAAGTACATCGCGAACGCCAAGACGCCAACCATGGTGCACGTCGTTGCAGGCGACCCTCGCGTGCCCAGCCCACAGTCCGTGGAACTCCACATGGCCCTGAAAAAGCTGGGAGTGCCCACCGAACTGTTCATGTATCCGGGCCAGAGCCACGGCATTCCCGACGCTCGGAATCGGCTCGTAAAATCGGTTTCCGAGATGGCATGGATGGACTACTACGTCCGCGGCGTGGGCGAGAAGTTCGACTGGGAGATGGTCCTCAAAACGCTCGAAGCGCCCGAGGAAGAAAAAGAAGTCGAGGCAGATCCTGTTTCAGAGGGAGACCTGAAGTAGCAGGGTTACCATACCAACTCTGGAATGCGCTTCCGCTACCCGGCGCGTCGTCCTAACCACCCCCCTTCCGCATGAAAACAATAACAAGCCTCCTTCTGATTGTTGCCTTGGCCGCCTGCGCTGATCCGTCGGGCGAAGCCTCACATGCCGACGACATGGATCACGACGCTGCCATGCATGTCGGGGACGATATGTCTGAGACGGCCGTTGGTGACGCCGTTGAGGCGTTCAGAGCCTCCATCGTGGCCAACGATTCGACCGCGGCGGCCAGCCTGCTGGCCGAGAACGTCCGAATCGTGGAGGGTGGGAATGTTGAGACCAGGGACGGCTACCTGTCCCATCATTTTCACAGCGACGGTGCGTTTCTGTCCGCCATGACCCGGGAACCCCTGACCGCCGACGTGCAAATGTCGGGTGCAACCGCCTGGTCGGTCTCGACCTCGCGTCTTTTCGGAAGCTACCGCGACCGAGAAATTGACATGACCTCGGCAGAACTGATGGTGCTGGAGCACGGCGAAGGCGGATGGAAGGTCAAGGCCGTGCACTGGTCCTCGGGAAGCAACTAGGATTTACCTCGGCCAGGAGTTGTTGCCTCGATCATCGTCCGGGTAAACCTCCCGCGGATCGATCACTACACGGGTCACGGCCCTGGTCCCCGGCACGGTCCAGGCAAACAGGGGTCCCTGATTCCACATCTCGACGGGCAGTCGGACGGTTTCGCTGATGCCTCCGGCGAAATCAATCCGCAGCTCTACCGGCATCACCATGTCCGCCTTGTTGGCGATCGTGATGGTCGTTCGACCGTCGTCACCGGCCACAACACCGCGGACGGACTGGTCAAGGCGGGCAGGCGAAAGAACCCACGCCCGCCAGAACCAATCCAGATCCATACCTGAAACATCCCGCATGATCCGGAAAAAATCCGCCGGCGTGGGATGCCGGTTGGACCAGGCGGCTATGTAGGCCTTGAACCCGGCATCAAACCTGGCCGGACCAAGGACCTCCTCCTTCAGAAGGGTCAACATCAAGGCGGGCTTCTGATACGCCGTCCAAAACAGATTGGATTGTTCGGCCGCCGCCGTGCCCATGGCTTGCTCCTCTCCAGGAATGGCGTTGTCGGTATACAGAGCCAGCGGGTTGCGTCGAATGGAGGCTCCGTAATCCGTCCCGGCGAAATATTCGGACGCGCCCTCCAGGTCCATATACGTATTGAACCCCTCGTCCATCCACGGATAGAGCCGCTCGTTTGAGCCAACGAGTATCGGAAACCACTCGTGCCCGAACTCATGAGAGACCACCCAGTGGAGATCTTCCCGGGCCGTGAAATCCGGCACGAAGGTCAACATGGGGTACTCCATGCCCTCAATGGGCCCCTCGACGGTTGTGGCGTGCGGATAGGGGTAGCGGGACCACTTCTCGCTGAAGTGCCGGATCGATTCCCGCGACATGAGAATGGCTTCCTCCCACAAGGGAGCCGTCGACCGGTACATGGTCTGAATCAGGATGCCGTCCCAATTCGTGGCATCCCACCGGTAGTCTGGGCTGGCCGCAAAGGCGAAATCCCGCACCATGTCGGCGCGGAAATGCCAGGTCTTTTGGCCGCCCGAAGTGGCTTGCTCCGCCCTGCCGCCGGCCGCGACGGCTTCGGCTTTGGTGATTACGGACACCGGATCCGCGGAAGTCATGGCCTGGCGCAGTCGATCCCGCTGGGCGGCGGAGAGCACTTCCTCCGGGTTCTGGAGAACGCCCGTGGCGGCCACGACGAATTCTGATGGAAGGGTAAGCTCCACGTCGAAGTCTCCATACTCCAGGTAGAATTCTCCCGCCCCGATGTACGGCTCGTTATTCCAGCCCTTCACGTCATCGTAAACGGCCATTCTCGGATACCATTGCGCCACCTCGTACAGCGACCCATCCCGTCCCATTCTGGCCATCCCGTATGGAGGCAACACGTAGTTCCATTCGATCTGGATTTCGACAGAGGCGCCCGCGGCCAGTGCGCTGTGCAGATCCAATCGCATGGTCGTGCCGAAGACGTGGTGCTGCACTTCCCTTCCGCCAACGGCTACGCGACTGAGGGTAAGCCCGCCCTCGAATCCCTGGCAGGAAAAATCAAAGATGGCCCCCAGGAAAACCAGGGGGGGCTGCCGAAGGGTATTGGAGACGCTCCCCGGAGCGCACATGTTGGGCTCTACGTGCATCCACAAGATGCCCAGCGCATCGGGCGAATGGTTCTCGTAGCGGATGGTCTCCTTGCCGGCGAGGACGTTGGTGGCCGGGTCGAGCGAAGCCGCAATGCGGTAGTCCGCGCGTTGCTGCCAGTAGTCCGCGCCAGGACGCCCCGAGGCGTTTCGGACCGTGTTGGGCGTCGCAAGGTCGAGCGGCCGAAAGGGCGATTCAGTTTCTTGCGCCTGGGCAGAGACGGAGGAGACCGTGAGTGCGAGGAGGGCGGTCAGGAGAAGGATCCGGCGCGGCATATCGTCCATGAGATTGTGGGGAGGATGTGCAGTATACCCGGTGCGTCCCGAGTGCGAAAGTGGGTGCAATCACGTACTGGTTCGGGATCAGATTGTGCGTCCTCCCGTTGCCGAGCCCATGCTGCTTTCAGACGCCGAGACGCTTGCCACAGACCTCATGCGCCAGCATGGCCTTCATCGATGGGGATTCCGCTTTGACAATGCGCGGACGCGTGTTGGCGTCTGCCGCTACCGTGAACGGGTGATCGGGTTATCCCGGTACTACGTGCGCGCCAATGACGCTACCGAGGTTAGGGACACGGTTCTGCACGAGATCGCGCATGCGCTTGCAGGCCCCGCGGCTGGCCACGGCCCGGCCTGGCGTCGCATCGCGAAAGCAATCGGCTGCTCCTCCACACGCTGCTCGTACGCCACCATGGGCGTGGACCCCAAGTACAGTCTTTGGTGCGACACGTGCGGGAAACGCCTCCGCAACTACCACCGGGAGCCTCGCCGGGACTTTGATTCCGGCCGCTACCGCCACGCTGCCTGTGGAGGCCGGTCGTTTTCGGTGCGCCCTTTCCAGGCGGACGTCGAACTGGAGGACGTGGCCGCGCACTAGCGACGCCGCTCCCCGGGGGCTTTCCAGGGAATTACCCTGATTAAGGACGTGCTGGTACGGGTCGATACACGGAGAACTTAAAACGCATCCCACCGTGATTGAAGCTCCTTTACCTCCCAACGAAGCCGTTCGGCTGAAGCGCCTTCGCGCTCTCGGAATCCTCGACACCCCCAATGAGGAGGGCTTTGACGTCGTGACCAGGATGGCCAAGCGGCTCTTCCGTGTCCCGATTGCGTTGGTCTCAATTGTCGATGAGGATCGGCAGTGGTTCAAGTCCTGCATTGGCCTGGACGTATCGGAGACACCCCGCGACGTGGCCTTCTGCTCCCATGCCATCCTCCAGGATGATGTCTTTGTGGTGCCCAATGCACTCGAGGACGAGCGCTTTCACGACAACCCGCTCGTGACCGGGGATCCCAATATTCGGTTTTATGCCGGGTATCCCCTGACCGCGCACGGAGTCAAGATCGGGACGCTCTGCATCATTGATCGCGAGCCCCGCGAATTCGCCGAGGCGGAAGCCAAGATGCTGGCAGATCTGGGTGGCCTGGCAGAACGTGAATTGGCCGCGCTGGAACTGGCCGCGCTGGACGAGGCCACAGGGCTCGTCAACCGCCGCGGACTCTACCTGACCGGCAAGAACTTGATTTCCATCAGCCGGCGCACGGGCGCTGCACTGTCTGTTCTCTTCTTCGATCTGGATGGCTTCAAGGCCATCAACGACACATACGGACACGAAGAGGGCGACAAAGCGCTGAACGAGTTCAGTAATTGCCTGCAGAGTGCTTTCAATGATTCCGAAATCGTTGCCCGCCTGGGAGGCGGCGAATTCTGTGTCATGCGGGCCACGGCCTCTCCGAAACAATTGGCAGGACCACTCGAGAAACTGGCCAGCCTGGTCCAGGCCCGAAACGCGTTCCAGGAGCCCCAGCGGTACCTCCGGTACAGTGTTGGTTTGGCTGTCTACGACGCGGATCGGCACGAGGACTTCGCAGACCTTCTTCAGGATGCTGATCAGGCCATGTACGTGGACAAGCGAGGCGAAAGCCGCTGCGCTGCCTGACCACCGGATGGCTAGATTGTGGCGCACAACCTTCCCTGCGCGCCATGAATCTCCGATCTGCTCTCTGTACCGCAGCCCTTGTCCTTTTCGCTTCCACCGCGATCGCGCAGCAAAAGCAAGCGCTTGAGCACGCAGACTACGTTCGTTGGAAGGTCATCTCGGACGAGGGCCTCTCCGACAATGGCCGATGGGCTGTCTGGCGGGAAGCACCGGACACAATTGGAGATGGACGAGTCGTTGTCAAGCGCACGCACGGTGATGACCGCTTCGTACTGAGCCGCGGAGATGACCCGCGATTCGCGTCCGACTACCTGGTCGCGCTGGTTCATCCATCCTACGACTCCACCCGACAGGCGCAGGTAGATGGCACGAAGCGCGATGATCTGCCCAAAGACAGTCTGGCAGTACTGTCCCTCGGGTCGGGAGACATCGCCATGTACGGCCCCGCCCGCAGCTTTCAAGTCCCAAAGGAGGCCGGCTCCTACGCCGCAGTACTCCTGGATCGGGAGACCGAAACGACCCGGGACACCACGGCAGCAGAAGCGCCGCATGACAAGCAGGACGGACGGACTCTCCTGCTCCTGGACCTTGACGGAGGGGCCTCGTACGAGTACGCATCGGTGCTGGACTACCTGTTTTCCGACGACGGCAAATGGCTTGTATACACCGCCGAGAGCAAGCACGGAGTTGCCGACGGGGTCTACGCGGTAAGGACTTCGACCGGGGATAGCGCTCCAGTGGCCGCTGGCGAAGGTTTTTACCGACAACTCGCGTTGGACGACCAAGGCACTCAGGTTGCGTTTGTGAGCAACGCTGGCGATTTCGAGGCCGATCAGCCGACTTTTCGGTTGTACCGGAGCATGCTGGGGTCTGCTGACCTGGCGGCCGTCCTGGCCGCGGCCGACCAGGCTGGAATCCCGGACGGATGGGAGATCTCCGAAAACGGATCGCTGGATTTTTCTGATTCCGGGGAGCGCCTCTATTTCCAGACCGCCCCGCGGCCGGCGGCCGAGGTAGAAGACCTCCGACCGGACGCGGAGAAGGTGGAAATGGATATCTGGAGTTGGACAGACAAGGAGATCATGACGACACAGCTTGTCAATCGACAACGAGAACTGCGTCGCTCCTATTCAGCCGTTGCCCATCTGGCCACAGGCACATTGGTCCAACTGGCAGACGAGAATATCCAAACGGTAGACAATCAGAGACACGGCGATGGCGCGGCCGTCTTCGGAACTACGGACGACCGCTATATGCCTGAAGGATCCTGGGATACCCCGGGCTGGCGCGATGTGTACGCCATCGACACGGAGACCGGGAGCCGCACCCTGGTGCTGGAAGGGATTCGGTCTGGCGTCACGCCCTCGCCCGATGGCACGTCACTGGCTTGGTGGGACGGAGAGGATCTGACCTGGAAAATTACGTCCTGGTCCGCCAATCCCCGGTCGGTAGGCACATCGGCCATTACCCCTCCGCCCGGCGTCAGGTTCGAGAACGAACTGCATGACTCTCCAGCGATTCCCGGCTCCAACGGCGCCGCGGGTTGGTCTTCCGACGGAAGGAGCTTCGTGTTCTACGACCGCTATGATATCTGGGCCGCCCAGCCAAACGGGAGGATTCGCCAGCTCACTTCCCAGGGTCGAAAGTCCGGTAAACGATACCGTCATGTCCGGTTGGACCCCGACGTCCGCACGGTGGATCTGACGGCGCCCATGGTACTCTCGGTATTCGACACCAAGGACCGGTCATCGGGGTTTGCACGGCTTGAGTTGGACGGCCCTGGCGCGAAGCTGGAAGAACTGACCATGGCGGGCGTTCGGTTTGGCACGCCAAACAAGGCAGCAAAGAGCGATGAATTGATGCTCACCCGCGAGAGCTACAGCGAATTTCCAAACCTGTGGGTGACCGACGACTCATTTGATGACTGGACGCAACTGAGCGACGCCAATCCACAGCAGTCCGAGTACCTCTGGGGCACCGCGGAACTGGTCAACTGGACCTCGACCGATGGGGACCGGCTCGAGGGCATTCTCTACAAGCCGGAAGGCTTTGACCCAGGCAAGAAGTATCCCATGATGGTCTACTTCTATGAGCGGTCCACCGACGGACTGCATGCGCACCAAACCCCGGCCCCGGGAAGGTCCGTGATTAATCGCACGTTCTACGCGAGCCGGGGGTATCTGGTGTTTGTCCCGGACATCCCGTACAAGATTGGCTACCCCGGCGAGAGCGCCATGAATGCGGTCATGCCGGGAGTCACGGGGCTAATGGACCGGGGGTTTGTGGACCGCGACCGGATCGGCGTGCAGGGCCACAGTTGGGGCGGCTATCAGATTGCGTACATGGTTACCCGGACCAACCTCTTTGCGGCTGCCGAAGCCGGCGCTCCCGTGGCCAATATGTTCTCTGCGTATGGCGGAATCCGTTGGGCAAGTGGCGTTTCGCGTGCGTTCCAGTACGAGCGTACCCAGAGTCGCATTGGTGGCACGATCTGGGAGAAACCCCTGCGCTACATCGAGAACTCGCCGATCTTTTGGCTCGATAAGGTCGAAACCCCGCTCCTCATCCTGCACAATGACCACGACGGGGCCGTTCCGTGGTACCAGGGAATCGAACTCTTCGTGGGACTCAGGCGCCTGGGCAAACCCGCCTGGCTGATCAACTACAACGGCGAGCCCCACTGGCCGCTACCCTACTGGAAACGGGTGGATTGGACCACGCGGATGCAGCAGTTTTTTGATCACTACCTGATGGACGCCCCCGCACCGGTTTGGTTGGAGAAGGGAGTCCCGGCCGTAGACAAGGGGCGAACCTGGGGCCTGGAGCTACCCGCGGGAGACACGGGCAACTAGTGTCAGGCCGCCTGCTCACGCATCATGCGCTCAAGGGTAAACTTGGGGCATTCGGTGCGCAGGATATAGTCCTGAAGGCCCGTTACCACGCCTCGCACCAATTCTTCAGTCCGGGCATCGATCATGCCGCCTTCCGAGTCGAAGGCACCGTTCACGTTTGGTACTGAGACAGGGCCAGGAAGCACCAGACCGCCTACATGAGATGCGACGCTCCGGAGGTGTTCCAGGGCCTTTATCGCGCCGATGCGCCCGGCCGCTACTCCCAAGAGGGCGATGGGCTTCCCTTTCAATGATGAGGGGAAACCGAGATTGTCGATGACCAGCTTCATCACGCTTGAGTAACTCCCGTGATATTCAGGTGTCACCAGGATTACACCGTCCGCCGCCAAGACCATCTCCCGAAGGCGGTCGCTGTCTGGAGAGGGTGCCCGTCCGGGTAGCGGAAGCTCCATGTGGGTAGGATCCACGACGTCCAGGTGAATGCCGCGAACCCGCGCTTCATCCTCTACCAATGAAAACACCCGGGAGGTGTAGTTGCCGGGTCGCACACTTCCAAGAAGGGCTACGAGTTTAGGGGCCGCGTTCTGTTGGTCGTTCACTTCGATGGGGTGCATTTAAGGGGTGCCGCGCATCTTGTCCAGGAGGAGGTTCAACTGTTCCGCCTCTTCAATCGACAGGGTGCCCGTGGCGTTACCTCCTGCCTGCATCAAGGGATCGATCGCATCCAGCAAGGCCAGTCCTTCCGCGGTGATCAGGATGTCTACCTGACGCCGATTTGAGGGACATGTCGTTCGATCCACCAAATTCTTGGCGCGCAGCTTCTCTACGAGCCGGGTGGCGTTTGACGAGCGGCTGACCATGCGTTCAGTGACCGACCGAAGCGGAGCGGGAAGCGGATGTTGGCCACGGAGAATCCGCAGCACGTTGTACTGCTCCTTCGAGAGGCCAAACGGCTTCAGGGTCGCGTTGGCATGGGCGCCCAGACGATCAGCGGTAACCAAGACGTTGAGGACGGCCTTCATGAAGGGGTCCCCGAACACGGTTTGCCTGATTTCGTCCTCGAGTCGCATACCATATGGTACCTCATAATGATTGTATATACAACAATCACACTGTGGACAACTTATGGAGGCACAGTGTTGGGTCAGCGAAAGTTCGCGCTTACCTATTCAGAACTCCTGTTGAATACCCATCCCGACCGAACAACCCCCATGGAACGGAAACAACTTCTCCTCCTTCTGGCGCTTTTGGGCGCCGGCATTCTTGTAACCCCCGCCCTGGGCCAGGGCGTCACGACCGGGGCACTGAACGGCCTCGTCCTGGACACCGCCGGTGAGCCTCTCCCGGGCGCGAATGTCATTGCGCTTCACGCACCCAGCGGCACCAGGTACGGAACTGCGGTCCGGACGGGGGGCCAGTTCAACATCCCCAACATGCGTGTGGGTGGCCCCTACACGGTGACCGTTTCGTTCATCGGATTCCAAAGCGCAGTCCAGGCCAACGTGTTTGTCAACTTGGCCCAGAACCTCCAACTGGACTTTACCCTCTCGGAGCAGGTGATCCAAGGGGGGGAGATCTTCGTCGTTGCGGAAATTGACGACGTAATGAACTCTGACCGAACGGGTGCGGCGACAACCATCAGTCTCGAGCAGGTCGCTCTCATGCCGTCCATCAAGCGATCCACGCGCGATCTGACGCGGCTGGACCCCCGGTCTGACGGAAATCTCAGTTTTGGTGGCCGCAACTGGCTCTACAACAACATCTCGCTGGACGGATCCTACTACAACAACCCGTTCGGTCTCGACGCCCCGGAGCCCGGGGGGCAGTCCAATGCCCAGCCAGTCCCCTACGACGCGATCGAACAGGTTCAGGTCTCGGTGGCTCCGTTCGACGTCCGCGAGGGCGGATTCACAGGAGCCGGAATAAACCAGGTCACCAAGAGTGGCACCAACCAACTCACAGGATCGGTCTACTCGTTCCTGAGAAATCAGGACATGGTTGGCAACAAAGTGAGCGGCTCAACGGTGTTCCAGAACCCATCGCTGTCGTTCATGCAGTCGGGCTTTTCTGCGGGTGGTCCCATCAAGAAAGACAAGCTGTTCTTCTTTGTGAATGCGGAGATCGAGCGCCGCGAAGACCCGGGCACCAACTTCCGTGCTGGCGGTCTGGCCGGTGGCGTTGGCACGTCGCGGGTGTCGTCCGAAGTGTTGGACACCATCAAGGATCGCATGATCTCCGCATACGGATACGACCCTGGCGTATACCAGGACTACACGCATGCCACGGACAACGAGAAGGTGATTGCCAAACTTGATTGGAATATCAACGACAATCACAACCTATCTCTCCGGTACAACTACATGGATGCATCCCGCGAACAGGGTCCCCACCCTTTCGTGTTGAGCTTTGCCGGTACCGGACGTGGCCCGAATGAGACATCGCTCCCTTTCTCGAACTCGGGCTACCGGATCAACAACAACCTGCACTCCCTGGCGCTCGAGGTCAACAGCCGTTCCACCGGCTGGGCGAACCGGTTCTTTGCCAGCTTCAACCGCTTCCGCGATCATCGGGAACCGTTCTCGACCGATTTCCCGACCCTCGAGATTGGAGATGGAGGCGCTACGTACACCACCGTCGGACACGAGCCCTTCTCGATACACAACATCCTGGACCAGGATGTCATGCAACTCACAAACAACTTCAGCCTGTTCGCAGACCAGCATGTGTTCACCGTGGGCGCCACCTTCGAGACGTTCCGGTTCTTCAACTCGTTCAACATATTCCGGCACGGGCTTTTCGGACTCCCCTTCGCGGCCACCACGTTTTTCTCCTTGGATGACTTCATGTGGGCGACCGATCCGACCAATCCGGATCAAATGGACCTGAACGGTATGGTTGGAGGCGGTCCTTTCAAGGGCGAAAAGATCGAAGTAGGCCAGTTCTCGGTCTACGCCCAGGACGAATGGCTGATGAATGACAGGCTGAGCCTGACGTACGGCATCCGCATGGATATGCCGATGTACTTCACCGATCCTGTCGCCAATCCATACTCTACGGGCCTGTCGCTGCTGGACAAGGATGACAACCCGGAATCGATTGATCAAGCAGAACTGGCGGGCACCTCACCCCTGTTTTCGCCGCGGGTAGGCTTTAACTATGATGTGACTGGTGATCGTACTACGCAGGTCCGGGGCGGCGTGGGGATCTTTACCGGACGGGTACCCTTCGTCTGGATTGGCAACGTGATCTCCAATCCCGGCTTCAATCCGAACATTGACCCGGTCGGCAATCCCGTGATCACCCGCGAAGGCGAGAGCGAAGACCCGACCAGCCTCAATGGAGGCGCGGAGGCCAACTCTGTCCTCCAGGGGTCGTTTGACCTGAACGCCATGACGTCGGACTTCAAGTGGCCACAGGTCCTGACACTGGATCTGGCCGTGGATCATGATTTCGGATCTGGTCTGCTTGGGACACTTGAACTTCTCTACAGCAAAGACATCAACTCGGTGGTGGTTCGCAATGGAGACCTCAAGGCTCCTGCCCGCACCCTGAAGGACGGCCGTCCCTATTACGGCGGCTTTGGCTTCAACGAACTCAATGAGGCCTTCCCTTTTGAAGGCGCCGGTGTATACATCATTGACAACGCGTCCGAAGGCTACAACTTCAACCTGACCGCCCAGATTCGGAAGCGTTTCTCGAACGGAATGAGCACGAGCCTGGCCTATAACTTCCTGGAGGCCAAGAATCTGTTCAAGTCCACGGAGATTGCGTCTGTGCTCTTTTCCGAGAGTCCCGTACAGGGGGATCCGAACAACCCGTCGCTGTCAAACTCCGAGTTTGGCAATAGGCACAGGATTGTCGGTTCAGCCACGTACGGCCACGACTGGTCCGCGACCAGTCGAACCAGCCTGGGCGTCTTTATGGAAATAGCGCAGGGCAACACCTTCCAGGGCGCTGGCGGCAACCGGTACTCGTTCACGTACTCCGGCGATGTCAACGGTGACGGCTTTGGTGGCAACGACCTGATCTACATTCCGAACGACGCCACCGACCCAGGCGAGATTCGGTTTGACGGTAACTCGGTCTATTCCGCTGGCGTTCAGGCCCACCAGTTTGAGCAGTTTATAGAGCAGGATGAATACCTGAGCGACAACCGCGGCAAGATTGCCGAACGGTACGGCGCCATCAATCCGTGGTACGGTAATGTGGATATTCGCGTCATGCATGAGATCGGATTTGACGCCGCGGGTCGCGGACACCGGGTCCAGATCAGTCTGGACATTCTGAACGCAGTCAATATGTTCAACAGCGATTGGGGCGTTCGCAAGATCGCAGACCCGCGCGCGACGTCTCCTTTGGTGCTCTCACGCTTTGATGGTGACGGTGAGCCAGTCTTCAACTTTACCGGCGCCACCAACACCTACACGGACGATGTAAGCCTCTTCTCGCGCTGGCAGGCCCAATTGGGAGTGAGGTACATCTTCTAGCTCCTCTCAGTACCTGCCTGGTCACAACCCGGCGTGGTGCGCCCCGAGTCCGGACCTGGACTCGGGGCGTTTCTGCTTTTGATCGAATGCGTATCTCAGGACTTGAACATCAGTAGTTATACGGGTTGGCCGAGTCGCTACTTTAGGCGATACTATAAACATGTCTAGAAAATTCTGGAGTCAACGGGAGATTCTGCAGTTGATCGCCGAAGGCAACACGTCCAAGGAAGTTGGCGTTACACTCAATATCAGCACGCGGACGGTGGAGACCCATCGGCGCAATATTATGAGTCTATTGGAAATCCGAGACCTTACCGGCCTCGTCCGATATTCTATTCGCACTGGCCTCATCACCGCGTAGTCCGGGACTCCCCATCGATCTGATGCCATCCGGCACCCACGACGCCCTCCCCGACCCTCGCAACGCATCCGTCCTGATCTGGATCAACGGCAGGCTTGTGCCCCGCGACGACGCGCGCATCTCGGTCTTTGATTCGGGTTATCTGGTTGGTGACGGTATTTGGGATGGGTTACGCCTTCATCACGGCGTCCTCACCTTTCTTGAAATGCACTTCGATCGGCTGTTCGACGGCCTGTCCGCCGTGCGCATGGACCCGGGCCTGTCGCGGACCGAACTCACCGCTGCCGTATATGAAACAGCCGCGGCCAACCAGATGTGGGACGGGGCACACATCCGCGTGATGATCACGCGGGGCACCAAAAAGACCCCCTCCCAGGACCCGCGACTGACCGTCACGCCGGCGAACATCGTGATCATCGCCGAACACAAGAGCGCCAACCCTGCCGTCTGGGACCAAGGCATCGCGCTGCGAACGGTGTCCGTCAGGCGCCCTCCGCCCAACACACTCGACCAGCGACTGAATTGCCACAGCAAGTTGCATGAAGTGATGGCACTCAACGAAGCACTCGAAGCGGGCGCCGACGAGGCCTTGATGCTGGACACCAACGGCCACGTGGCAACCTGCAACGCGACCAACTTCTTTGCGGTTGTGGGGCGCGAGGTTTGGACCTCAACGGGGCTTCACTGCCTGCCCGGAATTACGCGGGCGAATGTCCTGAAGGCCGCCGCCAGCCTGGGCCTGCCAGCTCGAGAGCATGATTTTGGCCTCGACCGACTCACCAACGCGAGCGAAGCCTTCGTGACCGGGACGTTCGGTGGCCTGACGCCGGTGCGCCAGATTGACGACGTAGTGTTCGGGGTGCCGGGCAAGTTAACCCAACTCCTGCAACGCGGCTACGAGTCGTTGATGGAAGCTTACGTGACCGCGGCCGACCACGGCCTTCGTCGGAGCTAATCGTCCTTAAGTCGAGCCGTCCGTATCCAGTCCAGCCCCGGGTAGTTGGCTTCCAGCCATTCCCGGCCACCTGCGGCGATTTCTTGTTGCCGCCTGGACGGCTCATTCCCGTAGGCTCCGTTGAGCGAATCTATCGCTGCCATTCCCGAAACGATCTCTCCGATGGGCGGGTACCCTGGAATGCCGTTGGACATGAGCGAATCCAGGGCCACGTTGTCGGCCAGATTGATAAACAACTGGGTGGTCCGCGTCTGCGGGCCGCCACGCGCGAAGGAGACGCTTCCCCTCAGATTACTCGCGATCGAAGGTTCGTCCACGACGGGCATTTGCCGCCAGGCGTCGTAGGCGGCGGGATTGGCGGGGATACCAAACTGAGCCACGTACCCCTTGACCACCCGGAAAATGGGGGCATCGTCGAAATACCCGACCCTCACCAAATGATACAGACGGTCAACCGCAGCCGGAGACCAGGCTCGGCGAATGATCATCTCGAAGGGCCCGGTAGAGGAATCGAACGCCACCAGAAACGAGTCGGGGGCGGTTTCCTGGACGCGATCGTCGGGTAGTTGTGCCTGGACCGGGGCAACGGCGCCGATGACGACAATCGTGGCAAGAATGAAAACGTGGCGCATCTGGAGGGAATGTGTGGGAAAGGATTCGCGCCAAGATAGGGCGTCAAGCACGCGCCAAACCCGGAGCCCATACTTATTGATCCGATGTTGTCGGCTCCCCGGGCGGCAGCTCTCCGAGCAGCCTCTCCAACTCCTCGATCAACACATTCAACTCCCCCGTCAACGTCTCCAGACGCTCGTAGGCGTCCCGTCCGGGCCGCTGATCCGCTCTGGATGTCATGCCTGAGAGGTAGCGCAACTGGGCGTCTATCATCCTTGGCGGATAGCTGTCGGAGTTGTCTGTCACCAGGCGGCTCCGGAGGGATTCCAGTTCCGGACGCTGCGCATCGTCATCGGGCAGGTCCTTCAGTGCCTTCTCTACGGCCATCACGGCTCTGGCATGGCGGGTAAGCTGCCCTCCGACAGCCTGATTGTGAGCCAACTGCCTCGCCATGTCCGCCTGAGTCACTCCGTCAGCCTCAACGCGCGGGTCGGGATGGACGGTAACGGTACCCGTCTGGGACTGACCCTCAGTGGCAAGGCGCACCGTGTAGGTTCCGGGAACGGCCATGGGGCCGCGCCCCTGTCGCCCGTTGGTGCCAAGCGCGCCTGCGTGGCGGAGGTCCCAAATGAAGCGATGCAGCCCGGCCTGCTTCTTGATTGATTCCGGCTCCGGCTGGACGGGCACGGGGCCCCGCATGCCCTGAGTTTCCTGTTCGGCCTCTTCCCGCTCCCCTGAGGTAAATCGTCTCAGGACGGTGCCCGCGGCATCCAGAATTTCAAGCTCCAGATCTGCGTCCAGATCCGCCGCGAGGTGGTACCACATGACCGCGCCAGACGGGAGGTACTCCGGGATGGACGCGCCACGGCCAAAACCACCGTAGCGCATACGGTAGGCGTCGCGTGGACTGAACAAATGCACCGGTTCGGCTGCCGTCGCCGTCGTCATCTGGTGGAGCGGCGAAAGGTCATCCATAATCCAGAACGACCGTCCCATGGTGGCTACCACGAGGTCCTTCCGATGCACGCGCAGGTCGGTTATCGGCGTGATGGGCAGGTTTGCCTGCATGGACAGCCAAGAGGCGCCATCATCGAATGAGGCAAAAAGGCCGTATTCGGTCCCCGCATACAGAAGACCTTCCCGATCGGGGTCCTCCCTCACCACGCGTGTGGGATTGTGATCCTCTATTCCGTTGGAGCCGTCGGTAAGCAGCGTCCACGTATCGCCGTAGTCATCCGTCCGAAAGATGTACGGCTTGAAGTCGTCCAGCAAATAGCGGTACGCGGCAACGTATGCCTTGCCGGCTGTGTGCGGCGATAGATCAATGTTCTGAATCCTTCCCTCGGGTGGCAGTCCAGGCGGGGTGACGTTGACCCAGGATTCACCGTCGTCCCGGGTGACCTGCACCAGTCCGTCGTTGGATCCGGTCCAGATGACCCCGGCCTCCACGGGCGATTCTTCGATGACGTAGAGCGTTGAATAGTGCTCCTCTCCTGTGATGTCGCGCGTGATCGGCGAGCCCGAAACAACTTGCCTCTCGGGGCGGAACGCGGTCAGGTCTGGCGAGATCTGCTCCCAGTTTTCTCCCTCATCGCGCGTCCTGTGAACGTACTGTGACCCGTGGTAGACGGTGTTGG
Source organism: Rhodothermales bacterium (assembly GCA_047619685.1). Taxonomy (GTDB): domain Bacteria; phylum Bacteroidota; class Rhodothermia; order Rhodothermales; family UBA10348; genus JABDJZ01. The sequence continues at coordinate 33,105 of JBLHLC010000036.1, forward strand.
GGTCGTGCGGAGAGACCTCGATGGGCACCACACGCTGGAACCGGTACGGTAGCGTAGCAGGATTGACGCCGTAGACATCAACGGCACCGACGTAGTATTGCCACTCCTGACCCGTTCGGCGGTTGTAGCGCCCGAAACGGCCTTTGCAATTGCTGTAGACGATGTCTGCATCGCCCGGTTTGGGAATCGCAGGTCCCGTTTCGCATCCTCCGACTGCCTCCCAGAAGGCGGTGTCGCCGCCCGCGCGGGTGCCTTCGGGTAGACTGGGCACTGCGATGGTGGAGTTGTCCTGCTGGCCCGCGTAAATCCAGTACGGAAACCGGTCATCCGCGTGGATTTGATACAGTTCAGCGGTTGGCTGGTTGGACTGCGTGGACCAGGTCTTGCCTCCATCGAACGTCACATTGGCGCCGCCGTCATTGGACTGAACGAAAATGTTCGTGTCGTCGGGATTGATCCACATGTCATGGTTATCCCCGTGTGGCGTAGAGACCCGGCTCCAGTCCTTGCCCCCGTTGATTGACTTGAAGAACCCTTCGTTGTTTACCCAGACCACGTCCGGGTCGTTGGGGTCAGCGTCCACGTTGGTGTAGTAGAATGGCCTTCGCATGATGCCGTTCTCGTTGGAGATCAGTCGCCAGGTTTCGCCCTGATCGTTGGACCGGTACAGTCCCTCGACCTCGGGAGCGGCTTCGACCAGCGCATAGACACGGGTTGGGTCCGCCGGCGTCACCGCAAAGTCGATCTTGCCTGTCGCGCCTTCCGGGAGGCCGGTCTCGATCTTCCGCCAGTTGGCTCCGGCATCGGTAGACTTGTAGATACCGTTCTCGGTGGTAGCCCCGGAGACGATGGACCAGGGGTAACGGCGAGCGGTCCACATGGCCGCGTACACTTCGTCCGCGTTGGCCGGGTTCAACTCAATGTCGATCGCCCCCGTGTTCTCCGAGACGAACAGCAGGTGCTTCCACGTGACTCCACCATCCACGGTCTTGTAGACCCCGCGCTCCGGGCCAGGACCGAATGGACTCCCGAATGCGGCCACATAAACCACTTCCGGATTGGTCGGGTGAACCACAACGGAGCCGAGCTGACCCATGTCTCGGAGGCCCATGTGCTTCCAGGTCTTGCCGGCGTCGGTGGACTTGTAGATGCCGCGTCCAATGATCACGTTGCTGCGAATGCCGTCTGATCCTGTACCCACATAAATCACGTCCGGGTCGCTGTCGGCCACATCGATTGATCCTATGGAACCCGTCTCGAAGTATCCGTCAGAGATGTTCGACCAGGACGATCCGTAGTTGGTGGTCTTCCAGACGCCTCCGCCCGTCGCGCCCATGTAAAACGTATGCGGCTGATCACGGTGGCCGGCAACCGTCGTGGACCTGCCACCCCGGGTTGGCCCGACGTTGCGGAACTGGAGGTCCTCGAGAAGATCGGCGGTCTGCGCCTGCGCTGTTTGAATGGGGCCAATCTGGAAGGAGACTAGAATGGCGAGTAGGACCGGAAGGAGGCTGCGGGGCATCGGATCTGCTGAAAGTGGGTAGCCCAACAATATCCGAGCATCGCAGACGGGACACAAACCGGACTGTACCTTGGGAGTGATTGAATACAGCCTCCGCCATGCTCCGCCCTCCTGGTTTTTTCCGCTCCGTCATTCTCCTGACCCTGGTTGCGCTCTGGGCCTTGACGAGCGCGGAGCCATCGGCCTCCCAGACGCCCCAGCAGCAGTATCTGGACTGGGCCGAGCCCGGCCATCCGGCGGCGGTGTACGCGGCCAGGCGTGCCCGACTACTGAACTCCCTGGGTAACGGCGTGCTGCTGATTCCCAGTCACCACGGCGCGTCAGACGGGACTTCCTTTCGGCAGTTGGACGACTTCTGGTACCTGACGGGGCTGGAGCTTCCAACGTCCATGCTGATCCTGGACGCCGACTCCGATCAAGCCTTCCTCTTCGTGCCGGAGCGGGACGCCCACTTCGAGAGTGCCTCCAGGCCCAACGACTTCCCCGGACGAGCCCTTCTGGCCGATAATAAGCTGTGGGACCGCGCCGGCCTGAAAGACGTGAGGTCGCTCCAGGGGCTGGACGGGTGGATCACGGACGGCGTTTCCGAAGAACGGACCTTTCGCGTGAATGCCGGCAGTGGGGACTCCGCCCGGGCCCCGACGAGCTCTCTGTTTCATGATTGGACCGCCGTCGAGGGATTGCTGGATCACCTCTACCGCCAGTGGCCCTCCATCCGAATCGAGTCCGCCTACGAGCCCGTGGCCCGTGTGCGCATGATCAAGGGTCCGGAGGAAATTGCAACCATCCGAGAGGTGGTCCGCCTGACGGCCGAAGCCATTGCCCGCGCCGCCGGGTTCATTAAGCCTGGCGTCACCGAACGGGATCTGGAGGCCGAACTTGAAGCCGAATACAAGCGCCAGGGCGCTCAACGACTCGCCTTTGCCTCCATTATCAAGTCCGGCCCAAACTCACTCTGGCCCTGGCGCATTCTTGCGGCTCACTACGACAGGCGCAACAGGTCCATGACCGCGGGAGAACTGGTCATCTTTGACGTGGGTACCGAACTGGACGGATACGTGAGCGACGTTGGCCGCACGTTCCCGGTGTCGGGTTCATTCACGCCTCGCCAGCGCGAGATCCTTTCCATGGAGGCAGGGGTCTCCGAAGCCATCCTTGGCGCCATGAAACCGGGCGTGACGCTTCTCGAACTCATGGAGGTGGCCCGAGAGGCAACCCCGGACGACCAGGAGCCGTATATGCAGGCCGGGTTGTTTTTCGGTCATTATCTGGGTCTCTCCACCGGAGATCCCGCCCTCTACGATATCCCCCTTGCGCCCGGCATGGTGATCACCGTAGAGCCTTGGTACTACAACCACGACGAAGGCATCTCCGTCTTTACCGAGGATGTAGTACTGATTGTCCCTGGCGGAATCGAGGTCCTCTCCTCGTCCCTTCCACGGGACCCGGCATCGCTCGAACAAATGGTCGGCCGCCACTAATGCCCGAACACCAGGACATCGTTTAGCCCCAAACGGCACAAGAATGCAAGATTCAGATCGCGTCTACTCCCCCGACGAAATCCAGGGGCTCCTCAAGCGAGCAAGCGAGATTCAGGGCGCACGACCCCTGCCGACGACGCACGGACTCTCTTTGGCTGAGGTTCAGGAACTGGCCGAGGACGCCGGAATTGACCCTGAGCTTATTCTGGCGGCTTCACTGGAGCATAACACCGGACGGGCGGCCCGCAAGAAGACGTGGTATGGCGGGCCCTTTACCAGCACTATTGTGCGCTCCGTTGAGGGCAAGATCTCCGACGACACCTGGGAGAAGATGTTGGCGGAAATACGCCGCGAGTTCAAGGTAGCCGGAGAAACCGTGCAGCGGGGGAGCACGCGGGAGTGGGTCTACAAGACCACCTGGGAGGGCACGCACTCGCATCTCAATGCAACATATCGCGATGGGCGCACCGAGATCGAGTGGATGGACACGAGCAAACAGATCCTTGCTGCTCCATTTGTTATTGCCCCTTTTCTCCTGTCCGTGCTTAGTCTTGGTGTCATATCGGGAGTGCTTGATCTCGGCGCGGCTACGGGTGTGCCTTCCTGGATTGCCTCCATCCTCGTGTTTCTTGCGGCCGCCCGGTATGGCCTGGGTTGGGCCTCCGACAAGGGCTATGCAAGCAACTCGCGCCTCGTGGACGATCTGCTGACTATCGCACATCGCGACCGGGCGCGGACAACCAGCGGGCTCAAGTCTACCGCCACGGAAGGCGCAGCGGCGGCGGAGGCGGCCGCGGAGGCGCCCGAGTCGCGCCGGGACCCGGTTTTGGAGCTCCCGGACGACGAACTCGGAGACGCTCCAGCCCCCTCCAAGACCGGCCGGGACAGAACCTCAGAGCGTTAGAAAAGGGCTATATTGGACGATGCAAGGCCGGGATCGCATCTATTCAGAGGAAGAAATCGGGCGTGTCATGAAGCGGGCGGCCCGGCCCCACGGAGCAGCGCGGGACCACGCGTCAATGGATGTCGAAGACGCGGGAGGGCAGGCGGGCTCACCTCATTGCTACCTTTCGTGACGGGAGGACGGAGCTTGAGATGATGTCTCGCGGGTCGGCGTCGGCACGGTCTCGGACAAGGGCCACGCAGCGAGCAAAGAGCTCATCGAGGAATTGATGACCATTGCCCAGCGGTCTGCCGCGCGGGAGCGGGCGGTTGACAAGCCCCCCTCCAGGGCTGGCGTAGCGCAGCCCGAGACTTCTTCGGAGACCGCCACCAGGAAGCGGAGTCGCAAGGCCAAGTCTAGAAGCCTGTTGAACAAGTGGCGCACGCCATTCTACGGCGGCGGAACGCCATCTGCGGTGTTGCCCCTCCTCGCAATGGCGGTGCCATTACTCGTCAGGACGCCTTACATCTGGCATTCCGGCGCTCGTAGCCTGGCATACTCCACTTATTCAACAGGCTTCTAGAGCATACCTGCAGATTCCAGACGACGGTTCGGCGACTCAGCGGGGCCTTCTGAAGCGGCCGCAGAACGAGCCCGGGAGATCTAGTGTAGTGCGCCGTAGTTGAGGGAGCTTGTTTGGGCTTGTTCTCTCACGCAGACGGGAGACATCGCCCCAGCCTGAAGGTGGACATAAGCGGACGCTCGATGCGCCGGAGTGGAACAAGGGATCCCAATTCCACCAAATCCCCCGAATTGACCGCACGGAAGCGGAACACGGGCGGCAATTCCACTTTCGCACCCGGATCGACCGCACGGAAGTGGAATTGGGAGAACGTATTCTACTTAGGCCAACGCTTACGTGCCAAACAGAACGGCGCACTACTCTAGACGCCTCGACACCCGACTCAGTCGATCAGCTTGACCAACGCGTCATCCACCTCTCTCATCAGGCGCTCCGCGATCTTGTCCGAGAGTTCGATCATCATTTCCCGGTCCTGGCGCTGCCACTCGTCTCGATCGAAAAGAAGCTGCTCGCTCCCGGTGAGATCCAGCGACTCCCACCTCCCGGGATAAACACCGCGCTCCAGGCGGACACGCGTATCGGCCTCGACGGTGCGCTCCAAGACAAACCTGGAAGCTTCCATACTCCACACACGGTAGGCCACCTGCCCCTTTGTGCGGACGTCCAGCTGCTGCCATGTGTAGGTGGTATCCACGCCGCCACGACCACGGGTCCGCGCGTCCCGTTCCTTGCTGCGCCGGACCTTGTCCGTCCGTTCGTAGCGGACCAACTCTCCGGCAAGGACGAAGTCTGCTCCCAGTTCGCCCCCCAGTGCACGGAAATCGGAGCGTGTCAGAATGGATCCGGCCATCCCCTCGGACCGAACGATCCGCCTGGTGAGACCGGGATCAAGAATTGCCAGGAACGCCGAACCGCGCCCCGTTTCGCCGAAGGCAATGGCGTCGTTCACATCGGCGCGCAGGTCGGCCGGCGCCACGTTTCCCCACGCCGTCGTTTCCCACAGCGGTACCAGCGCCAAGGTTTGAATACCCTCGGCGAGTGCCCGTTGTGAGACGCCGCGCGCTTCATCCTCTGCACGGTCGTCGTAAGCATCCAGAATCTCCACCGCGCGCAGGGCGGTATCATAGCCGGACTTGAAACGCCCCCTGTCCATGTCCTGCCGTGCGAGGTCAACCAGGACGGCGCCAAGCCGGTGGTCGATGTCTATCCTGCGCTCATCCTCTAGCTCGAACTCCTTGCGAATGCGCTCAAGAAGCTTGAGGGCGCCCTCCAGATCTCCGGCTGCCACTGCGACTTCGGACTGCCGTGTCAGGCTATCGAGTGCGGCTTCGACCAGGAATTCTCTTCGATCGCCAAAGTCTCCGGGCAACGTCAAAATGACGCGCACGTCCTCCGCGGCCCGTTTCAGGGCGGACATTCGGTCTAGATCCTGAACGGCCAGATCGAAAGCGCCGCGGGACTCGTGATCCTCCGCTGAATCCCATAATTCTGCAATCGCCCTGGCTCCGACATCCGCAAGGCGCGCCCTGGCGTCCTCAAAATCCCTCTGGGACTTGAGCACCCGGATATACAGCTCCGCGGCTTGGCCGAAGTCTCCAGCCGTCTCCTGTTCGACTGCTTGCTGGTATCGCTTCTTTGTGGAAACACAGCCCGTGAGAATGACTGCTAGTGTAGTGCGCCATTCTGTTTGGCGCTTAAGTGTTGATTCGCGCGAATGACCTTTTGGAGGATGTCCTGAGCCTTTGCGGTCCAGATGAACGGTTTGGGGTTTTCATTG
>JBLHLC010000037.1:0-38512 GCA_047619685.1 Rhodothermales bacterium
GTGTCCTACCGGCTTCTGCCGGCTATGGTGATCTTGGTCGATCTCCAGGATACGCCGCCTTTTCTATTTCACCCCGTACACAACATTCGGCCGTTTCTCTTTAATGGTTCGCCTGCTCCCGTAGTCCGGGCTGTGTTAAGGAAGAGTGTCTTCGGGTACCGTATCCAAAGGTACGGAAGCGAGCTTGAGGTCTAAAGTCAACTTCTTCGCGGGTGAGTTCCAGAATGGAAACCTGATAGGACCAATCCAATAACAGGTGCAGACTGCAATGCGCATGTCTACAACGAGAAAGGCGGTTAAGAAAAGAGTCGGTCAAAAGGCTATCTCGAAGGCGGCGAAAGGCGATCTTCGGCACCAAACCGTTCTGAAGGAGGAAGACGCCTACGTTATTGCCGGGGTTTTGGCGTCCGACGGGACGATTAACGACGCGCTCGCCGCGGCCGCGGAGAAAGTCAAGACGGTAGACTGAGTCTCGGTGCCCGCCGGCCATCAGGGAACTCGTTGGCTACGACTGAGCCAGCTCCTTTCGAAGTTGCCGGTTTCCAAGGGCGCGAAAACGATCAATGAGCGCCTTGTACAGGGATCGCGTGGCGATGGCGTCTCCGAGAGCGGTATGTCGTCCGCCGTTGGAAAAGTCGATACCAAATCGCTGAAACGCGCCACCAGAGGTCAGGTCTTCTTTCTCAATTTCTCCGAGCGTGTAGAGGGTGTGCAACAGCGAGTGAGTATCCACGGCTCGGTGCGAGATCCAGCCAGCCAGATCTACGCCTGACTCCTCCGCCATCTTCTTTAGGAAGCCAAGGTCGAAGGCGACGTTGTGTCCTACCAGTGTTACCGGCGCGAGATCATTCGATTTCAAGTAATCGAGTAGCCTTCTACCGGCCTCTGCAGGAGAGACAGCGTTCCGTGTCCACTCCGTCGCATAGGAGTCAAAGTATTCGCGGGCGACTCCAGCGAGTTTGTCCTCAGTCTCCGGAGTGCGAACATAACACTCGAAGGGCGGCGTGCCATGATCAACGGGTACGAGGGCCAGCGCAGTCACCTCGTCGCGGCCCAAAGAGGTGCCGGTCGTCTCAATGTCTATGACTACCAGATTTTCAGACCGCGCCATTTTCTAGATCAGACAAGGTTAGGACAGTGCAAACGACGCGGCTATCCCCGGTAGGAGGACGCCAACAAATTCATAGATGGCGTACGATGATTTCGGTATCCAGTCCATGGCTCTACGATCGATATTCCAAACCATAGAGGACCAGTGTCAGTTGTGTGTCACAAAGGCATCTTGGACCGGGAGCCCTGCAACGGACTGAACTAGCACTAAGGGAATTGTACCGACGTAAGCTCTACGATAGGCAACCACTGTCTACCGCATGGGGCGTTACCTTCCGACAGAACAGTCTGCCCATGTTTCATTCATACATGACCAGGGCCATGCCCAATTGGAGGCCGGGGCAATGAATGCCTCCCGCATCGCACTCGGCACCGCGCAATTCGGGATGGAATACGGGATCGCCAATCAGGGTGGCCAGGTCCCACCGGACCAGGTGGCGGCGATCCTGGACCGGGCGCGCGGCGCGGGAGTCGATACGCTGGACACGGCGGTCGGGTACGGGAATGCGGAGACTGTGTTGGGAGACGTCGGAGTCGCTGGATTCAGGGTTGTGTCCAAATTGCCCGGGCTACCGCCGGAGGTTTCGGACATCCCCGGCTGGGTTCGCGCACAGGTTGAAGGGTCGCTGGCGCGACTGGGCGTGTCGCGGCTGGATGGACTCCTTTTGCACAGGCCGAATGAACTGGCCTCTCCTTCGGGGCGCGGGCTGGCGCAGGCGCTGGACGACCTTCGCTCGGAAGGTCTGGTGGTGAAACTGGGCGTTTCGGTGTATTCGCCGGATCAGATAGGGTCCGCCGCCGATCACCTGCAGCTGGACCTTGTGCAGGCGCCTCTGAACGTGATCGATCGACGGCTGGCGGATTCTGGCTGGTTGGAGCGCCTGGAGGACGCCGGCACGGAGGTCCACACGCGTTCTGCCTTCCTGCAGGGACTATTGCTGACGCGGAATCGACCTGGGTGGGTGGGCCGTTGGTCTGATGTTTGGACCATTTGGGAAGAGCATCTGCTGGAGCACGGCCTCACGGCAGTCCGGGCCGCGCTGAGTTTCGCGCTTTCGCATCACCAGGTAGATCGCGTGGTGGTGGGCGTGGACAGCCTGGAGCAACTGGATGAGATTCTTCTAGCCGGTTTGGCGCCTGCACCGCCAGCGCCTGACGGACTGCGCAGCGAGGATCTGGACCTCATCAATCCTGCCCATTGGCCAAGCTCCGAGGTTACGACGTGAGCCGCGTCGTCGCCATCATCCAGGCCAGGATGTCGTCCAGCCGGCTTCCGGGCAAGGTGCTCCTGCCGCTCGCCGGGCGCCCGGTTCTCCAGCACGTGGTCGACCGGCTTGGTGCCTGCCGGCTCGTGGACGCCGTTGGCGTGGCAACCTCAACCGACCCGAGCGACGATCCGATTCAGAATTTCTGCGCGGCGAAGGACGTAGCGTGTTTCCGGGGTAGCCTCGATGACGTGCTCTCCCGCTACGTTGGAGCTGCCCGCGCGTGGGACGCCGATTACGTTGTGCGGATCACGGCCGACTGTCCCGCCCTAGACCCCAAGGTCGTCGACGCGGTTGTGGCCGGAGCACTTGCGGGCGATTACGACTGTTATGGCCTGGACGGGGAGTTTCCCGATGGACTGGACTGCACGGTGTTCAGCGCGTCAGCGCTGGAGCGCGCGGCGCGCGAGGCGGTGCTCCCGTCGGATCGGGAGCACGTAGGTCCGTTCATTATCGCGCGTCCCGGACGATTTAAGACAGCTGGATTGGAGTTATTTAAGGGGCTTTCGGACCAGCGATGGACCTTGGATGAGCCGCGGGACTACACGTTCCTTACGCGGGTGTTTGAGCGGCTGTACGATCCGGTGGCGGCCTCGACGGGGCAGCATTTCCGGACGGCCGATGTGGTGGAGTTGCTGGCGCGTGAGCCGGGACTCTCGGCGTTGAATTCAGGCATCGAGCGCAACGAGGGGTACAGGAAGTCCCTGGAGGCGGAGTCTGGCCTGGCGACGGCCGTCCCGCTCGGCTCGGGGCAGGCCCTCTACATCAAGGCCAAGCGGCTCATCCCCGGCGGAACGCAGTTGCTCTCCAAACGCCCCGAAATGTTCGCGCCGGACGTTTGGCCAGCGTACTACTCGAGAGCAAAGGGCTCCCGGGTTTGGGATCTGGATGGCCGCGAGTACATCGACATGAGCATCATGGCCGTCGGTGCGTGCATCCTGGGTTATGCGGATGATGACGTGGATGCCGCGGTCAAGCAGGCCATCGGCCGCGGGGTCAACAGTTCGCTGAACTGCCCTGAGGAAGTCGAATTGGCCGAGGCCCTGATCAATCTCCATCCGTGGTTCGACATGGTCCGCTACGCCCGGAGCGGCGGCGAGGCGATGGCCATGGCCGTGCGGATAGCCCGCGCCCGGACCGGGCGTGATACCGTGCTGTTCAGCGGATACCACGGCTGGTCTGACTGGTATCTGGCTGCGAACCTCTCTGACGATGCGGCGCTCGACGGGCAGCTCATGCCCGGGCTCGAACCCAAGGGGGTACCGAGGGGCCTCTCTGGCTCTGCTCTGCCGTTCAATGTGGGCGATGTGGAATCGCTTCGGGCCGCGGTGGCTGGTCGGGAGGGAGAGATTGCCGCCATCGTGATAGAGCCGGCGCGGGGCCACGAGGCGCCCGTGGAGCATCTCCAAGCGCTCCGCGACGCCGCCTCGGAACTCGGTGCAGTCCTGATCTTCGACGAGATCACCAGCGGGTTTCGGATGGGTGCGGGCGGCATCCACAGGCGATACGGCGTCCATCCGGACATGGCTGTCTTCGCGAAGTCAATGGCCAACGGCTATGCCATGGCTGCCGTGATCGGTACCGAGGGCGTCATGCAGGCCGCGCAGTCCACGTTCATTTCCAGTACCAACTGGACCGAGCGTATCGGTCCCGTGGCGGCGTTGGCTACGCTACGCAAGTACGAAGCGGCAGGGGCAGCGGAGCACATCATCGCCGCGGGGACCCGCTGCAAAACCATCTGGCGCGAGGCCGCGGCGCGCGCCGGCCTTGACCTATCCACCAGCGGACTCCCGTCCTTGGCCGGGTTCTCGCTTGGGGGGCCAAATGGTCAGGCGATGGCCACGCGCTTCGTCATTGAGATGCTGGGCCGAGGATTCCTTGGCTTCCGGCAGTTCAAGGCGTCTCTTGCGCATTCGGCAGCCGACTTGGACGGTTACTCGACGGCAGTGGACGAGGCGTTCTCCGTCCTGGCTTCCACCTCGCCGGACCAACTTCTGAATACTCCCGTGGCCCATTCCGGCTTTCACCGGCTGACCGCGGAATGAACGCGGCACGATTCATCGCGGAAGTCTCCAGTAACCACAACGGAGACCTGGACCGGTGCCTCCGTTTTGTGGACGCGGCGGCCGACATGGGCTGCTGGGGCGTCAAGTTTCAACTATTCCGCGTGCGCGAGCTGTTTGCCCCGGAGATCCTTGCCCGAAGCGAGATGCACCGGGCGCGCGAGGCCTGGGAATTGCCGGAGGCGTACCTCGAACCACTCTCAGCGCGGGCGCGCGGGCGGGGACTCGCGTTTGGGTTGACGCCGTTTCATCTGGCGGGTGTGGCACTCGCTGCGCCGATGGTGGACTTCTTTAAAGTGGCATCCTACGAGCTTTTGTGTGTGGAACTCATCGAGGCGTGCGCCGGCACCGGAAAGCCGCTAATCCTGTCCACCGGGATGGCGACGCTACCCGAAGTGCGCGCGGCCGTGGATGCGGCCCGCCGCGGCGGTGGTCGGGACTTGACCCTTCTCCACTGCGTCTCCAGTTACCCGGTAGCCGCGGAGCACTGCAATCTGGCTTCGATCAAAACGCTGAGGGACGCCTTTGATTGTGAGGTGGGCTGGTCGGACCACAGCGTCTCGGCTGGCGTGGTGCGGCGCGCCGTAAACCACTGGGGCGCCTCGGTAGTGGAGTTTCATCTGGACCTGGACGGCCAAGGCGAGGAATTCAGCGCCGGTCACTGCTGGTTGCCGTCTCAGATGGCCTTCGATCCGTCTGGTGAGGGAGATCCGCGGGCAGACGGCACCGGTGAAAAGATGCCCATGCCTTCAGAGTTGGCCGATCGCGAATGGCGCGCGGATCCGACCGATGGTTTACGGCCAATGCTCAGCGTGAGGGCGGAATGGGAGACCCGATGAACAAAACCGTCGTTTTCCGATGTGATGCCTCGCCCGCCCTGGGAATGGGCCACGTGGTGCGATGCCGTGCCCTGGCCAAAGCTCTGGCCGCGGAAGGATGGCGAGTCCGGTTTGCCATGGCCAGCGGCGGCGAGCACGTTCCCGACTTTCAGGTAACCGGTCCCAGGTGGGGGGCGTGTGATGCACTCGTGGTTGATGTGCGAGACGCTGTCTCACCGGAGCAGTTGGCCGCGGCGCGGGCAAAAGGGACGCTCGTGGTAGTTCTGGACGACGCCTCGGACAGGAGACTGGCTGCCGATCTTGTCTTTTACCCGCCGGTCCCGCAGGTTGGTCGCCTGGAATGGCCGGGTTTCGAAGGCGAGTCTTTCTCCGGTTGGGAGTGGGTCATTCTGAGGGAGGAGTTCGGGACACCGCTGCCGCGGGTTAAGAACGACCCGCCCGTGGTGCTAATTTCGATGGGAGGCAGTGATCCGCTCGGCCTCACCGAGCGCGTGCTAGCAGCCCTTGATCCCGCCGAGATCGGCTGTGTTGTGAAAGTCGTGACTGGCCCCGGTTATCTGGAAGCACACGGCGGAGCACTGCCGGACTTCCCCGACGGGTCTGTGCATCTAGCCAGTCCGCCCAATCTGCCAGAATTGATGGCCAGCGCTGACCTGGCGGTGGTCAGTTTCGGTATGACGGCGTATGAACTCGCGGCCTGCGGGACGCCAGGCATTTACCTCGGCATCTCGGACGACCACGCGGAGTCGGCAAGCGCGTTTCAAGAAGCCGGACTCGGCATCAATTTGGGCAACTTCATGTCGGCAGGGGACGTGGATATCAGAGAGGCCGTCGCTGCGTTAGCGTCGAATGCTCCAAGGCGGGCGGACATGGGCGTGCAGGGACAGAGGCTCGTGGATGGCAAGGGCGCAGAACGAATTGCCCGTGTGATCACGGACTGGACCAGAGGCACATGAACAGGATCCCAGACCGCTGCGGCGGATGCCACGCGGTAGACTCGCGGGGACCGTGGGACGAGGTCATCGGGCAGGACGGCGCGCCCTACGGGCTGGTCCGGTGCACAATTTGCGAACTGGTCGCGGTAGCTCCCTCCCCGAGCGGAGAGTTCCTACAAGCGTTCTACGAGGCGTACGACGACAGCAGCAAGTCCAAAGAGGGCGTCGTCCAGTGGGACCTGAGGACGGCAAACCGCGCGGTCCTGGAGGACTACCGGGAACGTCTGGGGCTGGTCATGGGATATGCACCAGGACCGGCTTCGCCGAAACGCGTGCTTGACGTGGGGTGCAGTTTTGGGTTCTTTCTTAGCGCCGCCAAAGGGGAGGGTCTGGAGGCGGTGGGAGTCGATGTCGATGAACGAGCAATGACAGCAGGCCGCGAACAACTCGGCCTTGACCTGCGGAAGGGCGATGTGTATGCGTTGGACGAGGCCGACCTTGGCACCTTCGACATCGCCACCCTGTGGATGACACTCGAACACCTGGCGGAACCACTGGACGCAATTGTCGCGATGAGCGGCCTACTCAATAAAGACGGCCTCTTTGCCTGCTCTGTCCCCAATCTCGGTGGCATCACGGCCCGCTTGACCGGTCGGTCGTGGCGCCACATGATTCCGCCTGAGCACCTGAATTTCTTCACCGAGACAAGCATGCGGAATCTTCTCGAGTCCGCCGGGTTGGAGCCGCTCTTCGTTGGGTCCATCCGGCTGCACGCAGCCCCGGCCTTCAGCTTCGCGACCCGGAAGCGCCTGATGGACTGGGCCCATGCCTCAGGCTCGGATGCGCTACAAAAGGCGGCGCGCGTGGTCCAACGAGCGCTCACCCTTATCAAGCGACACGTGGTTTACGGACTGATGAATGCGGCCATCCTGGGTCTGGGCCTTGGCGGCGACGGACTCTTCGTTGTTGCTAGGCGGTGTCGCTAGGCAGTGTCGCTAAGCAGTGTCGCTAGGCAGTGTCGCTAAGCAATCCTGATCCGGACAGACCGGACGACTTCCTCAGCCCTGGCCACGGCTTCGTCGCGTGAGTTGCCGGTCGTGATCGCAAACCCGGCTCGCATGGTGTGATTCCGCACGTGGGGAATGGTATCGCCTGGCCGGGTCCAGACGATCAGTTTGTGGACCCAGGGGGCGCTCGCGAGCTCCGGGGGCACCTCGACCGCCGTGACAAGGCCTGGGTCCGGGAAGAAGTAGCGGATGCAGACTCCCTTCTGAAAACGGGGACGGCACTCGGCGGGATCCACGGGTTCTCCAAGGGCCATCCGGATGGCCACGCCGATGAGGTCCACACCCGTCCCAAGCGGAATCTGGTCCGTGCTCATCCATCCGCCGGAGAGGCGCAGCGCGACCTCAATCACGAAGGGTCCGTCCTCGGTGAGGACCATATCGCCCTTGCAGATCCCGTCGGACACGCCGAGTGCAAGGCCCGCCTGTTCGGCGGTACGGACAAGCTCGGACAAGGGCTCGGCTGGCAGGATGGAGGGCTGAGACCCCCCATCTTCAATCATAAACGGGGCAAACTGCGCCAGTCTGTCGTAATTGCGGTCGATAATCCCCGGCGTAAAGCCTCTGCCGCCTAGAATTACCGACTCGGTAGAGACCTGTGGGCCGGCCAGGAATGATTCCACCATCGCGCGTCCGGTCGGCGAGGCCTGGACTGCATCGCGAAAGGCTTGCTCTGGATTGTGCTGGGGCGTGATGCGCTGTACGCCACGGCTGCCGCGGCTGTCGACCGGTTTGATGACGAGTGGCTCCGGGTGCTCACGAAGGAGGGCACGCAGATGAGCGGGGCTTTGGCATGGCTCGTACCACGGGACAGGAATGCCAGCCGCGGCCAGCACATCCTTCATCGCGAGCTTGTCGCTGGCCAGCTCGGCGGCCACGATCGGGATGCCTGGAAGGCCCAGATGAGCGGCGACGTGGGAGACCGTCAGGGGGACGTCGGCTGCGACGCAGAGGACACCATCAATAGGCCGGACCGTGCGGTGGTAGCGGTCGGCGGCCTCCAATGTCGCCGCCGCATCGTAGGTGGAGGCGAGGAGAAAGTCGTCGCAGTGGGCTACTCCGGGCGCGTCTGGATTAAGGTCTGACACCACGACATGGAGCCCCATCGCCTTGGCCCGCAGAATACCCGGAACGGCCTCTACTCCGGCGCTGACCAGAAGGAGAGTCTTCCTATCCGGCAAACATTCCCCCGTTGGCGTTGATGACCTGTCCGTTGACATAGGAAGAGTCGGGTCCCGCGAGGAAGGAAACCACGGCCGCGATTTCGTCTACGGTTCCAAGCCGTCTCATGGGGATTGTTGCTTGAGCGTTGGCCAAGTCGTCGTCCGTGCCCAGTTCGGGCGCGCTCATGTCGGTCAGTACGAGGCCGACTGACACCGCGTTGCTGGTTATCCCCTTGGCGCCGTACAAGCGCCCAAGGGATCGGGTCAGGTTGATCAGGCCGGCCTTGGACGCCGCGTAGTGCACCTGATGGATGCCTCCATGCTGGCCACCGATGGATGTGATGTTAATGATGCGGCCCGATCCGGACGCCAACATGTCCGGAAGCACCTCCTGAGACAAGGCGAAGGGCCCGCGCAAATTGGCTGCCATCATGGCGTCCCAGTCGGCATCGGTCAGCTCGAGGAATGTCTGATGCTGAGAGGTGGCTGCGTTGTTGACGAGGACCTCAATGGGTCCCAAATGGCTGCGGGCGGCATCGACGGCCACCCGAATGCTGTCGCGGTCGGCGGCATCCATCTGGATGGCAAAGCCTCCGATCTCGCCCGCCACGGCCTCTGCGCTTTCGCGGTTGGAGAGGTAGGTCAGCGCTACACGGAAACCGTCCTCGGCTAGGCGCAGCGCGATGCCGCGACCGATGCCGCGGCTACCTCCAGTTACGAATGCGGTACGGCGAGTCATGCGGGGTGGTAGGGCCACATCTGGTCGAGGCGCTGTCCGCCCATCAACATTGGGACGACGTCGGCGCGAGAGTCGATCAGGCAATGTACCAGCGCAGGACCATCCATCGAAATAGCCTCCTCCAACGCTGCATCCACCTCGCTCCGCTGTCTGACCGTGAAGGCCGGGATGCCATAGGCGCGGGCCACCGCGGCAAGGTCGGGGTTCTTCTTGCCGCCAGTCGTCGGGTCCGAGTTCCAGTTCAGTTGCTGGAACTGCGAGACGATGCCGAGGCGATGGTTGTCCAGGACGATGAGCTTGATGGGCAGGTTGTGGGCCGCTACTGCCTGCAGTTCCTGAATATTCATTTGAAGGGAGCCGTCCCCGACGAAGCACAGCACCAGGCTATCGGGCCGGGCCAGTTGGGCTCCAATGGCCGTCGGCAGATCGTATCCCATAGCCCCGTGGCCTCCGGATGTCAGCCATGGGCGCCGGGGAAAGTCGAAGTCCAGATGGCGCGCCGTCCACTGCTGGTGGGAGCCGACTCCCGACACAATCACTGCGTCACGGCCCCGGGTGAGGCGGTTCGCTGCCTTGAGGATGGGCTGCGGCGGTAGCGCGTCGGCCTCGGCGGGATGCTCTTCTAGAGGGAATTCCCGTCGCCATTCCAAGATTTGCTCGTGCCAGACGGAGAGGTCCTTTGCACCGTGGGACGCGAGTGCCCCGTTCAGCATAGCCAGGGCCTCGCGCGCGTCGGCCCGGATTGAATGGTCCACCCTGACCCGGGGGTGGTCGAGTTCGGTGGGGTCAAGGTCGATGCGGACGACCTGGCCGTCCGGAACCCATGTGTCCACACGACTGCCTGTTTGTCGCACGTCCAGGCGGGCCCCGACGACCAATAGCACGTCCGCATTTTGCACTGCGAGGCCGGCGTATTGATTGCCGGTATGGCCCAGATAGCCCAAGGCCTCCGGACTGTTCGTCGGCACCGCACCAAGCCCAAGGATGCTCATCACGACCGGGATGCGGCGACTGCGGGCGAGCGCGCGGAGTTCTTCGTGGGCGTTCGCCAACAGAACCCCCTGTCCTGCAAGAATCACCGGTCGCTCTGCGTTCGCGAGCAGCGTCGCGGCGCCGAGGATGGCGTTGCTGTCGGGTGGGGGCGGCGGTGCCAGGTCCCGTGTCAATGATCCCGGTTCAGTGGTCAGGTTGCCTCGCTGAACATCCATGGGCAAGTCGATGAGAACAGGCCCCGGCCGGCCCTCGCGAGCCAGCGCGAAGGCCTCGGGCAGCATCGTCAAGAGATCGTCTGGCGTCATCGGCTGCAGGACGGCCTTCGTGATGGGGCGGTAGAGGGCGGCCGTGTCGACCTGCTGGAAGCCTGTCTGCCGCACCGGGCGGCCGGAGCGCAGGTCACCAGTGCCCACCTGGCCCGTAATCACCACGACCGGGGTCGAGTCAAAGAAGGCGTCAGCAATTGGCGTCACCAGGTTCGTGGCCCCTGGCCCCGAGGTTACGGCGACAACCTGCGTTTGTCCGCTCAGCCGAGCGCGCGCGAGCGCCGCGTAGCCGGCTCCCTGCTCATGGATTGATACATAAAGACGTACCGACTGTTTGACGCACTCGTCGTAGGTTGGGGCGATCGTACCCCCTGGATACGTGAACAGGCAGTCTATGTTGTGAGCCCGAAAGCAGCGGACAATGAAATCGGATCCCGTCATGGAGGCTTCGAAAAGGGGAGAGCGGCGCAATAGCCCAGGGTGATGTCCCGAGCGAGGTGGTGGCGACAATATGAATCTATACATCTTCTTCCACCTGAACATGATGTTCTCCTCAGTCGAGGTGGAGCAGCGGCCTGAGGTGATCGAGAAATGTTACTGGCCACTGCTGAGGATGGCAGACCGTCTGGGGATTCCGATTGGCGTCGAGGCGCCGGGGCTGACACTGGAGATCATCCGGGATATTGATCCCGCGTGGATTGCCGAGCTTCGGCGGCTCATGAGTTTTGGGTTGGTGGAGTTCATCGGGAGCGGGTATTCGCAGATCATTGGGCCGCTGGTGCCGGCGGCAGTGAATCGGGCGAATTTCAGGATTGGGCACGAGGTTTACGAGGAGGTCCTGGGGAGTCGTCCGGCGATCGCGCTCGTGAACGAGCAAGCGTTTTCGGGAGGGCTGGTCCCGCTGTATCTGGAGGCCGGATACGAGGCCGTCATCATGGAGTGGAATAACCCTGCGCAGGCCAATCCGCAGTGGGATTCCGAATGGCTGTATCAGCCGCAGCGGGCTGCGGGGACCGGTGGTACCAGCATTCCGATTATCTGGAACGAGTCGATCGCGTTTCAGAAGTTTCAGCGGTACCTGCATGGGGAGCTGGAGGAGGACGAGTACCTGGAGTGGTTTGACCGGGTGTCTGTGCCCGGGCGGTTTATGCCTGTTTATGGGGGGGATGCGGAGATCTTTGGTTTCCGGCCGGGGAGGTTTGCGACGGAGCCGAGGCTGTCTGGCGAGTCGGAGTGGGGGAAGATGGAGGCGCTGCTTGGAGCTCTGGAGGGGCGCTTTGTGGCGCCGTCGGCGGTCTTGGAGGCGGCGACGGAGCGGGTGTTGACGCTGGGGACGGCGGCTCAGCCGGTGCCGGTTAAGAAGCAGGGGAAGTACAATCTCATGCGGTGGGCGGTTACCGGGCGGGATGATTTTCGGATTAACGGGGCGTGTTGGGGGTTGGCTGAGGCACTGGGTTCGGAAGCCGGTGCTTCCGACGGTGACTGGCGAGAGTTATGCTACTTGTGGTCCAGCGACTTTCGCACGCACATCACAGAGTCGAGATGGGCTGCTTTTGGCGAAACGCTGGCGGCGATGCAATCGCGTTTCCCTGCTGTGCACCGGGGCGCGGCGGAGTTTGGGGAGGACCACGCGTTCGAGATTAAACGTGTTGGTCGTTTCCTGGAGGTGCGTGGGGAGGGCGTCAAGGCGCGGTTCAATTGCCGGCGAGGTTTGGCTCTGGATGGTCTTGGTCTGGGCTCGGATTCGGCCCGCTGCGTGATCGTCGGAACGCTGCCTCATGGTCACTTTCCAGAGATGGCACTGGGAGCCGATTTCTACTCTGGCCATACCGTCCTGGAACAGCCCGGCAAGCATAAGATCACGGATTTGAACCCCGTTGAGCCGTCGGTGGTGGTCGAGAAGGGAGCCGTGACGGTGTCTGGAATCATTCCGTTTGGTGACGGCGAGGTTGAGAAGAGTTGGACCGTCTACGGGGACGGGAGCCTTCGGCTCGATGTTGTTATTCGACCTGGTCCGGATGCTGGACTGGGGGTATTGAGGCTGGGTTATTTTACCCTGATTCCTGACGCTTTCGATCGGGAGTCCATGTGCGTAAGCGCGTCCCAGGGTGGGGTGGACCTGGAGCAGTTACCAATCGGATCGGAATCCTTCGATCACGGTGCACCAGTCTCAGGCCTAGTCTCGGCCGTTGCTGGAGTGGGGTCCGGAGCCTTGAACCTGGGTGATGCCCGGCGACAAATCAGGATCGTGGTCGATGCCGCGCTTCAGTCTCTGGTGTCGTTCCGGCCCTCAGTACTAGGGTTTCTCTGCCGGGTCGCGTTTACCGCAGCCGAGATTGACGATACGCGCAAATTTGGAGGGCGGGGCGAGATTAGGGCGAGCATTCGGCTGGACCCCAAGGGTGCTCCGGCGTCGCCGGCGTAGCGCCGGAGGCCTGAAGCCTGAAGCCAATCAGCCGGCGGCGACGTCTACCACGCCTCGCCGACGCCAAGCGGCGCGGATTCCATGCCGACAGTCCCGAACGTCGGCACCAGACTCGAAAGCCGGCTAAACAGTTCGTCCTTCCGGCCGGCTTGCGCAGCAGCGATCAGGGCGTCGACGAGTTCATCGAAGGTGTATGCGAGATCTGCGCCGCCGGCGCCGTCGCCGCCGGCCGAGACAACTGCATCGTCTGCGCCCTTACAGACGAAAATACTACGGTGCTCGGTACGGACGTACTCTTCGCCGTCCATGAAGAGCTCTTCGAACATCTTCTCACCCGGGCAGAGACCTGAGAACACGATGTCTAGGTCTTCTCCCTCACGGAGTCCACTAAGTCGGATCACGTCGCGGGCCAGGTCATGGATTTTGACCGGTTCGCCCATGTCGAGAACGAAAACCTCGCCACCCTTGCCCAGGGTACTGGCCTGCAGGACAAGGGAGACGGATTCCGGAATGGTCATGAAATAGCGCTTCATGTCCGGGTGCGTCACGGTAACGGGCCCACCGGCCTTGATTTGACGTCGGAACGTCTCAAGAACGCTGCCGCTGCTTCCGAGCACGTTTCCGAAGCGGACTGCCATGAACGGGCGACCGGTCCGCTCGGCGGTCTTGTAGACCAGCATCTCGGCGATGCGCTTCGTGGAACCCATCACGTTCCCGGGATTCACGGCCTTGTCCGTCGAAATCATGACAAAGGCGCTGACATTGTGCTCTACCGAGACCTCAAGCAGATTCCGAGTCCCAAGCACGTTGTTGGTGATTGCCTCTTCCGGATTGCTCTCCATGAGCGGCACGTGCTTGTGCGCTGCGGCGTGGAATACTATCTCGGGCCTGAACTCAGCGAAAACACGGTCCAGACGGGCGCGATCACGAATGTCCGCAATCACCGGATGGCATGTCGCCTGAGTTGAGCCGGCTGACACCTCCTGCTCAATGTCGAAAATGGAATTCTCGCCGTGACCAACCAGGACCACGTCAGACGGCTGGTGCCGGAGTATCTGTCGAATGAGCTCGCCTCCAATCGATCCCCCGGCTCCGGTCACCAGGACGCGCTTTCCGGTCAGGAGCGTCGTGACGCGGTGTGTCTCCGAGTTGACCGGGGCGCGTCTGAGCAAGTCCTCGACCTGCACCGGCCTGAGTTGGCGTACGAGAACCGAGCCGTTGAGTATTTCGGAAATTCCCGGAACGACAGTGACCTTCAGGCCCGCCTCCACAGCAGTTTCGGTGATTTTTCGGATCGCCCTTCCGGCGGCGGTCGGCATGGCAATCACCACCGTCTCAGCCGCATGCGCCCGCGCCACGGCTCTCAGGTCGCTCGTTAGACCGTCTACTTCTATCCCTCGAATTCGGAGACCGGTCTTCGCGTCGTCGTCGTCCACAAAGGCGACGGGGGTCAATCCAAGGCTCGGGTTGGCCTGCATCTCTCGCACAATCATGACCCCAGCCCGGCCTGCGCCCGCGACAATCACACGATTGTCACGTCCCGCCTTGTGGAGCCTTTCGTAGATCCGTTGCGCGAGACGTGTTCCAAATCTTGGTGCGGAGACCAGCGG
The DNA here is from genome assembly GCA_047619685.1 of Rhodothermales bacterium. Lineage (GTDB taxonomy): Bacteria > Bacteroidota > Rhodothermia > Rhodothermales > UBA10348 > JABDJZ01. The sequence goes on from JBLHLC010000037.1 coordinate 14,473, forward strand.
GAAAGCTATAAGCGCTTCAATCAGCGGGATTGAGCGCGGGAAGGATTCGTCGACAAAGCCGAACGGGCGCAGGACCAGGAAAAACACACCAAGTTGAACTGTGAAGGCCACTATCGACCCCAGTCCCAGACGGGCTAGCTCGTCAACTGATGCGTAGCGCCACATCCTCTGGAACAGCTTGAAGCGGAAGAAGACGGCCAAGCGTATGGCGAGGAACGCCATAGTGACGACAACAATCGACCAGCGATAGCTGTATACCGCCTCCCACGACTCCGTCCTCACCAGGACCGCGAGAGTCGTGGCGACGAGCGAAATCATCAGGTCGGCAACCAGGACATGCCGATTGCGAACGCCGACGAACCAAGCAGCGAGTCGTTCGAGATTCATAGACAACACTCTAATATCCCGATCCTCTGGGCGCTCGAAATATGGAGCAACTCAGGTGGGGCTTTCTCTTGATCTAACAAATACTATTACGTATGAAATCTGCGAATCCGGGAGAACGCTACCCCATTGTTATCCTCTTAGGCGGCAGGGGCGCTTTTCCGATCCGAATGATGCCGGGGTTCATGGGGTTCAAAAGCGCTGCACCAGGCCTTTCTCGGAACGAGGCAAAGCTGGGTCGATGACCGAGCCTTGGCCGAGTAGCTTGCCGGAAAGTGGAGGCAGGTCACTACCTTCCCACGGAAACATTCTGAACTACGCATGACCGTCTACGACGACCCCAAAGAGCCCAAGCTGAAGTCCAAGGCAGGACGAGATCTGCTGGCGAAGATTGAAACGCGTGTCGCCCGAATAGGCGTGGTTGGGCTGGGGTACGTTGGGCTCCCGCTCCTCTGGACATTCCACCGAGAAGGGTTCTCAGTTATTGGGTTTGATATAGATGAATCCAAGATCGAACACCTTGGCAGCGGAACGAGCTACATACGACATTTTAGCGAGGACCGGATGTCAGACCTCGCCAAGTCTGAGCGTTGTACGGCCACGACAGACTTCAACCGAATTTCTGAGGCCGACGCAGTCCTTCTGTGTGTTCCGACGCCTCTGGACTCGCATCGCGAGCCAGACATGTCCTACGTGGAACGAACGGTCGAGGCAATCGGACCACATCTTCGATCCGGCCAGATTGTCATCCTGGAGTCCACCACGTATCCAGGAACGACCCGAGAGGTAATCGTACCCTCGTGCGAACGGTTAAGTGGACTAAGCTCAGGCAGCGATTTCTTTGTGGCCTACAGCCCAGAACGAGAGGACCCAGGGAATCCCAGTTTCGAAACCTCGACAATTCCGAAGGTGGTTGGCGCCGAAGGGAGGGACGCCACCATTTTGGCGACGGAGTTGTACCGTCAGATAATCAACGAGGTGGTGCCGGTTTCCGACTCGCGCACGGCTGAGGCAACCAAGCTCCTGGAGAACATCTTTCGTTCGGTGAACATCGCGCTGGTGAACGAACTCAAGGTGGTCTTTCATGAAATGGGCATCGACATCTACGAAGTGATCGAAGCCGCCAAAACGAAACCATTCGGCTTCATGCCATTCTATCCTGGGCCGGGCCTTGGTGGGCATTGCATTCCGATTGATCCATTCTATCTGACGTGGAAGGCGCGCGAGTTCGGTCTCAATACCAGATTTATTGAGTTGGCTGGCGAAATCAATACTGCCATGCCCGCCTACGTCGTAAGGCGTTGCCTCGAGGCGTTGAATGAGCAGGGTAAGGCTCTGCGGGGCGCGCGCGTTCTCTGTGTTGGGCTGGCGTACAAACCGAACGTCGATGACATGCGGGAGACCCCCACGCTTGTCATTATGGACAAACTGAAGGCGTACGGGGCGGACGTACAATTCTATGACCCGTTCATCCCGATGATTCCATCTACACGAGAGCATCCGGACTGGGCGGGTATGGAGTCTCAGCGGTGGTCGAGCGAGGTGCTTAGTTCGTTCGACATGGCGGTGATCCTCACGAAACACTCAAACGTGGATCACAACGCGCTGGCCGAACTGATCGATTGTGTAGTTGATACGCGCGATGCGTTGCCCGGGAATCCCGCGGTGTTTCGGGCTTAGGATGTCACTCCGCGGACCTTTTCGAGCGGATCAAAATGGCCTGTATTGACTGGCCTGGCACCCCACGCGATGGGTGGCATTGACGACCGCACAAATACGGACCGGAGGGTTCACGAATTCTGCTCTTTGGCCCGTACCCCTAATGTGACAGTTCATTTTCTACCGGCCTTAGCGCGCACCCCGGACCACCATGCCAGGACAGATACCACCGCCTCGGCGTGAACATAGCTCGGCAACTCTGACTCAAGGCGCGGGGTACTCCGGGATCGACGGCCAGATGCTCTGGCCCCTGGCACCGTCTGGCGACGGACACGGAAAGCGCGCTGATGCGCTGGGCAACTTCGATCTCCCGCTACCCCTCATGTCCCCAAATCTTGGGGGCTCTCAGGTACGTCGGCATGCCGGAGACGGTCATGGACAGGTGCTCCCGTTTCTTCAGCCCGCTGTGGCCCCCGTGCGCACCGTTGGCACGGCAAAGGGCGAGGTCATGAAGCTGGTGATGCTGGTGGTGTTTTTCCTGCTTTGGATTTCAACGGCGAGCACGCTCCTCTTTCTGTATATGGATCGGTACCTGTTTCCGGGGTGATGCCGGGACGGTCGACCGGCGTCGCACGATGCGTTTCTTCTGCAGGTGTAGGCCGGTTGTGAGCCACTGCTCCGGGATGGCAAGCGCGCGGTCCACGCGCATTTGGCCACTCGCCGGGGCGGCGATCAGTAGCGCGAGCACGCCTGCGACAAAGAGTTGACGCCTCTGAATGAAGGGCATAGGAGTTTCTGGCGGTCTTGGACGGCCTTCCCCGAAGATATGCGGTGGTGCACTAAGACTCCGACCTCGAGAGCATTGATTGTGGCCCTCATCCCCTCGACTAAAGCCCAACCTCCAGCCTCAACACCGCCAGCCTCCCCAACTCCGCCACATCCACAAACTGCCGATGCCGCTCGTCCAGCAGATTCTGCACCGTCAGCGTAACCCGAGAATCCCGCCGCACCCGATACGAAGCCGCCAAATCAATAGAGACAAACGCTTCGGTCGAACCCACATAAACATCAGACCGCACCGGATACCCGTCCGCCCCATGAACCCGAACCTGTCCACCCCAGGCCCCGCGCTCATACTGAGCAAACGCCCCATACTTGGACTTGGGGGCATTCAGCGCAATATCCGCTCCACCCAGGCTCCCTGAGGCCCGCCCAACCCCGCGGAAGAGGTCGTCGCTGACCCAGGCATACTGCCCGCCCACGCGCAGAGACCGAGACAGGAACTGCGTCACGGATACATCCACGCCATAAACATTGAAGTCCCCAATATTGCGCCGCATCAACACAAGCGCTGTCGGATCAAATGACTCCACGGGCGACACTGTCCCAAACGGTATCGCACCCGCCACCCCGGTAGAAACCAGCGCAGCAATCTCTTCGGCCGCGCTTCCGTTATTGCCCCCGAAGATCGGCGCCTGGTCCAGCGCCGCCAAGACCGCGGCAGCCTCAGGGTTGGCCTCCAACAAAGAGGGAAGCGCGTCCAGCAAAGCCGCATTCAGCGTCCCCGCCTCCAAAAACACATTCGGCGTCCCCACAAACAGCGGCCCTATGTAATCCCGGATCCGGCTCCAGTAGGCATCCACGCTCAGCACGGTCCCGGGAAGCGCAAGCCCTTTATACCCAAGCTCCACCGTCTCCGTCCGCGAAATCGTCATCTGCGGCTGGTCCGAAACGTCCGTCACGGGCACGAACTGCTGGGAATCCAGATCCAACACCTGCATCTGATTCAGCACGCCCTCCACGGTCTGCGGCAACACGGCCTCCAGCGCTGCAGAAACGGCGCCAACCAAGTCGGCCGGAATAAGCCCACCCAACGCCAGGTTCTCAGCGAGCCCCGCCACCGAGGCAAACCGCGCAATCGACCACATCTGCGCCGTCATCTCGGGATCGTGAAGATCGAAGTACCGCGAAGGATCCGCCGCAAACGGGCTCCTGAAGCGGGGGAGGCCGCCCGCCCCGCGTGGAAAGCTGAACCCGCCAAACATGCCCTGAGCTCTCAGGTCCGTCACGCCCGAAACACCAAAGGCACTCCCGAGACCCCCCAAGCCAAACAGGTCCCGGGCCCCAAGGATATCGCCAAACAACTGGTTCGAAGCCGGAGACTTGAACGCCCGGTTAAACGTCAGCCGAAAGTTGTGCTGGTTGCGCGGCTTATAGACCAACGCGGCGCGCGGGCTGAAATACGCCTCCTCCAGCCGATCATGGTAGTCCAATCTCCCAGCCAGGGTCAGCGCAAACTGGCTGTTCAGGTCCGTGTCCGACTGGAGGTACACGCCCGGCTCATTCATCTGGTCGCGGTCCTCATAATCCCCCGAAACCGTCCCTTCGTTCATCGGAATCGTCCGATACCAGTCGAACCCGTAGGTCAGCCCCGTCCGTCGCACCTGGGTGAAATGCTGCGCCTGGACGACGTACAGGCGGGACTTGTCGATGAAGTTCTCCCCGGTCCTCAAAAAGTAGGAGTCTCCCGAGTTCAGGAAATTGCCGTAGGCCTGAACAAACAGGTCCTTGTGGCGAAGCCGCACCTGCCCGTATCCAAGCCGTGCTCCGTCGACCTGCGCAGCTCCGGTCGGCGTGATTTCAATGTTGTTGCCCTTCGTAAACCCGCCGTCCAGATAGAGGGTGGTGTTGGAGTTCAGGCGACCCTCCACGCGAGCGGTGGCCGACGTGTTCTTGACACCGAAGTCTCGCAGTCCGATGCGCCCCGGGTCCTTTCCGCCAGCCAGCGCGGACGCGCGCGCGGCTTCCTCCGCCGGGCTGAAGTACTCGAAATCCTGCCCTGTGTAATACTGCGCGGTCACCTTGTAGGCCCATTTCCTGCTGAGGGCGGCGGCGTGTCGGACGCTCCCGGCCTTCAGGGACTGCTGTCCGCCGGACACGGTAAAGCTGGTCCCAGGGTCGTCAAAGGGCGATTTGGTGACGACGTGGACCACGCCATTCGCCGCGTTGGGGCCGTACAGCGCGGACGCAGGGCCAGAGAGCACCTCGATCCGCTCCATGTCGCTGGAGTTGGTGGGGATGAGTTGCATCGCGGTCAGACGAACAGCGGGGGCGCTGGCGATGCGGTTGTCGACAAGCGTCAACAGGTTGCTGGACAGGTTGTCGTTAAAGCCGCGGACCACCACCCGGCTCGAATTCAGGCCGGTCCGGATCACGTCAACCGCAGGGGCATCCTGCAGGTGATCGGCAATCGTAAGCGCTGACCTTGAGTTGAGCTGCTTGGCGTCCAGGACGGTCACGGACGACGGGCTCTGTAGGCGCCTTTCGGGACGCCGGCTGGCGGTAATTGTGATCTGATTGACGCTGATCTCGGCCGGTGTGAGGCTGATGCGAAGCGGGTTCTCGTCGCCCGCCGGTCTAGGCAGGACGAGTGGGGCGGAGTGCGGCTCGAATCCAACAAACCGGACATCCAGGCGATACGTGCCCGCCACGGCTCTGAGCGAAAAGAGGCCGTCCAGGTCCGTGGCTGCGCCCACCACCAGGGCGCCGCCTTCTTCGCCCGGCAATCTCAAAAGGACGTTCGCGTTCGGGAGGGGCTGCCCGGTTTCGCCATCCAGGACCGTGCCCGCAACGACGTGTTTGGGAGACTGCGCCGCGGTTGGGGCCGGGGACATGCTACCGAGCAGAAGGGCCGCGGCAAGCGTCAAGGGGAGATAGAATCGCATGGAGGAAATGTCGGAGGTTTTGGGGCGCGGCGCAATGCAGGTCGACGTGGGGCGTTACAGGTAGTCACGTCTGTTCCTCTATCCGTGTGCTTTTTCCCCACCCACCGGATAGAACCATGGCAGACTACTATGACATCGAAGCCACAATGAGGGCCGTCCTGAAGATTCGGCTCGACGAGGAATTGGACGGGCGCCTCCTGGAGCTCCAGACCTGCGACCGACATGAGCGGGCGGAACGCGTCCGTACCGCGCTGAGGCTTCAGGTTGCCCTGATGGCCTACGAGCGGCGGGGGCGATTGCGCGTCCCGGTGCCCGATACCTCCGGTTTTATGACGCCCGATGAGGTCTTTATTGCTGCCTGTTAATGGGACCTAAACCGAGCCGGCAAAGCTCACAATCCGAGCCGCCAACGCCTCCGTCTTGTGAGGCGCCAGGATATCGCCGGCCAGGACGTGATCGTTGCGATCATTGATGTCGCCCAGGTCCAGAAGTTTTTTCAGCTTGGAGCCGAATCGCATGACGGTGCCGAGGCTTTTCTCCACGTCTACCACGGTGTCCTCTCTCGAGTACCCCATCAGGACCGGCGCGGTGATGTTCTCAAGCGGCATGTTCCGGACATGTCTCACCAGCGCCATCATGGGCAGAAGTGCCCGGGTGGGGAACCTGGACGTCCAGTACTGCCCGTGCCGGTCGTTGTAGGGCTTCCACTGCTGCTCGATGCCCATGATGGTATCGGCGATGTGGCTTCCCCACGGAAAGAGCAGGATGTCGGCAAGCCGATTGGCAGGGCCGAAATTGGGCGACAGCAGAACGATCCCGGCCAGTTTATCCCCCAGAACGTTCCGACACGCCGCCCACGCCGCTAGCGTGCCGCCCGTCGACATACCGATCACGACCACCCGCTCACCCAGGCGTTCGCCAATCGCCAGGGCCTCCATGGTGTCGCAAAGCCAGTGCTCAACCCTCGCCTTCCCAAGTTCTTTTCCAGGCAGGCCGTGCCCAGCGAGGCGGGTATAAAAAAGGTTGGCCCCAAGCTCCTTGGCGACGATATCCGAGAGCGGAGCGGTTTCCTGACGCGTGGCCGTGAACCCGTGCAGGTACACCACGCTCAGAGGCGTCTGAGCGCCCACTTCAGCGGCCCAAATGATCTTCTTCTCCGTCTCCGGAATGATGTGCGGATGCTGGGACTCCGCTCCAGCCAGGTAGGCGTCCAGGTCCGACGGGAGGACGGGCATGGACAACTCCTCCTTCACGCGGACGCGAGGACCCAGCGCGAGGGCACCGCCGACTGCTGCGAGGGCGGCCAGGAAGAGTTTGCCTTTGTTCATGGCTGAAGATAGCGCGGGGGTGTGATTCAGCCTCGGTCAACCGCCGCAACCCCTTCAATCTCCACCAAACACCCGTAGTGCAGATCCCGCGACGGCACAACACACCGAGCCGGCCGATGCTCACCAAAAAACTTGGCAAAGACGGTGTTCACGGCGCCCCAATCGTCGCCGTTGGAAATGTAGATCCGCACCTGAAGCGTATCTGACCTGCCGCCGCCCGCCGCGATAATCACGGCTTCCATTTTCTGCAGAGCAAGCAGGGTCTGCGCCGCGATGCCGTCGGGGATTTCTCCCAGGTCGGGATCCGTGGGCAGCTGCCCGGAGATGTAGAGGACGCCGCGGTATTGAACGCCGGGGGAGTAGTGCCCCAGCGGAGCGGGCGCGTTGGCGGGCTGGATGAACTTCATGTCGGGGCTTGGTTGGTGCCGGGTGGTTGGGCTGCAATCTACCGGTCGGGGTCGTATTGTCGCCGCATGTCTGACAACCGCACGCTCATTCGACTTTCGGTGCCGGTGCTGTTCTCGCTGATCGCGGAGCCGCTCACGGGCCTTGTGGATACGGCGTTTGTGGCGCGTCTGGGATCGGAGTCCCTTTCCGGGCTGGGTGCGGGGGCAATTGCGCTTTCGTCCATTTTCTGGATCTTCAACTTCCTGGGCATTGGCACCCAGACGGAAGTGGCGAAAGGCGATGGCGCGGGTCAGACCGATCACGTCCGAAAGATCGCGACGCTGGCCATTGCCGTAGGAGGAGCACTCGGCCTCGCAGTGATTCTCATCGGCTTGCCGTCCGCGGGCCTGGTTTCGAGGGCGATGGGTGCGGAGGGCGCGGTCGAGGCTGCCTCAACCAGCTACATCCGGATCAGGCTGTTGGGCGCTCCGGCCATGCTTACGCTGCTGGGCATTTTTGGCACGATGCGCGGGCGTCACGACATGAAGTCGCCGCTCTGGATTGCGGTGGGTGTCAACATGCTGAATGTCGGCCTGGACTGGCTTCTCATCTTCGGCGCCGGCCCAATTCCGGCCTTCGGGATCGAGGGGGCTGCGGCCGCCAGCAGCGCCAGTCAGTGGGTGGGCGCACTCGCAGGCGTCGCGATTCTGAACCGCCAGGTGGGTCTGGGAGGGCGCATCCGGGGCGCGGACGTCCGAGCCCTCTTTAAGGTCGGCGGCGACATTTTCGTCCGGACGGGCATGCTCACGCTCTTTCTCATCCTTGGAACGCGCGCCGCCACGCGGCTTGGTGCCGAGTCTGGTGCCGCGCACCAGGCCATCCGTCAGGCGTGGTTGTTCACCGCGCTTTTTCTGGACGCGTGGGCGGTTTCGGCCCAGACCATGGTCGGGAATGCCGTCGGGGCGATGGATGTGGCGCGCGCGCGGCGCATCGCTGCGCTGGCCTGTTGGTGGAGCCTGGGCACGGGGGCTGTACTCACATTATCCCTCCTCGCCGCGACGGGCACCATCCAGGCGGCGCTTGTCCCGCCCGGCGCGGTTTCGCTCTTTCAAGATGCCTGGTGGGTGGCGATTGTCATGCTGCCGTTGTCCGGTCTGACGTTTGCGACCGACGGCATCCATTGGGGCACAGGAGACTTCGTTTACCTCCGAAACGCCACCATTGTCGCAACGCTTGTGTCCGGCGGCGTGTTGGTGGTTTTGGAGAGCGGTGGCTTACTCTCGCTAGCCGGGATCTGGTGGCTTACCGCGGCCTGGGTAGGCGTCCGGGCGGTGTTTGGGTTGATTCGCGTCTGGCCGGGAATTGGGCAGGCCCCGCTGCGCGGGTAGGTGAATGCGCGCGATATTCAGGGATGGCGCGCATTTTTCAGGACTACCCACCGCCCGTTCCGGCAAGGCCTGCCGGATATGCGTGGCTCATTGAACACTACGACCTCTCCGTGCCGGTGCCGCGGAGGATGGCCGGGATCGGCGATTCCCATGCGCGGATCGAGAGCGCGGATTGGCTCATCCTGTCGCCGCGGTATGAGCCGGAAGCGGCGTTGGGACCCCAGGTTATACATGCGCCGGTTCTGGTTTCTGATAGAGTGGCTCGGCGAACGGGTTTTCGACGTCCCGGATGCCTCCCCGAAGCGAGGACTCGAACGGGCGGTCGACCCGAAATTGCAGTTCGGGCTGAACGGTGGCGAGGTATCCGAACGCCACCGCGTCATCAACAACCTCCCTGGAACGGCCGATTTTTGTCCACTGGTGCGACGAACAAAGGTCCTGCAGGCGGCAATAGACCGCGATCTGAGTGAGCAGGCGCGACGGGTTGCCGGCCAGACTCAGCCGCACATTTTGGCCAGGGTATCTGCGGCGATGCTATTGAGCGATAGCAAGGCGTCCTTCCAGATCGAGAACGAGAGGCCATCCCCCGACCGGACACGCCGCTGGGCCCAAGCCATGGCGCGGGCCGGCTCCGAGCGACTGACGGTACCCGTCTTGCTGGCCTTGCAGAAGGTCATTATCGGTGATGCACGTTTCGTAGCCCTTGGGTTGCGGAAGGAGGGCGGTTTCGTCGGAAGCAGAGACCGGCTTTCCGGCGCGCCTTTGCCGGAGCATGTGAGTGCCATCGCCGAGGATGTCCCTGGACTCATGGCCGGATTGGTGGCCTTTATGGCCCGCGTGAGGGAGTTCGGAATGGACCCTGTGGCGGCCACGGCTGCCCTTTCGTTCGGGTTTGTCTACGTCCACCCATTTGTCGACGGAAACGGCAGGTTGCACCGGTGGCTGATTCATCATGCTCTCGAGGCCACGGGCTTCACGCCGGAAGGACTGGTTTTCCCGGTTAGCCGTGTCATGTTGCGGCGAATTGGGGATTATCGCCGCGTGCTCGAGTCCTACTCCAGACCGCTGCTGGAGGTTGTGGAGTGGAGGGCGACGCCCGAGGGAATGTGGAAGTGCTGCACGAGACCGGCGATTCCTACCGGTTCTTCGATGCGACTGCGCACACGGAGTTTTTATACGACTGCGTGGCCGAGACGGTAGACAAGTTCAGCCGAGATCGAGATGATCCAGGAGATTTATGCGCAAACGTTGGGCGTATTGCGCGCGTTTTACAGATAATGCGCCCGTTTTTCAGGGTGGGCCGACGCAATCCGGCAATACGTTGCACATCGTCCGCGCCCCCCGCGCGCGTGACAAACCAATCGCCACCATGCATTCAGCCGTGTCCACACTCCCGGTCCACCCCCAGCCGCATCGCTTTTCGGTCAAGGAATACCTTGCCATGGGAGAGGCGGGCATCCTGCAGCCGGAAGACCGCGTCGAACTCGTGCGTGGTCAGGTGGTCTCCATGAGCCCGATCGGTCATTGGCATGCGGTGTCCGTGGACAGGCTGAGCAGGCTGATTTACGGTCAGGTACCGGAAGCCATCCTGGTTCACGTGCAGAATGCAGTGAACTTCGCCGACGATACGCAGGTGCAGCCAGATCTGGCCCTGGTTCGCGACCGCCCGGGCTTCTGGGAGACGGGCGTTCGGGAAGAGGACTGTCTGCTGGTCATCGAAGTCGCCGAGACGTCGCTGGAAACAGATCGGACCCGAAAGCTGGCGCTGTACGCAGCGGCGTGCGTGCCGGAATACTGGATTGTAGATCTAGAGGGGCGGCGAGTAGAGTGTTACCTGAGCCCGGAAGGAGAGGCCTACCCGCAGCGCTCGGTTCAGTAGGTAGAAGAGGTGGTGACCTCCCGGTCCATCCCCGGTCTGGCTATTCCGGTTTTGGAGATCGTGCCACCGCGGGACTGAGGCGGCGTCCAGAGGCTGGCCGGGCCATCTCCCTCCGCCGCCTGCCGGGTAGTCCCCCCGGCGAGCCGGAAAATTGTCCCAGGGCACATTGAATGCGCACCCCCCGAAACGACCCGTAGGGCCGCGTATTGGGCCAATTCAATTTGCCGTGGCACCAATTAGTCGCAGATGGACATTCAACGGGCCGCGTCGCGCGAGCGGAGCCGGGGCGCATTGGTCTCCGATGAGCGGCCGTTCCAACAATGGGAGGGCGGATTGCCTCCGGGAGACGGTCAGGGGTGCCGGAACGATCGGCGAATCAAAGCAAACGCCGGCAAACCCCACGCCGATCAGGGCAGGTTTTCGCACCAGAGGTCCCGGGACCCCATCGCCAATCTCATCAAGTGGACACTGGTGCGCAGCCCCCGCACGGCGGCGAGCTACGTGTCACCACGTGACGTCGTCGCCGCAAGATGCCGGCCTCTGCTGAAGGACTGCCCAGCTTTGGTTGAGATTGCCCGTGACGGGGGTGGGTTTGGCCGGGTTGTGGTGTGGGTGTGCCAGCCGGCGATTCTGAGTTGTCCGCAGGGTGGTTTGAATTTGCCGGGCTAGTTGGGCGGCGCCGTTGGATCTTGGGGGGCGATTTGGGGCATATCTGGCCCGTGGCAGATTGAATTCGCCCCGCGTGCGCGTTTTTGGGCTGTTTGCGGGGGTGCGCATTCAAAGTGCCGTCGGACAATTTGGGGCGGGACGCGCACACTCTTTCGACCTCCTGCCGCCGGACACCCCGCCGGACACCCCGCCCGCTCACGCCGTCCGCTCCCCCCGCCCGCCGGATGGTCCCGTTACGCCGCGGTCGCTGGGGGATCTATTCCCTGGTAAGACCGGAAGCAGGACCCCATCGCCATGATCATCAAGCGGAGACTCGCGCAGACCATAAGAAATCACTGGGATGCGAACAGCTTCATCCAACTGGCCGGACCGCAATCTGCGGGCAGGCGATTCCTCGCGGAGCGGATCTTCCACTGGTCGAAGGAGGACGGCGCGCCGCAAACCCAGTCTCCGGACCTGCTTAAATACGAGTTCAACACCTTCCGGCGTGGCGAAACCTACCTCGTACTGGAAAAGGACTGGCCGGAGCTCAGGAGGCGGCCCCAGCCCTATGTAGCGCTGAACCCATCGCCGGGAAACTCGCGCTTTACCCTCTTGCCAGTCACTCTGAGTGAACTCGGAACCATCCCCAAGAAGTCCGCCGACTTTATGCTGTACCTCATGCGTGGCGGCTACCCCGGGGGGTTGGATCCGCGATTTCGCCCGGGAGACTTCTATACAGACTTCCTGGCGGAATGGTACGCCGAGATCCGGGGGCGTCTCATCCGTCCGAGCCTGATGGAGACGTTCAAGCGATTCATGCGCCTGTGCGCCGAGCAGAGCGGAAGCATGCTGAATTGCTCCAGGTTGGCTCGGGCGCTCGGCGTTTCGCAGCCTCTGGTGCGGCGTTGGGTGGACGTCCTGGTTCGGGAGCATCTGGTGCACCTTCTGCCGGTGTATCCCGAGAGTTTTTGCCGTCGCGTAGTCAGGACGCCCAAGCTCTACTTCTGGGATACCGGGATTATGTGTGCGGCGATGGGGATCTACACCTGGATGCAGCTCTTGGGTCCAGGCTCTGAGAACGTGCAGGAAACCTGGTTGGTCGGTGAACTGAGGAAAACACTGATTCACGAGGGGATCTCGCACGGTCTCTACTACTGGCGTGATCGCCGGGGGCTGCACCTTCCGCTGATTCTACACACGGGTCCAAACCGCGTCGTCATGACAATGGAAGACTCGCGTCCGGCCCGCCGCGACTCGCCTGAACTGAAGGAGTGGACGCGACTCGCGGGTTCCGACTGGAAGCTGGTGCGCGCGCTGACCTCGAGTCGGTTTATCGACAGGCACGGCATTCACCACATTCCGTGGCACGCGGTGCCTGAACTGCTCGTCAAGCCAATCGCCCCGATCAACCGGACCCCTGTCGGCGATTGGGTCCCCGCAGAGGCAGAGTCCCGCTTTGTCTCGCTCCCGCAGGGGGCAAGCATGGCCCAAGACTTCGCGGATATCGAGGCGCGGTGAGCTGGCGGCTCGGTCAGGGACCAGCCTTTTCGCCTTCGCGAACCCTAAATTCTAGCGTCTTCGTAATCCAATTCGCGCTGATGCACAAAGCCCTCCCCCCGGAAGCCCATGACGCTCGCTTGGTGGCCCACGCCATGGCCCTCCATTGGGTGGCCGCCAGCAAGAAGTCGGTCCTGGATACCCTGAAAACGCTGGACGTGAAGTCTTCCAAAGGGACCGTCATGACGGGCGTACTGGTGAGCGAAGGATACCAGCAGTTAGAATCGCTGGGCTGGTTGCCTCCCCACGGTCCCTATCCGGCGGCCAGGCCGCTTTTGATGGGTCCCAGGAAGGCTATGTATCGGGAGATTTTAAGGCTCTATGGCCCCGAAAGGCTCGAGGATGCTCTCATGAAGGGCGCCGGGGTTGATCCCGACTCCCGTCAGTGGGGTTGGCGCTGGCCCTTCTACGAACACGGACCCACGGTTGCGCTGGTCCGACTAAGAATATTGTCTGGAGCAACCTCCGACCAGGTCGTTCAGATGGCTGCCCGCGTGGGCCAGATCCATTCGTGGGACGAGATCTGGCAGGATGCCCTAGAGAGCGGGTTTGACCCGGATCTCTACAGGGAGATGGCCCCCGAATGGCGGGCAAGGGTCGTCATGTCGGCCATTGGGAAGGAAATATTCTACCTCACTCCCGCCTACGCCCCGGTCATGGAGTGGGTGGACCGGATGGTACGAGAGGACATCGATGAACTGGGTCCGTCGGAGCGAATTTATGCGGCGATGGTTTACCTGTTCAGAGGGGACGAGGCCAGTGTCCAAGCGCTGGTTGGAGGGATGACATACCCCGAGGCGCTCTCAGTTCAAGGGGCGCTGTTGACAAAACAGGGCAAATGGAAGGAGGCGAAGGCTAAATTCGAATCTGGCCTGACGGAGCTCAAGAAGCAAACGGGCACGAAGTCAAGGTTGGTTACTCCAGCCCTGATCTGGCTCTATCCGCTGTCGCTTCTGGCCCAGCAGACACCGGTTGCCCTCCGGGCCGCCCGAAAATTCGCTGCCGGAGAGGCCGGGTCACGCAAGGTTACCTATCCCACCGGGTGGCACCTTTGGACACACGCTGCCGATTTTCGCCTGGGCGAGGCGGAATTGGTTTCCAGCCCGTATGACTATGCGCCGGAGGCGGGGCTGGATCGGATAGAGATGATCTGGCGATGCCTCCTTCGGACATGGGTGGGCCGAGCGGCATTGCGAGACGCGCGGGAGCCCGGCGCGGTGGACACGCAGCTTGACCTGGATCCTCTTCTGGCGTCCCTCGAGATCCTGGGCTACAAGTGGCTCACCGAGTTGGTCGAGACGGCGGTTCGCGTTTACCGGGGTGAAGCTCCGCCCGCCAATTATTTTGCGCGCGGGCAAGGAGAGCAGTGGCGCACCACGTTGGACGCGCTCCGGGCCATTCCGGCCGCCAAGAACAGCACCGGCAAGGCGGGCACGAGCCGGCTTCTGTGGGCGGTCTGGGTAGACGGCAATGGCAAGCTTACCGGTATAGAGCCGCTGCAGCAGAAAACCGGCAAACGAGGGTGGCTGGGGCCCAAAGTAGTGCCGCTCTCCCGCATGGTCAAGATGGTAGGCCTAGAGCCGGTGGACGCCGCGGTCGCCCGGACGATCCGTCCCGAACCACACCATAAAGCCCGATTCAGGCTTGATCTTTCGATGGCCATACGTGAGTTGGTTGGGCATCCGCGGGTGGTGATGGGGCACGATACCTCCCGAACGGTGGACGTGGTCTCCGCCAGTGTTGGATTGGATGTAGTTCGGGACGGGACTGGATTCCGTCTTGTGATGCATCCGGAGCCTCCCGCACCAGAGGACGACCTCCTTCGCAATTCAGGGCCGGCGGAGATTGAGCGGGAACTCACCGAACTGGACTTTACCCGGGTGGATCTGGAGTCAGCGTCAAGGCTCCGCGTTATCTATTACACGCCAGAACAGCGACGCGTAGCAAACCTCCTGAAAAGCGCCGTCGCGGTTCCCGAGGGTCAAGAGGAGGCCCTGCACGCGGCCATGAGGAGTCTGGCCAGTCACTTCGACATTCAGTCGGACACTGGCACACCGGCGGAGCACATCGTGGCCGCGAGTGGGTTGCGAGCGGAGGTCTCGCCCCTGGGTTCTGGGATAACCGTGCGGCTCGTAGCGGCGCCACTCGGACCAGATGGACCCCGACTGACGCCCGGCCTGGGCCGGAGTCGACTCCTTGCTACAGTGAACGGCCAGGCTGTGGCCACGCAGCGCGATCTTGCCGTGGAGTTGAATCACATGGATCAGATCCTGGACCACATCGGGTTCATGGATGCGCCGCTACCGGGGGCCACTACGGTGGATTGGGACGTGGAGGATCCGGACCAGGCACTCTCTGCCCTCGAGCTTCTACAGTCTTCGCCGTCGGTTTCCGGACTGGATTGGCCCCGAGGAGAGCCGGTGCGGGTGGTGTCTGTCTCCAACGCCCAACTGAATGTCCGCGTCTCATCCAGGCAAGCGTGGTTCGACGTGGAGGGGACGATTGAGGTGTCCGAGGGCCTCGTCATGACGTTCGCCCAACTGGTAGATGCAGGTACCCGCCCAAGCCGTTTTGTGGCGATGGGTGAGGGGCTCTATGCCGCTCTCTCGCGAGAGTTACACGAAAAGGCCGCCGAGCTTGCCGCGATCGGTCGGCGGCATGGCAAAGGCATAGAGGTCCCGCAGGCCGCCGCGGCGTGGCTGGACTACGTCCTGGAAGGGACGGAGTCATCGTGCGACGAGACGTTTGAGCGCCGAATTGAGAACCTCCGGGCCAGCGCCCAGTGGGAGCCTGGCGTACCCACGGGGCTGCAGACCACCCTTCGCCCCTATCAAGAGGACGGTTTCCGTTGGGCGATGCGCCTCCAGAGGGCTGGTTTCGGGGCCTGCCTGGCTGATGACATGGGGCTTGGGAAGACCATTCAGGCATTGGGGATACTGCTCTGCCGCGCCGCCGAGGGCCCGGCATTGGTGGTTGCGCCTACATCGGTATGCGGCAATTGGATGCAGGAAACGTTCCGGTTTGCGCCCAGCCTGAATCCCATTGACCTCCGGGAGGAGAACAGGATCGAAGCGCTGAAGAGTGCCGGTCCTGGAGACGTGGTCATCCTGTCCTATACCATCATGGTGCAGCACCAGGAAGCCTTGGCTGCGCGCGAGTGGGGCACTATTGTGGTGGACGAGGCCCAGGCCGTCAAGAATGCAGCCACAAAACGCGCACTGGCACTGTTCAGCCTCCAAGGCAAGTTCAGGCTTTCCCTCTCTGGTACGCCAATAGAGAACCGGCTTTCGGAGCTCTGGTCTATCATGCGGTTCTGCAATCCTGGGCTGCTCGGCAGCCTGACTCAATTCAACAAACGCTTTTCGGTCCCGATAGAGAAGGACGGAAGCCGTCAGGCGCAGAGGAGGCTTCAGCGATTGATTGCGCCCTTCGTTTTGCGACGGACCAAAGCGGAGGTGCTGCAGGACCTACCAGCCCGAACCGAAGCCATCCTTTCCATCGCGGCCGAACCGGCCGAAGCCGCGCACTACGAGGCCCTGCGCCGCCTCTCAGAAGCGCAGGCCACCGAACTCACTGCCGGGGGGCAGGACACCGGGCAGTCCAAGTTTCACGTGCTGGCGCTCCTGACCAAGCTCCGCCGCGCCGCGTGCGATCCACGGCTGGTTACGCCCGAGTACGCAGGCCGAGGGGCCAAGGTGACCGCATTTGCCGAATTGGCCAACGACATTGTTGCGAATGGTCACAAGGCGCTGGTGTTTAGCCAATTCGTGGACTTTCTCAAGCTCCTGGCTGAACCCCTGGAAGAGGCGGGGATTGCGTACGAGTATCTGGATGGTTCTACGCCGGCGCGAGAGCGCACGCGGCGAGTCGACGCATTTCAGGCCGGCTCTGCAGATCTGTTCCTGATCAGCCTCAAAGCTGGGGGGTTTGGCCTGAATTTGACGGCTGCCGATTACGTGATCATCGCCGATCCCTGGTGGAATCCGGCCGCAGAGGACCAGGCCATGGGCCGGGTGCATCGGATCGGGCAGTTGAGGCCGGTCACTGCCTATCGCCTGGTGCGCGAAGGCACGCTGGAATCGCGGATCATTGCCCTGCACCGGCAAAAAAGGGACCTGGCCGATGGCATCCTGGAAGGATCGTCGGAAGTGGCCGAACTGCCCAGCGCGGCTGATTTGATTGCGCTGATGAGGGATCCAGGCAAGGGCGAATCTGGCGAGCTTGTGGGACCGCCTGGTCGACGACCAAGAGATGGCCGTCCTTCGGCGCCGGGGGAAGGAAGACCTGGTGGTGATGCCGGCCACTGAAGCCCGAAGCCTCCTGGAAACGGCGCGCATTTTCGGATCGCCTGCCAACGCGCGGCCGCTCCTGGACGCCATGGCCCGGGCAGACGCGGGTGATGGAGAGGAGGTCACTCTCGAAGATCTCCGAACCCGATACGGGCTGGAAGAGTGAGCGGGTACAGGCTGGTCCTGGACAAGCAGTTTTCCGAAGACCTTGAGTATTGGATCAGCAACGACCGCAAGATTGCGATGCATCTCCTGCAGGCGCGCCACCACTACACCTAACCCCAGTTGGGCACGCCCCCCGCCACCGAAACCGCCCGCTCCACAGCTGCCCGAAGCTCACCCGCCGCCGCAGAAGAAAGCCGCTGGTGCGGTGGCCGCACATTCAGCCACCCGGAATCCCCGGACCGCTCGAACAAGAGCTGCTTCAGCCCCGCCACAAACGGCGCAGCAGACAGCGCCTCCCGATGCGCGGTGAGCCGCGCTTGGTCCGCAGGAGAGCGCGAAGCCACAACCGCGGCAGCCAAAGCAGAAGTAAGATTCGCCGACGCAGTCAAGCACCCAGCACCCCCTGCGGCAAGCAGATCCAGCAGGAGCTTCTCGTTCCCAGTAAACACGCCCATCGAAGGATGCGCCAAAACCAGCCGCTTCATCCGCTCCAGATCCCCGGAAGAATCCTTCACAGCCGCAATTTCGGACGGCCACTGCGCCACCAGCCGAGCGATAAGCTCCTCGCTGAACCCAACGGCCACAAGCCGTGGAAAGTGATACAACACAATCCGCAATCGCCCCGGCCGATCAACGCCCGCTACCAGTTGGGAGAAAAAGGCGAAAATACCGTCGTCGGTTACGCCTTTGTAATAAAACGGCGGTGTGATCAGCACGCCCGCACACCCCGCGTCCACGGCATGCCGGCTCAACGCCACGCCGTCCGCAACGGCGCATGCACCGGTACCCACCACCAGCCGACCCATCTCAACCCCCGACAAAGCAAGCGCGTCCAAGGCATCGACTCGCTCCTGGATAGAGAAGGAATTCGCCTCGCCCGTAGACCCGAAAACGGCCACGCCATCGCACCCATGGGACAACAACCACTGCACGTGTGCTGCAAATTTGTCGTGGTTAACCGACAGGTCGTCGTGAAGGGGCGTCACGCTTGCCGCCCAAACGCCGGAAAAGCTGCTCATGAAAGCGCCTCAATGATGTCGAAGTGCGAGGAAAAGACGCGGTGCGCGCCGCGAGCAAGGAGCTCAGCCCGGGGAAACGAGCCATCGTACGCCCATACCGTGCAGCCCGCCGCCACGCCAGCCGCGACCCCGGAAAGCGAGTCCTCAAACACAAGGCAATCCGAAGGCGAAACCCCCAGCGCAGAGCTGGCCTTGAGGTAAGCGTCGGGCGCAGGCTTGTTAAAAGCAACATCCTCCTGGGCCACCACCGTATCGAAGTCCAACGCCAGTTTCGCCACCACGTCCTCGGCCCAATCCCGGGCGGTGGACGTCGCCAATCCGACCGGCAGCTTCAAAACCGAGCGCGCGTGGGCATACAGCTCCAGCGCCCCCGGAATGGTCGCCACAAAAGGCAGCCAGGCCGAGTAAATCGCACAGTACAGCGTCTCGAACTCGCCGATCGAGAAACGCCCGTCGCCAAATCCAGCCACGTCCTTGTACACGACATGTGCGGCCTTCCCTGGATAGGCATCCATATTGGCCCGCGGGATGCTATACGCCATCGCATCGGCCGTGGCCTCGAGCGCACGCATGGACAGCGGCTCGGAGTCAATAATGACCCCGTCCATATCAAAAATGACGGCCTTGAACTTCATGCGATGGGGGCTGCGAGCGGGAGGGCGAGGCGTAGCCCGAAAACTAGTGGATAACTCGGCCCCACGGCGGGCCCCGGGAAGCCTAATTTTGAGAGGACATTTCCTTTCCCAAACTGCTCCGTCATGCCCACACCGCACTACCAGCGAGTCCGTTCTTTCATGCAAAAGGTCGGGCAACAGACGCCAACCGAGGTCTTCGTTCCCGAGGCCGACATTCGCGTCTTGCGGGCCAAGCTGATTCTGGAGGAAGCGCTGGAGACGGTCGAGGCGCTGGGTGTCTCCGTTCGGGCTGGCGAAGGCGGGCCGCTCATTGAAGAGAAGTCGCTACAGTATTCGCACGGCAACCCGGTAGACATTGAGGGCGTGGTGGACGGCTGTGCCGACATCTCGGTCGTTACCATCGGCACGCTCATCGCCTTCGGCATTGACGACGAGCCGGTGCTGGAAGAGGTGGATGCGGCGAACCTGCGCAAATTTGGCCCCGGCGGCCGCATGCGCGAGGACGGCAAGTGGCTGAAGCCGCCCGATTGGACGGCGCCGGACATCCACGGTGCCATCGCCAGGGGGAATCCGGCCGGCTGAGCGTTGCACGTTGGCCCATGAGGCGCTCTGTCTGTAAAAAGCCAGAGATCCCATGCGTCAACTATTGCTCCTCCGCCCACTCCGGTTCACCCGGCGGGAATTGCTCCTGCTCGCCCTCGGCGCGGCGTCGCTCAGCTCGTGCGGCGTCCCGGCCTTCGCGCAAGACGTCCGCCTTTCCGAGACGTTCGACACGGCCACGCCGCCATCCTTGCCGGTCGGTTGGACTGGCGATTGGCTCACCTCGGCTTCGTCCGCTTCGAGTGGATCCGCGGCCAATAACCTGGCTGACACCGGCACAGGGCTCTCCACCGCCACCAGTGCCGAATTCAGCCTCGAAGCCGCCGGCGCCGCCACACTAACCTACCTGGCGCGAAGAACCAGCAGCTACCCGGCGGAGGCGCTCACCATGGTATTCGTCACCGCGGCGGGGGACTTCCCGGTTGCCGGCGCCTCGGGTCTGCCAGAAACCCCCAGCGCGTGGCTGGAACTGACATTTGCCGTTCCGCAGGGCGTTCTGGGCTCAGCCGCCGTCCGGGTGCGATTCGATTCGGCCGGAGGCACATCCAGCGGCTCAAACGCCCGGATTGACGATGTCGCGGTGACCATCACCGCCCCGGAAGCCACCGGCGGTACGCTCGGATTTGCCACGCCGGTGCAGGAAGCCCTGGCTGGCACGCAAGGCGTCCTGCTGCCTCTCGCCCTGGATTGGAACGGGAACGAGTCGCTCTCCGGGATGCAGTTCTCCCTCACGCACGACGCGGAAGCTGGCGCCGTACTCACGGGATACGTTCGGGGTGCGGCGTTGGCCGAGATATCCGCCTGGACGCTGACCAACGAAGGCGCGAATACGTTGGCACTGTCCAACGGTCAGACGGGCTTGTCGGCCGGCACGTACGATCCGTTGCTCTACGCCGCCTTTGACCTGGCGGATGTGACGGATACCACCGTCGTGACGCTCCAAATCAACGGGCTAGTGGGAGCCACGGCCGTTCCCGATGGCACCGACGCCGGGCTGATCGCGCAGCCGGCCGGCGCCACGCTCCGCATCCTGCCCCGGGCCGCGCTCTTCGAGGTAGCCGATTCACTGGACGTGGGTTCGGCGCCGGTTGGCGGATCGGTGTCGGCACCGATCTGGCTCCACAACCGCGGGACGGCAGATCTGACGCTGGCCAGCATCGGCACGGACTCGGGCGCCTTTTCGGTCACACCGGCGGCCGTCTCACTGGCCCCCGGTGACTCGGCTCAGGCCAGCGTGACGTTCCAGCCCACCGCTACGGATATCGGCTATGTCACCGCGAGCCTTCTGGCGGACGGAGGCACCTACACCACACTCACCGCAACTGGCACGGCGGCCTGGGGCGACGCCACCGACGACGGCGCCGTGGATGTCGGCGACATAGTGCTTGGGGTGGACGTCGCCTTGGGCCGCGTGCAGCCCGCGATCACGGTCCAGGCCAGCCTGGACGTCTACCCATTTCCGGCGGGTGACGGAGATGTCGATGTCCGCGATCTCACGGTGCTCACCCAGGCAGTCCTCCGGGGTCAGTGGCCCAACGCTGTTGCGTTGGTCACACTCCAGCA
This sequence comes from Rhodothermales bacterium, assembly GCA_047619685.1. Classification (GTDB taxonomy): domain Bacteria; phylum Bacteroidota; class Rhodothermia; order Rhodothermales; family UBA10348; genus JABDJZ01. The sequence continues at coordinate 35,702 of JBLHLC010000037.1, forward strand.
AGCCGCCGGGAAGGCGACGACGGGGGTTCAGTTTGTTCTGGACGGTTCGGTCCTCCTGGTGGAAATCGCCCAGGAGGTCCGCGGGCTGCAGGCTGAGTTCCTCTGGGCGGGCGGGGCGTCGCGCGTCGGTAAAGCCCAGATAGCGCAGGCGTTGGACCGGCTTCGGGTGGTATGGGCGCCGATGGACGGAGGCATGCTTCCGATGGGCCTGCACCCGGTGGCTGATCTGGGCGGCGGCGGAGGCGCCGTCGCAGCAGCAGCGACCGCCGAGGCCAAACTACTGGCCGGCCTCGCCATTGGCCCGACCGGCGAGCGTCTCACTGTCTCCGCGGCCGAAATCCCGCGCGACGCCAAACTTCGGCCATACCCCAATCCCTTCTCACCATTGAGGGACGCGGCCCTGGTCCTGCCCACAACGCAGGAGGTCAAGGTGGTAGACGTCCTGGGACGTGAAGTCTGGCGAGGCCAAGGCTCCTGGGACGGCCGAACGCGGAGCGGCAATGTCGTCGCATCCGGTCTCTACTCCATCCGGGCCGGCACACGAAGCTGGCCCGTGGTAGTCATCGAGTAGCCGATCAGCCACAACCCCAGCCGCAAGAAACATCCCACCACGATCATGCATTCATTATGACATCACTATCAAGTCATCCGGATCGGGGCATGGCCGTCATCACTGTTCGAAACGTACCAGAAGACCTCCACCTTGCGCTTAAGGAACTGGCCGAGACAGAGAGCCGCAGCCTGAATTCCCAGATCGTGGTGCTGCTGACAAAAGGTCTCGCGGATCAGGCTGCCAGCGCCAAACGAAAAAAGCATGTCCAAGAGCTCTGGGATCGGCGCCCCGCTCTGCCCCGCGTGGAGATCACAACTGAGGAGATCCTGGCCATGATTCGCGAGGGGAGGGAGCACCCTTGATCGTCTCCGACGCCTCCGTGATTGTGTCCTTGGTCCTGCCAGGGCACGGGGGCCATTCTCAGGCGTGGAAACTCCTGGATGCAGAGGCCCGCTGGATTGCACCGCCCTTGTGGCGTCTGGAACTGATCAGTTCTCTCCTACAGTACGTCCGGCATGGTAGGTACACCGCAGATGAAGCGCACGAAGCGCTGACTTTCGCGGAGGGTGTCGTCGCGACCTCCGCCATCGAGCCCTACAAGGGCACCTTCGACACAGCGCTGGAATGTCGCCTTTCCGCCTACGATGCGCACTATGTTGAATTGGCGCGGTCCATCGGCGCACGGCTTATCACCTTGGACCAGCGGCTGCAAAAGGCCGCTCCAGACGTGGCCATGTCCCCTGAGGAATTCCTGAAGGCCTAGATACTATAGCAGGACCCCCATAAGGTAGGGATCGGGTATCCTTAGAGATCCCACCAACCGAAGGTCCTCATGGCAACTCAAGCTCTACGTTCGGTCGTTGTCGGCCTGGACGTCCATAAAGACACCATCATGTCGTGCACGTTCAACCCGGTGAACGGCGAAATCGGCAAGGCACGTCAGTTCATAAATACGCCCGACCGCTTGGCAAAGCACGTGCGGGCGCTTCGCGCCTCCGGCCTGGAGCCTCGCATGTGTTATGAAGCCTCGTCTTGCGGGTACGTCATATATCGTCAGTTGCTCGCCTTGGGTGTGGACTGCGGGGTGATCGCTCCGACCTCCATTCCTCGGCGTGCCGGTGATCGCATCAAGACCGACCGGAGAGACGCGGAGAAGCTGGCTACGATGTACGCAGGCGGCCTACTGGAAACGGTATCCGTCCCAGACGAAGAACTCGAACAGGTCCGCGCGTTGGTGCGATGCCGACAATCACTCACAGACGACCTGATACGAGCCAAACACCGTACCACGCGTCATCTGGAAGCGCGTGGTTCCATCTTCAGGGATGGCAAGAACTGGAGTCAAGCGTTCTGGGCCTGGCTCAACAAGATCGAGCTGGTCGGTGCTGATCAAATGGTTCTCCGGGTCTGGATTGAAGAGATCCACTACCTGGAGGGTCAGATCCGGTCACTGGATACCCGCCTGGCCCAAGAGGCAGCGGGAGACCGATTCCGCGACACGGTCCGCGTGTTGGGTGCCTTCCGGGGCGTGGCAACCCTCACCGCGCTGACCTTGGCCACGGAACTGGGCGATATCCGAAGGTTCACCTCACCCCGCCAATTGATGGCATACTTAGGGCTTGTACCGAGTGAGTACTCCTCCGGCAACACCACCCGCCGAGGAGGAATCACCAAGACCGGGAATGCGCACGCACGCAAGGCCCTCGTGTCGGCTGCCTGGAAATACGCGAGCCGGCCAGCACTCACCGCCACACTCAAGAAACGCCAACAAGGGCTCCCGCCAGAAATCGTTGCGACCTCGTGGAAAGCACAACAGCGGCTCCACAAACGCTTCAAGGCCCTCGCGATCCGAAAACCGCGATCCGTAGCTAACGTGGCGGTGGCCCGCGAACTGGCTGGATTCCTTTGGGCAGCCCTCCACCAAGCACCAAACCCAATCACCCAAGCCTAAGGCGACACCTACACTACCCAAAACTGCCTCCCGGAGACAGAGCCGGACGCGATTGGAGAACCCACGCTCGGACTATGCGATAGTCACATAACTGGAGTCAAAATCCAATGACAAACTCGCGTTCCTAGATCGTGGCAGCTCCCGACGAATCATGTATAAGGCGATAGGGCCGAGGCCCGAACTCGCGTACATCAGAATGATCCATCGTCGAAAATGTCCGGTCCTGCTCCTGGAGGCACCCTATTCTAAACAAAAATGACCTGATTCGCCCATCATACCTTGACAGGGTCCTGCTACATCAGTCCGG
>JBLHLC010000038.1:0-38193 GCA_047619685.1 Rhodothermales bacterium
CCAGAAAGAGCGGGAAACGCCAAATTCTCCGTCCCCAGTCCGGGTAAAGGGCGCGCTGCGTGAGCAGGTGCGCACCGAAGAATCCGCCGAATCCAGCCAAACCGAGGCCCAAGAGGGCGAAATACACTTCACTAGGGCCGCCACCGATGGCCTTCTGATAACCCAGTGGGGCATGAAGGAGCGCCACAACGACCAGAAACGGAAATCCGATGTTGGCGGTCAATTGGAGGATACCCTGAACGCGAAAGCCGAGCGACCTTTTGCTGGTCGCCACGCGTCCGACGAGTTTTATGGCGGCCTGGACGGCCCCCTTCGTCCAGCGATGTTGCTGCGCTCGAAATCCCCCCATTTCCATGGGCAGTTCGGCGGGCACAACGAGTTCGGAGACGTAGACCATCCGCCACCCCCGGAGCTGTGCGCGATAGCTCAGGTCCAGGTCCTCGGTCAACGTGTCGGCAGACCAGCCACCCGCATCGTGGATGCAGGACTTTCGCCAAATACCGGCCGTTCCATTGAAACCCGCTGGGTACCCTGAGGAAGTCCGGCTTTCCTGCTCAAGGGCAAAGTGCGCGTCCAACCCAAACCCCTGCAGGCGGGTGAGGGTGTTGGAAGCATCGTTCAGGTGCCCCCAGCGGGCCTGGACGAAGCCCACATCTGGCGGAGTGAAACGATGTATAAGTGCCCGCAGGAAATTGCGAGGCGGCACGAAATCCGCATCGAACATGGCGACAAACTCGCCCCTTGCAACACGAAGTCCCTCCGCAAGAGCACCCGCCTTATACCCGGTGCGGTGCGTACGGTGAATGTGGACCATGTTGAGACCGTGTGCTCGCCAGAAACGGACCGCATCTGCTGCGACGCCGATCGTGGCATCGGTTGAATCGTCGAGCACCTGAATTTCAAGCACCTCTGCTGGGTAGTCCAGTCTCGCGCACGCCGCGATCACGCGGTCGGCGACAAGCGCCTCGTTGAACATCGGAATCTGGACGGTCACCATGGGAGGATCCGCCGGCAAGTCCGGAATAGGCATACTGGCGGGGACCGGCCCCGGTCGCTGCCGCCGCGTCCTGGCAAAGCGCAGAGCCAGCCAAAAGTGATTCACCCCGTACAGCGTGATCACGGAGAGCGCGATGGCGTAGGCTACGGCCACGCTACCAGTTGGATGTGGCTGCCGTAAAAATATCGTCGGCCACTTTCTCCAGTGCAGCCCGGGCGGCGTCTTCCTCCAGGCTCGGATCCAGAGGATCATACTCCTCGGAGCCAGAGAACGAACGGGCCAGAATGTCCTGATTTCGGGTCGAGTCCACGTAACGGACCGCCACGGAGACCGTCACCCTGTTGCGGGTGGCGCGTTCATCTCCGCCAACGGAGGTCGGGAGATTCTGATAGTTGTTGATCGTGGTGTGCAGCACGGCATCGGCCTCCTGCTCGATCGTTTCCAGCGAAAGTCTGGTCTGGCCCACGAACCTGGACACCAATAGCTGGGTCAGGTTTTCGTCCAGCCCGTTGACCGTACTGATGGTCCGGTCTTCTGCCAGTGGAATGGCTATCGTGGAGAGGTGGCTCGGTATGGTGGCTCCACTAAAACTGTAGAACCAGCATGAAACCGGTGTCAGTGAGACCGCCGCCAGCAGCGCTGTTCCAATAACCCTACTGTTCAGCATCCTCGAACTCTTTGATCTTGCGGTACAGTGTCCGCTCGGAAATTCCGAGAGCCTTGGCGGTCTGACGGCGATTGCCATGGAAGCGCTCCAGAGCCTCATTGATAAGCTTCCTTTCCGCGTCTTCCAGGGATGGTAAAGAGGCGGGCTGCCCGTTCTCTGAGTCGCCAGCGCGATCCGTAAACTGACCGGCAACGTCCTGGTCCGATTCAATCTCAAAAGGCACGTCCTCTACCAGGTCCGGCAAGCTCTCTCTTGGGCCGTCCCGGTGCACAATCATGGCGCTGCCGGTATTGCCTCGCACCCTTCCCAGAACTGAGGCGATCTGCTCTTTGAGTCCGCGCATCTCCTGCCTAAGCTCCAACAGCGCCCGGTAAATCAGTTCGCGCTCGCGGTCGGGCTCCTGCTGACTACCTCCCGCCTCAGCCAGCACCGGCAAGAGGCCTCCGGTGGACGAAGAGACGCCTCGCAAGAATGACTTCAGGTCTGACTCCGTAATGACGCTGTCGGTCAGAAGCACTGCGCTCTGCTCGGCGACATTGCGCAGCTCCCGAATATTTCCCGGCCATCGGTACCGCAGAAGGAGGCGCCGCGCGTCCTCATCCAGCTTGGGCGCAGCCGTGTTGTACTGCTGAGCAAAACGGTGCTGAAAGTGATCGAAGAGTTCCGGAATGTCCCCTGCGCGCTCTCTGAGGGGCGGAACCCGGATAATCACCGTGCTCAGGCGGTAGTACAGGTCTTCTCGAAAGCGGCCAGCCTTTACTTCCTGTGCCAGATCCTTGTTTGTGGCCGCAATGACGCGGACATCTGTCTTGAGCACCCGCGAACTCCCCACCCGACTGAACTCACCATTCTCCAGGACTCGAAGAAGCCGCACTTGGGCAGTCAGCGGCATTTCGCCGATCTCGTCCAGAAATATGGTCCCGCCGTTGGCCTCTTCGAAATAGCCGCTTCGACGCTCTACCGCGCCTGTGTAGGCTCCCTTCTCGGCCCCGAAAAGTTCAGACTCGATCAGACCCTCCGGGATTGCCCCGCAGTTGACGATAAGCTGAGTTTTGTGGCGACGCTCGGACAACGTGTGCAGAGCCTGAGCAAACAGCTCTTTGCCGACGCCGCTTTCCCCCTGGACCAGGACAGTGATTTCTGTTCTGGCCACAAGGCGGACTCGGTCGATTACCTGCCGGATGGCATCTGAGCCACCGATAATTCCGAACCGTTCTTGGAGGGAGGCGCGATCCATGTCAGGCAGTGACGGGCAAGACGGAGGTGCCCATTAGCGTGGCCGACGTACAGTCGTGGATGTGTACCCGGACGTAGTCGCCTTTGGCCATGCCCTCCTCCTTGTCGAAGACGACCATCTTGTTGGTATCCGTGCGCCCTCGGAGTTGGAGTTCACTCCGCCGGCTCGTGCCTTCGACCAACACAACATGCTCCCTACCTATGTCAGCGCGGTTGTTTTCGGCCGAGATCCGGCCTTGCAGTTGAATGATCTCCGAAAGCCGACGCTTCTTGACGTTTTCGGGCACATCATCCGTGTACTTGCGCGCCGCGTAGGTATCAGGGCGTTCCGAGTACATAAACATGTACGCGTGGTCGTAACGAACCTCCTCCATGAGACTGAGGGTGTCCTGATGCTCCTCTTCCGTTTCGCCGCAAAAACCGGCAATGAGGTCCGTTGAGAATGAGATCCCCGGCACGATCGCGTTGGCCCGTTCCATCAGGGAGAGGTACTCGTCCCGGGAGTAGGTGCGCTTCATTCGCTGAAGGACATCCGTATTGCCGTGCTGGACAGGCAAATGGATGTAGTTGCAGACATTGTCCCGCTCCGCATGCACGTGGAGCAGTTCGTCCGAACAGTCTTTGGGGTGGCTCGTCGAGTACCGGATGCGCAGTTCCGGACTGATGAGGCTTATGCGATGGAGGAGTTCAGGGAAACTGACGGCCTGCCCGTTGTCATCGTACCGGTAGGAGTTCACGTTCTGGCCCAGTACCGTCACCTCACGGTAACCGTTGTCAACCAGCTCGCGGCATTCTCCGAGGATGCTGGCCACCGGCCGGCTGCGCTCACGCCCGCGTGTGAAAGGCACGACGCAAAATGCGCACATGTTGTCGCAGCCACGCATGATGCTCACGAAGGAACTGACTCCGTTTGTGTCGTAGCGAACAGGGGCGATGTCCGCGTAGGTTTCTTCGCGAGATAGCTGAACGTTGACAGCTGCCTGGCCGGATTCCGCCGACTCATCCAGGAGCCGCGGGATGTCCCGGTACGCATCCGGGCCCACGACCAGGTCGACCAATTTCTCCTGCTCAAGGAGTTTGTGGCGAAGGCGCTCCGCCATGCAGCCCAGCACGCCCAGTTTCAGATTCGGGCGGTTCCGACGTTTGTCGGCTCGCAAGGCATCCAGCCGACGACGCACTTTCTGCTCTGCATTCTCGCGGATCGCGCACGTGTTCAGCAGAATGATGTCCGCTTCGCTTTCGTTGTGCGTGAGACCAAAACCGGCGTTCTGGAGCACGGAGGCCACAATTTCCGAATCGGAGACGTTCATCTGACACCCGTAGGTCTCCAGGTAAACGGTCTTGTGACCGGCGGCCTGAGGCCCCGCGGTTTTCGGCGCGTCCAGGTCTTCGATCCCGTCCAGGACGGGAATATCGGTAAGCAGGTTCTGCATGGGCGTTCGTTGGTAGCCGGGTATAACTACGCGAGCGTGAACGGGTTCGAGAAATCGTGCCAAAATGGCAGGGGGTTTAGAAACCCTGCTCGCGGAGCCACTTGTTGGTAAGAATGGCGCCGGACGGTGCTCCTTTCTTCTCCAGAAAACGAACCACATATTTCCCGACCATGTCGAACTCCATGTTTATGCGGGAGCCAGGTCTCCAGCCGGCAACGGTCGTGTTCTCATGGGTGTGCGGGATGATGGCCACGGTGAGGCGGTTTTCTTCCAGACGAGCTACCGTCAGGCTGATTCCATCCAGGCAGATGGAGCCGACCGGGATCACGTAGTGGCCGAACTGCTCATCGAACTCGATGGTGTAGAGCCAACTGGTTTCCAGCGGCTCCACACTTGTCAATACCCCGGTTGCGTCCACGTGCCCCTGCACCAGATGTCCGTCCAACCGGCCACCAATCTGCATCGCCCTCTCCAGGTTGACCGGTGAACCAGCCTTAAGGTCTCCAAGATTGGTCTTGGCCAGTGTCTCTTCGATGGCGACGACATCGAACGTCCGGGCGGTTTGAGCCACCACCGTCTGACAGACGCCGCTCACCGAGACACTTTCGTCCACTCGCAGGTCAGATGAGAAGGGCGATTCTATGCGCAGGCGGATTCCTCCGCCCTGAGGTAGGACGGTGGACACCCGTCCAACCTGTTCAATGATTCCAGTAAACACGCTACGGTTGCCTCAAGCTTAGAGTAGTCAACATATCCAGGCCAATCTGCTCGTAGTGGACGGCACCCGGCCGAAGAGCCTGCGCAAGTGTTTCTCGCGCGGGGTCGGTGAACGATGGCATCCCGCCGCCCATGAGAATTGGTGCCGTAAAAACGGCCAGTTCGTCCACCAGTTCTTCCGCCAGAAAGGCCGAGGAGAGCGTCGGTCCGGCCTCCACCAGGACGTACAGAATCGACAGATCCACGTCCTGGATCCACGATTTCAGGTCAATGCGACCACGCGGATCTTGAGGCCCGCGGACAATCAGCGTTCGATTCCCGTCGCTTAGAACCTTGGCACTGTCTGGAACGACCCCTTTGGCATCGAGCACAATTCTCAAGGGGCTGCGCCCCGGTGCGTCCCGGACGGTCAAGCCAGGATCGTCCGCCAGAATGGTCCTTGGACCGGTCAGCACCGCGTCTGCCCAGGATCTCATGGCGTGGACCCGTTTGCGCGCGGGTTCGCCCGTGATCCACCGGGATGTACCCTGCTGTGGCGCGGCAAACCCGTCCAGAGACTGCGCCATCTTGAGCGTGACGTGTGGTCGGCCCAGCGTCATTCTGGTCAGGAACCCGGCGTTGAGGCTCCGGCACTCTTTCTCCAGGACCCCGATTCGAAGCGTTACCCCGGCCTGCCGAAGCCGCTCCGCTCCTGCTCCAGCAACCCGCGGGTTGGGGTCCAGTGCACCGATCACCACCGTACCGACGCCCCTTTCAACAATCAAATCCGCACATGGAGGCGTCTTGCCATGGAAACTGCAGGGCTCGAGATTGACGTAAAGCGTGGCCCCCGACAGGTCCACATCCTCCAGCGTATCCAAGGCATGGACCTCGGCATGGGGGCGGCCGAATCTTTGGTGCCAACCTACGCCCAACGCCTCGCCTGTACTGCCCACCACTACGCAGCCTACCATGGGGTTTGGTCTGACATCCGTCCCCCCGCGCAGCGCCAGTTCGATGGTGCGGGCCATCCACTTCTTATCGTCCAAGTCAGTCACTCTCTACAAAACCCAATAGACTCTCATAAGTTTACAGTCCCAAGCTCACCAAAAGATCGAATATGTCTGGCCACTCTAAATGGTCCAAGATCAAGCGCGGCAAGGCCGTCACCGACCACAAGCGTTCAAAGGTCTGGGCGCGGATAACCCGCGACATCATGGTTGCCTCTCGCGATGGCGGCGGGGATCCCGGGATGAACGCGAAACTGGCCCTCTGTGTTGAGAAGGCCAAGGGCGCAAACATGCCCAAGGACAACATTACCAGGGCCATCAAGCGTGGCACCGGTGAAATCCAGGGAGCCGACTACGAAGAGCTCTCCTACGAGGGATATGCACCCCATGGCATTGCCGTATTCGTGGAAGCACTGACGGACAACACCAACCGTACCGTCGCGGACCTGAGAGCCATGTTCGCCAAGGCTGGTGGACAACTTGGCACGTCCGGTTCGGTCGCGTTCCTCTTCGACCGCAAGAGCATGTTCGAAATCCCTTCTCAGGACCTGGACGAGATGGAGTTGTTCGAGGTCGTCGTGGATGCCGGGGCAGAGGATCTCTCCAACGAAGACGGTCACTTCACGGTGACGGCGCCCGTGGAGGCCTTTGGGTCGGTGACGGCGGCCCTCGAAGGCGCCGATCTCACGGCGGATGAGGCTGGCCTGCAGCGTATCCCGAACATGACAAAGTCGTTGCCGGTGGACGATGGGCGGAAGGTCGCGGCTCTTCTGGAGAAGATTGAGGAGCACCAGGACGTACAGGCGGTCTATTCCACGTTGGAATTCGACGACGAGCTTGTTGCCGCGCTCAGCTAGATGATCGTTCTGGGTGTGGACCCTGGCTCACGCGTAACGGGCTACGGCGTCATTGACGTAGATGCCGGCTCGGAAAGACTGATTGAGTACGGTGTACTCAGCCTCTCGGGCACCGATTCTCACCAGTTGAGACTCAAGCAGATCCACGACAGGCTGCTGGCAGTGATCGATCGGTGTTTGCCGGACGTTTGTGCCGTCGAAATGCCCATCTATGCCAATAATGCCCAGTCCATGCTAAAGCTCGGACGGGCCCAGGCCGCCGCCATGCTGGCAGCTTTGGGGCGAGACATCCCGGTCGTTGAGTACACCCCGAAGGAGGTCAAGAAGTCCGTCACCGGGAATGGAAACGCCTCGAAGCAGCAGGTCTGGTTCATGGTCCGGGCCATGCTCTCAATCAACGAGTCCGACCCTGAGATGGGCCTGGACGCTTCGGATGCGCTGGCCGTCTCCCTGTGCCACGCGCACCGCGGCACCACCGGAGGCGCGGCGAAGTACTCGGGTTGGGATCAGTTCGTAAAGAAAAACCCGGGCCGAGTCGGCAAGTAAGCGGGAGGGCTCAGGCCTCGGGCTTGGCCTTGCGCTTCGCCTTGGCCTTGGGCTTAGCCTCTGCGCTTTCGGACCCGCCTTCCTGCTGCGGGGCACCTGGCGCTGCGGCCTCGGCGAAAATGTCGGCTTGCGACGGCGGAGCTTCCTTGGCTGCAGCGGGCTTCTTTGCCCTGGAGGCTCGAGGCTTCGGCTTGGCCTTGGCCTTTGGCTTGGCAGCGGAGGGGTTGTCTTCTACGGGGGGAATTTCGGTCACGGCGGCGCTACCTTCGGCCGCCGGAGCTTTACCAGCCGCACTATCGGCGGCGGGAGCAGCTGTGGACGTTTCGAGCGCCGTGGCTCCACCTTCGGCGGCCTCTTTAACCGGAGCATCCGTTGCGGACGCCTCCGCTGCGGGCGCCTCAACGGCATCTTCTGCCTGATCCTTGGACGGTGTGTCCGCCTGGGACTGGGCAGACGCATCCGGGTCGCTGCCGGCGTTTTCGCGTTTCGGGCGCTGTGGACGATCCGGGGCCGGCCCGTATCCTCGCTCGGCATCACGAATCCTGACGATCTCCGCGACCTCGTCCACGTTCAGTTCTCCCCGGGACATGCGAAAGACCAGATTGCCTACCTGGCGGTCCTTGGTTGGCGCCTGATTCCATTCAGGGTGTGCCTGCTCAATCACGCTTACCAATATGCGGAGGTATGGATACCGCTCTTCCTTGGTCGGCAGTGCCGCGATGGATTGCGCCAGCAAGTCTGAATTCCGGCCGACCTGCTTGTCGACGATCTTGTCCTTGTATTCCATACTCCTTCGATGGGACCCTTTAGGCGGCCCCAGCGGGGCTACTCGGGGCTGCGAGATTGTCGGCGCAAGAATATGCGCGGACGGTTCCGAATGATACGATGCTTGCCACCTGTCGGCCAAGAAGTGACTTCGGCCCAGATTGGCGTGAACCTTGCGATTCGGGTTAACGTTCCAATTCCTGATGTTCAATCTCAGACTCCCATACCGACTAGAACTTCTTCCTGCCGTGCCTGCCTACCACAAGCGGGCCAGGAAGGACAAGGATTTTGGACGCGGGCAACTCGTGTACTACGGCCCGAGCCCGACGTATTATGGGATCGGCGAGATCAAACACGTGGTGGACGGCTTTGTCGCCGTTGATTTTCGCGGCACCGGTCAATTCGGCGTGCACGAAGATCTTTTTGAACCGCATTACCTGATTCTGATTCCGCAGCCTGCGCTCGGAATCCTGTAGCCGCCTTCGGCCAGTGAATCTCCGAGGGGCAGTTGTCCGTACCCCTAATCGATAGGGCACCGACCCTGAATCAAAGCGAACCCCCTTGTTATACCGACGCATGGCTCGAGCAACGATCGTCCTCTTGGGCATTCTCCTGGCAGGCTGCTCTGGCCAACCCAAGGTCCTTCCGCTCGTCAGCGGCACGGTTGACACCTTCGACGACGGCAACCATCTCAATGTGGCCAACCAGCCCTGGATAACCATCGCTGAAGGCGAGGGCACGCGCGCCAGCATGGACATCCAGCCCGGCGGCTTCTTCAGTGTGTCTCGCCATTTCCTCGAGTTGTCCGGGGTGAGACCAGAAGGGGGGACCGGGGCACGTGTGGTGGGCATCCGGGGCTCTATCGCGGAATTCCCGCCTGCTGCCGATCCTTCACGAGTCGCAATTCCGCGAGATGTAACGGCCTTCGACGGCCTCACGCTGTCCCTGCGTGGTACGCCTGGAACGTACATCATCCAGATTGGGACCTCGTCGGTTACCGATTTCGACTACTACAATGCGTACGTCGAGGTCGGCAACGGCTGGGCCGAGTACCGGCTTCCGTTTTCCGCATTCCGCCAGGAAGGCTTTGGGCAGCCGCACCCCTGGACGGGTGGAGATGTCATGCATGTGGCTGTTTTTGCCAACCTGAATGGCTACTTCACTTTCGGGATCGACGACGTCCGGTTTTTTAGAGACTCCTAGCACTCGAGAGCAGCCCCCATATGCCTCTTCTTAGCGTTCAAGGTGCCACGAAACGGTACGACAAAGTCCTCGCGGTGGATCACGTGTCCTTCGAGGCAAAGCCCGGCAGAATCCTGGGTATTCTGGGGCCAAACGGTGCTGGGAAGACCTCAACTATCCGGATGATTGCCTACATCACGGTGCCAGACCAGGGGCAGATCACCCTCGATGGCAAACCGGTGGGTCCCTGGAGTCAGGAGCGGATGGGCTATCTCCCGGAGGAACGAGGGCTTTACCGGAAAATGAAGGTCGGTGAGCAACTCGTCTATTTCGGAGAACTCAAGGGCCTTTCGCGCCGGGACTCGACGGCAAAAGTCAAACATTGGCTCAACCGGTTCGATGCCAGCGACTGGTATGGCCGGAAGACGCAAGAACTCTCCAAGGGCATGCAGCAGAAGGTTCAGTTCATCGCTACCGTCCTGCACGATCCAGAATTGCTCATCCTTGATGAACCCTTTGGCGGTCTTGACCCGGTGAATGCGGATTTGCTCACCGAGGTCATCATGGAACTGAAGTCGGACGGGCGAACAATACTGTTCGCTTCCCACCGAATGGAGCAAGTCGAGCAGTTGTGCGACGACCTCTGCATGATCTCTGGCGGGAAAAAGGTCCTGGACGGCCCGCTTCGTGAAATCAAACGTCAGTTCGGCAAGGACACCGTGCAGATTGATTTTGAGGGCGGGGATGCCTTCCTGGACGACCTTGTTCGAGACGGATTGGTGAGCGTCTCCCTGCGAAGCCACTCCCACGCGGAGATGCGGCTCTTGAACGGCACCTCGCCACGTGTGGTACTCGAACGAGCGCTCGCGTCGGTGGATGACATTTCGAGATTTGAACTGGTGGAGCCGCCGCTTCGAGAGATATTTGTCCAGGTGGCCGGCCAAACTCAGGAGGTATCGGCATGAACCGCATGTGGATTGTAGCGAAGAACGAGTTCTTGAAGCGGGTCAAGACCCGTGCATTCATCCTTACAACGCTTCTGGGCCCACTGGCGTTTGTGGCCTTTGTTGCGATAGTCGGATTCATTTCGGTCATGACGGTCACCGGCGGCGGCGAGCGGACAATTGCCGTCGTGGATCAGACAGGCGTGCTTTTCGATCGACTGGCAGCCGACGCCGGCGATCAATACCGGTTAGTGCCGTCGTCTGCCCCCATCGACACCGTCCGGGCGCGTGTTCTGGACGATACCTATAACGGGTACCTCGTCATCCCCGAAGACGCCTTGTCCGGCTCCTCGGAAGTCATGTATCACACCACGGACGGAGGCCTCAGCAGCACTTTCCAGCGGGTACTTGAGCGCAGTGTCGAGAGTGTCGTGGAGGACGTAAGGCTGGAGGCGGCCAACGTCACGCCTGAAGTGCAAAGCATCCTTTCCGACCGGATTCGGGTCCGCACCATCGTGCTGACGCCCGAGGGAGAGACTGCGGGCAACGCCGGAGCCTACGCCGTCGTCGGGTTCATCATGGGCTTCCTGATCTACATCTCCATGCTGGTATATGGCTCCATTGTGATGCGGGGTGTGATTGCGGAAAAGACCAGCCGCGTGGTGGAGATCCTGGTGTCCTCGGTGCGCCCGTACCAGCTTCTGCTCGGCAAGGTGCTGGGCATCGGCGCCATGGGCCTGGTGCAGATGGTTATCTGGGCAATCTTGATAATGGCCGGGACAGTCGGATCGGGCTTCATTATTGCCCTTTTTGCCGACCCCGCCTCTTTGAATCTGCCGGAATCGGCCTCCCAACAAGAATTACTGGCCGCCATTGATTTCCAGCCTCCACAACTGGGCGCAGAGGTCTTCATCTGGTTCGTTCTGTTCTTCCTGGTCGGGTACCTGCTGTATGCGAGCATCTTTGCTGCCATTGGATCCGCGGTTGAGCAGGAAGCCGACGCACAGGGCTTCATGCTCCCGGTGATGATCCCGATTATCCTGTCGATGGTCTTCGTACAGGCCATCATCGAGGAGCCCAACTCGACGCTCGCTGTCGTGCTGTCCATGCTGCCGCTGTTCTCACCAGTCCCGATGGTGGTCCGGATCGCCGTTACGGACGTCCCGTTTTGGCAGGTCGGAGGGTCGTTCCTCCTGTCGATGTTGGCGTTCTTTGGCGCCGTCTGGGTGAGTTCAAGGATTTATCGGGTCGGCATCCTGATGTACGGAAAGAAACCCACGCTCAAGGATCTGATCAAGTGGGCCCGGTACGCGTGATTCAGAGTCAAGTGCTCTACTGGTCGCCTACCAACCTTTGAGCGCGCCAACGGGGCCAAATTCACACCCCTTCGGTACCAGACGATGCCTTTCCAAACCGCAGGTAAAGGGCAGGCAGGACGACCATGTTCAGGAAGGTCGATGAGAGTAGTCCACCCAGGATGACTATCGCCATCGGGGTCTGGATTTCCTTGCCCGGCTCACCTCCACCCATGGCCAACGGAATCAGGGCGAGGCCGGCCGTGAGCGCCGTCATTAGAATCGGATTCAGTCGCTCCATGGAGCCGTTGAACACGGCCTCGGAGAGTGACTGCCCCTCAGCCAGCAACTGGGTATAGTGGCTTACCAGCAGGATTCCGTTGCGAACAGCCACGCCAAAGAGGGTGATGAAGCCGACCAGAGCAGCCACGTTAAGCTCGCCATCAAGGAACATCAAAACGGACGCCACGCCTCCCGCAAGAGCAAGGGGCAGATTTACCATCACGATCAGAGCCGGCCGAGCACTCCCAAACTCCTGAAATAGGATCAGAAAGATCAGAAGTACGGACAAGATGGACAGGAGCGCAATCGTTCTGGTCGCTTGGCGGGCGCTCTCAAACTGACCTCCATACTCGACGACATAGCCATCCGGCAAGTCCACCTGCTGCGCTACCGCAGCCTGTATGTCTTCTACCACGCCCCCCACGTCACGCCCAGCCACGTTGGAGGAGATGACAATCTTGCGCTGCACGTTCTCGCGGCTAATGGTGTTGGGACCACGCTCCTCACGAACGTCAGCAAGCTGTGACAGCGGCACTTTGGGGCCAAGGGGCGTATCCACCAGGGCCTCACCCAGGCGCGTGGCACTCGTGCGGCTGGCCGCATCGAAACGAACAACCAGGTCGTACTTTTCCTGACCTTCTCGAATCTCGGACACGGCCTCGCCTGCAAAAGCAACGTCAATGGTCTCGGCCAGCAGACCAGGCGTGACACCGAATAGGGCCATGGCCCTTCGATTCGGATAGATCCGGACCTGGGGCACGTCGGCCTGCTGCTCCACAGAAAGGTCGACAATGCCGGGGATCCCCTCGACGCTGGAGCGAATCGCTTCAGCAAGACGGCGTAGTTCGTACAGATCCGGGCCGAACAATTTGACGGCTATAGAAGCCCTCGTCCCTGACAGCATATGATCGATGCGGTGGCCGATAGGCTGGCCTATCGTAATGTTCGTCCCCGGAACGAGTGTCAGACTCCTTCGCAATTCCTCAAGAACCGTTGGCAGATCAGTCCCCGAGAGGTCCAGGCTGACATCAATTTCCGCGGCATTTGCCCCCTGGGCGTGCTCGTCCAACTCCGCGCGGCCGGTCCTCCTTGAGGTACCAAGAACGGCGGGGTTGTCCAACAGGATGCGCTCAATGCGCCGACCCAGATCATCGGAGGTTTCGAGCGCCGTGCCGGGTACCGTGACCGCCGAAATCACGAGAGTCCCCTCCTGAAACTCCGGAAGGAACCCGCGGCCAAGGAAAGGGAAAGCCGCGATGGTCAAGATCAGGAGTACGCCTGCTGCCCCGATTACCAGACCTGTATGCCTGGTTACCATACCAAGACTGCCCGCGTAGACGCGCTTGAGTCTTTCAACAAGCCAACTGTCGCCCTCCTTGGACAAGACGCGCGCCTTCGGAAGCAGGTAGTAGCACAGGGTGGGCGTGACCGTCACGGCAACCACCAGCGACGCCAGAATGGAAGCGATGTACGCAAAACCAAGCGGCCGCAGCATGCGACCTTCCACTCCCGACAGGAAGAACAGCGGAAGAAATACGATCGAGATAATCAGCGTCGCATTCAGGATTGGGCCCCGAACCTCCTTGGAGGCTTCGTAGACCACCGTCAAGGCGGATCGCTGAGAAATTACCGGGCGCGAATGGTTTTCCTTTAGCCTTCGAAATACGTTCTCCACATCGATGATCGCATCATCGACCAGCGCTCCGATGGCAATGGCCATGCCGCCAAGCGTCATTGTATTTATGGTCACGCCAAGAAGCTTCATGGCCAGAGCCGCAACCGCCAGGGAGAGAGGAATGGCGACTATCGAGATGGCGGTCGTGCGGAGGTTCCAGAGGAAGAGGAACAGGATCAGCACCACCAGAATGGCCCCGTCTCGGAGGGCATCCAGCACATTATCCACGGCGAGCGTGATAAAGCTCGATTGCCGGAATATGCCTCGGTCGATCTCCATTCCCGCCGGAAGCTGCTGGCCAATCCGGTCCAGTTCCTGGTCTATGCGGTCCGTCAGCTCCAACGTGTTGGCGCCGGGCTGTTTCTGTATCGAAAGGATGACGGCAGGCTCCGCGTTTCTGGAAGCCGTCCCGAACCGAGGCGCAATACCAACCGCCACATCCGCGACATCGCGAATAAGAACCGGCGTTCCACCGCGGGTTGCGACCACGGTCAGGGCTATGTCCTCAACAGTCTGGACACGCCCGATGCCGCGAATGAGGACCTCGCTGCCGCTCTGGGTGAATATCCCTCCGGATGCATTGACGTTGGAGGCTGCTGCAGCCTCTACCACCTCAGCCAGGGTGACACCAAACGAACGCAAGCGCTGAGGCTGTACCGTGACCTGGTACTCTTTGACCTCTCCGCCAATCGGCACCACCTGAGACACTCCTTCCAGAGAAAGCAGCCTCTTTCGAACCACCCAATCGGCCGCTGAGCGAACCTCCATCAGGGAATGGGCGGTGCTGGTCATCCCGACCAGAACTATTTCGCCCATGATCGAGGTGATGGGAGCCAGGACAGGCGGATCCAGATCGTCAGGCAACTGGGCGGTCACCAACTGGAGTTTCTCTGAGACTATCTGGCGGGCCCGGTAGATATCTGTACCCCAGTCAAATTCGACCCACACGATGGAAATTCCCTGGGCGGTGGATGACCGGACACGCCGGACACCCGACGCGCCATTTACGGCTGTCTCAATCGGGAATGTGACGAGGGATTCAACCTCCTCGGGAGCCATTCCGTGCGCCTCCGCCAGAACCGTGACGGTGGGGGCCGTGAGGTCCGGGAATACATCAACGGGCAGCGTGAAAGCGGCCCAGGCACCGGCAGCGATCAGGACGCCGGCCAGCGCAAGTGTCACCACACGGTTGCGCAGGGACCACTGGATTATTCGGTCAAGCATGGACTGTGACGCTGATTATCAGTGGGCGTGCCCTTCGGCCGCAATGTCAGATGTATTGAGCGACGCCAAATAGACCTGGTAGGCCCCGATTGTTACTGCGTATTCGCCGGAAGCGATGCCGCTCTCAACCAATGAGTAGGTACCGTCAGTCGGGCCCAGGACCAGGAGCCGACGCTCAAACGTTTCTCCGCCCGTCTGGACATACCCAATGCTTTGTCCGTCCTGGCGCTGAATGGCAAGATTCGGAATGGCTACTCCGCTGTGAGTGCCGCCCACTTCAAGGAGAGCCGTGAGGAACTGTCCAATCTTCAAGGCACCGTCTGAATTGTCGACCGACGCCAGGACCGGGAGCGTCCGGCTAGCTGGGTCGATGGCGACGCCAACCGACAGAATCCTCGAAGCCCGGAATAGACGGTCGCTTCCTTCCACGGTAAACCCGGCGCCGGTGGCATGGCCGGCCGCATCGACATGCATGGCGGGTACGTGGAGCCGAAGCCGGAGGACCCGCGGATCCACGATGCGAAAGAGAGACTCTCCGAGTTCAACACGTTGACCCGGCAGGAACCAACTCTCCTGAACAATACCGCTCAGAGGCGAGCGCAACGTGAGGTTAAAACCCGAATCAGTTCCAGGGCCAATCGCCTCCATTGCGGCTTCTGCGCGCTCCAGTTCGCTTCGGGCCTCGATGAGTCGCCTCTCGGGTATAGCCTCGGCATCATACAATCTCGTAAGCCGGTTCACCTCGCGCCTGAGCCGCTCCTCCTCCGACCGGGACCCTGCGAAAGAATCTTCCTGTCTGGTCGGCGACAGGACGGCAAGCGCCTGTCCTGATGACACGCGGCTGCCCGCTGCGGGTGCAGCAAGGTTCGCCGTGGTCAGCGCCAGCCCACTGACAGGCGCGGCTACCTCGACCACCCGGCCGGGGGCGGCCTCGATCACGCCGCTGACCTCAACCACCACAGGGATCTCCCGGTCCGTGGCCGCCACCACTTGAAAATCAATCGGCCACTGCTGCTCCTTCAGGAACGAAATCCCGGAGTCTGCCGCCGAGTCGTCATGGGGGATGCTCGACTCATCGGCATACACTTCTATGGGGCCGACCTCAATTCGGTCCTCAAGTTGAGGTCCGCTGGCCAGCACGTGCACCTGATAGATGCCTGGCCCCGGGGGCTGGGGAGCCGGGGTGTAGATCCCCGGCCTTGCCGGTTCGTCTGCCGTGATTGAGTAGTCCGACCCGTTCGGAGATCTGAATACCACCGTCAGGGCTCCCGCTGTTATCGGGCTAAAATCCGACCGGCGGGTCAAGTGAATGGCCCAAGAGCCGTTCTCCTCGCCGGCCACTAGTGGCGGATACTCGAAGAACAGCTCGCTCTTTTCAGTCCAAAGCGTGACCGCGATTCCGTCATGTTCATGGGCGGCTTCATCGGCCAACCCCTGCGGACCGTTGCTACAGCCAGCGGGCGCCAACGCGATCACCAACAAGAACCCGGTCAGGATCCGGAGCCAACCTACCCGGAGGAGGCCATCGGAAGAAGGCATGGATGAGTCAATCATTCTGGATTCGTGCCGCCCATGGCGCGTTGTAGGTCGTAGGAGATGATTTGAAAATCTGTGCTCAGCTCGATGTCAGTCAGTTTCGCATCCAGATAGGCCTCGGCGGCATCAAGAAGTTCGATCAGCATCATTTCCCCCTCAGCATAGGAGACCCGGGCAGACTCCAGCATGCGGTCTGCTTCGATGAGCAATTCCCCCGAGATCAGGGCACGACGACGACGGGCGGACTCGTAGGCCGCGAACGAACGACGCACGTCGGCATCCACCTGACGTTCAGTTGCGAACAGGAGGGTCTCCGCGGCGCTCAAGCCGGCGCTTCGTGCAGCTAGCAGGCCCTGGTTCTGGTCAAATACCGGCAGCTCCGAGCTCAAGCCAAGGAATACCCCAGCGAGACCTCCGGTCTGGCGGACGTAACCCCCGGTGACTATTGGATCGGGAGTTCGCTCCCGACGTGCCACTGACAGTTCAGCGCTTGCCGACGCGATGCCCGCTCGCGCTCTCCGAAGTTCTGGACGGTTGGCGCGCGCCAGGTCCAATGCCGAGCCAAGGTCAACTCGTAAATCACCAACCCCCTGTCGCTCCAAGGGGGCATACAGCGCGCTTGTTGTGGCGGGCGCCAAGAGGAGTGTCAGTCTACGCCGGGCCTCGTCAACCTCAACTTCTGCCAAAGCGAGTCCCCCCTCATGGCGCGCACGCTCCACCCTCAGCCGGCGGAGACTGTACCCGGAAGCCTCGCCCTCCGTCTTCATGGCCTCAGCGGCCCGGTCGGCCCATCGAAAGAGATCGGCTACCACCGCCAGCGTTTTGATGGAGGCTTCGGCCCCCAGCGCTCGTGCGTACTCCCGCTTCAAATCAAAAACAAGTTGCAGACTGTCAGCCGCAAACTCCTCACGCGAGATGGCGACGATTCGATCTGCCGCGACTCCGCGTGCCTGCCGGAGCCCCGGAGACAGGATGCGCTGACTCAGCGTCAGGTAGGTTTCGGACCCCGACTCACCCGCACGGCGACTCGGTTCGTGGCTGATGTCCAGCGTCGGATTCGGGTACTCCCGCGCCTGCCTGGCAAGGGCTGCCAGTTCCGTGCTCCGCAGCCGAGCAATGCGCAGTCCCGGATTGTTCATTGCGAAGCGGGAGATGGCCTCATCCAGCGAAATTCGCTCAGGCGCCTGGGCCAGCGCTGTGAGGGGAGCCAAGAAGCCGAGGACCAACAGGCAGGCCGTTGGACGGCGTCCTCTGGACCGGCGGGCCACCGGAGCCAACAACCGCCCCACCATGAGCCAGGCCGAGAGAAGGAGTGCAAACCACGCTGATATCGCAACGAGTAGACTGTTCATGCATATTCTGACGATTGGGGATAGCGTGACACTATCATATCGCAAGGAGGCTTTTGCGAGTCTTTCGTCAACCAATCGAAATCAAAAATAATTGCCGGACTTTAAACCCCACGTTTCGTCGCGCATCCTGCTAGTGGAGGACGAGGAAAGTCTGTCTATTCCCATTCGGCGAGGCCTGGAGGAGGAGGGCTACCGGGTTACGACCGTAGCGGACGCGCGTCGCGGAATCACCGAGTTGTCGAGTGGCGACTACGACATCGCAGTCATTGATTGGCGCCTTCCCGGAATGGATGGCCGCTCGATGATTGAGCATGTACGACGGGAGGCTATGCCTCTCCCTATCCTCATGCTCACGGCGATGCGAAGCGTCGACCATCGTATTGCGGGGCTCGACGCAGGTGCCGACGACTATCTGACCAAGCCATTTGCGTTTGACGAGCTCTTGGCCCGGCTGCGTGCCTTGCTCCGGCGAACACAAGAGAGCGCCGGTTCCTATTCTACTGAGGGTGTACTTCTGAGGCTGGGTGGGGTAGAAATGGATACGTCACGGCGGACGGCAGCCTTGGGGCCTCATCCTCTGGATCTCCGCGCAAAGGAATACAGTCTCCTTGAGGTGCTCGTCAGACTCGGCGGACATTTGGCCACGCGTACCCTGATCGCGGAGAGTGTCTGGGGATCGGCCTTTGATGTCACGGACAACGCGATCGATATAACGGTGTCCAACCTGAGGTCGCGATTGATGGAGCCCCCTTCCGATGATGCCTGGGAGCGGGTAACGATCGAAACGGTGCGCGGTATCGGCTACCGCCTTTCCTTGGCCGACACGCCCGACCACAAGCCAGGATCCTGATGAGAGACTATCTGGATGGGATTCGACTTTCCATCTCAACGCGCCTGGCGATTTGGTATGGTCTGGGCTTTCTCATCCTACTGAGTCTGTTTGTCACGTTTCTCTATGCCGGCATCCATCTCGGCCTACATGGGGAATTCGAGGGGCAGTTGCAGTCGGATGAGAATCTGCTTGCAGAAACCGTATGGTTCCGGGATGGCCTCCCTGGCCTCGACGAAAATCGGGCCCAGGCCGTGGCCCCGGTCCTGACGCGTGGTGTGGCTGGGACCTACGTCCGACTCTTCGGATGGAACGGCAACCTCACCTTTCAGAGCCAGAACTTCGAGGATCGGCCGGACCTGTCCGTCGTGATTCCCCAATCGGGACAAGGCGTGACAATCGCCAGAGAATGGGGTGGTGATCCCGCACGATCGCGCTATCTCGCACTGCGAGGAGGCGGTCAGGAGGTTGTGGGATGGCTGGAAACCACACGTCTCGAATCAAAACTCCATAACGAGTTGCATCGAATCCGCTGGCTACTCGGCCTGGGAGTTCTTCTGGGCGTCGTCATAGCGATTCTTGGCGGGTACTGGATGGCACGCAGAGCGCTGTTGCCGGTTGCTCTCATCACGGAAGCAGCCAGGCGAATTCCTGCTGAGATACCCGGTCAACGCCTTCCCGTGGATTTCGGGGTCGAGGACGAATTGACGGATCTGGCGAACACGCTTAATGACCTCCTGTCTCGCCTGGACGCATCTTTTGAACGGGAACGTCGATTTCGTGCTGACGCGGCCCACGAGATGTTTACCCCGCTTTCCGCGTTGCAAGCCGAACTGGATGTCGCCGCTCGAAGGCCGCGCGAGGCAGCTTACTACCAGGAATCAATGGAGGCCATGCGGTCCCACGTTTCTAGATTGTCACGCGTCGTCGATGAGCTTCTTCAACTCTCCCGGGCGGAGGAATCCGTTGGATGTACATCGCCCGTTGAGGATGCCCGAGATCTGGTTCACTCGGTTGGTGCCCGTTTTCAGGGGCAGGCCACTCAGCACGAGGTTCAACTCCAAATCGACTCTGGGCCAGACCCGCTACCGGTATCCATGGGTGCCGGCGACCTTCGTACGGTTTTGGAGAACCTGGTGGACAACGCCATCAAGTATACCCCGCCAAACGGGGCCGTCCGTCTTCGATCCTTCGTGGAGGCCGGCCACGTGGTGATGATTGTCGACGATACGGGCACAGGTTTTCTTTCGGAGGACGCGGAAAATCTCTTTGGTCGGTTCTATCGAGCGGATTCCGCCCAGGTTCAGTCAGTCCGGGGAAGCGGGTTGGGGCTCTCCATTGTGAGGGCGATCGTCGACTCTCACGGGGGGAGCATAAGAGCGTCGAGCGAGGGACCGTCGAAGGGGTCGTGCTTCGAACTGCGCCTACCGCTGGCGGGTGACAGCACACTACAGCCACAACCGATCAAGATTACCCACTAGCATTGTTGCCTCATCAGGTCTCGCGCCGGGTGCCGCCGGATTCGCGGTCAGAGATTGAGGGGCATGCCTGTCTGCCCCACGATTTTTGGAACCTCCAACGTTTCCTTAGCTAGGATCCTTTCTGGGCCGCGACACAACCGCGGTCCACGTGAACGCACTTCGAGAGTGACCCGAGCGGTCCTTTCTCCCATCAGGTTATTGCCATGCTGCGCCGCCTGCTCCTTTTGGTAGCGATGACGGGAGTGGCCTTATCGGCCGCGCCGTCTCTGCACGCGCAGTATTTCCGTTACGGCAAGAACAAGGTCCACTACGAGAATCGCACCTGGTTCTACCTGCGGACCGATCATTTCGACATTTACTACTACGAAGGCGGCCACGAGCTTGCCACGTTCGCGGCGCACGCCGCCGAGGGGGCCTACGAACAGGTAGCAGACCTCTTCAGTTACGAGCCCTCGGGGCCCATCCCGTTGCTGGTCTACACCAGCCACAACGCGTTTGCGGTGACGAACGCCGTGGAACTTCCGACCTATTCAGACGGCATCGGAGGCGTCACGGAGTTGTTCAAGAACCGAATCGCTGTCCCGTTTACGGGCGACTATCGTGACTTCCGCCACGTGATTCACCATGAGTTGGTTCACGCCGTAATCAACGATATTTACTTCGGCGGGTCCATACGGTCCATCATCGCCAACAACATCCAGACCAGAATTCCGCTTTGGTTTAACGAAGGACTCGCGGAATACTCCGCAGCCTCCGGGTGGGACACGGACTCCGACATGTATGTCCGGGAGGCGGTTCTCGAAGACAACCTGGAGGAAATCGACCGGCTGGGAGGGTTCTTTGCCTACCGGGGTGGTCAGGGCGTTTGGGACTACATCGCCGAACAGTACGGCAAGGAGAAGATTGCCGAGATCCTGCAGCGGCTCCGACTCACACGCTCGGTGGACAGGAGCTTCCGCAAGGCCATCGGTCTGGACGTCAGCGAGCTCTCTCAGAAATGGCACCGCGCGCTGAAGGAGATCTACTTCCCGGAGGTCGCGGCCCGGGAGGACCTGAATGAGACCGGCCGAGCCCTGATCACCAGAAAGCATGGCTTCTACAACACCAGCCCGGCGATGTCGCCGCAGGGTGACCGCGTTGCCTTCATCACCACCCGGAGCGGGCTGTTTGATGTGTACGTGGCCAGCACTACAGACGGCGAAATCCAGCGGCGACTGATTCAGGGTCAAATCAGCACGGCCTTTGAGAGCTTCCGCGTGCTGTCGCCCAGTCTGGCCTGGAGTCCGGATGGGACTACGCTCGCCATCGCTGTCAAACGTGGGGAGTCGGACGCCGTCGCACTCGTTGGCATCGAAACGGGAGAGGTCCGGCACATACGGGTGGCCGGAGCCGAACAGGTGTTCTCCGTTGCGTGGCATCCTGAGGGAAAGAAGCTTGCCGTATCGGCTTCGAGCGGTCCCCAATCAGATATCTACGTCGTCGACACGGCCGGCAAGCGGACGGTGAATCTCACGAACGATCTCTTCAGCGATCACGACCCGGCCTGGAGTCCCGACGGCAAGTTCATTGTTTTCCAGTCAGACCGCGGCGAAAGAACTCTTCTGGGGCTGGATGCCGACCGGGGAGTTCGCATGCTCGACCACGACTACTCCGGGCGGAGTCTCTACCGGCTCGTTCCGGGTCGGGGTTACGTTGAGCGTCTCACGAACTCGGGACGGTGGGAAGATCGGAGACCGCAATTCGGGCAGGACCCGCACCGCTTTGTTTTCTTGTCCGACAGGAACGGGATTACAAACGTCTACGAAAAGGATCTCACGACCGGCCTCGAAACCCCGGTCACCGACCTGACGGTGGGACTGATGCAGATGTCGGTGTCTTCAAACGGTCAGAGAGCGGCGCTTGTCAGTCTGCACGAGGGGACGCCATCCATCTTCACGCTAAGAACGCCCTTTGGTCGGACGCCATCAAAAGAGCCTGTCCTACGCCCAAATATCTGGGCGCAGCGGGCCGTTCCGGACGGCGAACTCCTGTCTCCTGCCCTGACGCTGGCAGGAGCCAGCCAGAAACGTGGCAATCCATTCATGCGGGCGGCCATGCACGTTCCCCGGCCTCTGGTCCTTCCCGCTCTGGCTGGCCTGGGTGGAGACGAAGAGCCCGTCCATCAAGTACCGGGCCCGACCTTGCCGCCGGATTCCCTGTTGGGCGATCTCAGGGTAGACTTCCGCAATTACGCGTTCAGTTCCACCTTCACGGAGGCCGCGAAGGACTTCGTAGCGACCCGCAGTGGCGCCCCCGAACAACTACAACTGTCTGCCCGGGCGGTCGTCGATGAGCACGGCGAGTATGCTCCTCGTCGCTACAAGCTGGACTTTTCGCCTGACATCGTGCACGGCGCCGCTGGCTACGACGCGCTCTACGGGGTTCAGGGGGTCACGCAGATGCTCTTCTCGGACATGCTGGGCAACCACCGCATCGTGGTTGCGACCAACCTTCTGATAGACCTGCGCAATTCGGACTACATCCTCTCTTATGAGTACCTCCCTCGTCGGATAGACTGGACAACGTCGGGCTTCCACGTTTCTAGGCTCCTGGCGGACTTCGGAGGCGAAAGACCGTCCTACTATCGGTACCGCCAGTACGGTCTCTCGGTCTCGGCCAGTTACCCGTTGTCCAAATTTGAACGCGTAGACGGAGAGCTGTCCCTGGTTGGTGTGAATCAGACCGACATCACCGACGCTTTGCGGCCCTCTGTGGCACGGGCCCTTCTGATCCCGCGGGTGACTTTTACGCGGGACGTGACCACACCCGGCTACCTCTATCCCATCGACGGGTCCCGGGTCGCGGTGAGCCTGTCTGGCAGCCCGCTCGGCCTGAGCGGAGAACCGGTGCGGTTTGCCTCCCTTCTGGCGGACTATCGCAGTTATTCGTCCATCTTCCGCGGAGCCTATGTCTTTGCACTCCGGGCGTCTGCCGCGGCTTCCATCGGCCCGCAACGTCAGTTGTTTTATACCAGCGGCGTGCTGAACTGGATCAATCGCTCGTTCGACGATCTCAACGGGCTTCCGATCGAAGATGCCTCTGATTTTATTCTGGCGACTCCCATCTTGCCGTTGCGCGGGTTCGACATCAACGCAAGGAATGGCTCTTACTTCGGGCTCGTCAATGCCGAATTCCGCTTCCCCCTTATAGCAGCGATGCTCCCGGGGCCGGTCCCCTTCTTACCGCTGTACAACATTCAAGGCCAGGTCTTTGCAGACGCCGGGGCCATTTGGGGCGGACGCGGAGAGGAGGCGGGGTTGTCCCTGACCCGAGTGGCAGAGAATGGCGAAACGGTCTTTGACGACCTCCTCACGTCGGCGGGTTTTGGCCTCCGAACGATCTTTCTGGGTTATCCGGTCCGCTTTGACTTGGCCTGGCCGTTCGACGGCAAGCGGTTCGGTGAGCGGCGAACCTATATCTCCCTCGGACTGGATTTCTAGGCTTAGATCGGAGTCCTGATCCGGGTGTTGTGCCATCGGGAGGCCCCGCGCGGTGGAATCGTCGTGAAATGGTCGGCCCGGGGCCCTTCGGAGCGAACCTTCGCCGGGCCACGCAAGTTGCTACGGGCTGAAACACATCGAAGGCTCCCATGCCCCACAACATCACGCAGTTGAGCGACGTAGAGTACGAGCTCGAAGTAGAGGCCACGGCCGATGAACTCGCTCCCGAGCTCGACGACGCGATACGCAAACAGCGGGCGCGGACGTCGCTGAAAGGCTTCCGGCCGGGCAAGGTGCCTGCCCAGCTTGTCCGGAAGATGTACGGCAAGGCGCTTGCCTACGGCGTGGCCGAGGACCGGGTCCAGAACACGTACAAGGAAGAAATCCTCGGGACGAAGGAATACGATGTCCTGGGACAGCCGACGATCACGGAACTGGACTACGAGTACGGCGGAGGGCTGAAGGCCAAGGTTCGTTTCGGTATCCGGCCCGCCTTTGACCTGCAGAGTCTCGATGGTGCGACGGTCTCCCGTCTGGAGCACACCATCGGAGAGGACGAGGTCGACGAGGAATTGGCCAACATGCAGGAGCGTGCCGCTGATCTTACCGTGGTGGAAGGACCCACGCACGCGGAGAGCTTCCTTCTGACCGACATCTTTGAAACTGATGCGGACTCAGGGGAATTGACCGGGGAGCATCGTCACGACGTGGCTTTCTTTCTGGGCAGCGATGACCTGATGGCCGAGACCAAGGAGGCCCTCATTGGCCTCGGCGTCGGAGATTCGGTCCGCGTGAAACTGGTCCGGGAAGAGGACAACTCCGTAGCCACGTTCGAAGTGCGGGTCAAGGAAATCAAATTGCGCGAGCTCCCCGAGTTGGATGACGACTTTGCCAAGTCCGTATCCAAGGGAGCAGTCGAAACCCTGGAGGCGCTGCGCGCGCAGCTCCTGGAGCGCATGCAGCAGTCCCTGGAGCACTCAAGCAGGGAATTGTTCGAGGGCGCCATTATCCGTGAGGCTCTGAACAAGCACACGTTCGAGGTGCCCGAGTCCGTGGTAGACATGTACCTGGAAGGGCGCCTGGAGGAGTTCAAGAAGCAGGCGGGCGATAGACTGCCGGCGGACTTCGACGAGGAGGCATTTCTTGGCGCCGGTCGAGAAGATGCCGAGCGTCAGGCCCGATGGATGTTTGTCCGCGATGCGGTGCTGAAGCAGGAGGATTTTGAGGTTTCGGAAGCTGACCGCCTGGCCTACTTCGAGGAAACGTCCATGGGTGAGGGCATCACGCCCGACTTCATGATGCAGTACTACCGGTCTGTGCCCAAGATGATGGGCCAGCTCGATGAGATGTTGGTGACGCGCAAAGTGATGGACTTTTTTGCCGCTCAGGCCACCGTAGTCGGAAAGGACCGCGACGCCATGCAGGAAGAAGCCGCCGCGGAACGTGCTAAATAGCTAGTTTGAAGGTCGGCACGCGGGTTGCGTGTCAATAGGAACCGGCCCATTCTGGTCCGGTTAGTGACGCCGAAAACCCTCTGGACAGCGATATGGTCGACCAGTTTATCAAGTTCGCAAAAGGACTTGATCACATTCCAAGTGATATCCACAGCGGCCCCCTCAGCACGGGCGCCATGGGCACCCTGGTGCCTATGGTCGTTGAACAGTCGTCCCGCGGTGAGCGGGCCTACGACATCTTCAGTCGGCTGCTGAAGGAGCGCATCATCATGCTTGGAACCGGCATCAACGATGCCGTCGCCAACCTGATGGTGGCTCAACTTCTTTATCTGACGAGTGAGGACCCCGATCGGGATATCAACATCTACGTCAACTCCCCGGGTGGCTCCATTGACAGTGGCCTGGCGATTTATGACACCATGCAGTACATCAAGCCTGCGTGCTCGACCATCTGCATTGGCCTGGCTGCCTCGATGGGCTCGGTCCTGTTGGCGGCCGGCGCGCACGGCAAGCGGGCTTCGCTCCCCAACTCGCGCGTCATGATTCACCAGCCGTGGATGGGTGGTCTCCAGGGTCAGGCCTCGGACATTGAGATCCACGCCCGCGAAATCGTCAAGATGAAGCAAACCTTGTATCAGATTCTTGCCGACCACTCTGGTCAAACCAAGGAGCAGATTGAGGCTGACGGCGATCGCGACCATTGGCTTAGTGCCGCCGAGGCCAAGGACTACGGTCTGATCGACAACGTGCTTACCCCTGCCTCCGCCCGCGCTTCCGAGAAAAGCGCACAGGACAGTAAAGACAAGGACGACTAGTCCTCGCGGCGGACCGCACGCAAGTAGAAAGGCCCGGTTTCCTGATGGAAGTCGGGCCTTTTTTATTGTGCGTAGCGCAATCTGAGGTACGTGTAAGGTTGCGAGATCTCCCCGGGGTGTGTGAGCGTCTTTGGCGGCTTCTTCGACCTCAAAGCCGGCGCCTAGCTCAGCCACGAGTTCTTCGGCCGAGTACCGGCACACGTCCAGTCCGATGCATCAGGGGGGAGCCAGGTGCGAAAAGGTGCCTATTACCACATGCCCTCCCGGCTTGAGCGCGCCCGGCAGCGTCTCGGTATAACGGTGCCGGTCGGCCTTGGCCGTGAGGAAGTGGAAGACCGCACGGTCGTGCCAGAAGTCGAACTCTGAAACGGGAAGGGCTGCTTCGAGGATAGTCCCGACTACCCACGAGACATCCTTCGCCCGCTCGCCCAGACGTTCTTGGGCAACCGTGAGAGCGCCCGGTGAAATGTCCAGGACTGATGGTACCGCACCAACTTCAAGGAGATCGTCGACCAGTGTCGAGGCTCCTCCCCCCACGTCAAGAACCCGCAGCCCTGCCACGGGCCCGCCCGATTACATCAGCCTGAGGCTGGTTTCCGGGTGAGGCCGGTACCAACCCACTTGCGTGGCCGGGTATCGTCCGTACACCGCTTCCCAGTGCTCTGCAGAATCTGAGGTTGGCTCATCGGTCCACCCGCTTCGGCTCGAGTTGAGTCGCCAAACTACCCAATCTCCCCTGACCTCCGGCGCGCCGCGCCGCGAAGCCCTCGAAAAGCGCCACGTTCAGGCCGATCAAAAGGAACGCATAGAGGAAGTCGTCCAGCGGCACACTGAAGAGACGGACGCCGAGATTGTGGGCATTGTTGTACCAGACAATCTGGTCGGTTATTGCCTCAGGCGATGTATTGAGCAGGGGATATTTCCAAAAGCCGAGCCCGGTCAGGACGCCGTTGGTTATCAGAAACGGCGCGATCAGCATTAGAAAAGAAAACCATAACCTGCCTATCCACTCGGAACGGCTCCACAATACCCAGACCAGGAAGACCACGAGCAGACCCGCCGTAATACTCGTGTACAACTGCTCCCGCAGAACAACCACCAGGGCGAGGCAGAGGACCAGAAGAATTCCAGTCAAGGCCCGAGCATTCCGCAAACCAACACCTCCGGCTCCAATCACGCCGAGACAGTGGTAGGTGAAAACGCAGGCGTAGGGGATACAAAAAAAGAAAAGCCACTCCTCCAGCGGCAACCCCGCGATCCGGGGCCCCAGCAGGTAGGCATCGTTAAACCCCCAAACCCCCAGGGCTGTAAAGGAGACATCCCAAGCCAGGAAGAGCGCGCCGACAATAACGCAGGCCGGGATGAAATCGCGCCAACGGTCCGCAAAGCGTAGACGAGGGTGCCAGCTGAACGCCAGTGGGACAGCGATCACGGCAAGGTCGACCAGGAGATAGAGGGCTGACACCGTTTCGGAATCAGTCGGTCTTCTTCCGGCCGGACTGGGCGGCCCGGCGCGCCGCTACCGCAACGCGTGCCTCGCGAAAGTACTTGGGTGGGGCCATCAGCATGCCAAAGCACTCGCCGTCTTCGGGCCCAAGGTGCTTGTGGTGCATGTAGTGTGCCTTTCGGATGGCGGTGAGATAGACACTATTGGTCCGCCGGAGCCACTTGAAGCGCTGATGGATAAAGATGTCGTGGACGAACACGTAGCAGATCCCGTAGATGAGTATGCCCAGCCCGATCCAAATCCTGAAGTCCCCACTCATGGTGCCCGAGTAGAAAAACCAGGCACTGGGTATGGCAAAAATCAGGGCGAATGCGTCGTTCTTCTCGAAGAAACCAGGTTGATGGTTATGGTGATCATGGTGAAACCACCACATGGCGCCGTGCATCACAAACCGGTGCGCAAGCCAGGCTACCGCCTCCATGGTAACGAACGTCCCGAGGACAATGAGAGCGTTGACTAAGATGTGCATACGTGCGATGTCATCGGGACGAAACAGGTGGAATCACGGCGTCGGAAACGGCGCGTTCAAAGCAGATGCGGAACCAGGGTGTAAAGCGCTCGGGGTGGAGTTCCATTTCCGATCGGACCTGAGGGACGGACGCATATCGCCAGTCGGATACTTCGTCCGGATGCGGCCGGGGCACGTCGTCCGACCTGCCCACAAAGACGTGGTCGAGTTCATGCTCTATCAGTCCGCCCTCGAATTCGGCGCGATACGTGAACGAGAACCTGCGGTGGAGTTCACAGGCTAACCCCATTTCCTCTCCCAGGCGCCGCGACGCCGCATCCTGGACGTCCTCGTTGGGACGCGGATGACTACAGCACGTATTTGTCCAGAGTCCCGGACTGTGATACTTGACGGCTGCGCGCCGCTGAAGCAGCATGTCACCCTTCCGATCAAAGACGAAGACACTGATGGCCCGATGGAGCACACCCAACCGATGAGCTTCCATTTTTTCCATCTCCCCGACCGGCACATCGTCTTTGTCGACGAGCACCACCCGCTCGACACTGTTCATTGGCTGCATGCTTTAATGCCGGAGTGGATTTGGGTGACAAAGGCCTCGTGCTCGGCATCAGAGGACCAGAAGCCCTGATCGAGCCCCTCCTCCACAAGCCTGCAGTCCTCGCTCATGTGCGCGCGGTATCCAAGGAATCCCGGCGACATGTCCTGGACAGTGAGGCGCAGGAATCTGATATCCGGATCGTGGGGAGAAAGCCGGATCTGCTCATCGAGTACGGCAGTCCACTTGCGGAAGCCGCTGAATTTCGCAAACGGATTGTGCCGCTGAGATGCGGTCAAGACTTCTGCGGTAGCCAGAAAGGCCGCTGCCAGGACCGTGTCGGGCCTCGTCGTAGCTGCCTTGAGCATGAGCGCGCGAAAGGTCGAAATACCGTCTGGCGTTTTGGCCGAGCGAAAACTCCCTCGCCATGCCGTGATGACATCGTCAGCCCCTGCACCACGCGGCGTCCCCTCGGAACGGCTCGTGTCTGCGACATCCACCCATTGGGCCGAAAGCGGGTTTGCAACCAGCGACGTGAGTGCCGCGACGCAAACAGTTATTGTCCATCCACTCATCATATCAGGTTAAGGCGATGCCGTGCGTAGGCGGTCGCGATCAGCAACACCTTCAGGCTATCGGGAACCCGAATGCGCGACTCCATGACGGCACGGCTGGGAACGCGCCGGATGCGTCGCAGAAGTTGTCGATAGTACGTGTAGGCCAAATAGACTCCGAACCGGGCCTCCCTGGGAAGAGCCGCAATGCCCGATCGAGCTGCCACCAGATCCTCTTCAATCTCGGCTTCGATCTGGGCCTTCGCGGCCTCGTCCAATCTGCTCAAGTCTATAGACGGAAAGTACGACCTCCCCAGATCCTGATAGTCTTCCTTGAGGTCCCTCAGGAAGTTCACCTTCTGAAAGGCCGCGCCGAGGCGGATGGCTGTGGGCTCCAGCCGGTCGAACTCCTCCTGGTTTCCTTGCACGAAGACCTTGAGACACATGAGGCCAACTACCTCGGCCGACCCCACTATGTACGACTCGAAGGACTCGCGGTCGTACTTGGTGCGGTCAAGGTCCCACTCCATGCTGCGCAGGAAGAGATCGACGTGTTCTCGCTCGATCCCGTACCGGTGGTACGTTTCCTGAAACGCGTGGAGAATCGGGTTTATGGAGATTCGATCCTCGATGGCCCGATCGGTCTCTGCCTTTAGCTCAGACAAGAGTGCTCCGCGATCGTATCCATCAAAGGAGTCTACAATTTCGTCCGCCAGGCGTACAAAACCATAAATCGCGTAGATGTCGGGGCGCAATCCGGGCGACAGCGCTCGGATTGCCCAGGAAAACGACGTCGAATAGGCCTTGGTCACAGACCGGCTGCACGCCCTGGACACGCGGCCGTATAGCGCCAGGCGCTCGGAGGTTCGCTTCATGCTGCTTGGGGCCTCACCCCGGCTCGGCTATTCAGCCAGGCGCTCGCCTCGTTGCCGGCAACCTGCCCGCTGATCAAACTCGGAGGCACGCCTGGTCCTGGAGTGGTGAGTTGCCCCGCAAAGAAGAGACCGGGCAGTCGGCTCCGCATTTTGGGCTTGAGGAACGCCGTCTGCCGCAGGGTATTTGCCAGCCCGTAGGCGTTGCCGCGAAACGAGTTGTAGTCCGCCTGGAATTCCCGGTGTGCATAGTCCCTTCGGTAGACCACATGGGGGCGCAGATCTACGTTCAGCTTACCCTGGATTCGGTCCATGACGACGTCGAAGAGCTTTTGCTGAGCGCCAGGGTCATGGGCCATACCCGTGGCCAGCGGCACCAACACGAACAGGTTCTCGCATCCCTCCGGCGCCACCGACGGATCGGTCTTCGAGGGGGCGCAGACGTAGAACATCGGGTCCTCGGGCCAACCGGGCTCATCGTATATGGTCCGCGCATGGGGTTCGAAGGGGGCGTCGAAGAACAGGTTGTGGTGTTCCAGTCCTTCGACCCGTCTATCCAGGCCGAGATAAAACAGCAAAGAGCCTGGAGACATGACCCTGCTGGTCCAATAGGATTCCTTGTATCGTCGCCATTTGGCTGGGAGCAGGTGCTGCTCGACATGGTGATAGTCCGCCGCCGCGACCACCGTGTCTGCCGCATACTCTTTGGCGCCCACCTGAACGCCAGCCACGGCGCCTCCGCGTTCCACCACGGCGTCCACGTCGGCGCCAAACACGAACTCTACGCCCAATCCCCGGGCCACATCTACCATGGCCTCCACCAGGCGGTGCATTCCGCCCATCGGATACCACGTGCCCAGGACGGTATCCGCGTAGTTCATCATGCTGTAGAGCGCAGGCGTCTGCTCAGGCCTGGCCCCCAGAAAAAGAGCCGGAAACTCCAGGATCTGGACGATGCGCGGGTCCGAGAAGAACGACCGCACATGCGTACTCAGGGAGCCAAACATTGAAAGTTTGAGCAGGTCGGGGATGATGCCCAGCTCGGCAAACTCAAGGATAGAGTGTCCGGGGCGGCGCACGAAGCGATCCATGCCCACGCGGTACTTACGTTCGGCTTCTCCCAGGAACAGCTCCAACCGAGCACCGGCCCCGGGCTCCATCCGGTCAAAAAGGGCACCAACAGACTCCTTTCCGGCCGGAATATCAACCGGTCCGTCTGAGAACCAGACCCGGTACGAGGGATCGAGGCGCACCAGATCCAGATGCGCGCCAACCTCGGAGCCCGCCCAACGGAAGTACTCCTCAAAAACATCGGGCATCCAGTACCAGCTCGGCCCCATGTCGAAGACGAAGCCGCTGACTTCGAATTTCCGCGCGCGGCCGCCCGGCTGTTCGTGTCGCTCCACGACCGTTACGCTTCGACCCTCCAGGGCGAGTCGCGTCGCGGCCGCGATTCCCGCGAACCCGGCACCAATCACGACCGCGTCGGACGTATGTCTCTCCGTTACCATGTTAGCCTCGCCATGTGGCCGTGGAATTCGGAAAAGGACTGGAAGCGGCGACCGAACGGTGGAGAGTCGGGCCATGCCCCGCTTCCGCCCAGGGCGAGATGAACGCCCGATTCGGCGCACGCCGCCCCAACAAGGCCTGAAAATTTCGCCAGGCCGGCGGAGTCGACGGATGCAGCGGAGGCCGATACGGCTACCATTTGGATGCCACCAGACCGAACCACTTCAAAGAGGTCCTCAATCGGTGTGGCCATTCCCACCCAGAGTGAAGACCACCCCGCCTCCCGGAGACAAAGCTGGAGGAGCGAGAGGGCGAGCGAGTGAGAATCGCCCGGCGCGCATGTGAGCAAGCACACGGGGTCGCTTGGCGACTGCGGCATCGTGTCCGTCAGCGTATTCAGCGCTCGCGCAAGTCGCTCCGTGCCTATGTGCTCTTCCATGGCCGAGATTTTTCCAGACTCCCAATGCCTTCCGATTGCCCGGAGGCCGAGGGTTACCTCGTCGAGCGTGTCGTACCACGACCCTAGTTTGCCCCGCACAGCCAGGAGTGCGGCCTGCAGCGAAAAGACGTCGGCCGCGAGTACGGTGCCGGCCCAGTACTCGGCGGCACTGCGATGATCCAGGTCCGGAGGTTGAATTCCGCTGGTCCGTTTACCCGTTGTCCCCGGCGCCGACCCGTTCAGGTCTCGATCCTTCGGTTGACCTGTGTTCACTGCGGCCATTCCGGACCCGCCGGCGTGACCACCCGATTTCAGGAAGCGGACCAACTCCGATTTTGACACGCGTCGATGACCACCCGGCGTTCGCGTCACGCGAATCAGTGCCTCGTTTGCCCACCGTTTGATGCTGGTGACCCCAACTCCGGCGATACGGGCGGCTTCTGCGGTGGTAATCAAATCGTCCATGACGTAAAGATTGGACGATTTAGACGAAAGGGCAAATGAAATTCGTCCAAAGCGCCTACATTCGCTCCATGAACATCTTGATTACGGGCGGAACCGGGTTTATTGGCAAGGCGCTGGTGCTGCGCCTGCGACGAGACGGACACTCGGTGACCGCATATACCAGAAGCGCCGTTAAGGCGCGTTCCCTTCTTGGCACGGAAGCCTCGTTTCTGGAGCCCTCGGGCGGTCCTGATGCGCTGGTTGCCGCCGTAGAGGCGGCGGATGCCGTTGTAAACCTTGCCGGAGACCCATTATTGGGCGACCGTTGGACGGAACGGAAGA
This sequence comes from Rhodothermales bacterium, assembly GCA_047619685.1. Taxonomy (GTDB): domain Bacteria; phylum Bacteroidota; class Rhodothermia; order Rhodothermales; family UBA10348; genus JABDJZ01. The sequence continues at coordinate 32,427 of JBLHLC010000038.1, forward strand.
AGGCGTCTATCCGGGACAGCCGGATCGGCCTCACCGCACGGATCGTAGATGCAATCCGGAGTGCCTCGTCCAAGCCTGCAGTTCTCGTCTCGGCGAGCGCTGTAGGGATCTACGGGGATGGTGGTGACGCTGACCTCACCGAGTCTTCCCCCGCTGGAACGGGTTTTCTGGCCGACGTATGTAAGGCTTGGGAGCAAGAGGCGGTCCTGGCGCAGAGTTGCGGAGTACGAGTTGCCCTGCTCCGCACCGGAGTGGTTCTGGGCAGGGAGGGTGGAGCGCTGGACTCGATGCTCCCCGTTTTTCGTGCCGGACTCGGGGGTTCGGTGGGGTCAGGCCGTCAGTTCGTGCCCTGGATCCACCTTCATGATCTGGTCGAACTCATCTGCGCTGCCATTTCGGACGACCGCTGGACCGGGCCGGTCAACGCCACCGGGCCGAAGCCCGTACGGTTTCGGGAGTTTGCGAAGACGCTGGGTGCTGCGTTGCATCGCCCCGCGTTTCTTCCTGTACCGGCCCTGGCGGTTCGCGTGCTCTTCGGGCAGGCGGCCGTGGTCCTCCTTGAAGGCCAGCGAGCCATCCCCGGCCGCGCAACTGAACTGGGGTTTCGCTTTCAGTTTCCGACAATCCAAAGCGCGCTGGAGGATATCCTGGACAACACGGGCGTTTCGATTGGGCCCATCGATGGCCCCATTCCTGACAGTCTCTACCTGGAGCAAAGGCCCCCGCGCTTCGTGCTCGAGACTCGAACGGAATTCAGCCGTCCGCTGTCAGAGATCTTTTCGTTCTTCGCCCGCCCGGAGAACCTGGGTCTCATCACGCCCGGCGCCATGCAGTTCCGGATTGCTCGGATGCCCGAGCGTATCTCCGAGGGTGCCGAGATCGACTATACACTTCGGGTCGGCCCCGTGCCGCTATCGTGGCGGACGCGCATAGATGTCTGGGAGGATGGTCGGCGGTTCGTGGACTCGCAATTGAAGGGCCCGTATTCGTCGTGGTGGCACGAGCACGCCTTCCAGGAGAAGGACGGCGTGACCGTCATGACCGATCGCGTGTATTACGCCCCGCCACTTGGCCCACTCGGCGCTGTGGCGAACGGGATCTTCGTGTCGGACGAGCTGCGCAGGGTATTTGGGTACCGGGCCAGCCTGATGCGACTGCGTTTCGGCGGCGGCGACTGAGCTGTCTGTAACCCTTAGGGAAAGCCTCCCGCCAGTTGCGCCGATCACACTTCGGCCCTCTTTGGGTTCAGAAACCCATCGGAAACCCAGGCGTGACAACCTTCCAACGACAATGCAAACGACCGTGGCCCCAACGGAAAGCCCGACATATCGGTTCACCATCGAGGACTACCTCAAGATGGGCGAGACCGGCATTCTCCGTCCGGAGGACCGGGTCGAGCTCATCGACGGCCAGGTGGTCACGATGAGCCCCATCGGAAACTGGCACATCGCCGCAATTGCCCGTCTCAACAGAATCCTGGCCGAGCAGGTGGATGAGGCCTACTGCCTGAGTCCCCAAGGTGGGCTCAACATTGGCCGCCATACCCAACTGGTGCCGGATTTCGTGGTTGCCCGCGTGGAAGACCCGTGGGAAACCGGGGTGACGGGACCGGACGCCGTGCTCGTGATTGAGGTGTCATACTCATCGTTGGCCTCGGATCGCACCACGAAGAAGGCCATTTATGCGGCCGAAGGCGTGCCCGAGTACTGGATCGTGGATCTGGCGGGCCGCTCTGTTGAGGTCTATCGTGACCCTCGCGAGGGTGAGTACGTCACGAGGACGGTCTATGGACCAGGGTCGGCGGTGCCGTGCAGCGTAATCCCCGGCGTTTCTGTCCCGGTATCCCAAGTCACCCCTCCTGAAGAGGCGTGAGACGGCCAGAGACATGGGCGCACTGAGCGCGGTGCCGCTCGCTGTCCGCCTCGCGGAAGGTCCGTTCGGGGTCCCGATCAGGCCTCGCCAGCTTTTACCGAACGGCGCCGCGGGTCACACGCCACCTGACGAATCCTCTGAGAGGATAACCTAACTGTACGCGTCCCGTCTCAGGTCTACCGTCAGAATGTAGATGACCGCCTCCGAGGGATCGACGAGGTAAAACACTCGAAACTTCCCGATCCGGTAGCGCCAGGTATCCGGCTCGTAGCCTCGAAGTTTCTTGATGTTGCGACCGAAGAAGGGCTCCTCTCTCAGCTGCGGGTAGACGTACTCGTCGAGTTTCCGACGGATGAAAGCCGAGTCCCGACTCTCTAGGCTGTCCAGGCGGGCGCGGAACTCACGGGTCTCGTATACCCGGTACTTAGACAAAGCCGCCCCGGCCCGCCTTTGCGTCGGAAAGACCCCGTCTGAGGCTGGAGGTTAGGTCTTCATCGCTTCGAATCGCAGCCATTTCAAATTCATCGGCGTGCAGGTGCTCCTCCACAAACCGAAGCGCCGCGGTTTCAATGAAGTTGGACAGCGGTCTGTTGTCGTCTTCTGCCAGGCTTTTGAACCGGCTGTAGACGTCTTCGCTAAGCCGAAGTGTTACGGTCTTGGACATGTTTCAACCACCTGCTTGCAATAGCTTCTAACCGAATACGTTAGAACACACTGGCCGTTCCCGGTCTAGATGGATAGCGGGTTGCTGAACCGGGGCCGACCGAAGCCGGATCGAACCTCAGGCTACAACACTGCGGAGCATTGTTCGAGACTAGAACATGCGTGCTGCTTGGCTCTGTATTCAAGGCTACCTATAATATGGGTTCGCTTTGGTCGAGTATTATACCCGCGCAATCGTATGGATGATCGCCTGCCGAAGCACACCGGTCGAGCCGGAACGTATCGAACCCAGCTCGGCGGTTATCGCGCTTTCGTCCCTTCACCGCTTCCCCCGGACCCGCCCATCCGCCTCGATGGCATGGTCCAGCAGGCCCTGTCGAGGGCGGATCGCGCGCTTGGCCGTCTGGATGGATCGGTATCGACGCTGCCGAATCCGGACCTCTTCGTCTTCATGTATGTCCGGAAGGAGGCTGTCCTCTCGAGCCAGATTGAAGGAACCCAGAGTTCGCTGTAGGACCTCTTGGCGGCTGAAGCCGATTTGCTTGGTAGCTCACTTCGACCTCGCGACGTGGACGAGGTGGTCAACTATGTCGGGGCCATGAACCACGGACTGAACCGCCTCGGTGAGATACCGGTATCCGTCCGACTGATACGAGAGATTCACGAGCGGCTACTGCGTGGAGTCAGGGGTGGCAGCCTGACACCCGGCGAGTTGCGGCACAGTCAGAATTGGATCGGGCCCGCCGGGTGCTCCCTCGGACAAGCGACCTTCGTCCCTCCACATCCGAATGAGGTACCGGAGGCGCTGGGGAGCCTCGAACGCTTCCTTGACGCGGATGACCCCCTGCCCGTTCTACTCAGGATTGGCCTTGCTCATTGTCAATTTGAAACGATCCACCCATTTCTGGACGGAAACGGGCGCGTTGGAAGACTGCTCATCACGTTTCTTCTCACCGAGCGTGGCGTACTGCGAAAGCCTGTGCTCTATTTGTCTCACTACTTCAAGCAGCACCGCCAGGAGTACTACGATCATCTTCAAGAGGTACGCGATTTCGGCAACTGGGAAGGCTGGCTTGTCTTCTTCCTCCGCGGAATCGAGGAGGTAAGCGATGAAGCCGTCGAAACAGCCCGTCGCATTCTGGCGCTTCGTGAGGATCACCGGTCGGCAATTACGGCGCGGTTGGGAAGAGCCGCGGCGAACGGGCACAAGGTACTGGAATCACTTTTTGATCGTCCGATCGTATCTGTCAGGGACGCCATGGCCGTCACCGGCACGACCTACGCTGCGGCCAATATTCTGGTTGCTCGACTGGCAGAGCTCGGAATTCTCGTAGAGGTAACCGGAAATGCGCGGAATCGCCGTTTTCAATACGACTCGTACGTCGCACTATTTCGAGAGTAATTGCCGACCTAGTCATCCCTCCGCCCTCGCGATTAATTCCCGGGGCCTGCTGCTCCTCCGTGCGTCGCATGCGGAAGTTTTGCTTGCTTATTGCTCGGCTGAATCCCTCCGGGTTCAACTCCCCCTATTCCCCAAAATGGCAAGCCCCAGTCCAGCTTTAGCTGAACCGGGCCTTTTCGACGAGATGCGCATGATCGAGGGTACGGGATTTATTCCGTGGCTTCGCCCCTCCATGTGTCGCTCGGCGCCTCCGGGGCCAGGGTCCCCGTGGTGCGTCGCATGCGCAGGCTGCGTTTGCCTATTGCTCGGCTGAACCCGGCCGCCAGCCTCTTCGCCAGGCCTTTCGACCTCGTCACGTAAGACCCACTCGGTGACAGGCCACACGATGAGAGGCAGGGACCCGCTACGTGTTCAAATCCGCCATCCTTCAACATAGCGCGCCCTGCAGACCTTGGTCACTTTGGCGTATTTCGCCCGCAAATACGGGCTGACCATGGCGGTCACTTGACGCATCACGACTGCAGGCGGGCCCTGATAGTGCTACAGATGGTAGGTATCGCTCGTGGGTCTCGTTCCAGTCAGAAGGGCCGCGCCCGATGCCAGTACCCGTTGAAGACCTTGCGCAGATCGCACACCAGGGTCGGGTTGCTGAAGAAGGTGGCCACTTCCGATGCACGATCGGCGGAGGCCTGCGTGAAATTGGCGCTGCCGTTCATCGCTGTCGTGTCGGTGATCAGGAACTTCGCGTGCAGGTCGGCGAGAATGCGGAATCTGACCCCACCACGCTGCAGCGACCGCACCAGGTTTCCGGTCAGGTTGTCACTCCGGAACAGCAGCCGTACGTCGACGCCTCGGCCGGCGGCGGCCAGCAGGTGATCGAATACCGGAGGCGGCGACGGCGATACGAAGGCTGCGGACGCGAGCGCCTCATAGCGGGCCCCGTCCAGCATCCTCGCCATCATGAGGTGGATGTCCCGGTCGATAACGTGGCGGAATCCGGACCCTCCTGGTGAGGTCGCCCGAAATCCGTGCACGCGGGCGTACACGTTGGAAACGCCACAGCCGAGGCGGGCGGCGGCCCACTTTTTGTCGTCGGACCGTAGGGCAAACCAGAGCCGGTCGGGCGTCCACGCAATGCGCTTCGCCCTGGCGGAACGAGATCCTTCGCTCGACCGGGTTGTAGGGGGCGATTCGGCCGTTTCGGCGATATCGGTGGCTTTGGCGACGTCGGCGTCAGCAGCGCCCGGCCCGCTCGTTTTCGAAAGCGACATGGGATTCTTCCCTCATTTCCATGTATTTGACAGCGGGCACTGCCCGTTCGAGTAGAATCGTCGAGAGATTCCACTTTGCCGCAGTCCAAACAGGCACAGAAGTGGAATACTGGCAATTTTTCTACCTCGATTGTCCGCGGGCACCGCGGAAGCAGCGTGATCAACCCCCAGACGTAGCAGTAATCGGCAGACTGGTCGTTCGTGGTGGTGCGAGGGCGTCCCGCGCGAACTGATCCGCGGCATTTCGCGTCCGTCCGTTTCATTGGAGGCCGATGTCGGGTCTTTCGCAACACCGCGAGGGCGAACCTGTCGCTACCCGCACTCCTGACATATCCCTCAGACTTGATCGCGCGGCACCGTGAACCACGAGTCCGCGGGGTATGGCGCCACTCGATCGACTTACGGGGCGAGGCACGTGGACTTCTTTCTGCTGCCGTCTTCGATCGGTTGAGGGCCGACCTGCAACGGCCCCCATCCCCAGCATGGTCTCGCCCGATTCAGAAAATTACTGGGCTGGGGCGCATCCATAGCAAGCCCCGGTTCAGGGAGTTGATGAACC
>JBLHLC010000039.1:0-37544 GCA_047619685.1 Rhodothermales bacterium
ACCCCGGGGAATTGTCGGAGTTTGTCCCGACCGATATACGTGGTACTATCAGAAGAACATTGCCCAATTATTGCCCAACTCAGTGCCCCTCATAGGGGCGCACCCTCCCATGTGAGCTGAAATCAGCGATTATGGCCGGTAGCGCACTTGGCTGGGGGTCAAGGGGTCGCAGGTTCAAATCCTGCCGTCCCGACGAAGAATCACCGATTCTGAGTCGGTAAGAGCCTTCGACAGCAGTAGCTGTCGGGGGCTTTTTGCTTTTCCGACAGCACAGTCACAGCAGTCGATGCACGGACTGCTGTAGTACTGCTGCACTCTTTCAGGCGCTGGTATGTCAAGCCAAACGACTACCAGTTATGGCAAGCCTTGCAAAGGTTGAAGGACGATTCTATCTGGATTTCTATGATGCCAGAAGAACACCGAAACGCAAAAGGGTCCGCATACAGGCTCGGACACGCAGAGACGCAGATGTGGTACGGGCCGAGATAGAACGGGCGTATGCATTGGGGCGGTATGACCCTTGGAGAAGCCCACAGTGGCCTCCTGTTGACACCATAGGGGTACCGGGGTGAATCCTTCTACTTCATTTAGCGAAGCAAGAGCGGCCTTCCTTCGCACCAAGCAGGGTCTAAGAAAGGCGACGCAAGACCACTATCGCTGGGTGCTGGATTCTTTTGCCGAATCGGTGAAGTGCAACCCTGAAGTTGGTTCGATTGACCAGACGCATCTGTCACGTTGGTTGGGTAGGGCCAGTCTTTCTGATGACTCAGTCCGGACCTATTGGAAGACGGCTAAGGTCTTTTTTCGGTGGTTGGAGGGACAGGGAATTTCGATTCGAACGGAGGGGTTCGCCGTGTCAAGGCCAAGCGAAAAGCTGTCTTCGAAGATGATTACCCCAGAACAGTTGAGGCTCCTGACCACGGCAGCGCGAGCAAGCGCGTCGCCATATATGGAGTCGGTCATCCTTCTGCCGTAGCGGCCTCCTTATCCGGCCATACCAGGACCAAGGCCGACCTACGTTCGGCCGGTACGCCCGATCGCCGCAACCGGCAGATTACACCCCACCCAGGCGTATAATCTCAGCAGGCGATAGCCGCGAGGGGGCAATAAGCCAATCAAGCGTCCCAATGAGAGACATTTATGGATGAGAACTAAGTAGATGTTATGTGTCTTTTGATAGATTGCGATGTGCTGTAAATAAACCCAACCAAAAGGTGCGAACTGATGAGTGTACTTGTACTGCTAGAAGCCAAAGCAAAACGAGAGAATGTGTCTGAACTGAGTGGCGCATTGGCTGAGTTATTCCCGGTGACCAGAGCGTACGACGGATGTATCGACATCACGGCGTATTTGAACGATGATGGTCAAACGTTTGTATTTATTGAGAACTGGAAATCGAAGGCGCAATACGAGAAATACTTAGCTTGGAGAACAGAAACAGGCGTTATGGCAAAATTGGCTTCACTTCTCGAAGAGCCGGCCTCAATCAGATATTTTGATACGGTAGCGGCCTAGCCTGAAGTAGCGAGTAGTAAGAAGAATTATCTGTGTTGGATGTCAGAATCAAATTGGGATAATTCCAGCCGTCACTGCTTCTGACCTGACCTGATTTCCTGTGCCAGGATCTATGTTAGGATTGGCGCGGGTTTTGGGTTCAGTGATTCGGCATACTCGGCTGGGGTCATGAAGCCGAGGCTGCCGTGGGGATGTTCTTTGTTGTACTGGTTACGCCACTGCTCGATCAGCGTCCTGGCCTCCAGGAGGTTGCCGAAGAGTTCGCGATCCAAGACCTCGTCCCTGAGTCTGGCATTGAAGCTTTCGATGTAGGCGTTCTGCCAGGGCGATCCCGGCTCAATGTACTGGGTCTGTGTCCCGAGCGCTTTGAGTTCTTCCCTGAGCGCCCTGGCAATGAACTCCGGACCGTTGTCCGAGCGGATGAAGTCCGGGGCGCCATGGATGGCTACCAAACGACGGATCTCGCAGGCAACACACCAACCCGTTAGGAGAGCCAAAATGAATCAGGATTCCAAGGTGAACATCGCCCAGAAGTTCAGCCTCTTCAACGACCTCTGGAATCCCCGAATCGTCGCCGAGTTGAATGGTCAACACGTCAAGCTTGGCAAGGTCCAGGGCGAGTTCGTCTGGCACCGGCACGAGAATGAGGACGAGTTGTTTCTGGTGTTCCAGGGCAAGCTTGAACTGCACCTGCGAGACAGGATCGTCCACCTCGATCCCGGTGAGTTCTATGTCGTGCCGCGTGGAGTGGAGCACAAGCCAGTCGCCCACGAAGAGACACACATACTGATGCTGGAGCCCACGACCACCTTGAACACGGGCGATGTCTCGTCTGAAAGGACGGTGCCTGACCCAGCGTGGATCTAGTCGGTCCGAGTGTCGACCCGGACGCCGTCGACGCAGTGACCACAAAAGGTGCCATCCTGAGTCCAGGCGGAAGAGGGAATCGTGGTAGATCCTAGGGCATCGTTACCTGGAGTGCGGACTCATGCCTGCTGCCATCTGGACCCCGTATGTGGCCAGGAAGTGATGGTCGACTGAATAGTGGTACATGATGACCCGATCCGTCTCTCCGTCGGCATTCTGGATCGAGATGGACCCGCTCATGTTGCTTCCTCCTGGGATGCGATTGGAGATGGTGACGTCCGTCACGGCAGGCAGGGTTTCTGAGAAATTCGGAGCGGATCGTCTCATGTTGCTCTCGGACGTCAGAATCCTCGTTGAACGGTACTACGAGCAGTTGCTCTTGCACACAGAGGAATCAGTCAGGGTATCGGATTGGCGGGTCCGTTGGGATCAGTTCATGTAAGCGACGTGGCCATCCTTGCCCAACTTGACGGCTCGATCTCAACTAGCGGTCGCAATGACCGGGAGACTCCATGAGGCCGCCGAGCATTGCTGGGCTGACCGGAAAGGCAGCAGGTCAGAACTATCAGGTCGATGCAATTTGATGGGGCGGGGCCCGCCTGGACCTTGGATGCTGCGAAACGCGATACCATTACTACTGCCCTTCGCCTGTGTCGTCGGGTGTGATATTACTGCCGTAAAGTCCGATCGGCCGGTGCTTTTTCATACTCACCGATGATTCACGGGTAGTGCCCATGGACAATTGGCCAACCAGCCTCGGAGCGCCGACGATCGAGGTCCGGATGCCATTGTTTTACGGCGACCGAATGATTTGGATGGCGCAGGTAACCGAGCGGGACTCCGGGCCGGAAGCCCAGGAAATGGACTTGCCGTTGAACAAATGAGTCGGTATGATGTCCGAGCAGATTCCACAGGCGGTGGTACGAAACACACTCTTTATCCTCTTCTGGAGCGTCACGGTCTCCGCATGTGACTCCGGGCTTAATCCGGACTCACCTCTGCCGGTGTCGTTGCGTTTTGACACGTTGCCTCCCGCACCCGATCCTGCTCTCGCCGACTACCAGATGTGGAATCGGTGGCCCTCTTCAGTTCTGACATGGGCTCTGATCTCGGACAGTGGGGTCGCTGCAGAGGACCGAATGGCCATTACAACCGCTGTTTCGATGTGGGAGGCAGTTTCGGCGATCAAACTCAAGGAGGACAGTCTTGACTCCGATGTTGACATCCTGATCGGATATTCGGGAGGTCGACACTGCGACCTCTATGCCGCATCAAACCGGAGCGTCGATGAGTTCAATCCGGCGGATTGTCCACCCGAGGCGTTTGAAGAGGACGTCCTGGGGCATACCTACCAACGGTGGCCCGGACATGGGCAGGTCGAGGTTCACCTGCGGGTTGATCACCCATTTGTTGCCGGTGAGCCATCGGATAGCTTGTACCGACTGGCAACAGCCCTGCATCACGTGGGACATGCTCTGGGTCTGGGACATTCGACCGGATCACAATCCGTGATGGGCGTGGCGGCCGCTTCGATTGATCCGATATCAACCGTGTCCCAGGAGGATGCCTTGGCACTTGAAACACTCTATGGGCCGAAGAATGGAATCCCACCGCCCGGATCCGCCCCAAGTGTCGTTCCTGCTGGTTGGCGGGCAGCATGGTGTTCGCTAATCTCGAGTACCCCCCAGACCACCCCAGAAGACGAGGATGGAGACGGTGTGGGCGACCAGGTGGAGCGATTCCTGCTGGGTACGGACCCCGGGAAATGTGACACAGACAAGGATGAGGTTAGCGATATGGAGGCGCTGATTGGCCTAAGGGCTCTGGATCCGGACACGGACGGAGATGGGCGCGCGGACGGTCTGGAGGTCGGCACCGACCGGAGCCCATTCATTCCAGGCCGCGACCCTTATTATGTTGGGGGGGCCAACCGCCCGCCGCGGAGAGAGGCCTTCGAGGGCACAGCTTCTGGAGATATTGGACTGGCCCTGACCCTCAACCACGATGCACTGATTACCTCCCCAGAGCGCCCGACCCTGTTGCTGCTTGGAACACTTGAAATCAATTGGAATGACCAGCGACGTACCGTGCCCATGCGCGGAGGAAAGCAACCGAATGGTTTGCTGGTATGGACGTCGGCTGATTACCACTACAAATTGACCGGCTGGGGAGGGGGAGTTGCGGGACTGAGCGGTACGATCTTTATCGGAGAACGTCCGGCAGGGAACTGGTCGGCGCGTTATGTGGGAGGCCAAGCCCAAGCCAAGCTTGTTCACGACGTTAGACTTGCGCCCGACGTGGCAAGAGACTAGTCTGACGACCGCGGACCCGCTGGCCGGCTACCCAAGCCTGCCAGCCTGCCAGCCTGCCAGCCGCCCTACCGGTCCTTGAACAGTCCCTCCCGAACATCGAGCCGTAGACACCAGTTTCCAAGGGGTTAAGGAGGTAATGTGCCGGGCAACTGTCACTACTGGGCATGGCACCGATGGCGCCCTGAGGGATCTGGAGGTCGTAGCTAAGAATCATCCAAGGTCATTGCCCGGCTGCAGTCCTCTTGATTCTGTCATGACCCCAACCCCACAACCCCTGCCTTCCTTCCTCGCAGAGCCCACCAGACTGGGTAAGGAAATCAGCATCACAGGCAAATGGATCCCTGCGAAACCGGGCGGGCTCTTTAGAAAGTCTGCCGATTCAAAAGAGATGCTGAAGGAGTCGGAAGACATCCATCTTGATGCCAGAAATGATCCTGGTGTTCTATCGACGGAGATCAATCATGCGGTCGGCGAAGATGCGGTGCTCGTGCATCACGTCTTTCGGGATTCCGACGCCCTGATTCAATACTTCTCGACGACTGCCACGCGACAGATGGGGGCGCTCTCCAAGGTCGCCAAGCCTCAGGCCCACCTGGTCCGTGGAGTCAGCATTCCCGCGTCTGTTAGGGAGGCACTATTGGCGAAGGACGTGGCCGGTGTGTTCGGAGAGCATCTCTTTGGATACGTCAGGGAAGAGACATGCTTCCCGATCCGGCGACGGCCATCATGGTCACCGCCAAGTGGACGAGCAAGCCAGGCCTCACAGACGGCCTGGAAGAACTCAAGTACTGGTGGCAGCGGGTTGGTCACTGACGCCAATTCGATGGAGGGGGGGGCTGCTCAGGTTCGAAGCCTACCAGGTCGCTGGCGAAGATGCGCTAATTCTCCACGAGGCGTTCAGAGACAGCGACGTACTCAAATTCCATCTGTCGAAAGGCACGGCAGAGAAGTACCAGAAGGACATCGACAAGATTGCGGTGGCCGAGTGTTATTTCTTCCGCGGGCCCGTCTCGTGGACCATCAGGACATACTCCAAATTCTTGCATCTGCCGGCTACGTACTCGAGCCCCGGTAGCGCCTACATCCGGTCTGGTGGGAATATGACCGAAGGAACTACGTAGCCTTCGCCGAGGAGTTGGACGGGGGAACTGGAACGTGGACAGACGCGAGCTCCAGGGATCTGAAGGAAAATATCCGCTGAAGGCTCGCCGACCAGCGCCCGGCGAACTCAGGAATCCAATGTTCGATTCAGATAGGCCTTCAACCGATTCCATGCATCGAGTCCTGGTTCCGTCCGCACCTCGGGATCCTCATCAACGCGCAGCCAGAATCCGTGGCCGACCTCATCATAGATGTGCAGGTCGTTATTGATTCCGGCGGCGTTGAGCGCCTCCTCGAAAGCGGCCACTTGCTCGGGGGCGGGGCCCCTGTCCAACTGGGCGAAGGTGCCGTACACCTCGTGGTCCATGGTAGCCAGCACCTCAGGGTCGTCCACGAGACGTCCGTAGAAGATGGCAGTGGCTTCGTGGTCCACACCATCCAGGCCGAAGCTGAGCGCGATGCCGCCGCCGAAGCACCAACCCATTGCACCCACGCGCCCTGTCACATCACCACGACTCCTGAGGTAGGCCACGGCGGCGTCCAGATTCGCGATCACGGTCGCCATGTCTTCGTTGGCCTCTCGGACCAGCGCCATGTTCTCTTCTCCATTTGAACCGGTGCGTCCCTGATAGAGGTCGGCGGCCACGGTGACGTAGCCCTCAGCCGCGAAATTGTCCGCCACCTGGCGAACGCGATCGGTCAGGCCGTTCCACTCATGAATGATCACGAGGGACGGAAAGGGGCCTTCTCCCTCAGGGACTGCCAGGTACCCCACTGTCAGCGAGTCGCCGGAGACGTACTGAAGATCCATCCCCTGCAGGGCACCGCCGGCGCCTACAATGGCGGGGGGCAGTTGTGTCTCGGTGGTCGGCATCGCGGGGACGCGCGGCTCTGGCGCGATAGCCTCGTTGGCAGCCGGGCTGCAGGCGGCAATAAGAAGAAGGAGGCAGAGGGGGGCGGCGAAGCGCATACGATCAATGTGGGATAGAGAAGCGCCCCACACGCTCTTGGGCTGTCGGTGGTTTCCGGAAGACCGCGGGCGGCTATGGGGTCCCAGCGAAACAGGGTTTCGTAGTTTACGTTGCGTAATTGATGAAACACATAACGGGGCCCCATATCAACCCTTTCGAGTTCGGTCGCGAGCTTGGCGCGGCTGAGCTTGTCGACCGCGAGTCTGAGGTGGATGCGGTGATTAGGACCATCCAGGCGCGGGGGAGGCTCTTTCTGATTGGTCCACGGCGATTCGGTAAGACCTCCGTCTTGCGGGTGGCCTCCGACAAAGCCAGTGAGCTCGGGGCTGTGGTACTGCGCTTCAATGTCGAGGCGTATTCCAACCTCCAGGTTTTGGCCCAGGCCATATCAGGCGAGGCAGCGGGACGCCTGACAGGCTCGGCCGAGAAAGCCGGAGAGAAGGTGCGGCGGTTCTTTGGAGCATTGCGACCTGAATTCAGCTATGACCCGCTGGCGGGGACATTCGCAATGTCGTTCGGGACCCACCGACCTGATGATGAGGAAGCACTTTTGGCCGAGGTCCTGACGGGGGTTAACGGACTTGCCCGGGATTCCGGGAGAGTGGTAGCGATCATTTTGGACGAGTTCCAGCAGGTAGTCGAGAGTGGTGGCGTCCGGGCCGAGTCCCAAGTCAGGGCAGCGGTGCAGGAGCACGATTCATTGGCCTACGTGTTCGCCGGATCAAAAACGCGCCTGCTGACGGAAATGACCGGTGACCACAACAGGCCGTTCTATCGGCTCGGAGAACGACTCTTCCTAGGTCCAATTCCCCGGACGGACTTTCGGGCGTTCTTGTCTGAGTCGTTTTCGCGAACGGGCCGACGCATAAGGGATGATGCCGCAGAGCACATTCTGGACCTGTGCCTAGATGTACCGTACAACGTTCAACGCCTGGCTCATGCCTGTTGGTACGCTGCGCCGGGGAGGGAATCGGCGTTTCAGCCGGAAGACGTCGAGCAACAACTCGAGATTCTGGTACGGCGAGACGACCCTTTCTACACTCAGACCTGGAACAGCCTGTCCCGCAACCAACAGAAGGCGTTGCTTGCCGCTGTCCAGGAGGACGATCAGTTGTTCTCGCGATCATCCTTGGCACGATACGACATCGCGCAGAGCTCTTTGTCTGTCGCACTCAAAAGCCTCGTCGACCGTGGGGTTCTGCGGACCAGCGAGTCTGGAGGAGCGATGCGGTTCGTTCTCGAGGATCCGTTCTTCGCGGTTTGGCTGCGGCTGTTCATCGTGACGGCGTAGAAGCGGGAGAAACGGAGATCGCTGTCAGAAGAATCAGGAGCAGCGGTCTGGGCGTTGGAAATAGTGAAGGCCCTGGAATCTGGGCGGGTGATCTTCCGAAGAGATACGCTACCCCCCAAACGTCTGCCTGACCCCGACCGTCCGTAGTCGATGATCACCGGCCGAAGGAGATCGCCGGACTGCAGGTATGCGGGGGAAAGGCCGATTCCGCAGGCGGCCAACAGGACGGCCCAGGTGCCGCCACCCATGCGCTGGGCCATTCGACCGGTCAGAAACAGGACGGCGGCTCCAAACACCCATCATGGCGAGTTTTCTTGCTTTTGGCATCAACCTTCACCCCACCAGCAGGTATTCTTCCGCTCCACGTTGAACCCCCATTCTTCTATATGACTCGTACCGCGCTACTGCTCGGGATAATCCTGGCGGGATCCCCCCTTGCCTCGAGCGCCCAGGACCCCTATTCCATCCAGGCCACTTTTACGGAACAGGCGCCACGCGTTGATGGCCATCTTGACGACGCGTTCTGGTCCACCATCCAGGCGGTAGAGAACTTCGTTCAGCGATGGCCGGAGGAGGGCGCAGAGCCTACCGAGCGAAGCTGGGTGAAGATCGCCTACGACCGCGACAACCTGTATTTCGCGTTCCAGTTCTTCGACAAGAACCCGGAGCTGATTCGCGCCAAGAACATGGAGCGAGGCGGGCGCAACGACCAAGACGACCACGCCTACATCGGCATCGACACGTTTCTCGACGGCCGGAATGCTTATCTGTTCGAAATGAACGCTCTGGGCACCCAGGACGATGCGCTCATAGCCGACGAGCACATGACGATCGACTCTTACAGTTGGGACGCCGTCTATGAGAGCGAGACGGTCATCGATGAGAAGGGATGGTCGATGGAGGTCAGCATTCCCTTTCGCCAGCTCCGGTTTCCTGACGGGGAAGACCTCACGTTCGGACTCTTCATGCGGCGCACCGTCAACCGAAAAAACGAGATCCAGAACTGGCCGCTCGTACCCCTGACCTATGGGTCGGGATACTCCGACGATATGAAAACGGTGTCGCGTTATGGCCGGCTGACAGGCCTCAAGAACATCCGCCGTGGCCGCAATATCGAGGTCAAGCCGTACGTGATCACCGGCGCGCAGTCTGTGCGTCGGGACTTGGCGGTCGAGGACACGGAGGGCGACCTTTCCTACGATGCCGGGCTCGACATCAAGTACAGCATCACGTCCAACCTGGCCCTCGATCTGACGGTGAATACCGATTTTGCCCAGGTCGAGGCGGACAACACCCAACTCAATCTCACCCGATTCAGCCTGTTCTTCCCCGAGAAGCGCGAGTTCTTCCTGGAGCGGGCGGGGATCTTCGAGCACGGTGACTCTCGACAGACGCAGACGTTCTTTTCGCGGCGTATCGGGGTGACTGAGTCGATCCTGATGGGTGGCCGGCTGACTGGGCAGGTGGGCAGATTCAACGTCGGCCTCATCAACATCGAGTCAGGCCCCGATGAAGGCACACTCACCGACAAGTTGGGCAGAGCGTTCGGTCCGGCGTCCGCCAACAATGCCGTGGCCCGTGTCCAGACCAACTTTGGCACGCGGGGATCGGTTGGCGCAATTGTGACCAACCATGATCAGGGTGACCTGTGGAACCGGGCGATTGGTTTCGATGCCCAGCAGCGATTTGGCTCTGCCAGTAGCGCGGACGCATGGTACACCAACGTGACGGACTCCAATCCAGACAATGAGGACTGGGCGGGAAGCGCGGCCGTGAACCTGCGGAATGACCTCTACGGCGCCAGTCTGTCCTACACGAGTGTGGGCAAGAATTATCGCCCGGCGCTGGGGTTTGTCCGCCGAAGGGACATGCGCCAGACTGCGGTGACGGGGACCTACTCGCCCTTCTTTTCAAACGGTCCTTTTCGGCAAGCCACGTTCCACACTATGGGGCTCCACTACGCGGGCCAGGATGGCAATCTGCAGTCATGGACATCCCTGCTGTCGATGACCCTGACGTCGCAGGCCCGCATGTCGTTGAATATGTCTGTCAACCGGGAGTTCGACCGCTTGACGGGAGCCTTCAATATCCGTCCAGACGCTGAGATTGTGGCGGACGACTACTACTTCAACCGGTTTAGCTCCCGCGTAACCACAGACCCGGGAAAGAACCTCTCAGGAGGCGCATCGCTTTCTACGGGCGGCTTCTATGGAGGAAACCGGACCGACTGGTCTCTGAGCGGCGCATGGCGTCAGTCCAAACACATGGCCCTGGGAGCGAGTCTGCGAAACAGTATTGTCCGGCTGCCAGTGGACAACGGTGACTTCAACGCTGTCACGGTCTCGGTGGATGTGCTGGCCAGTGTGAGCCGCAAGCTCTTCTCAAAGGCGCTGATCCAGTACGACAACTTCTCCCGCAACGTCAGCGCCAATATCCGCATCGACTGGATCCACACGCCCGGCTCGGACCTGTTCCTGGTGTTCAACACCTCCTACCACCTTGCCGCGGACGGAGAACTCCTGTTTGACCCGCGAGCGGACCTGCTGATGAACAGCAGAATCGGGGTCGCGAAGTTGACTTATCTGGTGCTGTTGTAGGGGTTTGACAGCCGGCGGCCGTGCCATAGGGTGCCGGGACGTCAGAATTAGAGACTGGCCCGCTTGTTGAATCAGGAGTATCCCGATATACCATCCGGACCCCCATGCTTCAGCGACCCCAGCGGCCAGTTCCCATAATAACGCCATTTTTGGTGCCTCTGGCAGCCATTGTGGTTACGTTGATGGCGGCGCCGTCCGCGAATGGCCAGGCCGCGGGCTCGGCCGCAGACCATGTCATTCTGATCTCAATCGACGGGTTGAGATCCGATTTGATACAGCAGGGAAGCGTGGGAGCCCTCCCTGGGTTTGCTCGATTGCGGTCAGAAGGCGCCTACACGCTGAATGCTCGGGTGGACCCGGAGTACTCTGTCACCCTGCCCAACCACGTGGGGATGCTGACGGGCCGTTTCGTAGGGGGCGTTGACGGTCATGGCTGGTCGGAGAACATCGACGCGGCGCCAGGGGAGACGCTGCATGCTGGAAGCTCGGGGTACATTGCGAGCGTCTTTGACGTGGTTCATGACAGCGGGGGACGCACGGGCCTCTTCAGCACAAAAACCAAATTTGCGCTGTTCGACAACTCCTTCGACGCGTTCACCGGGGCGCCGGACGTGACGGGGAGTGACGATGGTCCAGACAAGCTTGATGTCTACGCCTTTCGGCCCAACAGTAGCGAGATTCTGAGCGAGTTCAAGAGCGAGTCAGAGACGGCAGCGTTCTCCTTCGCCGCCCTCCATTTCTCCGAGGGCGACATTGCCGGGCACGCAAACGGATGGACGGGGGATGGGGTGTCTGCATACTCGTATTCCATTCGCCTCTTGGACCACCTGGTGGCTGACCTGCTGGACTACCTCGATTCCCACCCAACCTACGCTGGCCGGACAGCGGTCATCCTCACAACGGACCACGGCGGTCTCGGCACGGACCACGAGGCGCCTACCGAGCCCCTCAATTATACGGTTCCGTTCTTCGCCTGGGGCGCAGGTGCGGAAGCTGGTGGAGACCTGTACGCGCTGAACCCAACCCGGACGAATCCAGGCACGGCTTACCTGACACGTGCTGAGGGGCAGGCCGCGCCGGCCATCCAGAACGCGGACGCGGCCAATCTAGTGTCGGGCCTCCTCGGCCTGCCGTCCATTCCAGGCTCGACCATCAATCAGCTTCAGGACCTCCGGATTGTGGGAGGCACCACGCCTCCAGTTCCGCAGCCACCCACGACGGTGACGGCCCGTTTCCAGGACGGATCGACTCCCTCGACCGGTTACCAGGGCGTTCGCGATACAAAGATCCTGTCGACCAATCCCACGCAGTCCTTCGGGGCCGCCACCCAGCTTGAGGCCGACGGGTTTCCCCTGTTCGAGGTTCTTCTGGGCTGGGACCTCACATCCCTACCCCAGAACGGCGGGGTCCAATCGGCAACGGTCAACTTGACTGTCACCAACGTTTCGGGAGACACCTACGGGCTGTATGGGCTCAACCGGGACTGGTCGGAAGGAGAGGCCACCTGGGAGCAAGCCGCTGCCGGAGTACCCTGGACCGTCCCCGGCGCGATGGGGGCCGACCGCGATGCCGAGGCCCTTGGGACATTCGTTCCCGCGGCGCTGGGCAGGATCTCAGTGGCCCTGAATGCGAGGGGGCTTGAGGAAGTTCAGCGCTGGATGGTTGATCCGTCCGCCAACCACGGGTTCCTCATTGACATCGCCAGTGGGACGGACGGCGTGGATATTGCTTCAAGCGAGACCGGAGCGGTGGACGAACGGCCGGAACTAGTGATCACGTATTCCACCGACCCCAATGCTTCGGTCACCCTGCCTCCGACGGCCGTTTTTCAAGTGACGCCAGAGAATCCGGTGGCAGGCACGAGCGCCACATTCGATGGGTCGGCCTCCTCGGACCTGGATGGCACCATCACCACCTACGCATGGGAGTTCGGCGACGGACAAACCGGCTCTGGAATACAGATTGCGCACGTCTACGCAGCTACAGGACAGTACTCAACCCGTCTTACCGTGACTGACGACGACGGGCAACAGTCCTCGATCCAAAAGCTGGTAGTGGTTCTGGGTGAGCAGGTGGAGCTCGTGGCGTTTCAGGATGGAGTCAGCCCTTCGGTTGCCTACGCGGGTACGCGGGACACCAAGATCAAGTCCGACGAGCCCCTCACATCCTTTGGATCGGCCGCAGACCTTGAGGTGGACGGCTCACCGGACTACGGCGTACTGCTAGCCTGGGATCTGGGAGCCGTTCCTCCGGGGGCGACGGTGCTGTCTGCGTCCGTTCGGGTTTCCGTCTTTGATCCGACGTCGGATGCTTACGAGCTCTATGCGCTACAACGTCCATGGGATGAGGCGACCGCCTCCTGGAATGACGCATCCAACGGAGTCGGGTGGGCGCTACCGGGCGCAGCCGGACCGGGTGACGCATCGAGTCAGGTGCTCGGCCTCCTCCGGAGTTCGCAAACTGGTGTGGCAGTCATGGATCTGAACGAGAACGGTCTTTCAGCGGTCCAGGGCTGGATCGACCAACCCGGGACCAATTTTGGAATTCTGGTGCGCGATTATGACCGGGCCCAAAACGGAGTCGACTTTCACTCCCGCGAGGCCGCCGATCCGGGCTTGCGGCCAGCGCTGGAGATTTCGTATACGCTCCAGTCTGCGCCGGCCAATCGAATCAGTGTCACTGCAGATGATGGTGGGTCCGTCTCGCTCCAGTCGGCCGACATCCTGCTCGGTACCTTTGATCCGGTCGTGGCGTCGCTCGCGCCACTGGTCGAGGCCATGATGGCGTCTCCATCGCTGGTTGATGGTACCAGGAGCAACTCCTCCCGCGAGTACCGCGTCACCACCGAGCGGAACAGTTCCGTGCTGCTGGCCCTGAGCACGGCGGACTCGAGCCGCGTGGATCGTCAGGACGGCGCCTTCAGCCTGGTCCGTCGCGTCGAGATTGGCCGTCAGAGTTTTGACCTGTTCCGGCGGACACTGTCCCGGGGCGCGACCGGAGTGGAAGTGCCGAGTGGCGGACTTCTCTTCGCAGCCGGAGCGGGTTCTGCGTCCACGGCCACCGCCACGCGCATCGATCCTGTTTCACTCCCGACTGGTGGAACGCTGGAGGCCTACCCAAACCCATTCGATCAAAATCTGCATATCGTCCTGCCCAATGCGGGTAGCGGGACCGTCGAGCTGCTGGATGTTCTGGGCCGCCGGGTCGCTCTGATCCAACTCCGTGATGGTGAGGCAGACTTCAGCGCTGAGGGGCTGAGCTCTGGTACCTATTTCCTGCGTTCGGCAGATGCCGGCGAGCGGGGACGCGGTACTTCGCTGGTCATCACCAAGGGCCACTAGGAGACTTTACGGTCGCCTCTTCAGTTCGAAAAGATCCGTTCTGCGGTCCCTCAAATTCCTGACGCTTCCAAACTGATTCAATTCCCTGAGCAGATCTATATCGACGTCGGCAATCAGGATCATTTCAGTATTGGGAGTTGCTTCTGCCTTGATGCCGTTGGCTGGGAATGAGAAGTCACACGGTGTAAATACCATGGACTGCGCGAACTGAATGTCCATGTTGTGCACCTTCGGCAAGTTGCCGACGCTCCCTGCAATGGCCACGTAACATTCATTCTCGATGGCGCGGGCCTGCGAACAATTGCGCACGCGCGAGTAGCCGTTTTGGGTATCTGTAAGGAAGGGGACGAAGAGAATGTCCATGCCTTCGTCGGCCAAAAGCCGGCTTAGCTCCGGGAACTCGCAGTCGTAGCAAATCAGTATTCCAATTTTACCGCAATCGGTATCGAAGGCTTTCAACTCGCTGCCGCCTTGCATGCCCCAGACCCTTGCTTCGTCAGGCGTGACGTGCAGTTTTTCATAACGCTCAGTCGACCCGTCTCGCCGGCACAGATACCCAACGTTGTACAGCAGGTCATTCCTGATTTCAGGCATGCTTCCTGTAATCACATTGATGTTGTAGGAAATGGCAAGCTCGGAAAAGGTCTGGACAATCGCGGCGGTGTGCTTTGATAGCTCGCGGATGGCCTCCGATTCCTTCAGGTGGTTATTGTCCGCCATCAGCGGGGCATTGAAAAACTCAGGGAACAGCGCAAAATCCGACCGATAGCCCGAGACGGCATCGATAAAGTACTCGGCCTGTTGCATCAACTCGTCGAAGTTCTTGTAGGGGCGCATTTGCCACTGGATCAACCCCAACCGGACGACCGTTTTCTTGGTTGTTGCTTTTGTCGTCTTCTTTTCGAAATAGATATTATCCCATTCCAGCAGCACAGCGAAATCGCTGGAAGCAGCATCACCTTCCAAATATCCCTTCAATATTTTCGTCGGGTGAAAGTCATTCGAGATTTGGAAGTTGAGGACGGGATCGTGAATCTCTTTGCGTTTTACTTTCTCTATGTATTCTTTTGGGGAGATACTGTCTGCGTATTTATGATAATTCGGGATGCGCCCCCCAAAGGCAATCCCACGCAGATTGAGCTTTTCGGTCAGCTCTTTCCGGTAATCGTAAAGTCGTCGCCCCAGTCGTAGTCCCCTGAATTCCGGCTTGATAAACACATCAATCCCATACAGCACGTCGCCATCGGATGTATGGGTTTTGAAGGTATAGCCTCCGGTGATGTCCTTGTAGGTATGGGATTCGTCAAAGCTTTGGTAGTCGACCATAATCGACAATGCGCAACCCGCCAGCTGGTTGTTCACTTTGATGACAACCTGCCCCTCTGGGAACCTCTCTATCAGGGATTTGAGATGGCTCTCCTTCCAATACGAATCGGGCATTGTTGAATAGGATTCAATCATCGCCGCCTTCAATTCCTGATAGTCGTCGAGCGTCAAAAACTTCAGCTCAACGTTGTCAATCTCCTGGCTCATGGCCATTATTCCGGTTACCACTGGGTCCAATAAAAACGGTCCGTCGCTGGTTAAGGCGAGGACTTATAAAGCGCTTATCTGCGAGGTCAGGATTTGCACTCGCCGTCGAGGTCCGTGGGCGCCGACGTCGTCGTCCCGGAGGTCACTTCATGCGCTCGGTTAACCAGACCCCAAGAAAGCCGGCGGCCAGTCCGCACACAGGAATGGCGGCAACCGTCAGAAAGAATGAGGCAGGGTTGAAATATGGTCCCCAGATCAGCCAGAGCGCGAAGGCCAGCAAGGGGGCGAACAACCCAACCACGAGCATGGGTTTTGGAGTCGGGCGTGTCATGTCAGCAGATTTTGGTTGGGCGAAGAATACCGATTTCCGGTGCGTCACGTCTCACATTTGCGCTTTCGGCATGCCGGCGACAGGACGCTGGCCAATTTGAAGCCGTACTCGAACGGTCTGCAGTGCATTTGCAGCGACCTTGATCTCGGCGTGTTGAACCCCAATGCTGATAGTCGATACCATCGCGAGGAAATGGGGTGGCGGGGCACCGTAAAACACCGGCGGCGGCGTAGGTTTCGATGCCCAAGGTACCCGGATCTAGAGCCCATAGGAAAAGGGGTGCCACCATGGTAACACCCCTTTTTCCTGAAACTAAAGACCGGGTCCCGAGACCCTGAATCGGCCTAGTAGTAACGGTTGTGCTTGCGCGCGTTCCGCGTGGCTTTTTCCTTATCGAGCCGCGTCGTCTCCGAAGGCTTCACGTAAGCCATGTTGCCACGGAAGATGCGGAGAACGCGACTGCGGTTCACAGTTTGCTTGAAACGGCGGAGGGCGCGATCGATCGACTCGTTATCGCGAACTTTAATTCCTACTGACACAGATTCTCGGACGGGATGAAATTGCTACAACCAACAAATGTATTCTACTTGCATCTCTATGTCAAGATCCATGTCAAGATCCATGTCCTTGGCAGAGTCCAAGTGGTCTGGACCCGCTCGCTGCCGGCTTCGATCTCTTACGGTTCGGCGGAGCGAGCCGGCGGGTAGGGAGTACATCCGCCCCACTCATAACAGATCGAGAGACGGAGCAATCGATGCACTCAGTCCTGAAAGACTTCAAGGCGTTCGTCATGCGCGGCAACATTGTCGAGTTGGCGCTTGGATTCACGGTGGGCGCGACGTTCGCGACGGTCGCAAAATCGCTGGTCAACGATGTCATAATGCCGCCGCTGGGTTTGCTGATCGGGCAGGCCGACTTCTCGGATGCCTTCTGGGTCCTGAGGGCCGGCGATATGGTGGAGCCCCCATATGTGACCCTCCAACTGGCGCAGGAGGCGGGCGCAACGACCCTGAATTACGGGGTGTTTCTCACCAACGTATTCACGCTGCTGATTATCGCGTTGGCCATGTTCGCCGTCATCCGCATGGCGGCCCGGTTCAGTGCGGCCCTCGAGGACGAGTTTGGCGGTGACGAGGCGGCAACCGTGCCAGATGCCCCCACCACCAAGAAGTGCGCCTACTGTAGGCAGGTGGTTCCCGTCAAGGCCAGCCGTTGCCATCACTGCACCTCGTTCCTGGGCACCGCGGGCGGCCCATTGGAGCCTGATACCCGGATAACGCCGGGTGAGTGACTCAAAACTGGACCCGGGTCGACGAGTGGACTTTCGGCGCGCGCTGATTCGGGACGCCGCCCAGGGACGCTGGTTGTCCTTCGAGAATCCGGTGAGCGTCCTGGTAGCTGAAACGGCGGCGCAGGTGCGACCGGTGCTCGAAGACGTTGAAGTGGCGGCGGCGGCGGGCCGATGGGTGGTCGGATACGTCGGGTACGAGGCAGCGAGCGCCTTCGATGATGCACTCCCGGGCAGAGAAGGAGGGGAGCATCCTCTCGCAGTCTTCGCCGTGTTCGATCTTGCGGAAGAAGTGGAAGAGCCCCGCCCCCCGGGACCGCAGGACACCGCGGGTGCGGGTGCGGGTCGCGGGCAGCGTTCTGACGTCACCGTCCGGCAATACGGGGAGGCCATCGAAAGCATTCGGGACGCCATACGCGAGGGAGACACCTACCAGGTCAACTACACCTATCGACTTACGCGTACTGTGGAAGAGGCTCCTTTTGACCTGTTCAGGAGGCTTCTTCATGCGCAGGCTGCCACCTACGCCGCCTTCCTTGATTTGGGAGACACCGTCCTTGCCTCTGCGTCTCCCGAGCTCTTTTTCCAAAGGGAAGGCCAG
Source organism: Rhodothermales bacterium (assembly GCA_047619685.1). GTDB lineage: Bacteria > Bacteroidota > Rhodothermia > Rhodothermales > UBA10348 > JABDJZ01. The sequence goes on from JBLHLC010000039.1 coordinate 17,749, forward strand.
AAGCTGACATCAAGGCCGATGAAGGGCACCCTGGGGCGTCGGGTAAAAGGGCAGGACGATCCGGGTCACCAGAACGAGGATCCTGGCGTGAATGCGCTGGCGACGTCGCAGAAGGATCGAGCCGAGAACCTGATGATCGTTGACATGGTGCGGAACGATCTGTCTCGCATCTGTCGCCCCGGCTCGGTAATGGTCCCGTCTCTCTGGACGCTTGAGTCTTACCCGACCGTCTGGCAGATGACCTCGACGGTGGAGGGGCAATCCGATGCGAGCCTGCCCGACATTTTCGGGGCGCTGTTTCCGCCGGCTTCCATTACGGGGGCTCCGAAGAAGGCGGCCATGGAGATCATTCAGGACCTGGAGCGGTCTCCAAGAGGGTGCTACACCGGCACGATCGGGTTCGTGGCGCCCGGTGGCGACGCCCAGTTCAATGTGGCTATACGGACCGCCGTCATTGAGCCGGCCCAGGGCCAGCTGACCTATGGCGTGGGTGGCGGCATCATTTGGGATTCCAGGGCCGAGTCAGAGTATGAGGAGACACTTGCCAAGGCTGCCATCCTGGACTTTGCCTGGCCGGAGTTCAGGCTGCTCGAGACGCTCAGGTGGACGCCGCACGAGGGATTCCTGCTTCTGAGCCGACACCTGGACCGGATGGAATCGGGAGCTCGCTTCTTTGGCTTCGAATTTAGTCGGGGGACCGCCTTGGAAGCGCTCCGCGCCGCCGCAGTACGCTGGCCTGCCGAGAATCGGCGTTGCCGTCTTACGGTCGGGAGCGCGGGTGATCCGGTCGTGGTCTCTGAGACCTTGCCGGAATTGGGAGCGTCCTACTCACCCCGGCTGGCGCTGGCCCCAGCGTGCGTCCCCTCCGCGGATGCGTTTCTTCGGTACAAAACCACCCACCGCGCCGTCTATGCGGGTTTGAAAGATGCCTGCCCTGGTTGCGATGACGTCCTGCTTTGGAATGAGCGCGGCGAGGTCACGGAGTCCTGCATCGCGAATGTGTTCTTTTGGAAGGATTGCCGGTGGTGGACACCCCCTGCGGACGCAGGCCTCTTGCCCGGGACACTCCGCGCGGAGCTGCTGGAACGGGGGCGTGTCTCCTTGGCAATCTTGAGGGTTGAAGAATTGACCGCCGGAGTGCCGATTTTCCTAGGCAATTCGGTGAGAGGTGCCTACCGGCCCAGCCAATTCGTGTCGGGTACCACAAGATTGCCCCTCCCGTGGGGTGGGGATTTGGAAAGGGACCACAAGAAACTCTTCGAGGGCATACTTCCCGCGCGGGGATAACGCCAGGAGTTTTCGATATTGGGTAGAAGCGCTTAATCTGGCGCCTGCCCGCGTGTTGCGCCTATCGCGGCCCGGTTTGGGGCTGGTTGCCGCTTCGGTCGTCTTCCTTTACAAGCTCGATAACCCGATGATGGAGCGCATTCAGGCGGAGCTGGCCGAGCGGCGGGGGACTGAGGTAGCATAGCCTTTGGACCCAGGCTGCGCCCGTCAGTCGGCGATGCACACGCTCCCCGAGTACAGGGCGGTGATTGCCGCCGTCTCTCCATCGCCTTCAAGAACTCCGATCAGTCGGTCCATTACCAGGAGCGTGCCGAAAGAGGCCTCTACCACCTCGCCAACCATGGTCTCAGTGGCTTCGGCAACGGTTGTCCCGATTCCGATACCGGACATGGTGGTCAGGACGGGCTCCCCGGATTCGCTATACCAGAATCCGTTGAAATTCTCGCCCTCACTCAGGATGGTGAGGCCGTTATCCCAGGACGCCGTCACGAGCCCGCGGACCTCACATTCGCCACGCTGTGAAAGCTCCCCGAGCACGGAGCTCGTGGCCATGATCACCGTGTCGAACGCCACCTGATCCATCATCAAGGTGCGCGAGGAACCCGAGTTGGCATCGATAAACTGGAGGCCCTCACCGGATAGACCCAGGACCATCGAGCTAGCCGGGATGGACTCCGGGGCCTCGGTGGGGACCGCATCGGTTGCGTGAGAGTCTTTCGGCGCACTTTCCTGGCCTGTGCAGGACGAAAAGAGAACTACGCTCAGGACAAGGACGAGGAGGACTGGGTTGTTCATATAGCCATCAGATGCTTTCGAAGGATTCGTGGCTTTCCGCCAGTTCTTTGTGGTACGTTGCGTGAGCTACTGTCGGAGGGCCGTTCAAAAACATAGGGGGCGTGATGGCCGAAATCACCTCCCAAACCCCAGAAAGCGCGCCGTTGGCTCAAAAAGACTCAACCGAACATGCCACACTTAGCCGCCGGGACGTGCGTTTCACCCTGGCGGGTGTGCTGGTGGCGCTTTTCCTGGGCGCCCTGGATCAAACCATCGTGGCCACGGCGCTGCCCCGCATCGCCGAGGACCTGAACGGACTGTCTCGCTACGCGTGGGTGGCCACCGTCTACCTGGCGGCATCCACGGTGATGGTGCCGATCTACGGCAAGTTGGCCGACATGCACAGCCGCAAGCGGATCGAACTCTGGGCGATCGGGCTCTTCCTCTCCGGGTCGGTGCTCTGCGGCTTGTCGGGCCAGTTCGGGACCCTGCCCTTGCTCGGCGACGGCATGCAGCAGTTGGTGATTTTCCGCGCCATCCAGGGACTCGGCGGCGCCGGGCTTTTTGCGATGGCGTTCATCATCATCGCCGACCTATTCCCGCCGGCGGAGCGGGGTAAGTATCAGGGGCTGATCGGCGCTGTGTTCGGGATAGCGAGCATTCTTGGACCGCTTGTGGGCGGTCTCCTGACGGACCATGGAAGCGGAATCATCCCCGGAATTGAAGGATGGCGATGGGTTTTCTATGTGAACATCCCCTTTGGCGCGCTGGCGGTATGGTTCATTGTGAGCCGGATGCCAGCCCTTATTCCGCCGGGCGAAAAGCGGCGGCTGGATTTTGGCGCGGCGGCACTTCTGGTGGTGGGGCTGGTGGCCCTCATTCTGGCGCTGCAGTTGGACCGGCAGCAGTATCCGTGGGGGGCCCCGCGTACGCTAGGCTTGTTCACCCTGGCTGTGGCGGCACTCGGCCTTTTCGTGCACCGGTCGGCCACTTCCGACAACCCGATCCTGAGCCTGAGGCTGTTCAAGAATCCTGTCTTCGCGCGGTCGGTGCTGGCGTTGTTTCTGCTTGGGGCCTCGTTCCTGAACTTGGTCATCTTCCTGCCGCTTTTTCTGGTAAATGTGCTGGGCGAGTCCGCTACCCGGGCCGGAATGAGCCTGATACCCCTGTCGATGGGTGTGGTGTTCGGGGCGACGGTATCCGGGCAACTGGTCTCGCGGGTCGGACACTACAGGCGCTTCATGTTGGGGGGAGGGGCGGTGCTGATTGTCGGGACATTCCTGCTGGCTACCATGCCGTCTGATGTCTCGTTCGGGATGGTGACTCTCTACATGGTCATCTGCGGTCTGGGCGTCGGACCCACGCTGCCGCTGTACCCGCTGGCCGTGCAGAACGCCGTGGACGTACGGCTCATTGGGCAGGCAACCAGTGCCAGTCAGTTCTTCAGGCAGATCGGAGGGGCCGTGGGTACGGCCGTGGCCGGCACCGTGCTGGCCGTGAGCCTGGCAGGCGCTGGGATTACGGGTCCGTCGGGACCGGCGGCGCTGCGCTCGGCGGCGCCGATGACCGAAACGGTCACTGAGCGCGCCGAGCCGACTTTTGTGCCGTCCACGGAGCCCTTGGTCCTACCCGGATCCACCTTGACCGCGGTGCCAGAAACCGTCCGTGACGCCTTCGCCAACGCCATTCGGCGGATCTACCTGTTGACCGGTTTTCTTGTTGTGGGGGCCTGGGTGGTGACACTCTTTATCCCCGAGCTGCCGCTGCGGAAGACCAATGCTGTTCCGGGTGATTCGCCGGGGCAAGACGGTTCCTGAATCTGCCCAGCGCCCTCCGCGCCGGAGGTGGGAGATCGGGCGCTACATTCGCTCCACGACTTCCCCGCAAAAGACTGCCTCATGACGACGATGCGCGCAATCGTGTTGGACGCCCCTGGCCCCGCCACGGCTCTACGGATCAAAGATATTCCCAAACCCGAGCCGCGAGATGGGTGGGTGCTGCTGCGGGTGGAGGCTTTTGGTCTCAACCGCTCGGAGCTTCATACCCGCCTGGGCCTCGCAGGTCCCGATGTCACCTTTCCGCGTGTACTGGGCATTGAAGCAGCGGGAATCATCGAGGCTGCGCCGGGAACGACGTTCCGGGTCGGCTCCAAGGCAGTCGCAATGGTGGGCGGAATGGGATGGTCCTTCGATGGTGGCTATGCCGAGTACACGCTCGTTCCGGCGAGCAGCGTGATCGCCGTCGAGACGGATCTGGAGTGGCAAAAACTTGGCGCTTTGCCGGAGGTCCTCCAGACCGCCTGGGGATCGATGACCGTGGGCATGGATCTCCCCAAAGGCGGCTCTGTCTTGATTCGAGGCAGTACCTCGTCGGTCGGCCTAATGAGCGCCGTCTTGGCCAAGCGCCGCGGCGCAACCGTGTTTGCCACCACCAGGCGCGCTGACCGGGCCGAGGCCTTGCGCGCGGTTGGTGTGGATCATGTGCTGGTTGACGACGGCAAGGTTGCCGATGCCGTGCGCGCCATCGCCCCCGAGGGTGTGGACGGAGCGATCGAGTTGGTCGGAGCGCCAACACTCAGAGACACGCTCCGCGCGTGTCGTCCCGGCGGCACCACCTGTTTCACCGGCATGCTCTCCAATAAGTGGATCGTGGAAGAGTTCTACCCCATCGACTTCATCCCGACGGGCGTTCGGCTCACGGCCTACGGTGGAGGCGCCAGCGACCTGCCCACCGAGGTGTTGGCGTACGTTGCCAATTCCATTCACCGTCGTGAGATGGACTGGCCCGTCCAGGCGTACGCAATGGATGATATCGTTCGCGCCCACGACGACATGGAGCACAATCGAGTCACAGCAAAGCAGGTGGTCGTGGTCCGCCCGGGCCAATAGCCCGGAGCGAGGGGCCGGTGTCTGACCAGACGGGCTGGAAGTTTTCGGTCTTGGTTGGGCAGGCCGTGGACGATTGCCCCCCGTCCCTCTGTTCACTTGCTAAGATGGGGTCTGATCACAATCTTGCTGCACTTCGGCTACCCACCTCCATTTTCAGCCGCGGCTCAATCCCCCAACCCTGCCTGGAAGAAGAACTATGCGTACCTCCAATTTGTTGATGCTTGTCGCAATGCTTGCCGTCGCGTCCCCCGCCCTAGCCCAGGATGACCAGGAAACCCGATCGGTTGAAGGTGGTGGGATCACGGGTGAAGGATGGATGGGAAGCATAGATGCCTCCGAGGCGGCGAAGGGACTGTCGCTTGCGGACTCCAAATTCATGGCCCACGATGGCATGCTGATGGTGACCACAGGTCCTGCAGGTGCATACTGGAATGCGGAGCACGTAGCCAGCGGCAATTACACCGTGTCGGCAACGTTCACGGAGCCGGAGTTCATGAATGTCAACGATCATCCGCACCCGTACGGGATCGTAATAGGTGGCAATGACATGAGCACGGATACCCAGTCCTATCTGTATTGCGCGGCCTACGGCACCGGCACGTATATCGTGCGCGGATTTGGGCCCGAGGCCTTCCGCTTGAGTGACCGCCGGCCGGTGGCGCACGATGCGGTGAACAAGGCTGCGGATAAGAACCAGTCGGTTTCCCAAATGATTGCGGTTACGGTCAGTGATGAGTCTGTCTCGTGCTCAATCAATGGGACGGTGGTCGCCACCTATGCCAAGTCAGACGCAGTCGGCGAAGGCAAGCTCACATCTACCGATGGGGTCTACGGCGTCCGGTTTGGCCACAATACGGAAGGCCATGTGATGGGCCTGACCATGACGCAGAACTAACGCTGCGCTGAGCGTTCCCGTCTCGCCTCACGACCAACCGATGATGAAACGAAAAGTCAAGGTTTCCACAGCCTCTCGCAGGTCATTTGTAAAGAAAGCGGCGGTCGGCTCGACGTTCTTTATTGTGCCGCGACACGTGCTGGGTGGGGTAGGGTACACGTCCCCGAGTGACCAATTGAACCTGGCGGCCATCGGCGCAGGTGGGAAGGGGTCGAGCGACATCCGCAACGCCTCCGTAAATGGTCGTGAACGCGTCGTGGCTCTTTGCGATGTGGACTTTTCCGGTTCCGCGAAGAGTTCCGTCGAGCGGTTCCCCGAGGCGAGGCTCTACGACGACTATCGTGTCATGCTGGAGCGGGAAACAGATATCGATGCTGTTACCATCTCTACGCCTGATCATGTGCATGGTCCGGCTGCGTCCTTTGCCATGAGGCGGGGCATACACGTGTACGTCCAAAAGCCCATGACGCACAATATCCGGGAGGCACGACTGCTGACCGGGATGGCGAGGGAGCACAAAATTGTCAGTCAGATGGGCAACCAGGGGGGATCGAATCCGCTTTTGGGGATGGTTCAGGGCTGGGTAGATTCGGGCACGTTGGGCAAAATATCCAAGGTGCAGGTTTGGACGAACAGGCCGGTATGGCCCCAGGGTTTTGCCATGCCCGAGCCTGATCCCAGTCAAAAGCCGGACGCTCTGAAGTGGGATCTGTGGCTTGGGCCGGCAAAGGACCGCGCGTTCACCCCGAATCTGCATCCGTTCAACTGGAGAGGATGGTGGGACTTCGGGACAGGAGCACTGGGGGACGTGGGGTGTCACCTGATTGACATTCCCTTCCGAACACTCGGTCTGAAGTATCCCACGGACGCGGAATGCAGCGTAGGCTCCGTCTACACCCGCATGTGGACGGCCGACTACCATCCCGAAGGGTGCCCGCCGTCTTCATTCATCACCTTACACTTTGGCGCGACCGAAAAGAGTGGATCTCCCATCGAAATGACCTGGAGCGACGGCGGTATCCGGCCCTCGCATCCCGACATCATTCCGGCAGACCATGACATTGGCGGATCGGGTTCTCAGAACGGGGTCCTGATTATCGGCGAAAAGGGAATCATCTCCACGAACATCAACGACAGTTCGCCGCTGATGCCCAAGCTCTACATGAATGACGGCACGACGGAATTTGGCCCCGAAGTGGAGGAAGGGGATGAGCCCGAATACGGTCATCAGCGCAAGTGGGTGGATGCGTGCAAGGCCGGCTTCAACAGCCCAGAGCACCACGCTCTCACGTCTTCGTTCGACTATGCTGGTCCTATGACGGAGACCGTCCTGATGGGCAACCTGGCCATCCGCAGCTTTATGCTCGGGAAGACCAATAGCGACGGGAACAGGGTGTTTGAGGCGCGCAAGAAACTCCTGTGGGACGGCGAGAACATGCGAATCACCAACGTCGAAGAGGCCAATCAATTCGTGGGACGAACCTATAGGAAGGGCTGGGAGGTTTGACGTTGAGGGGCTGCTCCTGGCGGCCGGCGGTTGGAAAAGGCCATGGCGGGGCCCCGGAATAGAGGAGTCGGCCCCATCGACCAGGGCATGTCCGGAGCCGGTATGGCTGCGCCCAGGAATGCGCTGACGGCTCTTCACTGGAACCCCGCCTCCCTCTTCGCCCTGCCGGGGAGTTCGTTCGATGTTGCGCTCCAGATCATGAAGCCCACCGGTGCTCTTCAGTCCGGAGTACAAGCTGGAGCCTTTGGATTTGCACCCGACGGTACGACGCCATTTCCGTGGGCGAATCTTGATGGGACCACAGACAGCGACCCCGGCCTGTTCCCGATTCCTTCGTTGGCCTATGCCCGGGTCGACCCGGCGAGCCGCTTCGCGTTTGGCGACAGTGCCTTTGGCGTCGGCGGCTTTGGTGTGCACTACGCGCTATCGCCATCAAATATCGCGGGGGGCGTGCTTCCCGAGAACCCGCTGGTCTCGGCGCAACAGGCGCAGGGCGGCATGGGCTTCGGAGCCCTGTCCTCCACGTTTGCGCTGTTCCAATTGGCCCCGACGGTCGCCTACAAGCTGAATGACCGCGTTTCCGTTGGCATCGCGCCGCGGCGAGCCCTCGCCTGCGGGTGAACGCCGATGCCAGGTACATCGACTTTGCAAACACCAAGGGATTCGACGAAACGGGCTTTGACCCGTCCACGTTCGCTGTCCGTGGCTTTGGGTGGAAGAGTATGGCGGTAGTGGCCGTGGGTGTTGAGCATGCGTTGCGGCCCGGATTACCGATCCGCGCAGGGTACTCGTATAACGACAACCCAATCGATTCAGCGGCGAGTTTCTTCAACGCGCCTGCACCCGCAATCGTCCAGCGGCACTTGTCTGGAGGGTTCTCGGTAGACTTCACGGAGAAGCTCACTCTATCGATGGCAGCCCAGGATGGCCTGGAGAACAACGTTTCCGGCAACTGGAAAACTGTCGGACCTGACGGAAGCACCGTTTCGATCCCTGGCACCACGGCCTCTTGCACACTCTCCACGTTCACCGCGGCAGCGGGTGTCCATATGAAGTTCTAGGTCCGGAATATTCGAGATTGTATGCGATTGCGTATCCCGGGTATGGCTGAACCCCATGCCCGGGATGCCTTTGTTTTGGCCTGTCGTCTCTACTCCGCGGGGAAATACCAGACTCGCTGAATCAACCGGGCCCGGATTTCAAAGACGGCAAGGGCTGATTGGCCGCCCACTATCTGCTCTCGGAAGCTCCAGCGCCTCGGCAATTGGCAGGGCGCCAGAAGCCAGGGGTTCAGGCGAACAGGCGACGACCGAAAGGCAAAAATACAGCAGCAGACGTTTCATGGACGGGGCGTCCTATCGGACCACCGCGATCGGCCTGGTTCGGTGCTCAGCTGGCGTTGAGATTTGAGCAAAATAGAGCCCAACCGGAAGCTCGGAGACATCAAGTGTCACCACATGACGGCCCGGAGGTGTTACTGAATTCAAACCAATCCGTACCCGGCGCCCTAGTACATCCAGAAGCTCCACCCGGACCAGGGAGGTCTCACTGAGGACGAGTTCCACGGTAACCGAAGCCGGTGCAGGATTGGGGTACACCGCACTCAGAAGATCGAATTGGCCAGGGACGGTCTCTTCTTCGGAAGAGATGTTCGTACATCCCGTGCCCATAAGGTCGGGTACTCTTGACAGCCATAGCTGAAAGGAGGTGTCAGTTGGGGAACACAGGGACGTGTTCTGAAACCAGAACGAGTGGATGTCATCCAATCCCGTCAGACTTATAGGGAGCGTTCCCGCCAGGTTGGTGTCATTGACGTAGAGGCGCTGAACGCGAGTCTGACCAAAGAAGTCTGGAAGATTGCCGGAGAGCGGATTATGGTCCAGAACGACCTGTGTCAGAAACTGCAGTCTTTCGAACTCGGCTGGAATTGGACCGCTGAGGAGGTTGTTCGCCAGCCGCAAGCTGCTGAGCCTTGTTGCGGCAGCGAGCGATGGGGGAATGCGACCGCTGAGTTCGTTCTCCCCCAAGCTCAGCAGCCGAAGTTCTCTTAGCTGGCCGAGTTCATCCGGGATCGCTCCGGATAGGGCATTCCCGTTCAGGTAAAGGTATTGGAGTTTGGACGCCCCGCCCAACTGGGCTGGAATCGGTCCGGTCAGCTGGTTGTTGGCCAATTGGAGATAGGACAGCTGCGGGAGGTCGCCCAATTCGGATGGAATGGGGCCAGAAAGCCGGTTGTCGCCAAGAAACAGACCTTCAAGATGCGTGAGCTTGCTGATTTCAGGTGGGATTGGGCCTTCCAGATTGCTCCCCAGCGACAGGGTGCGTAGAGCCGTCAGATCAAATAGCTCTACCGGGATTTGTCCCGTGAATTGGTTGCGGCCAAGATTCAACCAGTCGAGACTGTGGAGTTCAGACAGCCAAACCGGAATTGTGCCTTCAAATCTGTTCCCCGAGAGTCCGAGCAGCCCGAGTTTCAGCAGCCGCGTCAGCTCGGTCGGGAGTTCCCCACTCAAGTCGTTGTTATATAACTCTAGAGCGCGGAGTTCGACGAGGTTGGACAGTTCGGGCGGGATGGGACCCGTGAGCGAATTGACGCTAAAATCAAGTCTTTGGAGACGCACGAGTCGGCCAAGTTCAGGCGGTATTTCTCCGGAAAGCTGATTGTAGCTCAGTTCCAAGGTGTCCAGCCGGCTCAGGTCTCCGATCTCGGGCGGGATAGGCCCCGAGAGCTCGTTGTTCCGCAACGCGAGGAAGGTGAGACCAGTCAGGGATCCGATCCAGGGCCCAATCTCCCCTCCGATTCGATTATTTACCAAACTGAGCCTTTCAAGCTCGGTAAGATTGGCCAACTCAGGTGGCAGCACCCCTCTCATACCCGCCCGCTCCACGATCAAGCCTGTAACCCTCCCGGCTCTGATCTGGACGCCGCGCCAGGTGCCAACGGGACCGACCATCCACCTGTCTCCGTAATCGTCCCACCCGGGTCCGACGGTCGCATTGAACAATGCCACAAGAGCCAGCGAATCCTGTTCGGCAACCTGCGCCGCAACGTCCTGCCTCATCCACAAGGCCGCGGAGGCGACTAGGTACATAGTCAGAAGTAGGTGGCGCATACAGCCAAGAGTGTTCGGGGATCAGATACGGATGAAGAGCTTCCTGTCGTACAGCCAGTTGACCACATACCAGTTGATGCCGAGGACCACGAGCGCGGTTATGAGCAGAACCGGCCCCTCTCCGGACCAGCCAAGCACGCCCTCGGTAAACGGGCTCACCACCTGTCGCAACCACCGATCCCCGCCAATCTCCCCGAAGACGTAGACAGCCAGCGGGTTCATTCCGAAAACCATCAGGAATTTGGACCATCGCTTGATCCCCTTCACGTCGATCAGCCAGTACGAGAACGCCAGGGCAAGCAAACACCAGCCACCGGACACGATCACAAACGATGACGTGCAGATGCGCTTGATGATCGGAGTAATCGGATCCAGACCGTACCCGACCACGACGCCTGCCAGCCCGGCCAGAACCAGTATCTTGATCTTGCCCCGCGCGCCTCGGTCACTCTGCAGAACGAGGCCGGCCATGACCCCCCAGATGGTGTGGGCCGACGTCGGTATGGCGTTGAACGCAACCCAGTGCCCGCCACTCAGCTTACCCATAAGCACGAGATCCATCCACGAGCCAAAGTTCTGATCCGGTGTGAACGGCTGATTGAAGCCCGGGACGGCCCATAGTCGGTATACCATTTCGCTCGCAAGGAGAAGTCCGATCGACCAGATAAACTGGGTCCGCAGCGACTTCCGCATGAGAAGGAAGGCGATGAAGTACGTAACGGAAAGTTGCGCAAGGACGTCCCACAGTTCCAGGGTGAGGTGTCCGGCCGCCACTACGTAGACGCCGACACCGAGCGCGAGCAGAATGAATGATCGAACCCCAGCATGTTTCACTGTGCTGGCGTAACTGTCGCCGCGAGCCCATCGACGCGCAAACGAGAAAGGCATCGCCACGCCGACGATGAACATGAAAAACGGCTGGACAAGGTCCCAGAACCGCAGGCCATTCCACGGATGATGGTGGAACTGGCTGGTCAGCGGCCCGAGCATGGTCTCGCTGAGCTCGCTGCTGGCGATAGCCTCGTAGACTCCCGCAGCCTCCGCGATGAGGAGGAACATGGTCAGGCCCCGGAAGAAGTCCAGGGACTCAAGGCGACGGGGTGGGGCGGTCGATTCCATAAGGGAAGGTAGCGCCGACCGCGTAGCGCAGGAAAGCGGTTCCACGCAGTCCTGTGCGTCATAATTCGCAGAATCGCAAAACGGGGAGACGCGATATTTCCCGAAGCCGTTTCGTCTCCAACGGAACTCCTCTGACTCCAGTTACCGACCTGTCCGCCCGGCGCCCCGCTCATGATTGACAAGTTACCAGTACACCTAGGCGCCTCGCCCTACCACGCCCCTGGGGGCGAGATTGGCTGGGGGCAGGTCGAAGTGGACGGCCAGGCCTACCTGAGGCTGTCCAATGTGGACGCCATGCCGCCGTTCTTCATGAGCATCGTCAGCGACAGCGATCCCTGGCTTTTCGTGGGAAGCCAGGGTGCCTTCATAGGGGGCAGGGTTCAGCCGGACAGCGCCCTTTTTCCCTATCTGAACGTTGATCAGATTTTGTCTCGGCCGGACTACAGTGGAGCGCGCAGCGCAATGCTGGTACGGCGGTCAGGGAATTGGGCACTGTGGGAGCCTTGGCAAACCAGCGGCAGAGCCTATGATCTGCGCCGCAATCTATACAAACACGTGCACGGGACTTCGGTGCTGTTTGAGGAGACGAACCTGGATCTGCAACTCCGATTCCGCTGGGAGTTGTCCACCTGCAAGGACTACGGCCTAGTGCGCTCGTGCGTCCTGGAGAACCTGTCTTCGGACCCGGTCGAAATCCGGTATCTGGACGGCTGGCATCAGCTGATTCCGCCCGGACTCTCTTCGGGAACAATGGCGACCCTGAGCTACCTGGCATCCGCCTATATGCGGCACGACAAGGTGCCGGGCCTCCCGCTAGGGGTCTACACGCTGAATTCCCTTATTGTGGACCGGGCCGAGCCGGCGGAGTCTCTCCGTGCAGCCGTGGGCTGGTCTCTGGGACATGCGAATCCGACACTGCTCCTTTCGGACCGTCAATTGGATTGTTTCCGGCGAGGCGAAGTGGTCAGCCCCGACGTTGAGGTTCGCGGCACACCGGGTGCCTGTCTCATTGCCGATGAGGTCGTCCTTGGGCCCAGACTGGTGAAAGAGTGGATTCACGTAGCGGACACCGAGCTTGATCACGCAGCGTTGGTCACACTCCAGGACGAACTGACGCGGCCCGAGGAGCTTGCCGACAAAGTGAGGGCCGCCGTTGTGGCGAATCGCGAAAACGTGCGGGGCCGGATTGCGGCGGGTGACGGCCTTCAGCAGTCTGCCGATGAGCAGGCCAGCGTGCATCACTACGCCAACGTGCTTTACAACAGCATGCGCGGGGGCACCTTTCCACAGGGCTACAGCTTTCCTCGCATGGACTTCGAGGCCTTTCTGAAGACGCGGAATTCGGCAGTGTTTGCTCGCAACGCCGGCTGGATTGAAGCACTCCCTGATCCCATTTCTCTGGAGGAATTACGCCGCAGTTTGGCCGGCAAGAACGACCCGCAGCTGGAACGCCTCGCATCAGAGTACCTGCCACTGACTTTCAGCCGCCGCCACGGTGATCCGAGCAGGCCCTGGAATCGGTTTGCCATAAAACTGCGCGACGAGAAGGGCCTCCCCATATATGGCTACGAGGGGAATTGGAGAGACATATTTCAGAATTGGGAAGGACTGTCGGCAAGTTATCCGAGTTGGCTCCCCAACATGATCAACGTATTCCTCAATGCAACGACGGCTGATGGATACAACCCCTATCGGATCACGCGCGAGGGCATCGACTGGGAGGTGCCTGACCCGCACGATCCATGGAGTCAGATTGGGTACTGGGGCGATCATCAGATCATCTACCTGCTCCGGCTGCTGGAGGCCGACGAGCGATACCATCCGGGACGCCTTGGTGGCGAACTTACCCGCCAGGCCTACGCCTACGCGGAGATCCCCTACGAGATTGGCGGATTTGAGGCGCTCATGGCCGACCCGCGCAATAGCATTTCCTTCAATCACGAGCTGCATCAGGAACTCGTCACCCGCACGGAGGGGTTGGGCGGAGACGGCAGGCTGCTGCCGACCGCTGATGGCGAGGTAGCCTTGGTCACGCTCGCCGAGAAGCTCCTGGTCCCGCTATTGGCGAAGTTGACCAACTATGTGCCGGATGGGGGCATCTGGCTCAACACGCAGCGGCCCGAGTGGAACGACGCCAACAATGCGCTTGCCGGCTGGGGTCTCTCGATGGTGACGGTCTACTATATCCGCCGTTACCTGACATTCTGCCAAACGTTGTTTGGAGCGGCCGGGCTGGACGAAATCGTTCTCTCGGGATCATTGGTGCGCCTGTTGGACGAGGTGGCGGGTGCACTGGCGGCTCACGGAGACGACGCTTATCGGACGGTCGAGCGCCTTGGCCGCGCTGGCGAGGCGTATCGAGCCGAGGTCTACCAGCGGAGCATGGTCCCGGGCGAATCCATCTCGATGGATCGAGTCGACAATCTCCTCTCGACAGCGCTGAACAGCGTGGATGCCAGCATTCGCGCCAACAAGCGGTCGGACGGTCTTTACCACGGATACAATACCTTGGAAATGAGGCCAGGGCAGGCCAAGATTGACTACCTCTGCGAGATGCTGGAAGGTCAGGTCGCGGTTCTCAGTGCCGGGTTCCTTTCAGAGCGGGAGGTTCTGGACCTGCTGGCAGCACTCCGCCAGAGCGATCTCTACCGCGAGGATCAACACAGCTACCTCCTCTATCCGGATCGGGCGCTTCCGCCTTTTCTGGAGAAGAACACGCTACCGGCTGGCGCGGTCGAAAGAGTCGCGCTCCTGCAGCGCCTCCTGGCGGAAGATGATCATTCGCTCGTAATCCGGGATGCGAAGGGGGGAGCGCATTTTCAGGGCGACCTCAGGAATGCCAGTGACGTCGAGGATCGCCTCGAGCGGCTGGGTGCAGACGCCGACGACCGGGAAGCGGTACTCGGCCTCTGGGAAGAGGTCTTCAACCACCGGGCCTTTACGGGACGCAGCAGCACGTTCTTTGCCTTTGAGGGCCTCGGCAGCATTTACTGGCATATGGTCGCCAAGCTGCTTTTGGCTGTTCAGGAGTGCTACGTCACAGCAGACCCGGAGTACGCCGGCGCGCTTGCCGAAGCCTACGACGACCTAAGGGCAGGGCTTGGTTTTACCAAGACTCCTGAAGTCTTCGGCGCCATTCCGACCGATCCCTATTCACATTCACCCCGCCACCTTGGCGCTCAACAGCCCGGCATGACGGGTCAGGTCAAGGAAGAGATCCTGACGCGTTTGGGTGAGCTCGGACTCGAAAGCCGGAATGGCTGCCTGCACTTCGAGCCTCGTCTACTGCATCGCGCGGAATTTGCGGCCGGGCCGGCTGAATTTGAGTATATCGACGCGACGGGACGCGAGAAGACGTTAAGGCTCCCGGCGAACGCGCTGGTGTTTACCTCCTGCCAGGTCCCGGTCTGTTACCGGTTGGCCGAGACGGCAGCGGTCACCGTGATCAACACGGACGGGTCCGAAGACAGTGTCCCCGGTTCGCAGCTCAGCAAGGCAGACAGCATGCGCGTGTTTTCTCGCGACGGGTCAGTCTCGAATATCACGGTCGATGTACCCCGAGACAGCCTGCGGGCGTGATTCGGGGCGGGCGCCTGCGGCATATCCTGCCCCGGCCAGCCGGGTGCGGTTGCGCACCATCCCAGGGGCTACAACCAGTCCTGGTCGCTTTTTCCGGGGAGGCCAGAGTTGCCAACTCGAGTCATCTGGCCAGATAGCTTGGACGATTCCGGCATTCTGCGGGTGACGAAGGAAAACGGCGTACACGAAAATGAGAAGAACCGGGATTCTGAACTGCCAGGGGGCCGTTCGAGCAGACAGGTCGCGGACCTGGACGAAGCGTAGGGAGGGCGAACGCGAAGAGGGCCTTTGTGTGAGAAGTGGTTCGCTCCGAGTCGACCGGAGAGGTGACAGGCTTGACCGAGAAGGTGACGGGCTTGACCGAGAAGTCGGAGGTGTCCCAGGTCAGCGACGGGCAATCATCCACGGCTCCAAAGCGCGAACGTGTCGACTCCGAGCGGGCCGTTTGGGACCGGAGTCGGACGCTCCTGCCCGTCTTGCACTTCCCCGGGAGTCGCCGCTTTCAGGTCCGAAAGCCGTTAGGCACGTCTTGAAGAGCGTTCCGGACCTGCACATAGAGGAGGTTCGCCTCACCGCGGAAGTGGAAGGACTTGCAGACCACTACATCTCGTCCGGCGTAATACCGGAGTCGAACCGAGCGGATGCGCGCCACATCGCGATCGCAACTGTCCACAAGGTGACCGTTCTCGTGAGTTGGCATTTCAAGCACATCGTCAACCTCGGACGTGACGTGGACGAACAGCTACGAGGGAAGACGTTCGATGAACAGCGCCGCTACCTGGATCAGCAGGCGGCTCTTCGAGCGAAAAAGGCGACTGCTGAGGGCAAAGAACAGGCGGGATGACCTCGTCAAACTACTAGCTCCCCGCCCGCACCGAGATCATCTCGATCAGATCCTCCAGGCTCCCCAGCGCCTCAACCTCCTGGGTCGAAACCAGCGTCTCCATTTCATCCCCATTCTTCAGGACGATGGGGTACTGGAACTCCCCCTCAAATTCACTCTCAAACTCGTCCTTGTGGAGAAATCTGAAGGTATGGGGGGATGACACCCTGAACGCCTTCCATTCTGCCCGCTCGGTGAGCGCCCCGTAGGTCAGCGCACAGAGGTTGCACGCGTACGTGCTGGGACTGAGCAGCTTGTGCCCGGCGTCGAACAGGGAATTAAGCAGCCCGCCGTTTGCGTTATAGACAAATATCAGTTCCACGGTGGTTAAGGTCTTTGGTTGGTGGTGGGCAATAAAGGCTGTGGCCGGAGCCTTCGAGGCAGGACACGCAGGAGCTTGACAGCGGTTCGAGATCGCGTGGATTTAACCGTCGAGAAACCGCCCAAATGCAGGGAGAGCCAGACTCCCGAGGTGCCTGCGCCGTCAGGGTTGCGTAGCTTTCGCAACCCACAAACCACCCACCGACGCCCGTGCTGAATCGAATCTGCGTTCTACTCCTTCTGATTGCCTTCGCCTCCTGGACCGATGTGTCGGCACGCCAGCCTGTGTCTTCCCACAACGCGGTAGACCTAGAGATGGTGGCCCGCATACGCGAAGAGGGACTCCAGCGGTCGCAGCTTCCAAACACGTTGTCTTATATGACCGATGTGTTGGGTGCGCGGCTCACCAATTCCCGCGACATGAAGCGGGCGCAGGCGTGGGCAATCGATGAAATGACGCGCATGGGCCTTGCAAACCCGGTGATTGAACCCTTCATGGACTATGGCGCCAGTTGGGACAACGAGGTGTTTTCCCTCGACCTGGTGACGCCGGACTACCAGCCGATGGTGGGGAATCCGATCGCGCATACTCCGGGCACCGATGGCCGGCAGCGGCTATCTGTCGTAATTGCTGACGTCCGCACCTGGCAGGATCTCGACGACTACCGCGGCAGACTTCGCGGGAAAGCCGTGTTGTCCACGCCGCCGCCTGTTGTGGACCTCGAGAGGTTCGCGACAGGCACGCCCAGGCGGACAGAAGAAGCTTTGCGTGTGCTCGGACAGGAGGTGATACATGCGGGCCAGGCGGACGCCTTTACGGCCCGTCAGAACCTGCTGCCGCCACCCAATCCGGATGTGCTCTCGTCCGTCGAACGGATGGCATTCTATCGAAGCGAGGGGGTCGCGGTTGTACTGGAATCGAGAGGCGGTTGGCCCGGAGCAGTTCGCGGGTTCGCGCGTCCGGGGGCCACGCAGGATCGCTGGTCGCGCGACTCGACCCTGGCTTCCTTGCCAATCGTGGCCGTCACACCTGAGCACTACAACCGGATGTATCGCATTCTACTGCGCGAGATGCAGGTTGAGATAGAGGTCGAGGTTCGTAACACTATCGGTGATGGTGTCGAGCAGGCCAGCAATGTTCTGGGGGAGATCGTGGGAACGGACCTTTCAGACGAGGTCGTCATGCTCGGGGCCCACTTCGATACGTGGCACGCCAGTCCCAATGCCAGCGACAATACGTCCGGCGTGGCCGTCATGCTGGAGGCCATGCGCATCCTGAAGGCTGTGGGCGCAAAGCCCCGTAGAACGGTGCGTGTGGCCCTGTGGTCAGGTGAGGAGCAGGGCCTGTGGGGTTCCCGCGCATACGTGCGGAATCACTTCGGAGACCCCTCTGATCCGGCCATCGGCGAAGGGCCCGACTACGACAAGCTGTCGGTGTATTTCAACCAGGATTATGGACCCGGCCAGTATCAGGGTATCTGGCTCCAGGGGAATGAATTCGTCCGGCCGATCTTCGCGCGCTGGATGGCGCCCCTCCGGGATATGGGGATGACGACCATTTCCATCAGGAGCGTCGGCAGTACGGACCACATTCCTTTCGACAACGTGGGTCTCCCAGCTTTCCAGTTTCTTCAAGACCGGGTGGGCGGCACCGGCGGACACACCAACCTGGACTACTACGACACCTTGCCCATAGACGACCTGAAGAAGAATGCGGTCATCATGGCATCCTTTGTCTACAATGCGGCGATGGCCGACGAGCGGATGCCGCGGAAATCCTCTGGCCACTGAGGCACCGCCGGACGGCTGAGGCGGCCTCCAACTAGCCCCGGAACTCCCTGATCCTGGGCCAGACACTCCGCGCAAAAACAACGAGCGCCACCGCCTGCACCACGCGGCCCAAGAGGAATACCTCGCCCGGCCACCCCGCAAACGGCACGAGCCCTACCACCCATAGCCCTGCGTTTAGCAAAACGCCCGCTACCCACGGCAAGCGCGTCGGCTTTCGCTCCGGAGTCCGGGGCAGAATCCACCAGGCCACGCCGAAGGCCAGCTGAATCACGAAGCCGAACAGCAGGATTTCAACATGAAGCGGTCGCAATACCCAGATCCATGCAGGCACTTCTGCGACCTTTCCAGTCAGTAAGGCAGCTCCAAGTGTCGCGCCCAGCGCAAGATGCACCAGCGATGCGCGAACCAGCCATACAGATACGGTCGGCATTGCTACTTCTCCTTGACCCGTGGCCACAGGTGGCCGACAAACGCCAGACACCCTGCCCACTGGAGAACGGCCGATGTCAGCACAGCCCAGGCGAACCCGGGATCGGCCGAAAACGGCTCGGATGCCAGTCTGAGTAGTAGCCCGGCATTGAGCATCGCGTACCCCATCCACGCCAACGCCACACGCCCATGCGGACGCTCGCGAGAGTAGCGGGGGAAGAGCCAGTGGGCAACGCCGAAGATCAACTGCGACAGCCACCCTACCACGAGTAGGTGTACCTGTGCCGGGACCGCCAGAGCCAGTTGAGGAAAAGCGCGGAGGCCCGGCGGAGTCAGGAGTACTCCGACCAACAGCGCTGCCAACAGGTAAACCAGCGCGGTCTTGATGATGATGCGGGACAGATCCGGCATGCCTGTTACTCCGCAGGTGGCTCAGGCAAGGTGTAAGTCCTCCCCACATTCTCCTGCTGCAGGTACTCCATCAGAGGTTGGAAATAGGCCACCATGGGCTCGGCGCTCAAGCCTCCGCCCGTAGAAGATTGGAGTAGGTCGCGCCAATCCACCGTAGCCCCGGTGGCGCAATGACCTGGTAAGCAGCGGCGTATTCCCACCACCGGTCATTGAACTCGTGAAAGCGGCATAGGCCTCGTTGGCGCGGTTGGCTTCCCAGGCAGCCACCGTATCGCCCTCCACAATGCGGGTGTTCAACGTCCACTCGGCCTCAGCAGCAGCGTAGGAGAGTTCCTGATACCGCGCGGTATATCCGTCCAGGAATTCCTGGGCCTCCGGCGAATTGGCCGCTTGGCCGCTTGGCCGCAAACGACGGTGAGGATGCGCTGCATGGTCCCAATACGGCTTGGTTGAGCCGACAATGTGGGATTTCATTTGCTCCGACGAGTGAAGGCCGAACGAATCTGATCTCAATCGTATGTCCGCGTCATCGGCACGGTCCATCCGAACACGCCGTCGCGCTTGTAAACGACTCCGCGCTTCATCACAAAGGACACCGTTTTCAGCACGTGCGGATCGTCCAGCGGATTGCCGGATACCGCAATCAAGTCTGCATGCTTTCCCATGCTCACCGTGCCCTTGTTCTCGTCCCAGCCCATGAGCCGGGCGCCATTCACAGTGAGGATGCGCAGTAGATCGGCGGGGGAGATCCCGGCATCCAGGTAGCTATCGATAAACGAGATCGTCCGGGAGCCGCGAG
>JBLHLC010000040.1:0-36446 GCA_047619685.1 Rhodothermales bacterium
TCCTCGCACTAGCAAACATGACGAGACTCTCAACCCTCATCGCTTTCGGACTCGCGCTTATGGTGTCTGAGGTGGAAGCCCAAGACTGGGCGAATCTGGAGCGGTTCATGGACGCCAATGAGGAATTATTGTCCAGCGGGCCCGTGACCGGACGTGTGGTGTTCATGGGCGACTCGATCACGGAGGCCTGGGACCTGGCGGACTACTTCCCTGGAATGCCTTATGTGAACCGGGGCATCAGCGGGCAGACGACCCCGCAGATGTTGATCAGATTTCGCGCGGACGTTCTGGATCTCCAGCCGGAAGTCGTGGTGATTTTGGCCGGGACCAATGACATCGCAGGCAACACGGGCCCCATGGAACTGACCACTATCGCGGGCAACATCAAGTCCATGGCGGAGCTGGCCTTGGCAAATGGCGTCAGGCCGGTAATCGCCTCCGTACTACCCGCGGCCGACTACCCATGGAGACCGGGATTGCACCCGGACCAGAAAATACCGGCCCTGAACGCCCTGCTGGAGCGTTATGCCGAGCAGAGGGGCATCGTCTATCTGGATTATTTCGGGCCCATGCAGGATGGCAAAAACGGCCTGATGAAGGCGTACACCACCGATGGCGTCCACTGCACCCCCAAGGGCTACGCGAGAATGGCGGAGTTGGCCAATGCGGTGCTGGAGCGCGGGGACAGCTGATTTCACGCGCCGTTGTTATGGCAGGATGGTTACCGGTTGGACGGAGCAGCAACCGGCTGAATCACGGCCCGGGGCTCATGGGCATCCAGAAAGCGGCTCTCCAAGCCCGGTGCGGGCATCATGCATGAGTCCCGCCGTCCAAACCACCGGTAGCGGTTCTTGGCGATGAACCGGTAGACGGCGTCGCGGAGCGGGCGCGGGAACAGGAATCCCGCCGCCGCCAGGGAGTAGGGGAAGCCAAGCTGCCGGGCAATCCGGATTGCGGCGGAAGACTGGGTATGCAGCCCATGGTGATCCAGCAGGACTATGCTGTCTGGCAGGAGCAGCTCCTTGTGGTCCGAAGCAGACAGGGCCCGTGAGATTTGGCTTTGGCCTGCCTCGGATTGCAGCGACGCGAAGCCGAAGACGCTCTCGGGATCTCGCTCAATGACCCACTGGACCGCTGCATTGCACAGATTGCAGACGCCGTCGAATAGAATAAGTGGGCGGCAGGCCAGGTTGGGATCCACGATGCGCAGGACGGAATAGTCAGTCCAATAAAACGATTGGGAGCGCGAGGGCCTGAGTTCCCGGGAGGGGAACACGAGGGAACTCGCTCTTGACAAATATGCGGAACCCTCACGAAGCACCGGAATCAATCCCAACGGTACCCTGTAGTACACTTCAGATTGCCTACCTCGGCCGACCGCAAACCTGCGGCGGCGTTAAACGGAGGTTCAGATACGGCTCACTCTTGTGTTTGGGTCACACTGTCGGCAGTGAAACAGCGGCGCGGGCTGAAAGGACTCGTCGCAGACTCATCACAACGGATTTAGCAGTATATGAACCACTCCTTTGAGGGGCTCGGTCTTGAGCCTCGTATTGTGGCCACGCTTGAAGCGCGCGGTTACACCCAGCCCACCCCGATCCAGGCCGCCCTTATTCCAGTTCTTCTGGAAGGCAAAGACGCCATCGGCAAGGCGCCAACTGGCACCGGCAAAACCGCAGCCTTCTCTCTCCCGATTATCCAGCGGCTCGAGGCCAAGGACAATCACGTTCAGGTCCTGGTCCTGGCACCGACCCGTGAGTTGGCCATCCAGGTTGCGGAGACCATGAGCGATTACGGCAAGTCATCCGGGATCAAGGTTTTGGCCATCTACGGAGGCCAGGCCTACGGATTGCAGACCAGCAAACTCCGCAGGGGAGTAGATGTCGTTGTCGGCACGCCTGGTCGACTCCTGGACCTTTGCGAAAAACGAGCCCTTAACCTCTCCCAGGTCAGCACAGTGATCCTGGATGAGGCCGACGAGATGCTCTCGATGGGCTTCATTGAGGACATTGAGAACCTGTTGGACCAGACGCCGGCCGAGCGCCAGACGGTTCTGATGTCCGCGACCATGCCGTCTCGAATCCGCAACCTTGCCAAGCGCTATCTGCGTGACGCTGTTGCTTGCTCGATCGATGCGGACAAGAAGGCTCCCCTGGTTCGCCAGCGGGCCTACCTGGTCAATCGCTTCGATAAGGTGGCGGCAATCTCGCGGATATTTGAGGTTGAAGAGGTTCAAAGCTGCCTGATCTTCGCCAAGACGCAGCTCGGGACGGAGGATCTGGCAACCCAACTCATCAAGCGCGGCATTGACGCCAAGCCTCTGCATGGAGGGATGAGCCAGGATGTGCGAACGCGCATCATCAAATCCTTCAAGAGCGGAGCGCTGAAGGTCCTGGTCGGTACGGACGTGGCGGCTCGCGGGCTGGACATCGATGACGTCAGTCACGTGATCAACTACGAGTTGCCCGCGGATCCTGAGGTTTACGTGCACCGCATTGGCCGTACGGGTCGTGCTGGGCGAAGCGGAGAGGCTATCACGATTGTCGCGCCAAATGAAATCGGGCGCATTCGCGGCGTGGAGCGGTTCACCGGCGTCCAGATGGATCGTCCCGAACTGCCAACCGAGGAAGAGATCGAAACGCTTCGCAGCGTGAAGATCACAGAGAAGATGGGCGCCTGGATCGAGCGGGGTCGCTGCCACGCCGAGCGCGCCATCATTCAGGAGATGGTTGATGAAGGTGGGGATGCGCTGGAAATTGCGGCGGCCGCACTGCGCATGGCCAGGCGCGCCGAATACGAGCGCCCGATAGAGAAGATCAGTACTGTCGAAAGACGTCGTCCGGTCCGTAGCGAGTCGAGGAACGGGAATTACGCCTCTCGCAGCAGTTCTGACAGCCGCAGTTCTGATAGCCGCAGTTCAGGCGATCGCAGCTACGACAAGAGCAGTTCATCCTCGCGTCCCACGAGCCGCACTTCCGACGCTCGCCCGGCTGGCCGTACTTCCGACGTTCGCCCGGCTGGCCGCACTTCCGACGCTCGCTCGGCTGGTGGCCGCAGTTCTGACGCTCGCCCTGCATCAGGAGACTATTCGAAGGGACGTCCGGCAGGAAGTTCAACGCCGGCTCGAGGCAGTCACGATGGACGTACGGGTGCGAACATTGACGGCCGCAGCAAAGCGCCGGAAATGGGCGCCGCCCGCGAAAAACGCATGGCAGCCCGCGGCGGCGCTGACCATGTCAGCGTAAAACGACCGGAGCGCGCTGGTGCGATGGTCAAACTCGCGCTATCTGTCGGCAAGGAGAGTGGCATCCGGGTCAACAACGTCGTCAGCACGCTCGCGCGTCACGGCGGCATTGAGTCAGATTCAATTGGACGTGTTCAGATCGACGATGGCAAGACCTTCGTTGACGTTCGGGAGTCCGACGCGAAACAACTGCTCGGAAAGAGTGGAGAACTTCGTTTCGGCCCGCAGAGACTGGATGTGAACCTGGCCTAAGACGGCTCGGAGCTCTGGGCCGGTCCCGGACTACTTGGCGGCTGAGAAGAGCAGCGCAAAGCCAAAGCTCATCCCAGAGCCGAGCTTGATCGTTTCCTCCTCGGAGCCTGAACTGTACTCCAGGTTGTTGGACAGGGCGTAGCCAAGCGTTCCCCGGACGGAGAGCGGACCCGACAGTCTGCTCTCCGCTTCCGCTCCAACGGCCAGGACCTTGTGGTCGAGCCGTGAGCCGGAAGCCGACGGCAGTCCGTACGTCTTGGAGGTGTACCTGATAGTCAGTCCGGCCCGACGGGGTCCTGACTCGTACCACGCCGTGGCCCTCGCCGGGGCGGCGATGTCCAGATGCACGCGAGGGGAGACGTATGTATCCATCAGAAAAATCGGGACAACTGCCAGATCCATTCTGTTGCGATAAGACGCGCCGAAACCCAGGCTTCCGGACTTGAGTGGCTTTTGGAGGACGAGCGCGCTTCTGAAGTCAAAATCATTGGCGCGGGGACTATCGAAGCGCGCGTCCGCGGACAAGCCGGGGCCCAGGTAGACCAGAGCTGACCATTTGTCGCTCAGGCCAAACCTGGCCGTAACTTCGTATCGCACTTCGTAGAGCTTCGTCGGGTCGTCGGTTGCTGGCGCAGCGTCCGTCTGGAAACCCTTGCTCATCTGTTTGAAGGACACCCCATGTGTCATCCGGACGCCCGCGAAGGTGAGGGGAACGGCAAGCGCGGCGCTCAGATGGGTTATGCCAGGGTTGCCGTCAGTCGCGGACGGCAGCGTCTCTAGACTGAAGAGGGTCAGTTGCTGGGGGGAAGCCGTTGCCAGATGGCCAGAGAGGATGGCAATGAGCAGGAGAATTCGCATGGTGCCTGGGGCAGGGCTGGGCTTTCCTGTCAATACGCACTATCTCCCCAAAGGGGATCAGAGAGCCCGAAGACCCATGTGTGCCGTACCATCCGACAGAACCAGCAGAAGGCCGAGTCTATGCCTGACCTCCAGAAAGCCAATCTAATGCGGCAGGCAATAGAGTTGGCTCATAAGAATGTCGCTTCAAATCTTGGAGGGCCGTTCGCGGCCCTTGTGACGAGGGGCGGCGAAGTAATTGCCAGCGGCACCAATAGGGTCACCTCTGCCAACGACCCAACGGCGCATGCCGAGATTGTCGCGATCCGGAACGCGTGCGCGGCACTGGACAGCTTCCAACTCACGGGTTGCGATCTCTATACGACGTGTGAACCCTGTCCGATGTGCCTGGGCGCCATCTATTGGGCCCGCCCGGATCGGGTGTTTTACGCCGCCGGCAGGGATGATGCCTCCCAGGCGGGGTTTGACGACGGGTATATCTACCGAGAGATCAACCGCTCTCCTGCTGAACGGGACATCTTCATGCAGCAGGCGCTTCGAGACGAAGCGCTGTCCATTTTTGCGGCATGGCAGGAGAAAGACGATCGCCGGGAGTACTAACCCCCAGGGCGCTCAGCTCCCACGGTA
Organism: Rhodothermales bacterium; assembly: GCA_047619685.1. Lineage (GTDB taxonomy): Bacteria > Bacteroidota > Rhodothermia > Rhodothermales > UBA10348 > JABDJZ01. The sequence goes on from JBLHLC010000040.1 coordinate 4,982, forward strand.
GGTTGAATACCCGAAAGGGCTCAGAAGGAGCGGAATGTGGTAGTGTTCTTCCAGACTCACCACGCAAAACTCGATGCACACCCTGGGATGGAACGCTTCACGGCCGGCCCGCCGGTGATGGTCTTCCGTGTGGAACGTGAGTCGGTAGGTGCCCGCCACCAGGGTCATGCCGACAGGCATCAACTGACCCACCCGCCCATCCGAATCGGTTAGACCGTCACCCGCGTGATGCCACGCGTTCCCGTCCCGAATCTCCAGATCCACAGGAACGCCCGCGGCGGGGCTGCCGGTGGCAAGGTCGAGGATGTGCGTTGTGATGGGGCTTTTCATGTCATTCGCCGCGCTTGGCGCGTGTTTCCAGGATGCGGGCGAAGGACCGCAACCTGATCTCTTCGGTTTGCAGTCCGGTCTGACGCGCCTCCTCCTCGGTGATGGCGCCGCAGTTGATGGCCCGCAGAAAATAATTCAGGAGACCCTGGCCGGTAGCGGCATCGTCAAAGACATCACCAACCAATGACGCCTGAGCAGCCTTGTCCACAAAGGCCCGGAGTCGGGTGGCTGCCGCATCGAAGCCGTCCAGGAAAAAAGCATAGACGGCCGCGTAGCGGGCTGGCAGTTGCGCCGGATGCAGATCCCAACCCTGATAGAACGCGTGCTTCAGCGAATGGGTGTTGTCACTGAACCCCAGTTGCCAGGCGCGATGAACGGCACCCGCATTCTGGGCACGCTGCCCATCGGTGAGCGACTCTCCACGATGGGGCGCCACAGGCATGATGTTCGTTGCGCCATCGGATAGCCACACGCCCGTCCCGGCCAGCGAGACCTGCATCATGTGTCGGGCAAAATCGCAGGCGGGATGGGTCATGGTCTGCTCCGCCGCCGTTATGTCCAGGCCAGCGGTGTAATCGTAGACGCCAAAGTGGGCAGCGGTGCACCGCCCCCGGGCTGCTGTGACCCATTCTGGCAGAGGGGTTCGTCCATCGGTTCCGAAGATGGAGACAGCGGTTTCGACCATCAACTCCAGTCCGATGGAATACCGCGGCAGGCCGGCCTCACATTCGATCAGTTCGAGCGACTCCGACGCCACGCGGACCTGCTCCACATGGGTGATCTTGGGAAGCGTGACGACGATGTCGGGGGGGAGGGTCCCGCCAGTTCCGTCCAGAAGTGTGCTGAAGAAGCGATTCAACGTGCTCAACGATCGTCCTGCGTACTCGTCGTTGAGTGCCTTGATGCGAATGCCGATGAAGGGAGGCAGTGTTCCGTCACGCATGCCCAGGGCCACCTCGCGGGCCGTTCGAGCGGCCTCGGCGTGTTCCTCCTGGACTGGACGGACGCCAAAGCCGTCCTCGAAATCAATGCGGAAGTCTTCTACCGGCTCCTGAGCCAGTTTGTCCACCACGCGCTGGTAAACGGCGTGTGCGAGCCAGGCGGGCCGATTCTCCAGAGCGGAAGGAGGGTGTTCCAGCAAATCACGGTACCACTGTCCGTGGATGGGGAGTGCGGCCGAGCCCGGAAGCCCGAACGCCCGGGCAAAAACGAGGTAATCACCCGCATACGCCTCCATGTGGCGGAGCGCGGCCCTGCCCATCTTTGGAGCCAGGTCAGCCTTGAAGAGCTGCGCTCCCCCGTAAACGGTGTGAACCGGCTGCCGCTCGCTACGCGGGCCAGGGCGGTCCCTTAAATAGTCCTGATTGGCCTCCCTCAGCGAGCCCAAGTAGCTTTCGAGAGTGCCGTCCTTAATGAGGTTCTTCACGCGGGGGAAGGGAATGTGGACTTGGTGGGAAGATAAACTAGCCTTCGGTCCGGCCCAGAGTGGCCAGAAGTTTCTCAAGCCTGATGCGTGTGATGAGCGCCTGCTGCCTGGCGGCTTCAGAGATCTCCTGGGGACGCGTATTGGGAAGCCTGACTTCGAGGAGCGCCAGCATCTCGCCCCCGGACTTGGCGGTGGCGCAGACTATGAAAATGAAGCCGAACCGCTCTTCGTACAGGCGATTGCCTTCGGCAAGGCGCTCCAGTACTGCTCCGGAAGCGGCCGCTGCGCCTGACTGTTCGTCCCCGGCCCAGGCGTCTGCCGAGAACCGGGACCGGAGAGAGTCCAAATCACCAATCTTGGGATGCGCCCCAAAGGCCTCCAGGAAGTCAGGCTCCGCGAGGCGGCCCCATTCTCTTGTTGCGGTACTGAAAAGCGCCTCGTGGTTCTGGAAAGGACGCGCATTGGCCATTTGCTGCGCCCACCGGGTAGACCCGCAGCACTCCAGCATCCGCACTCTTGCGGTCTCCCGCTCCATGGTATTGAGGTCGGTAATCGCGGGCTCGGTCATTCCGACGTTGTCGCTTCTGACCTGGTGCCAAAGACCCGCAGGCGTGCCACGCCCCCGTCTGGATAACTTCCCAGGCGGACGTACAAGAACGGACCCGAACTCATAAGCTCAGAGAACACGTGTTTTGTGTCCGGCTGCATCCTGGTTTCGGCCAGGATTGGAGTCCAGTCCCTGGCATCGGGTTCTCCAGGCGCAAGGCTGCCCTCCAGCGAACAACGATCGGGGTAGTTGCCCTTGTAGAACGTCGTTTCTACTTCAACGCGGCTGATCTGGCCTGCAGTTCCAAGCCGCACGACCACCCAGTCGTGACCCGGTCCACGCCGCCGCCTGGTTTCCCAGCCATCGCCCATGTTGCGGGGCACGTCGGGCAGGAGCAGGTTGCCCATCCGCCCAAAGTGCTCGTTGCTGCAGGCAACGGTGAGGCCACCGTTGGCGATGGCACTTAGTTCGATCTCACGGCCGTCGGTGGGGAGAATGGCCTGGACCTGCCCGAATACCCGCAGACGCGCCACCCCTCCGTCGGGGAAGATGTTTAGACGCAGATGGGTCCAGGGCCCGCTGTCATTAACCGCGACGAAATTGTGCGAGTCCTCCAGAATGGCCGTGGGCGGGACGACCTGGATCCAGGACTCAGACTCCGGGTTTCCGTCGATGGCGTCTATCGAAAACTCTGGGGGGTGGTTGCCTTTAAAATGGCTGGTATCCACGTCCAGGCCCTTGATGACACCCCTCAGGCCCATCTTCAGAATCGCCCAGTCATGCCCGGCATCGCGCTTTCGGCGCGACTCCCAGCCGTCCATCCACTTGCCCTCGTCTGTGTAGAGCCCCGGCTTGAACACGGCGGCGTCCTGTTTAACCAGGTTCTCTTTGGGCGCGAAGAAATCGTCCGAGGCTTCGAGTACGGTGCCTCCGAGGCGTTCGGAGACGAGATCAATGAGCGATGTGAAACCGGGTTCAGGCATGCCTCAGAATCGTTTTGCCCCTGGGACGATCCAGAAAGTGGGCGTGGTTGGATGTGTCGGACTCAAAAACACACTCACCAGCAAGAAACGTCTTTGAGACCTGCCCCCAAAGCGTCTCGCCCACGTAAGGCGAAAGTTTGTGGCGACAATGGAGCGCATCGGCGGACAGCACTTGGCAGCGCGCAGGGTCCCAGACGACCAGGTCCGCTCGCCTGCCCGGAACGATAGCTCCGCGGTCAGCAAGGCCAACCAATGCCGCTGGGGCCGCGCTGAGCCAGTTGGCCATGGACTCCAGGCCACGAGGACGCGAACTGAAAATGCTCCACATGATGGGCAGGCTCAGGCCCAGAGACGAGATGCCTCCCCAGGCTTGATCCAGGTTGCCCGTCGCCAGGCGTTTCATCTCAGGGGGACTTGGGGAGTGGTCGCTTGCCACGAAGTCTATGTCACCGTCTGCAAGGGCCTCGCGGAGGCGCTCCCGGTTGGCGGCGCCTCTAATGGGAGGCGCACATTTGTGCAGGGTCGACCCGTGGGAAATCGAGCCCGACTCGAAATAGAGGTAGTGCGGGCAGGTCTCGACCGTCAATGGGAGTCCCTCCGAGCGGGCCCGCCGAATGGCCGGAAGGCAGGCGGATGCCGCCAGGTGAACGATGTGGATGGGGGATGCGTATTCCCGACAGAGCCCGATGAGCACTCTGACCGCGGCAGCCTCCCATGATTGCGGGCGACCTGCCGCATATTGAGGGTAGTTGCCTGGGTCATCCGGGATGGGAGACGGGCCTGCTAACTCTGCATGGACAAGCAGAGGGACGCCGTGCGGCCCCAATGCGGCAAGCGCGTCGGACAGCTCTCTGGAGCCAGAAGCAGGAAACTCAGCCAGCCCAGAATCTACCATGAATGCCTTGAGACCCAGAACGCCCGCGTCCAGGAGGTCGGGAAGCTCTGCGGCGCCTCCTGGTACCACGCCGCCGTAGAATCCGCAGTCTACGTGGAGCTTGCCTGCCGCGGCGTCCAGCTTGAGTTTCAGTGCTTCAGCCGTGGTCGTGACAGGCAGAGAATTGAGGGGCATGTCCACCAGCGTCGTGACGCCTCCGGAGGCTGCAGCCATGGTCGCGTTCTCGAATCCCTCCCAGTCCGTATGTCCGGGTTCGTTTATGTGGACGTGGGTGTCCACAAGGCCCGGAAGAACCACCAGGTCGCCGACGTCCAGCACAGCGGTGGAAGGATCCTGGCTCCCCGGATCCTCAGCGCTCGCGAGGAGAGGCCCGGCGTCATCCGCCGGAATGACGGCGTCGATGAGGCCGTTGCGGATGACCAGAAGGCCATCTACGACACCTTCAGGGGTCACAATGCGCGTGCTTCGGATGGCCGACGGGCTTCTCACAGCGCACGCTCCCGTTCGATGAGTTGTGCCGCAACACTGATCGCAATTTCCTGGGGCGTCCGGCTCCCGATGGGCAGACCAACCGGCGCGGTCAGGCGCCGAAGATCAGCCTTGCCGAAGCCTGCGTCCCTCAGGCTTGAGCTGATGTGTCCGATTTTGGCCGGACTCCCCATGACTCCAATGAACGGAAACGGCAGTCGCAAAAGGCCGGATAACGCCCGAATGTCATTCTTTACATCGTTGCACATGACCACGGCTGCAGTCAGGTCCGGATAGTCCACGAGGCTCGCGGCTGCTGTGAGGTCATCGACGACCCGGCTGGTATCGGCCATCGTGTTGGCATCCATGGTCGGGACAGACGCCCGATCGTCGAATACGCTGACATGGTAGCCCAGAGAAGCGAGCGTGCGGGAGAGCGCAAGGCCGCAATGGCCGCCGCCCAAAACAGCCACGCGGCTCAGATTCAGCAGTTGCTGGCGGTATTCCCAGGTACCCGCGTTTTGGAGCAGCCGGTGCTGCGGACCAGCATCATCGGGGCGGAAGGTGAGAGCGGCGGGCGAAATGGTGAGCACGCCCGGCAACCCGAGTCGCTCCGCCTCTGCGGCCGCCTGGAGGGGGGCCAGGTGGTCGGTTCGGTCCAGAAGGAGGTAGAGGTTGGTCTGCTCGCCCGCACACATCAGGCCCGAAGCAGCATCGCCCGCATCGATCCGGTGAACCAGGTGTCTGAGTCGAGGCACAAACGGATCCGCGGAGTTGTTCAGCGCTGCCGAAGCCATCGCGGAGATTGACAATTCCATGACGCCGCCTCCGACGGTCCCGATAGATTCTCCGTCTTCGAAAACGGCCATCCGGGCACCGGTTGATCCGGGGGAGTGGGGCGTATGGCCGACCACGAGGCCCACGAACACACGCTGGGAGCTCTCCAGGCGAGCGGCAAGAACCTGGAAGAACCCTGTCATCGGTCCGCTGGGCTCAGGTCGGCCCCCTGGTGCATCCCCATCAGCACACGTTCCGGGGTCAACGGCGCGTCAAACGGGATCTCCGACCGCGGTGCGAACGCCTGCATGGCCTGCCTGATGGCGAAGAACACACCTATCCCGTACATCAGCGGGGGTTCACCGACGGCCTTGTTGCCAAACGGACCCAGCATTTCATCGGCGTCGTCCAAAAATTCCACGGTGAGCGCATCGGGCATGAAGGATGCGTCAGGCACTTTGTAGGAAGCCAGGTTCTTGGATATGAGACGGCCGGCCTCGTCGTGCTGGAGGTCTTCCACCGTCATCCAGCCCAGGCCTTGTGCTAGGCCGCCTTCGACCTGCCCAATGTCCACCAGACGGTTCATGGGTCGCCCGATGTCGTGCACGATGTGCACCGCGTCTATCTCGTAGCGACCCCGGAGGCAATCCACTGTGACTTCGGTGACGGCTGTTCCGCCCGCGTGGTAGGCGAAAGGACGTCCCTTCTCCGTGTTTTTGTCAAAGTGGATGTCGGGAGTGGCAAAAAAGCCGTGGGCAGAGAGGTCCACGCGATCCAGATAGGCTGCGGCCACGACGTCCTGCCACGAGAGCGGGGAGCGCTCTTCACCCTGGTAGACGCCTTCATTCCGGAACGCAATTTCTACGCTGGTTGCGGCGCCCAACATCTGGCGCGCGACGTGCTGCAGTCGTTTCCGCACCTGAAGCGCGGCAGCCAGCGCCGCGTTGCCGTTCAGAAGCGTCGTTGAACTGGCCGCCGAGGGCGACATGTTGGCCACACGCGTCGTATTGGTGTTTTCCACCCGAATGCGGCCGGGGGTGACGCCCAATGCCCTGGCCACAATCGCGACGATGTTTGTGGTGAGGCCTTGACCCATCTCAACGCCGCCGGTCGTCACGGAGATTGAGCCGTCCGTATAGACATGGAGCAGAGCCCCTGCCTGGTTCAGGAAGGTGGTCGTAAACGATATCCCGAAGGTGACCGGCATGAGCGCCAGCCCCTTCTTCACCGCGAAGTGGGTCCGGTTGAATTCCGCCACGTGGGTCTGAAGGGCCCCGAGATCTACGCTTTCTGTGGCCCGACGCCAGGCCTGCCGGGTTCGATCATCAGTGACCTTCTGACCATAGGGAAAGGCGTCGCCAGGCTTCAGAAGGTTTCGTTCCTGGATGGTCTCCCTGGGGAGGTCCATGGCCTCAGCCAGGCGAGCCAGCGCGCTTTCTATCACAAACATGCCCTGCGGACCGCCAAAGCCCCTGAAAGCCGTGTTCGGGACAAGATTGGTCCGGCAGGAGGCCGCAAAGAGCCTCGCGTTGGGGACGTAGTAGCTGCCCGTGGAGTGGTAGAGCGTACGCTCCAGGACGCCCGGCGACAGGTCGGCCGCAGCACCGGCATTTTGATAGTGCCACACCTCGTACGCCAGAATGAGGCCGGACGCATCGGCTCCAAGTTTGAAGTCGGAGGCATACGGATGGCGCTTCCCTGTATGGCGAAAGTCCTCGTCGCGCCGCAGGACTATTTCCACCGGGACACCGGTGTGCCACGCTCCGAGAGCCGCAAAACAGGCCCAATGTGTGGCCTGATCTTCTTTTCCCCCAAAACCGCCGCCGAGTCGCTGGACGTCTACCTCTATCTGGTTATTGGACACGCCAAGCACTTGGGCGATGTGCTTTTGGCCAGAGTACGGGCTCTGTGTCGACGTGCTGACGCGAAGACGCCGTCCTTCGAGCGGCGTGGCGCGCGCCCGTTGCGTCTCCAGATACACGTGCTCCTGACCACCGATGGCACATGCGCCCTCCACGATGTGGGTGCAGTTGGCCCAGGTAGCATCCGTGTCGCCGCATTCAAAGGTCCGCGTAGGACCGATGATTTCGCCGGCCGCGAACGCTTTTCGCGGATCGAGGATGGGCCGGAGTTCTTCGAGGTCGGCCTCGATCAGTGCGGCAGCTTCGCGGGCCAACACCGCGGTTTCGGCCACAACCACGGCCATCGGGTGCCCTACGTAGAGGGCCGTACCCTCAGCGAGCAGGACCTCATCGTGGATAATGGGTCCGATCTCGTTTGTGCCCGGGATATCGGCGGCGGTGAGCACCGCCAGGACTCCCGGAGCGCTTCGGGCTCGGCTGGTGTCTATCCGCAGAATGCGTGCATGAGCCACCGGCGAGCCAAAAATAGCGGCGTGTGCCAGATTGGCTGGGCGGACCTCATCGTCCACGAAATCGGCCTCTCCGCGGGTGTGGATGGCGGCATCGATGTTTCTCATGCCGACCCCTCCAATTTGTAGAGGCTCTCAATGGAAACGTCCTGCGGGAAGAGTGCGGCAAAGTGGGCCCAAATGAGCTGCCGCACCAGCAGTCGTTTGTAGTCCGCCGAACCACGGATGTCGGAGATCGGGCCTATCTCGGACTGGGCCAGCCTGGAGGCCTCCTGAACAGTCGACTCCGAAATCGGCTGCCCCGCAAGCCACGCAGACGTTGACTGCAGCCTGAGCGGTATTGCTGCGACACCGCCAGCGGTCAGGGTGGCGGTTGAAACGACCCCGCAATCCAACTGGATCACAAGCGCGCTGTTTACCGAGGCAATGTCCAGGGAGCGCCTTTTGGCCACCTTCTCCCAACTGACATGCGTGTCGGGAGGGGGGCGTCGTATGGATATGGCCGTCACGAGTTCGTCCGGCCTCTTTGCGAGGGTCTTATAGCCCAGGTAGAAGTCCTTGAGGGGCACCAGTCGGGAGCTTCCGTCGGGTGCCACCAGGGTGAGGGACGTCTCGAAAGCCAACAACAGAATGGTGAGGTCCCCGATGGGAGAGGCGTTCACAAGGTTTCCGGCCGCGGTCGCCCGGTTGCGAATCTGCACCGAGGCAATGTCATCCATGTATCCCCGGATACCAGGGACTATCTGCCTTACCAATTCGCTCTCGGCGATCTCCTCGAAAGTCGTTGCCGCGCCGATTATCAGGTGGGTATCGGAGGTTGTGATCCCTCTGAGGTCGGATCGTGCACCCAGCGAGGATATTCGGGTAGCAGGGATGCTTGTACCTTGTTGCACATACAGATCCGTGCCGCCAGCTACGAACAACGTTTCAGTACTCCGGGGGCTGGTTGGCCGACTTCTCCGCTCTTGGTCAATGGCACGCAGACGCGAAGGTATGGTTTGGAACCAGAGAGGGAGTTCACCCGCGTTCACCAGCGCGTCGATCCCGGTAGGCGTGTCCTGGAGGGTCCTGATGGTCGCCTTGAGCGACCGGTACCCGGTGCACCGGCACAGATGGCCCCCCAGTGCTGTTTTCAGGGCTGCGGAGTCAAGCGGCGCCTCCCGGTCCATGAGCGCGCCCGTGAGGCTTACCACGATACCGGGCGTGCAGAAACCGCACTGGGAAGCCCCTTCTTCCGCGATGGCCTGCTGGACCGAAGAAAGTTCGATCCCGTTCAGGCCTTCGATAGTCACCAGATGTTGCCCATCCAATTCGGCAATCGGCATCAGGCAAGACGTAACGGCCCGGTACGAGACACCGGAGGAGCCCATCGTTCCAACCAGGACGACACACGCGCCGCAGTCTCCCTCCCGGCAGCCTTCCTTCGTTCCCGTAAGACGCTTGGTCTCCCGTAGGAAGTCCAAAACAAGCATCCCCGGGGGCGCGTCCGTTGAAACGTCCCGGTTGTTGAGGATGAAACTGAATGGCGCCCTCATTTTACGTGTCCGGGCGTCTTTCGAAATAGTCCTGCAACGCCCCAACCCGCCAGAACAAGGACTCCCAGAACGATGGTGCTGTGCTCGCTGCCGTATGAAACAGAGGGGTAGTGGTTGGAGATCATGATGGACACGATCGCCAGGACCACGTAAGAATTCTGGCGAGAGCGCATCGGCCCGGTGGCCGCGATGGAGGCGTCAGGCTTTATGCCGGTGCCAATGGCTTTCACGAGTATGCTCTGCGCCGGCAGGATGCGCTCCCACACGTTCGCCGTCATGATGGTACCCAGAACAGCGCCGACGTGGATAAATGCCGACCGGGGAGACATGACCTCAAGGAATCCCAGGTGCAGCGCCATTATCAGGAGCAGGCCAACCAGGGCGAAGGCCCGCGGATGTTTGCCCAGGGGGGACCTGACCAGCGCATCGTAGAAGAGCCAGCCAGCGGGGAGTGAAAGCCCGCCCACAACCGCTGCCATCGCGAAGTCTTGATCCGGAGTGGTGAGGAGGCCGTCCACATAGTAGACGAGCGTAATCAGAACCAGGCCGCTTAGCCACGTAACCGCTGCCTCCCACTTGAACCGATGTAGCGTCGGCGGGAGAAAGTTGGCGAAGCGTTGCTTTTCGACCCGATAAAGCCCCCCCCCGTGCAGGAGCCAGAGTTTGCCGACCACGTTTTCTCCCTCGGCTGGTTCTAGGTTGTCCTCCATAAAATTGAACAGATACGTCTGCCCAATCCACAGGATGACTGCGAAAACGTGGATCCACCGAACCACGAGTTGGAGAAATGAAAGTGCGGTGTCCCAATCCACGACGAGGTGCCTTGCTAGTACTGGTGGAACGCTTGACTCACGAATTCCAGAACAGTCGGGAGGGAGTCCCGCCAATAGGTCCACGAGTGGCCCCCGTCCCTGATCCTGAATTCGTGCTTTACCTCACGTTTCCTGAGGGCGATGTGAACCAGGGAGTTGCCCTCGTAAAGGAAGTCATCGTCTCCAACATCGATGTACCAGCGCACCGAGTTCAACTCCTCGACAGGCAGGGTTTCGGCCATGACAACCGCGTTGTACCTGTCGAAGTACGCCTGGATGGTTTCGTCAGAAAGTCCGCCTGCATCGGCGCCGAGTTGAGCTTTCAGCCGCTCCACCGATGGGGGGCCGACGTAAGCGGAAAGTGGCGCAGCAGAAGAAAAAAGGTCGGGACGATGCATGGCATACATGAACGAGCCGCCGCCGCCCATGGAGAGCCCGGCCACGGCCCTGAACCGCTTGTCGGACTTGATCCTGAACCGGGCTTCGACCTGGGGGATAAACTCCTCGAAGAAGTGGTCCTCATACCGCCACTTCCCCTGTATGTCGTTCTGGTAGCCCCGTCTCCCGGTATTCGCATCCGGCATCACGACGATCATTGGCGTTGCCTTCCCTTCACGTATGGCCTTGTCGGCAATGTGCAGGATCTCGCCAAATTGGACCCATCCGGTGTGGTCGTCGCCGGCGCCATGAAGCAGGTAGAGTACCGGATAGCTCCGGCTGGAAGACTCGTAGTCGGGCGGCAGGTAGACGGCGTAGTTGCGTTCGCCGCCCAGGATTTCACTTTTCAGGGTGAGGTCGTCCATCACCGTACCGGACTGCGCCTGGGCAACGGTTGCAGCTGAAAGCACCAGAATCAGCGCGAGAAGAGAGGTGGATCGCATGGTCGGGCTATTTGTGCAGGGTAATAATAGCAATCGCGGACCGACAACCCCCAGTGCCGCACTAGAATGGTGTGCGCCACGCGCTCAACCGCCTTCTAGTCTTGCGGCGGGACCCAATCAACCGGCAGGGAATCACACACGCGCTCCCACGACCAGTAGCCGTAGTGGGAGAGAGGCGGATTCATTCCGTCGGAAAATGGGACTCCGTTGCGGTCAAGAAGCGCGATACCGGTAGGGAGAGTGACCCAGGAGACCTGCTCTCGGGTATTTGGCGGAAGCACGTTAAGAGAGTTAAGAAAGGTGTTGTACGCCGCGAGAGGGCGCTCTCGCCGGTAGCGAACAAGGAGCGAGCCGTTAAACATGAGCGCGCGCGTGAGGTCGTCAGGATTCCCGTGGAGGACGCCCGTGCCACCTTGGCGCGCATCACCGTAGAACTCGACGATTGTGTCGCCTCCGGTCAACGTGCCGGGACCGGCGACGAGTTCTGCGATGAACCCGGATTTGGGGAGGGACCCGTCAATGAGCGCGCGAAAGAAATGCTGTCGCGACCCCAGGTAGGTCTCCCTGCGCCTCTTTTGACGCGTCCTTTCGGCCTTTTCATTGGCCACCGGTAACTCCTCAAACTGCAACCTTCCGGAGAACTCGTACGAGCGCTGCGTTCCTTCCAGACGCATCCCGTGAACGGTCACCCGGTAGCCCAGGTACGGACTCAGGACGCGAAGGGGTTCTCGAGCCCGCACGCGTAGGTTGTTGGGAAAAACCTCTATATCCAGGACTTCGGGGTTCTCCAACTCACAACGGGACCCCGCGGGCGTGCTGCTGAACAAGAGGTCTTCGATGCGCCCCCGCACGCGGCGAAACTCCTTGGGCTGGACCGCCTCAATAACGAATTCGCCCAGGACGATCGGGTCCTCGACCATCTCCACCCGACGCGATTCGGTCAGGTCAAAGAGGGGGTTAATCGGGACCGTGTTCAATTTGAACCCGATCATCGAAATGATCACCACAAGTGGCCGCCTCTCTGGAAGAGCAAGCGAAAAAGACCCATCGGCCCCAGCAACGTCACCCTGATTGGTGCCGTCAATGAAAATGTGTGCCCCTGGAAGGGGTTCGCCAGATTCCGCATCCACCACCAGACCGTGGAAATCCTGGGCGGAGGCCTGGCCCACGAGCACCGTGAAGACGAAAAGGGCAAAGAGAAAGCGCATGGGAGTACAACCTTATGGAAGGCTGCCGGTTCTGTTGGATTGACGCGGCACTGCCCGGTGCCCAGCATGGTCCATAACCCGCAAATAACGCCTTCCGGCGAGCCACAAGAACGGCCACCATATGACCACCAGATCGTCGCCTTCATCGGGCACAGTCGTCTTCGCCGGCCTCACCACAGTGGTAGTTGTGTCGATAATTGCGTTCATGTACGTCATGCTGGCGGAGGACGAGCCCGCCGTGACCCAGGTAACGAGTCCGAAGGTCCTGCTCATAGGCCTGGATGGCGTCCGTGTGGACCGGCTGATGGCGGTCAATACACCGTCCATCGATGCTCTGGCGGCCAACGGTACATTCAGTACGGTCGCTCAGACACGAATGCCTACGGTGAGCGGTCCTGGCTGGTCCAGCATGGTAACCGGTGTCTGGTCTGACAAACACGGCGTACTGGGCAATAACTTCTCGGCCAATGACTACGCACGGTATCCGGACTTTCTGGCCAGGCTGGAAATGCACGATCCATCCAGGGAGACCATAGCCTTCCTGGACTGGCCCCCCTTGGGTACCGCCGCCGAGGGCGGCCCGATGATCAGTGACCTGGTGGACGTCAAGCTGAACGTCAACGGAGACAGTCTGGGCTATGCGCTCGGCGACGCGCAGGTCTGCGAGTTGAGTGAGTCCTTTCTGCGGGATTCCTCTGTGGACGCCGCCTTTGTCTACCTCGGCAACATCGACGTTGCGGGGCACGATACCGGCTCTTTCTCCCCCGAGTACACCCGCGCCATTGAGTGGGCGGATGCCTGTGTTGGTCGGCTGGTTGCTGCCCTCGAGGCGCGGGCAGAGGCCCACCTGGAAGATTGGCTTATTCTGATGAGTACGGACCATGGCCGGACCCCGGAAGGTGGACACGGGGGAGACTCGCCTGAAGAGTTGAGCATCTTCTACCTGGCGAGTGGAGCCTCGGCCTCAAAGGGTACCCCTGGGGAGCCGCCTGCGATTGTCGACATAGCCGTGACCGCACTGACGCATCTGGGCGTGCCGGTTCAGGCCGGTTGGGGACTCGACGGACGAGTCGTAGGACTCGACCGGTAGGGAGAAACTCCGGCTCAGACCGGGACTTTGGGTGCCTTGGGCAGGCTGATGTTTCTTGCCATCGCCCAGAACCTGAGCCCGATGGTGAAGCTGAGCGTAACCACCAGGCAGGCCGATTCGGGCAGCCCGAGTTGGACTGCGCCCCAGTAGACTAGCCCCCCGAAAAGCGCAGCGGTCGCATAGAAGCCGCCCTTGATTACGGCGGGCACTTCGAGGACCATGAGGTCTCTCACCACGCCTCCACCGGTCGCGGTGAGTGCTGCCATCATCATGACGCCAATTGGGCCCAGTCCGAAGTCGACGCCCTTGGCCGCTCCGATTGCTGCAAATACACCAAGGCCGACGGCATCAAAAATGAGCACGCGGTTCCACCTGCGGGCAATGGGAGGGGCAGCCCGGAATACCAGAAGGCCCCCGAGGACGCACACGATCAGGTAGAGCTCATCCTGGAGGGCGGCGGGCGGGGTCGCGCCCAGGAGCATGTCGCGGATCATGCCTCCGCCCACGCCTGTGGCGACGGCCAGGACCATGAAGCCCAGGAAGTCCAACTCATGCCGGTTGGCCTGCAGGGCCCCCGAGATAGCGAACACCAGTGTCCCGGCAATGTCCAGAGCGTAGAGGAAGTCCATTGGTCAGGCGGCCTGGTCCCGCTGTTGGAGGTGGTTTATCAGAAACTCGCGCAAACCGTCCGCGGCCGAGCCGGTCGCTTCCGTGCCTCTGTACAGGCCTATGAGCGCGGGGAGGGGCTCCGGAAGACCGCTTTCGGCCCCCATAATGACCATGTCTTCCGTGATGGCGGATTCTGCTATCATTCCCACACCCAGCCCTGCCCTGATGGCGGCCTGCGTGGCCAGGAGGCTCACGCTCGAAAAGACAACGTCGGTCTCGACGCCGCGCTCGGCCATCTGTTTGAGCGCGGTGCGGCATCCCACGCAGGGTGAGTCCAACGGGTCAATGACCACAGGAAGCGGCGTGACCTTGCTGAAGTCGGCGTCGGCGCTCCTGGCCCAGACGTAGGCTTCGGACCAAAGGAGTTCGGCGGGAAGGTCCGAATAGGCCGTGTTCGCAATCGCCAGGCAGAGATCATTTGATTTGATGCGCTTGGAAAGCTCCCAGCTGGTGGACACCTCCAACTGAATCCTGATTCCAGTCGCCAGCCGCCCGAAACGCGTCAAAAGCCGAACCAGCCGACCGTGCGCAATTTCCTCAAGCACGCCAACCCGGACAGTGCCTTTTGCTTCTGACAGGCTGAGCCGGGCCAGGGCCTCTTCGTTCAGATCCAGAATGCGCTTCGCGTAGGTGTGAAGTACGCGCCCGGTCTCTGTCAGCGAGGAAACACGGCCGTTTCGCCAGAAGAGTTTCGTGTCCAACTGTTCCTCGAGCCGCTTCATCTGAAGGCTGAGTGCGGGCTGGGACCTGAACAGCCGTTCTGCGGCTTCCGTGTAGCTGCCCGTCTCGGCTATGGTTACGAACGTGCGCAGTTGATCTGTGGCAAGCGTGTCGATCATGGTATAAGAAAAACTTATGCGAACGATATATATTATTAATGAATCTAATTCTAAACATCGCCATAAGATCCTGCGAACCCTCTAACAAGACGACGACGCATGATCAGAACCACCACACCAACTCGCTTCGCCCTCTTGGCCGCCTTCGCCGCCATCTACCTGATCTGGGGCTCAACCTATCTGGCGATCGTTTTCGCGATCCAGTCAATGCCGCCGCTCCTCATGCTGGGCGCGAGGTTTGGTGTGGCCGGCTTGCTGTTGCTTGGTTGGGCCGTCTGGCGTGGCCTGGAACTGCCTCCAGCGCGCGAGTGGCTCAATGCGGGTATCGTTGGGACGCTGACACTTGGTGTGGGTGTGGGGTCGGTCGCATGGGCCGAGGAATGGGTGCCATCCGGTGTGGCGGCGCTTCTGGTGACGACCGTTCCTTTGTGGATTGTTCTCATCGAGTGGAAATGGCGCTCCGGACCCAGGCCCAACCGGTACGTCTGGTCCGGTCTTCTGCTGGGACTGTTTGGCGTACTCCTGCTGGTAAATCCGGCTGACGCCAACCTGCAGGGGAGCCAGGAACTACTGGGTGCTTTTGCAATCCTGGTCGCGGCACTGGTCTTCGCGATCGGGGCGATTCTGGGACGGGATCTTCGGCTTCCCTCGCTTCCTGCCATGTCGACGGCCACGCAAATGATTGGGGGTGGCGCGGCGCTTGTTTTGGCGGGCCTCCTGAAAGGGGAGGCCTCGGACCTTGACCTGGCCGGCATCACCACGGCATCCTGGATTGCGTGGGGGTACCTCATGTTCTTCGGCTCCATTGTGGCGTATGGATCGTTTGTGTGGCTCATGACCCATGTCGCGGCCTCGCGCGTGTCCACATATGCCTACGTAAACCCCATCGTAGCCGTCTTTCTTGGTTGGGCGATGGCCGGAGAGGCGCTAACCGGACGTGTGCTCGTGGCCGTCCTTCTGCTGGTCGTGGCCGTCCTCCTGATCACCCGTTTCGGCGACTCCCGCAGGCAGCGAACGTGGGTGCCCCGCACGTTTCGGCCAGGAGTCGTATTCGCTGCCTTCGTGAACAGCATGGATCGTCCGGCCACATCGCTTATGGGGACGCTGCCCAGAGCAAAAGAGCGGGAAGTCCTGGGGGGGGCGCGGCGCGGCGGCAATTCGCACGGCCTCAATAAACCTCCGCAACAATTAGAGGAGGCCATCCGTCTATCAGAAGACTGTCCCCGTGCCGAATGCTGAAGGGACTCGCCCTTAACTACAACTCGTAGAATATGCAGAAGCGCTATTTCCCGAGCCTGGCCATCATGGCCATGTGCTCATTGCTGGCGGGTACCTCGCTGGCTCAATCTTTTGGCGGTGCGGCCGCCGTAACCGGGGATCAGATCCTGATCAGCCGAACCGCCTTCGACGGCGGACCGGGGACCGTGTTTGTCTTCAACCGGAGTGCCGACGGTTCCTGGGTGGAAGGACAGGACTTCATGGCTCCGGACTCGGACGGTTCTGATGACAATTTCGGGCGTACCCTCCATGTGAGCGGTGATGTCATGGTGGTCGGTGCGACAGCCGCGGGTGAGACGGTTGGTGCCGGGTACATCTTCGAACGTGGCGAAGACGGCAACTGGAATAATGTCTATGCGGGACATCCCGAGGACGTTGATGCCTCTGACTACTTTGGAAGGGCTGCGGCGATTGACGGTGATTGGGTCTTCATCGGCACTGCGGGCCATCGCGCCAATGCAGGTGCGGTTTATGCCTTCAAGCGTGGGGACGACGGGAGCTGGTCACAGCACTCCAAAATCCAGCCGCCGGCATTTCGCCCCAACGCTTACTTCGGCATGGCAATCGCGGCAGACAATGGCCACTTGCTTGTGGCTGCCCCGTTCATGGACGGTGGTCAGATCCACGCGTTTCAGTACGATGCCGGGACCGATGCATTCGGCTACAGTGGCCTTATTTCAGGTGAGGACGGGATAGCTTCTCAGGTGCTTGCTGTCCACAGAAACATGGGATTTGCTGGCGTGCCCAACGCGAACGAAGGCATGGGTGGCGTTCAGACCTTTAGCTTTGACGAAGAGGCGGGCTCCTGGTCAGCGGGAGCGATGCTGACGCCGTTCGACGGCCAGCATGCCGCGATGGGGACGAGTGTCGCCATCGTTGACGGCGAACTGTGGACCGGCGCCCCAGGGGCAGACGGAGGTAAGGGAGGCCTTTACCGATTCACCTTGGGAGACTGGGGAGTCACCGGTGCTTATCGGTCCAGCGTCAATGACGCACTTCCAGGCTCCGGAGCCGGTACGGCCATTGCAGGCGCGGGCACTGTTGCTGTGATGGGGGCTCCCTCCATGGGTGCTGCCGGTCTTGCGTACATCCTGGAGAAGGGAGATAATGGCTGGCGGACCATACAGACGCTGGGCGACCAAACAGGTCTGGAGTCAATCACCGGTAGCGAAGTCCGCTGCGAAGACAATGCGGCTTCCGGCTACGATTGTGACGGAATCGACCTCCTGTCCTTCATGCCGGTTCATGCCGTCGGCGGTGGGCCAGGCGGAGATATCAAGATAAATGACATTTGGGGATGGACAGACGAGGTAACCGGGCGCGAGTACGTCCTCCTGGGACGCATCGACGGCACATCCTTCGTTGACGTCACTGATGCCTACAACCCCGTCTACCTGGGTAACCTGGACATGACAGAAGGGTCCAATGCCGCTACGTGGCGCGACGTCAAGGTCTACAAGGACCACGCATACATCGTCGCTGACGGCGCGGGCCCGCACGGTGTGCAGGTATTCGATCTACGCCAGCTTCGAGACGTTCAGAATGCGCCCGTTGATTTCGAGGAGACCGCGCACTACGACCGCATCGCCAGCGCGCACAACATCGTCATCAACGAGGAGTCGGGGTTTGCCTACACCGTCGGAAACCGCCAGGGTGGCGAGACCTGCGGTGGTGGGTATCACATCATCGACCTCAAGGAGCCGGCCGTTCCGACTTTCGCGGGCTGTTGGGGCCACGAAGGGACCGGGAACGCGGGAACAGGCTACTCGCACGACGCACAGTGCGTCATGTACAAGGGTCCTGATACGGACTACACCGGCCGCGAAATCTGCATTGGCGGGAACGAGCAGATGGTTTCCATCGCGGACCTGACGGACAAGTCTGCCCCGGTTGGTATCTCTCACGCCACCTACCCGAATGTTGCCTACACGCATCAGGGCTGGTTGAGCGAAGACCACAAGACACTCTACGTCAACGATGAAATTGACGAAATCCAGGGCGTTGAGCGTACCCGGACGCTGATTTTTGACGTTTCTGATCTTGACGAGCCGGTTCTGGTCAAGGAGCACATGGGCGTGAGCACATCCAGCGACCACAACTTGTACGTGAAGGGTAACCTCATGTATCAGTCCAACTATGCCTCAGGACTTCGGGTGCTGGATATCTCGGACCAATCGAACCCTGTAGAGGTCGGGTATTTCGATACCACACCAGGGCTCAGCAATGCAGCTGGTTTCACTGGCTCCTGGAGCAACTACCCGTTCTTCAAGTCGGGCACGATTGCGGTCAGTTCGGTTGGCGAGGGTCTCTTCCTGGTTCGGAAGCGCCAGATCGACACCTAGTCCTCAGGACGTCTTTTTTGCTGTGCAGCCCCTGGAGATTCGGTTCTCCGGGGGCTGTTTCAGTTCAGTCCCTCGGAGTCCGGGTCCCCAACGGCCTTTTTCCCATTAAGTCCAACCCCAGTATTTAAGATCGAGCCCCGACGCGGCGATACCAGAGGCAAGCAAATCTGATACTGCCATGGCGCGTCCATCTCTCACGCTCAACATTCTTCCTCTTCGTCCTCGCTGGATCCGGCTGATTGACCTCGTCAAGCCGACTCGCCAACCACAGTGGTGCGACGAACTGGCCTGGTTCAGCTAGGAAGCGAACGGGGAACAGGTCCTCCTGGTCACCCCGACCAAAGCCTACCGGGTCTCCAGACCGAAGGAAGTCAGGATGTCGCGCCCAGTCGCGGCCGCCGATGTACTGTTCAGGTCGTAGATCCAGAAACGCTCGTAGCGTCCGGCGTTGAGGTACGTTTGCATGGTACCCTGTGATTTGTGCTCGCTGATCAGCCAGTTCACCACAATCTGGTAGTTCAGCCTGCCGTCAAGCCCAATGGGCTGCTCCCGGTCCAGATAGACGGGCTCCTGCGGCGCGATCGCAGACAGCGGATACCCCTCCAGTACTCTGAAATCGGTATCGCCAAGCTCGTTGCCGATGAGACTACCCACAATGACGGGCCGCTCGGCCTCGGGCAATGAGTTCACGGCACCCAATGCCAGCAGGGCCGCCCCTTTGTGATGGGCATGCGTGCTGGGAATGGGCAGAAACGTCAGGACCATGTCGTACTGACCCTTCTGGATAATCTTGGCCAGGCGATCCTGCACCCAGGCGCCGTCCCACAATTCGGCAAAAACGGAGTCCACATCAAGGATCTTACCTTCATCCGGCTGATCCAGAAAGAAGAAGTTCCGCATTCCGACAATCTCGCCACCCGCCATGAGCTCGCGCTTGCGGATGGCCGCCAGCGAAGTCTTCGCCACGTCGGGATCGGTCAGTGCGAGTCCGTAGATGGGTTCGGCAAGCGTCGAGAACCGGTATCCGCCCGCACCGTCCGTGACGAGCGCCAGATCAACCGCAGCTCCGTGTTCTCTGGCCGCCTTCCAGACCGTTGCGGCAAACATGGCTTCGTCGTCCGGGTGCGCCGTAATGATGAGGATGGAGACGTCGGGGCCCGCAGCGGGTACGGCCTGAAGGAGGGCCAGAGCCGTGATCAACACAGATAACATGAGAGCGGGGTTTGTTCAGCTGAGGGCCAAACCGGTTAGAGCAGACTTGGTTGCCACAATTGAATCAGTCTACCTGGTCCCACCGGGTGGCCGCTGGTTGTCGAATGGCCTATTTTCGGGTTCAGAAAGGACGGAGAATTGGAGCAGAACGAAAATTTACAAGCGGCGGGACGACTTTTAGCCCGGGACATGCGTGCGATCCGTACTGCGCGATCAATCACGCAGGAGGCCATTGTGCGCGCCACAAAAGCGCCTCCAAGCGTGGTCGAGGAATTCGAGACCACGTCCCTGGTTGGAAATCCGATGTACAACCGCGTCTACCTGCGGCTGTTTGTTCGCAGCTACGCAGAGATCGTCGGGATTCGTGCGGACGATGCGCTCAATGCCGTCGAAGACATGCTGTCCGGGACGTACGCCGGCCGCATGGCGCAACTGTACCTGGAGAACAGCGAGACCTCACCGGAAGACCTGGAGAATCCAGTCGGGGAAGAGGGTGCTATGTCTGGCGCGGTTCGCCCCACACCGCCCGCAGACCTGCCTGCCGGGAAGGCGGATGCGGGACCTGTCGAAAGGGCACCCGGGGACGCATTGGGCTCCAGCGAAGGCAAGGCGACGGACGCCGCCGCAAAGGACAGACCCAAGGACACAACCAAGAAGTCGCCGTCTCAGGGCCCTGACGCTACGACGTCGCCGGCGGCCATGCCCATGGCCACAACGGCGGCCTCAATACCGTCCTCTTCGGAGCGCCGGGGGCCTGCCATCCTTATGCCTGACAGCGGCAGCGCCGTTCGCGCTTTGGGGGCCGTCTTCGGCGTACTGGCCATTCTCATTACCGCGTGGCTCCTTTGGCCCGCCGCCAAGGCTCCAGACCCCGCCCCGGTTGTTTCCACGCCGGAAACGGTGCAGGCGCCCGTTCCAGTCCTGCCTCCTCGGGTTGTTTTGGCCGATACGGTGCTCTATTCCGTGGTTGCGGCCCGCGATACGCTGAATCCGTTTATCGTCAATGCTGACGAGGCGTTCCTGGACGGTCGATGGGTTGCGCTGAGCAGGGCCTCGCCAATTTGGGTGCAGTTTCGGGATACGCTTCAGGTTAGGGTCACCGACGTGTTTGAGATTCAGCGGCATACGGACGACGTAGACGTCCTGCTACTGGGTCAGCCCGTGCCGCTTGAGCTTATCCTGAAGAACCGGCGGATATCCTTCAGCCGAGGGGCAGCACAGGCCTACCTGGACTCTGTGCGGACGGCAGGTGGACTGCCCGGCGAATGAGTCGGACCCTGTTTGACGAGACCCGGCAGCTAATCGGCGTGGTGGAGGCCGAGGAGACCGGCCAAGGCTCTCCGCTTGAGGCCGCGTCCTTTGCAAGGGAGCTGAGGCGAGTGCTCAACGCGCACGCGCATCGCTATTACGTGCTGGACGATCCGATCATCCCGGACGGTGAGTACGACCGCTTGATTACCCGGCTCACTGAGCTGGAAGAGGCGAATCCAGACCTGATCACACCGGACTCGCCGACGCACCGCGTGGGTGGACCCCCGCTGCAGGCGTTTGAGAAAGTCCGTCATCCTGAGTCACTGCTATCGCTCGGAAACGCGTTTAACGCCGAGGATCTGAGAGCCTGGTACGCCCGGTGTCGCAGGGGCCTGGGCTTGTCCGAAGAGGCCGCCCTGGCCGTCACCTGCGAACTCAAGATCGACGGTCTGGCCGTGGCGTTAACCTATCGGGATGGACTTCTGGAGCGGGCAGCAACCCGGGGGGATGGCGAGGTCGGAGAGGATATCACGCTCAATGCCCGTACGGTCGGAGCGATTCCGCTTCGGCTTCAGTCTTCCGGCGGGCACGCTCCCGAATCTCTTGAGGTAAGGGGCGAAGTCTATTTCCCGCTCGCCGGTTTTGCGCGGTTGAATGACCGGCAAGCGGAAAAGGGCGACAAGGCCTACGCGAACCCCCGAAATGCTGCTGCAGGGAGCCTCCGCCAGTTGGATCCTCGAATCACGGCCCAGCGGCCGCTGTCGTTTTTCGCCTACAGCATAGGCCCGGGCAAGGGCGAACTCCCCGGAAGCCAGGGGGAGACCCTCTCCTGGTTGGCCAAACTCGGCATGCCCACCAACGCACACGCCACCAGATTCCTGGATTTCGAGGACGCGATAGCGTTCTGTGAGCATTGGGCCCGCGAAAGGGACACCCTGGCGTATGAGATCGACGGGGTAGTGGTCAAGGTGGATTTTTTCGCGCACCAGGCGGCCCTCGGAAACGTGGCCAAGGCGCCTCGCTGGGCGGTCGCCTTCAAGTTTCCCGCTCGCGAGGCCACCACGGTTCTGCTGGATATCGTGGTCAACGTGGGCCGGACGGGTGTCATCAAACCCGAGGCCGTTCTCGAGCCGGTTGGAATAGGGGGTGTGACCGTATCCCAGGCCACGCTGCACAACGAAGACTACATCCTTGGCCGGGATATACGCATCGGGGATACTGTCGTGGTCAAGCGGGCCGGAGATGTCATTCCGCAGGTCGTAGGCCCTGTTTTGGCGGTCCGTACGGGGCAGGAGCGGGCCTGGCACATGCCACCGTTGTGCCCCGTTTGCCAGACGCCAGTCGAGCGGCTCGAGGGCGAGGCCGACTACTACTGCGTCGCTTCAGACTGTCCCGCCCAGTTCATGCGACTGGTAGAGCATTTTGTGTCGCGCAATGCGATGGACATCGAGGGCTTTGGCACCAAACTGTCCGTCCAGTTGGTCGGAGGCGGGCTGGTACAAACGCTCGCCGACATCTTCCGGCTGGATATTGACGGGCTGCTCAGTCTGGATGGTTTCGCGGAGAGGAAGGCCCAGAACCTCCTGGTCGGAATTGAGATTGCCAAGTCCAGGACGCTCGCCCGCCTCGTTTTTGGACTCGGCATTCGGCACGTCGGCAAGACCGTCGCCGAACTGTTGGTGGGTGCCTTCTCCTCGCTTGATGCCCTTTCTGAGGCGGTAGAAGAGGATCTCGTGGCCGTCGATGGTGTCGGGACGGTGATAGCGCAGAGTGTTGTGGAGTGGTTCAGCCGCGCCCACAACCAGAGCCTTGTCCAGGACCTGGTTGCCCTGGGCGTGAACACATCTCGCCTGGCCGAAGAAGAACCCGTTTTTGCTGCCGTTTCCGAGGATGTGGCCGGGAAGACCTTCGTCGTCACCGGAACGCTGGACGGTATGTCACGGGGCGATGCCCAAGCCGCCATAAAGGCTGCGGGAGGCAAGGTGACGGGTTCGGTAAGCGCCAAGACCAACTATGTTGTGGCGGGAGATAGCCCCGGCTCAAAGCTTCAGAAGGCCCAAGACCTGGGCGTCGCTGTTCTGGATCAATCCGCATTTCTCACTCTTCTGGGACTCTGATGTTGACAGCTCTGGACTACACTGTGCTTGGCGTGTATCTGGTGGGCGTGGCCGCCCTGGGTATCAAGATGAGCGGCAAGCAGAGCACAGCCACCGATTATTTCCTGGGCGGTAGAGACCTTCCGTGGTGGGCGGTTTGTTTTTCTGTGGTCGCTACCGAGACCAGCACGCTGACGGTGATCGGGATTCCCGCCGTGGCGTACGGCGGGTCCCTCACGTTTTTCCAGCTCACCTTCGGTTACCTGGTGGGCCGGGTGGTTGTGGCATGGCTGTTCCTGCCGAGGTATCTCTCCGGGTCGATGAGGACCGCCTACGAATTTCTGGGCACCCGATACGGCGACGGTGTCCGGTCCCTGGCGTCGGTCACGTTCCTGGTCACGAGGCTCCTGGCTGACGGCGTTCGGCTGTTTGCGACGGCGATTCCGGTTCGAGTCATGTTTCTTTCCGCTGGCGTGGATGTCGGATACCCGGCGATTATCGTCGTCATCGCCCTGGCAACGACGTTATACACCTTGATCGGCGGGTTGCGGGCGGTGGTGTGGGTCGATGTCGTCCAGATGGCGCTTTACCTGGGCGGCGGCATTGTGGCCCTGTGGCTTCTGGCCGGTACTGTGCCGGATGGTTGGATGGCCGACGCCGCGACGGCCGGAAAGCTGGTTACGTTTCTCCCGGGCGAGGGGTGGATCTCGATCCTGACATCCCCCTACGTGATTCCAACGGCCGTGTTGGGAGGAGCCATCTTTTCCATGGCATCCCACGGGACCGACCAACTCATCGTGCAGCGGCTTCTGGCGTGCCGCAGCCTGGGTGACAGTCGAAAGGCGCTCATTGGCAGCGGGTTCATGGTGATGCTGCAGTTCGCGCTGTTCCTGGCCGTGGGCCTTATGCTCTGGGCGCACTACGGCGGCGCCACCATGGCAGAACTCGGACTTTCGCGTGGTGATGAGGTGTTCCCCAAATTCATCATCGAGGGGATGCCGCCTGGCGTCTCAGGACTTCTGCTGGCCGGTATCATTGCCGCCGCTATGAGTACGCTTTCGTCATCTCTAAACGCGCTGGCGTCATCCACCGTGTTCGACCTGCTCGGATATGTACGGCGCCTCCGCAATCCGAATGCCGCCCCACTCAGCGACGCGGCCGAAGTGAAAGTGTCTCGGATGGCGACCCTGGTCTGGGGCGCGGTCTTCGTCGTCTTCGCAAACCTGTTCCGAGACCAGCAAAACCCGGTCGTGGAACTCGGCCTCGCCATTGCCTCCTTCACGTACGGCGGATTGCTGGGTGCTTTCCTGCTCGGGATGCTGAACAGTCGAACCCGGTCCTGGGATGTCGGAATCGCCCTCGTCGCATCTGTGGGTGTCATGACGCTGATCATTTTTGGTGTTTGGCATGGAGAAGCAGGGTGGCAAGTCATCTTCCGTCCCAGCGCGGAGGTCATTGCTGAGTACGGACTCAAATCCATCGCTTGGCCCTGGTATACGGCCATCGGGGCCTCGGTCACCTTCGCAATCGGATCCTTGACAGCCCTTCGGCATAGATGACGACGATGTCCTGGTTCAATCGTGATGTAAGGAAACCCCGCCGTGTCAAGACCCCCACGGGTCGGCTGGGAGGCGTGGAGGCGGGAGAGACGCGGATTCGGAAAAAGGCTCTGTATGTCAAGGCCGCCATCTTCCTGGCCCTTGTCTTGCTGACGCTGGCGGCCTTTGTCCGGAGCGACTCCCTGGACCAGGTGGTTCAGGTGGGCGACGTCTGGAGGCAGGACAACCTGTCTGCCCCCTTCGTTTTTGCCATTGAAAAGCCTGCCGAAGTCAGGGAATCTGAACGAATTGAAGTCAGGGAAAGCACCCCACCGGTCTTTCACCGCGATCCGGACGCCCTGATTGTTGCCCAGATACGCAGAGACACTCTGACTGCCCAGGTGGCGCGGGCCCTGGCGGCGGGCGCCGCCTACAAATCCAACCTCCTCAGTGGGAGACTCCGTGAGGCAGAGGCAGATTCTCTGACGTTTGAGCGGATTCGGCAGCAGACAGGAGTGCCGATAACCATCCGTCAGTGGCAGCTGCTCTCCGACTCGTACAACGAGCGTATTCCCGGGAAGTCCACCACGTCGCGCAGCCCGCAGACAGGTCCCCGGCTGGATATAGGCCTGATGCTTCAGGTGTGGTCAATAGCCAGCCAACTCGCAAGCGCCGGAATAGTGGATATCCCCAGGGATTCGATTCGGGCGCAGCAGGTGGACATCCGAAACCGGGATACTCGGCGTCAAAATCAGGTCTCCGCCGAAACGGTGAGGGACGTGCAGGAGGCCAAACAAACAGCCAGCGACAACATCACGTTGAGCTATCCGAACCGGCCGGACACCGTCGCGATCGCGATGAGTTTCTTTGGCTACGTGGTGAGGCCTACTCTGCTCCTGGATGCGACCGCGACCCGTGACGCGTGGCGACAGGCGGAGTTGGCTATTTCGCCAAATGCCGGGGGGGTGCAAGCGAACGAAGTGATTGTCCGAAGGGGAGACATCATCACCCCAGAGATACAGCGAAAGATCATATCCCTCGAGAAGGCGGTCAGTGAGCGAGGTGGAGCTCGCCTGGCCTGGCAGACAATTGCGGGCCAATTGATGCTCGTTCTGGCCATCTACCTTTGGTTCTTCCTGTACCTGTACCTGCTGCGAAGGGCCATCTTTGACGACAATCGGATGGTGCTCGTCATCGCGATCCTGTTCGCACTGGTCGTTGTGTTTTACGGAGCTGCGCTTCGGATTCCGGGCGTTGACATGTACATGGTGCCCGTTGCGATCGCTGCGGTTCTCCTGACGGTCATCTTCGATTCCCGGGTGGCGATTTTTGGCGTGGTGGTGATCTCCCTGTTTGGGAGCGTGCTCCAGCAGATGGATCTGGTGTATCTGATCAGCACGCTCTTTGCCGGGACCCTCGGCGTATTCAGCGTGAGGGACATCAGAAACCGCGGCCAGTTCTTCCTTTCGGCCGGCGTCGTCTACCTGGGCTACGCCATCATTCTGACGGCAGCGTTTCTCCTGGAGAGTACCTCCCTGGATCGATTCCTCTCGCAGTTGCTGTTCGTGGGTGTGAATTCAATTCTTGTGCTCCTTGCTTACGGCTTTCTGTGGGTATTTGAGCGCGCGTTCGACCTGACCACCGACGTCACCCTCCTGGAACTGTCTGATACGAACCGGCCTCTTCTCAAGGAACTCTCGCTGCGGGCATCTGGAACCTTCAACCACACGCTCCAGGTTGCCAACCTCGCCGAGGCGGCCGCCAGTGCAATCGGGGCCAATGCGCTTCTTACGCGGGTTGGGGCCTTGTATCACGACGTTGGCAAGATGGACAAGCCGGAGTATTTCGTCGAGAACCAGAGGGGTGGAGCCAATCCCCACGATCAGCTGAAGCCAAGAATGAGTGCACTGATTATCGCGAGCCACGTCAAGGAGGGATTGGCGGTAGCAGAGAATTACGGGTTGCCCGCTGCAGTGAGCAAGTTCATCCCGATGCACCATGGCACTACACGGATTGAATACTTCTATCGAAGGGCCGTGGACGCCGCTACCGAGGAAACGGGAGGCGTGATGGAGTCAGACTTTCGATATCCAGGTCCCCGTCCGGATTCCAAAGAAACGGCCATTCTCATGCTGGCAGACTCTGCCGAGGCCGCCAGCCGGGCCATGGACAGTCCCAACCACAAGAAGTTGAAGACCCTGATCGACGGGCTGGTGGATGCGCGGATCGATGACCATCAGCTGGACGACACGGACCTGACCTTCAGGGATCTTACAACCATAAAGGCCACGTTCCTCAACCTCCTGGTGGGGCAGTTTCATGGGCGGGTCAAGTACCCGGTCGATCTGGACAAGAAGGACGTGGCGCCCGCGAAGGAGGCTCCCGATCCGGTGCCGATCAAGAACGACGGGCCCGGGTCCGGAGAACTTCAAACCGTCTCAAGAGGGTAGGATCTGTCGGAGACGGTCCAGTTCGGCCGTTCCGATGGTTAGCTCGACGACGGCGTTGGACGGGGCGGACGCCAGGTGGACACGCATGCGGCGCGCCGTCCCCGGTGTGTACATGACTCCGTCTGCCTGCCTCACAAGAGACGACAGCCTGGGGTCTCCCTCCTCCATGATTGCGGCAATAATCTGGCCGGTGAATCCGGCATCATTGCGCAAGCGCCGGGACAGCGCCGGTATGGCATCTGCGTACCGGACCACCAGCACCAGCGTCTCGTAGTCGAATAGTCTGGAGGCCAGTTGAATCGCAGCAGAAGGAAGCTCTGTTCGAACACCAATGATGTCCGCTCGCGGCATCTGCGCCTGGACCGCCCGAGCGATGGGAAACGGAGCCACCACGTAGTCTGCGTCCATGTGGCCCTCGAGCAGCGACAGAGGCACAGCATCTACGGTCAGGCCGAGATACTCCGCCAATCGCCGGGCTCCGCTTTCTGCAAATTCGGTGAAAGAGGCCACAAATACGATCTTGGCACTCTCACCGGACTGCTCAATCTGAGAGATTTGCTCCTGCAGCAGGTAGTCCATCTCGGACTCATCCAGGCCGAGCGAAACAAGTTGCTCCACTGCGCGGGCCACGATCGCCGAACCTTGCTCGAGGCGTTCCTGTTTGTCACCGGGTATGTACTCGGTGACCACGAAACCGCGACCCCGTCTGGATTCTGCAAGGCCGGCAGCCACAAGCTCCTGGTACGCCTTGCGGACCGTGTGGAACGAGATCC
The DNA here is from genome assembly GCA_047619685.1 of Rhodothermales bacterium. Taxonomy (GTDB): domain Bacteria; phylum Bacteroidota; class Rhodothermia; order Rhodothermales; family UBA10348; genus JABDJZ01. Next base: position 32,753 of record JBLHLC010000040.1, read on the forward strand.
CCAGCCGGGCGGCCGTACTTCGGGTCGAAGGCAAGGGGTCTCCGGTAGCGACCTGCCCGGTCGCAATCAGGAAACGGAGTTTCTTGAAGAGTTGCTCCGAGACTGGAGTGGAGGACGAGCTGTCAAACTCAAGCTTCAGCAAGACTAGCCCACCTCCGACCGGACCCGTCCCGCGAAGACATGTGCAGCCTCTCGAAGGGATCGCTCCAGCCGTTCTGCATTGGGCCAATCGTTCAGAAATATCCGACGTTCGTCGTGACCAAGGACGACCGACAGCCAGGCCGCGTTTCGGCGTACGTCCAAGACGGAAAGCCACTTTGGCAGTCCACCGCCCGTGGCTTCCCAGGCACTCTGCACGCGCACGGCTTCGTCTCGAACAGACACTTCCACCACGCGACGTCGTAGCTGAAAGGTGGTCCAGGCCGACGCCAGTGCAATCGCCACGGGAAACCCGGTGGTCAACCAGACCAGGGGTGCTCGGCCGGTCAGCATGTAGACCAGAGCTCCAAGCATGACCGGAAGCATGCAGGCAGCCAACGGCTGCACAAGCTCGGCGCCGAAGAGCGCTTGCCGGGAGCCGTTTTCCGGGTAAGATCGACTTCGAAAAGTCTCTACCTGGATATCTTCGATAGACGCCATGACCTTTCGGGTCAGCCTATCGCCGCGTATGCCCGGGGCAGAGGAATGTCGGCAGTAGTCACAAGCCCAGGCCTGGCATGAAGGACGATGGGCGCCGCATTCACCAGAGCGGCTACCGTTGCGGTGTCACCAAAGATGCCTCCGCGAATGGCCAGGTCGATTGGCGGATCGCCAACCACGGTAACCGCGTCAACCGGATCCTCGGCTCCAACAAACATGCGCAGGTCCAGCGAGACAACCAGCTTGTCGGCCACATATCCTTCTGCAGAATGGTGAATGCCGGCCACCTGGCCCGCCTCCACGGTCAGAAAGGGAGTGGTCACGTCCCTGGAGGAAATTACTGGGTTCAGTCTCTCGTCCAGGCGGTCCAACGTCCAACCAAGCTTCTCGGACACCATGTAGAGAGACTCCACAAGTCCGATATGCCCGAATGTCCCCGTGGCCTTCCTTGCCTCGAATTCCTCCTCGGTCAGCCCGGCGCCGACCTTCCGTTGAAGCGGGAGACGCCGTTTTCCGGCATCAACCACACGGCGGACGCGAATGCTCTTGACGGTGTTGCAGACCCCGGTCGCCATCAATGCGAGAGCGTCCATGGCGTACCCGGGATTCACGCCCGTGCCAAGCAGTGTGACGCCGTTCTCTTTGGCGACGGCATCCAGTTCAGCGGAAATCCTGGGATGCCTATGGTATGGATAGGCGAGCTCCTCGGTGGAGGAGACCACGTTGCACCCAGCCCGCGCGCAGACGATCAGCTGATCGTACATGCGATCCAGAAAGGACGACGTGGTATGTAGAACCACGTCTGGCTTGGTCCTCTCAAGAACCTCCTGGGCGTCGCTTGATACCAAAACGCCGCACGGCGCGTCCAGTCCGGCTACCAGAGCGGCGTCCAGACCCACCTTGGCAGGGTCAACATCTATGGCGCCAACCAACTCGAATGCACGCCCTTTGGCAAGTACGGTTCTGATGGTAGCTGCCCCAATGGGGCCTATACCGAACTGTACTACTCGGATCGACTGATTTCCCGTGGTGCTCATCTCTGCTAGATATCTGGCTGCATGAAGGGGTATGCGAAGTGGTGCGGCGGGTTGAACGTTTCCTTGATCGTTCGCGCCGATACCCAGCGGGTCAGATTAAGGTAAGATCCAGCCTTGTCGTTTGTACCGCTGGCCCGGGCGCCGCCAAACGGCTGCTGGCCAACAACAGCCCCGGTAGGTTTGTCGTTGATGTAGAAATTGCCTGCGTTGTCCATGAGACGCTTGGACACGTGGGCAATCACGGCCCGGTCCTGCGCGAAAAGCGCCCCGGTGAGTGCGTATGGCGACGTGGAGTCAAGCGTGTCCATGGTGTCCTCGAACGCGGCGTCCTCGTAGACGTGGATCGTGACGACAGGGCCGAAGATCTCCTCGCACATGGTCGTGGACTTGGCGTTTCTGGAAACCAGGACGGTCGGCTCGATGAAGTAGCCCACCTCGTCCGAGTAGTTCCCACCGAACAGCACGTCCACGTTGGGATCCGCTTTGGCGCCGTCGATATAGGCCGTAATACTGGTGTAGGCCTTCTTGTCGATGACCGCGTTCATGTAGTTGCCGAAATCGTCCACATGGCCCATGCGTATTTCCTCAAGCTGAGAAACCATCCGATCACGAATGTCACTCCACTGGGACTTGGGCAGATACACACGCGATGAGGCCGAACACTTCTGGCCTTGAAACTCGAATGAGCCACGTACAATGGCCGTTGCGACAGCCGCGTTGTCGCAGGACGGGTGCGCCAGGATGAAGTCCTTTCCGCCCGTTTCGCCCACAATGCGGGGATAAGAACGGTAATTTGGAAGGTTCTTGGCCATCGTGGACCACATGTGCTGGAAGGTGTTGGTCGACCCGGTAAAATGGAGGCCCCCAAAATCCTTGGACGCGAAGACCTGGTTGCCAACCGTTGCGCCCGGCCCCGGGATCATGTTGATCACGCCGGCAGGCAGCCCGGCTTCTTCGAGCAACTTGTACATGTAATACGCGGAAAGGAGCGCGCTGGACGCCGGTTTCCATACCACGGTGTTGCCCATCAGCGCGGGCGCCGCACAGAGGTTGCCGGCGATGGAACTGAAGTTGAAGGGCGTCACCGCAAACACAAACCCCTCGAGACCGCGGTACTGCACCCGATTCCAGACTCCAGGCGACGAGCTCGGCTGGTCCGAATAGATCTGCTCCATGAAGGAGACGTTGAACTTCAGGAAGTCGATCCACTCGCAGGCGGCGTCGATTTCTGCCTGATACACGTTCTTGCTCTGACCGATCATCGTGGCGGCGTTGATCGTATCTCTCCAGGGGCCGGCAAGGAGTTCGGCGGCCTTGAGAAACACGGCGGCCCGATCCTGCCAGTCCATGGAAGCCCATGCGTGGCGGGCGTCCATCGCTGCCTTGGTAGCTTGGGCAACTTCCGCTTCGCCAACCAAGTGTGCCACACCGACCACCTTGGCAGTCTCGTGGGGTGGACGAATATCGGAAGTGGTGTTGGTGCGGACCTCTTTCCCACCAATGAACGCCGGGACATCAAGGTGTGCCGCAGACATTTCAGCCAGGCGCTTCTTGAGCGAGGTTCTTTCGGGCGAACCGGGCGCATAGGAGCGGACGGGCTCGTTGACCGGGGGCGGAGTCTGGGGAATGAGATTATTCATGGACTCGGGTCGATTTCACAAGAGGGCGTTATCAGCCTGAAACTTCGGCCACAGCGCATCAAGGCGCATCCCGTTCTACGAAAGTTCTCGCCCGTCCCGGGCCGTCCACGCCATGAAACCCGTGGGTCAATATGCATGGTCGAAGGCACGATTTTCCGCGCCTTGGTGGTCCGGTGGGATAATGGCGTCGTGTGCAGAAACGGAGGCTCCTCACCTTAAAACATGCCTCTAGCGACCACGAATGCCCGATTATGCCCGATTATGCCCCTTGTCCCAGAGTCCGGGTCAAGACAACGTCTGGCAACGGGCACGTTTCTCGCTTCCCGCTCAGGCGGCAGGATGGCCCATTCCGGGTTGAATGCCTGCCGACAATGGCGA
>JBLHLC010000041.1:0-34534 GCA_047619685.1 Rhodothermales bacterium
TCCTCCCGGGCACGCGGATGCGGGTTGGCGCTGCGGCGTTTCTCGCGCCCGCCCGAGGATTTGAACCCTCGAAGGGGGTTTGTGACGAGGCGCGCTGAAAGCGGGCCGACTCACGGAGCGACTGCATAGGAGCGGAGTAATCCTCCCGGGCACGCGGGCACGGTTTAGCAACACGCCCAGTCCGATCCCGAAAGGGGTCGGACTTTTTGGCGTTCACGGGGGGGGTGAGGACTCCCGCAGGAGTTCGTGGAATTAGGCACCTGTTTCCCACTTCGGGAGGGGTCGGCGGTCCCTACTTGGAAGTGGAATCCCTCCGCTGATTCCACTCCGACACGCTCGCACCCGACACCGAACAGGCGTCCAAAGTGGAAAATAGGATCTGCTTTCAAGTCGCGTCGTCCGACCGACGCAGCGCGGAATGTGCGCGCTTTCCATCGACGCGCTTGTCTCACCAATGTGGACTTGTTCGAGACACGGGGATGTTGCGGGCACCATCGCGATCGGGCTTACCGTGACCACTGTGATTGACCGGTGCTACTTCAAGATGCTGATCGCGAAAATGCCTTGGAACCGAGCCTAGCCGAAAGAGGGGCCTCGACGCCTTGATCTACCTTCGCCCTCCCAGATGGTGCCAATGTCCTGGAATAGGCTGATCGTGCTGACTACTCGCTTGCTGTCGACCACATCGAGGTCCTCTCGATCTCTCAGATGCGCAATCGCGCTGGAGATTGCAGCAAAGTGAGATCAGGTTTGGTGAAGCGATATCGCCACCCACACGCCCGCCAATTGCCGCCTTGGCGGCAAAATCAGCTTTTTAGGCCGGCAATGTCAGGCCGGAGTACGCCGTTCGCGTAATTACTGCCGCCCAAGAGGCAATACTTGGCACATTGCCATTGCCCGGGTGTATCTGGACGGCTACCACGGAGGACCGGTATCACTGGCCATGCCAGTCAGGAACGAACCGTATCGCTTCGACCGCTTCCCTGCGTTCTTTGACGGGCTGCTTCCTGAGGGATGGCAACTCGACGCCCTTCTCCGCGCCAGGAAGCTCGACCGTACCGACTACATGGGGCAGTTGCTCAGCGTCGGCGCGGACACCGTGGGCGACGTCACCGTGGAGCCGAACCTGTGAGAAGGTGCCCCCTATCATACGACGCGATTGAGGATGGCGAGGGCCCATACAGCCCGGCCGGACTACGTCGACTGGCGCCAAACCTCAAAGGTCTGGAGCCCCTCCCCTTCACGAGCGCGACGCTGGTGGAGGAGGCCGCGGCGCGTGCGCCCAATATGTCGATAGGGGGCGTGCAGCCCAAGCTGAGCGCCGTGCTCCGCGTAAGCGAAGGCAGATTTGACCCCGTCGACAAGGCCGGCCGATTCATCCTGAAGCCCGAGAGTCCCCAGTACCCCGAGGTGCCCGCGAACGAGGATCTCACCATGCGCCTGGCCGCCAGGGCCGGCCTCAGCGTTCCTGCCCACGGTCTCGTGTGGACCGAATCGGGCGAACTCTGCTACGTGATCCGGCGGTTCGACCGGATGGGACAGTCGGGCAGACGACACGTTGAGGACTTTGCCCAACTGATCGGGCAGAACCGGGAGACCAAGTATGAATCCTCGATTGAGCAAGTGGCAACCGCCATCGAACGCTTCTGCACTTTCCCGCGCGTCGAACACATCACCCTGCTGCGCATGGTGCTTGTCTCCTTCCTGACCGGGAACGAGGACATGCACCTCAAGAACTTCTCCCTGATCGTTGACGCGAAGGGCGTGGTCAAGCTCTCACCCATCTACGACATGGTGAACTCCAGCATCGTCCTTCGCAACCCACACGAAGAGTCCGCCCTACCCCTTCAGGGAAAGAAATCGCGCTTCAAGCGAGCGCACTTCGTGGACTACCTGGCGGATGAGCTTTTGGGGTTGCCCGCTCCTGTGACGAACCGGGTTCTCGCCGAACTGGAGGGTGCAGTGCCAGATTGGATGGCGCTGATTGATCGATCGTTCCTTTCGGGCGACAAGCGGAGTGCCTACCGGGAGCTGGTCCTGGAGCGCTGCCGCCGGGTGGGCCTTGGGTTGGAGGGCCTTGGGCGCTACTGAGGGCAGCGCCGCGGGCCGACTCACAGACGGGTCATTTGCCGATGAAACGTGGTCGCAGTTTATTGACGCCGATTCGGACATAAGCATCACAGCAATAGTCGTAGAGCCCGAGACGGGCGACGTCACCTTTGGAACGTCAGACGGATGGCTCCTCACAGCCAGCCAACCGGCGGGGGTAAGCGTATCCGGTACCCTGGAGATCCCGGAGGACTATGCACTTGGGCAAAACTATCCGAACCCGTTCAACCCGATCACCACGATACCCTACTCCGTGCCAGTCTCGGGGCCGGTTGAACTCGCCATTTTCGATCTATTGGGTCGGGAAATTGCCCAGCTACACGTCGGGATCGTTGATGCAGGACGTCACGCGGCGCTCTGGGACGCATCGGAGGTCCCAAGTGGCGTGTATCTATACCGGATGCGCGCCGGCAGCTTCACCTCCGTCCGCAGGCTCGTGCTCCTAAAGTGACGGGTTCCGCGGCCCGCGAAATCAGTGGGCACGCAAAAAAAGGCACGCTGGGCAATCAGATTGAAAGACCGTTGTCGCGGACGAAATTCACCAGTCCGACAATGGACCCGGCTCCCGTCTTGCGGAAGATGTTCTTGCGATGGGTCTCGACCGTGTAGACTGAAATGAAGAGTGCGTCGGCAATCTGCCGGTTTGAGCACTCCCTTGTGATCAGGCCAAGGATTTCCAGCTCCCGAGATGTGAGGACAGGCTCAGCCCCCACCTCCATCCTAGTAATCGAACGCGAGCGGTACCGGACTCCCGCGTGGGCTGCCCGAACCGCGTCCGGTAGCTCGGTGGCAGGGTCCCGCTTCAGCACCAATCCCAGGACTCCAGCCCGTTCCAACTCCCGATGCAGGTATCCTTCGTCGTGCATGGTGAGAGTGACCACGGCGATGGACGGAAACCGCTCCATCAACTCGTCGGCTAACTCCAGGCCGCTCATCCCCGGCATGCTCTGGTCCGCGATGACTACGTCCACCTCCCGTCTGCTCAAAGTCTCCAGCGCCTCCTCACCCGATCCGACGGCCGCTTCCACTCGGATATCGGGCTGCCCGTTCAGAACCGCCTCAATGCCGGTTCGGACCAACTCGTGATCATCGACCAGGAGTACCCGGATCATGCCGCTGTTTTGACTGCAGACGCGCTCAGGGGGACCGTCACGATCAGCGTCGAGCCGTGGTGGTTCGGCCTGGAATCCACCAAGGCAGTCCCCCCAATCACGCCAATCCGGTTTTGAATGTTCATCCACCCATTTCCGGAGCTCGTCTCCAGCATGGAGGTGTCAAATCCAGGTCCGTCGTCTTCGACAGTCATCACCAGTTCGCTCTCGTGTCCCACCAGTTGAATCACCACCTTCTCCGCCAATCCGTGGCGCAGGAGATTGTTCAGCCATTCCTGCGCGATGCGGTACAGCGCGAACTGCACGGGGGACGACAGCTTGGGTACCGCCGTGTGCAAGGTGCTCATGATGGGTCCACCGCCAGTCTGCGTACGCTGCGCCAGTTCCCCGAGGGCGTCTGCAACCAGTCCCTGCGACAAGGCCTTCGGCATGAGGTTGAAGGCGATGCTTCGCATTTCTCCATACATGTCGTCGAGGATGTCGACTCCCTCGGTCTGGCCCACGGACCCTGTGAGACTCAGCTTGGCCGCCACAATCATCTGCCCGAGTCCATCGTGGAGGTCCTGCGCGATGCGGCTCCGCTCGGCCTCCTGCGACTCGATAGAGGCCGAAGCCTGCACCTGGCGGAGACGCAGATTTTGCCGGGTCCGTTGCCAGAGTAGTGACACGGCCAGGAGCCCCGAGACCAGAAAGGCAACGCCGATGAGGAGGTAGTTCCGGGCGATGGTAGCCCGCTGCTCCGACAGCTGGGCCGACTGGACGGCGATGGTGTTTTCCCGCCGTTCCGCCTCGAAAGTCTCTCTCAACTCCAGTAACTGCTGGCTGCGCTCTGCCGAATAAAGACTGTCGCTTAACGCCACCTGCTCTCGGTAGTAGGTCATGGCGCTCTGGAAGTCGTTCCGTGTCTCATACGTGGACGAGATCATACCCAGCACATGGCGCTCGAAATCAGTAAACCCGGTTTCACGCGCAACAGATAGCGCCTCTTCGAAGCGGCCGAGCGCGGCCCGCGGCTCGCCCTTCGCAAGAAACATCTCACCAAGGTTATTCTGAACAATCCCGTATCCCCGCCGATCGCCGAGTTCCAGCCGGATGGACGCTGCCCGCCCGAAAAAACGTTCGGCGTCCGCGAACTGGCCCATCCGGGACGACACAATTCCCATGTTGTCGAGATTGTAGGTCAACCCATTAAGGTCGCCTACGGATTCCTTGAGCGCAGCTGACTCCTGATAGAGCCGCATGGCCGCTGTGGTGTCGCCCTTCCGGTCGAAAACGATCCCCATGTTGTTCATGGAGTTGGCAACCTCCAGCGTGTCGCCCACGGTGGTGCTGAGGTCCAAGGCACGCCGGTAGTACTCGAGCGAAGCGTCCAGATCGCCCTGCCGTTTGTAGAGCGTGCCCAATTCGTTGAGCAAACCGGCCTGCTCCCTGTACGCATCGACGGCCGCGGCGGCCTCGTACCCCAGGAGGTAGTCCTCCTGCGCCTCGGTGAAGTTGCCCGCGAAATAGGCCAGGTTTCCTCTAGCCTTGAGAATGGAGGCAACCTCGGCAGAGTCCCCGTCTGCCCTGGCCATCGAGAGCGCCTCCCGGTAGTAGCCACGCGCCAGTGCCGCGTCCTCCGAGGCCGCTTGCCGCCCTAGTTCTTTCAGCGAGCTGGCCGTCGTGGCCTCCCTACTTTCTGGCAAGACTTGTGCCTGGCTGGAGTGCGCCTGGGAGCTGGCGATGACAGTGGCCACTATGAGGGCCGCACGGAAGAGAGGACGCACAGATTCCGGGGGGTGACTAACGCAAAGAGCCAGCGATACTACGCCGTATCGCTGGCTCTTCCCAACCTTTTCCCCGGGCTTTTGCCCTCCTCTCGACGGCTACCGTGTAAGGCGGTGTATAAGCGCACCGCCCACACCCCCCTCTCCAGAGATGAGGTAGACACCCGCCGGGACGGCCGTTCCGTCAGCCCCGCGGCCATCCCACCACGCGCGACCCGAGGAGTCCGTCTGGAGGTTCGTGACCAGGCGCCCCTGAAGGTCAAACACGCCGATTGTCCAGGCCAACTTGTCCACACCCGAGAGGCTGATCGTCACCCCTTGGCTGAAGGGATTGGGATACGCCTCGAGCAGTAAGTCGGAATCGGGCAGTTCGGGAGCGGAGACGGTCGTACTCGTCGGGAGCGAAAAACTGAAAAGGCCAATGTTCGCCGGCACGTTTCGCTGATAGTTCGCCACCAGCAACTGGTCGTTTGCTGCGAACATGGCCATCTCCTGGGCTGCCGCATTGATAGCGGGCAGGCCAGTCAGGTCCAGCGCAGACCAGGTGTCACCCTGATCCAGACTGAGATAGATCTCCTGTGCGGATCCGGGGTACGCCATCCCGCGGGCGATCAGCGCGGTGCCTTGCGAAACTACGGACTCCCAACTCTTGGATCGGCCGGCCTGATCGAGGCCGTTGGACAATTCAACGAAGCCTGTCTCGCCCGCCCGGATTCGGTGTAGGCCGTTGATAAAAGTCATTCCATAGACCGCGTCACCATGGGCGAACACCTTCCAGATGTTGCCCGCGCCGGTGGGCCAGGTCTGCCCCGCGTCGAAGGACATCGTCACGCCTCCGTTCCCTATGACGGCTACCCAAGTGGAGCCAACGGCGGCGAAGTCAACCATGTTGAATCCTCCGAGAGGTACCGATGCCTGGGTGAAGGTGGCGGCGCCATCGTCCGAGTAGAACACCAGGTTTCGGTCAGTATGCAGGTAGAGCCTCGGACCATCGCTGGAAAACCCGTTCAGGGTACCCCCTCGCGGGATGGGAAAGCCGATCAGGCCGGTCCATGTCACCCCTTCATCGGCCGACCCGTAGATACCCGTCTTGCCAAGAGCGTACAGGCCGCCATCATGCGTAAAGATTCCTTCGACGTCTGCGCCGCTGGGAAACGCGCTTTCGAAGTCCGTCCACGTCGTTCCTCCGTCCGTGCTGCGCAGGTAGTCCGAATCGTAGTAGAACAGCGTCGATCCGTGAATGTGGGTGCGAGCCGCAGAGCCCACGTTCGTGACGTTTAGCGCCTGCCATTGAGCGCGACCTGGGTGGGTCAGAAGAATGCTGGCAACAAGGAGAAATACCGTACGCATGGACATGCATCAGGGGGTGTGGTTGGCCAGAAAGCTATTGCGGGTGGGGCCTGTTGGGCATACCCGCTGGTGGGTATTCTTGGGGCGGCGAGCTTTCAAACTGGGCAGGGTTCGAACCAGCGTCCTCTGAGGCACGCGGATGCCTGCTGCCGTGCCCCCTCACTCCCGCGCCGCTTCCCTCAGTTTGTCGAGCAAGGAATTCAGTTGTGCGACCTCGACATCCGAAAGCCCGCCATATATCTGGTCAATTCGCTCCTTTTGAGCATCCATCTCCTCCAGGACCGATAGTCCCTTCGCCGAAATCCACACATCCACCAGTCTGCGGTCACTCTTGCCGGGCATCTTGATCGCGGTCCCTGCCCCCACAAGACGATCCACGAGCCTGGAAGCACCGGCGTTGCGATGGATCATCCTTTCCTGTATCGCGGAGGTGGTCATCGGCTCGGGGTGGGCGCCCCGGAGGATCCTTAGCACGTTGTACTGCGCAGAGGTGACCCCAAACTCTCCAAAAAACTGCTGCAGCTGGATGTCTGCCCAACTGGTTGTGTAGATCAGGTTGATGCTCAGCTTTTGCCGCTCCGAGGGGAATGCAGAGACTCGGATTGCTTCTTCAATTCGCATGGCAGCTGGGAAGGTCGAAATCCGGCCACGGGACCCGTGGCCGGATTCAATCTACGCCGAGTCTCGACTCGGTCTAGGCACCCGTGGATTTGTTGAACATGTATCGAGCAATCTTCCACACACCGGCCTCATTCCGAAAAACGAACAACTCCCGGTTCGCTTCCGGTGCGGTGATGCCGGGGCCGAGTACTGTCACCTCTCCGTGCGACGCAGTTCGCACGAACGCCAGATCACCCTCGATTCCAATCTCTTCGATGGTGAATGCGACATTCAGTCGGATGGTGCCGAAGACGTGGTCGTAGGCTTGAACGAGCTGCTCTTTGCCGGTTGCCGTTGGCGCGCCGGTTGGCATGAACACACCGTCATCGGAATACTGGTCAACGGCAGCTTGTGTGTCTGAAGCGTTGAGTGCTGCAAAGTAACGCGCGAGGGTTTGCTCAATGGATTGCTGGGTCATTGTCGAGTTGGTTTGATCTGGAGCGCTTGCCTTGTTGAAGGATCCGACGAGCATGGTCGAAAGGATCAGGAGAGCGCCGATGCTGGGTTTCATGGACTTCGTTCGTTGTTGACGACCCTATGTGTATTCTGAACGTTTGATGTTACGACATCAATGTCACGACAACATTGCATTGTCCCTTGACCTGTTGAAATGCAATCACAGTATCTCAGTCGGCCAACAGGGAGCGCGTGGCCGGACGCTACCCTGGCGGACCTGAGCTGGCCTCCCCAGTCGAGCCAAGCATAACGGAGTCCTGCGGATAAGCCTGACTCAATTCGGACAGATCCGAGGCCGGGACGGACGGCGAGCGGATAACCGCAATTACACAACGTACCCAGACTAGCCCTGTTTTGCCGCGTCCTCAGCCAGTGGCTGTGGGCCACCCAACCGCCGCCGTATATGATCCCCACCTCGAGTCTGACACGCGGCATTGAGCGCCGTTTCTTCGCAAAAGCGATTCTGGGTCTTGTGATCGCATTTTCAGCAGGGGTCGTCGGCAACGCTTCCGCCCAATGCACCACACCAACGGCTCCCGGAGCCGGGGACGGCATTACCGAAATCGGCCCAGGAATTGGTCAAGGGACGTATTTCACGGCGGATTGCAGCGGCAATCTGGACTCCATTTCCTTCAACGTCGCTGACAAGAAGGCGGCCACCACGGCTGAGGTCCATCTGTATGCCGACCAGCCCTCTGGCATCATGGTTCTGTTTGCGAAACAGACGTTCACCCCGGTGAATGGCCTGAACACAGTCGTGATTGCCAGTCAGCCTGCTATTCTGAGCGGTTCTGTCTATTCATTTGTGGTAGCCAACGCTGATGCGCCCATGGATGTGGAGCAGCTCTTCGGCGGACAGGGTATTGACTGCCCGGCTGGGGTCTCTGGGAGTTGCACCGAGACCGGCGCCAGCGAAATTCCCTTCAGCATGGCCCTTCCTACCCCGGAACTCGACATGCTGGACACGGGAGGGCCGTTCGCCTCCGATGACGCAAGTCCGGCTGGGACCGACCGCGATATCGAGAGCGTCGACGTCGGAAGCTCCGGGCAAAGCACGGTCACGATCGAGAACAACGGCACGGGCATCCTTATGGTGACCAGCATCTCCTTCGGGGACGTTACTCCAGGAGCGGGAGCCATGTACTCGGCCTGGCCGCCGTCAATCTGGGTTCCGGTTGGCGGAACCCGGGATATTGTGATCACCTTTTCGCCGACTGATGCCGGCGTCCAGATCGCTGCCATGGCCATGGTGAGCGATGACCCCGATGAGAGCCCAACCAGTTTCCACGTGACCGGCACCGGTCTTATGGATATGGGGGACCTCGCGTCAGGGCACAACGCAGTGACGCTTCTTGGCTCCGGCGACGCCGCCCGGCACGCCCCCCTGGGCCCAATTCTGGGCGCTGTGCGAGATACGGAGTCTGACGGACAGACCTCGATCGACGCCGGACGCACCGGCGGCGGTGACGATGGCGGCCCGCTTGACGACGAGGACGGAATCACCTTCTTCGTCCCAGATCCGGATGGCTCCTCATTCTCGCGCCTGATTGACGGATCGACCGTCTCTGTGAACGTCGAGCTCTCAGGCGCAAGTAGCGGTTACCTACAGGGATGGGTCGATGCGAATGGCAACAACTCCTTCCTGGATGCTGGAGAAAACGTGATCACAAATGAGGCCCTCAGCGCTGGGGACAACCTGGTGACCTTCACGCTGCCTGCCGGGACGGCGACTGCGGCGGGACTTCGGTTTCGAGTCACCAGTGCCATGAGCCAGGCAGGATCACTGGTCGAGGTTGGCGGATTCCAGCCCGATGGCGAAGTAGAAGATTACACGGTCGACATCATGGCCGCTGCCGCCATACACGTCGAGATGAACACCGGCTCGGGGCGCCTCGACTTCGATGGCGTAGACGTGGTGTACACCGATGACTCGGCGAATGTGATCTTCCAGGCCCCTGCGACCGCCTTGACGTCGCTGGACGTTGCTGGCTGGGCGGGGTCCTCCATCCTGACCGTCAGCGGCGCGATGGCGACGGCCGGCATTCCTCTGATGTTCGATGGGGGCTCAGGCTTCAATAGCCTCGTCATTGAGGATGCTGCGGGCGTCCAGGCATCCGTTGCCCACCTCTTCTCAAGTGCGACCGCTGGCTCGATCACCGTAGGCACGGGACCCACGGTTATCGGCTACGACAACTTGTCGCCGATAGTGGATAATCTGAGCGCCATCGCGAGATCCTTTGAGTTCTCCAGCGCTCTGGCTGAAACCATGACCCTGTCCGACTCCGGCGACGGAGGGGCAGGAAACGGGTACTCTCATATCGATTCCGATGTAGGTGGTGAATCGTTGTCGTTCAAGAATCCGACGACATCGCTGTCAATTACCAGTTCCGGAGGAGGCGCGGAGACCTTTGAGATTGGCTCACTCGACACTCCTCTAGCCGGGACTTTCTCCGGTCTCACGGTCAACGGCGGTGCCTCGGCCAGCCTCTTCAGCGTGACGCCCTCGGCCACCTACTCAATTGAAATCGACGGAGGTGCTCCCGCCGGCGTCTGTCCGGGCGATGCACTGACCATTGACTCGTCAGGCGGTGCCCTGGTAAGCGCGGTCGCAGAAGCAGCCGGTTCAGGTTCAGTGAGCTTCTCGACGGGCCACGCTGATATCTTGTTCAACGAAATAGAGTCAATCGGAGGGGCAGACGTCTCCATTGGGCTCAACTACTCGACCCTCTACGCTACCGCCCAGCTCTCCGCCTCTAATGGGACTGAGCTGATCGTAACTGCCACCAACAACGGCCCGAGTGATGTCAACTGCGTCACGGTCATCGTGGACGCTGCGCTCGCGGACTGGCTGGCCTCCAGTTTCGCCACGAGTCCCAGCGTGGGCTCTTTTACTGATCCCGTTTGGACGATCCCGACGATCACTTCTGGCGGAAGTGAGACGCTGACTATTTCTGGTTTCGCCAATCAGTCCAGTGCACAGGAGGTCACCTTCACCTCGAGCGCAACCCAGGACAGCAACCCGGCCAACGACTCGGCAGTGTTGGATCTCTCTATGGGCTTCGCCTTTCCGGAGAAGGCCCACGTCAACGCGGCTATCTACTACAACAAGACGACCAGCGAGGGCACCTACGAGGCACTCATGGTCGGGCTCTATCTGGGATCGCCCGGGATCACCGGAGCGGTGTGGTGTAAAATCCCCGAATTGGCTGTGGGTGAATGGCCGCGCCCTGCGCTTCCCGTCTCAGATATAGGCGACCTGTGGCGCCCTTGTTCCAGCAACCTGCCATTCCCTCTGCTTGTCAACGACCTGTTCGAGGACTCAAGTGGCGTTCTTTGGCTCGGGTCTTGGGGATCTCAGGGGCTCTACCGGTCCGATGACGGCGGAGAGAGTTGGACTACGCCCGGCGGCTTCTCCATCGTGTACGCCATCGCGGAAGGCTCCACCCCGGGAATACTCTATCTGTCGGCCGACAACGGGCTCGTGTTCCGCTCCCTGGATGGAGGCTCACACTGGCACCAGGAGGGTTCGCTGCCGGGTGTGTCAGCGGATACACCCTGGTCTCTGGTAAGTCACCCGTCAGTGGCGGGCGTGGTGTACGCCGGCCTCTTCGGGCGTGGCGTGTACGTCTCGCGCGACTATGCATCCTCGTGGGAGGTTCTCGACGATACCGGTACAGGGACGGTCGAAAACGATGCGCTACTGAATATCGACAATACCGGGGACGACTTCGCGGGGCACGTCTTCGATCTGGAGTTCTCGCCGAACGCGAATTACTTGTATACCGCAACCGGCAAGGGTGTCTGGCGGGCAAACCTGACTGCCGGGCCGACCGATTTCACAGGGACCTGGACCCAGATCGGCCCGACGGTGACACTTAGCGACGCCTCCGTGGCTACACCTGAAATACGATCGCTGACTTTCGCGACCGACAGTTTTGGCGACGAGGATCTGATAGTGGGGAGTTGGGGATTTGGAGCCTTCGCCTGGGACACGCCCAATGCCGGAGCGTCCTTCACAGAGTTCATCCTGAAGACAGGCAATATCACGTTCCTGGCGACGTCCATGACTGGCCTGGTCTTCATGGGCACGTCGGACGGAGGGACCGTTCTCGCGACCAACCCCAACGGGGCGTCAACTGCGAGCCAGCATCCGGCCGACCGGGCGATTCCAAGTGGGTACACCCTGGAGCAGAACTACCCGAACCCGTTCAATCCCCAGACTACCATTGGCTTTGAGCTTCCTCAAACGGGGCACGTTCGACTTGCCGTATTTGACACACTGGGCCGAGAAGTGGCACTCCTGGTCGATGGAACGGTGCAAGCCGGTTCTCATGAGGTCCAGTTCTCGGCAAGGGACCTCCCAACTGGCACGTACCTGTATCGACTTTCGACGCAGGGTGGGGCGATTGCGAGGACACTTGTTTTGATGAAATAGCCCCTTACCGCCCCCCTTCCAGCGCCTTCCTGAGTTTGGCCGCCAACGTACCCTCCTCGGGCGCCGTATCCCCGAAAGCAGCCGAACCCGCCGGCGGCAATTCCGGACGCCGAGTCCTCAACCGCTCCGGGAGATCATCGGGAGCGACCCCATCATCCAGCAGTTCCTGGCGCCCCGCCCTCAGCGTGGCCGCCGCCTGGGCTTCCGCAACCACCTGCTCATAAAGTTCAGAGTCTGTCACCAGCGACTGAGCAACGCCCCAATTCCAGACGTCTCTGGCGGAAAGGCGTACCACAGCATTCGATTCCATCTCCAGAAGCAGCTGCGCCCTGGCGGCCTCGAGATCCAGGCTTGGAAAGTCGGACTCTACTTCTCCGTTGGTTGTGTCGCACCAGACAACGGCCTGACCTGGCACCGAGAATCGGCAAGCCAGAATTTGGCCGGACATCTCCAGCTGTTTGAGGGCCTTGTTGACGCTCACCGGGTTTCCGCTGACCTTGAACTCAAACACAACCGCGCTTTCCTCGCTCGTCCAAGCAATGGAGTCGAGTTCGCGGTACGAGGGTACATACCGGTTTGTGTTTTGCCTGAAGAGGTCGTAGCCCACTATTCGCCGGTCATCGGTCTGGACAAAAGTCGCGACCCAGGCTTCCAGCACCCGTTCCAGCTCCAGAGACAGCCTCTGCGCGGCGGACGGCGGGAGGCTCTCGCGAAGGTGCCTCGACTCTTGGGCCCGCTCACTGGAAAAGGCCCGGTAGGCGTCGTCCGAGGGTGTCACGAGATGGATATTTCGGGCTCTCATACGGTCTCAGTGTATTCAGGTTGTTTACGGAATGCTCAGAGTCTAGCCGTCCTTGGGCGGCACAGCCCCGAGCGGTTCAGCTTTTGGGGGTGCGGGCTGAAGAAACGGCCTGCCACGGGACAGCGCAAGGCCAAGCACACTTCTCTGCCGGCGCCCGTTACTCATGGGAAAAAGCCCGAGGCGAGGGCGGACTCGCTTGGCAGGGCGACCATGGGTTAGGTATGTTTGTGTCTTGGTGAAGTGGCCAAAAAGCGAGCCCGAAGGCTCCGATATTCTTGGTCCCAGCGAGCCGGCCGTATTCACGCTGACGCTGACCAACGCGGGCGAGAGTCAGGAACAACGCGACTATGTGCTTCAGACGGACCACACGTCAAACCCGGGCGGCGCGATTCTGACCGCCCAGGGGGCTCCAATCCACGGCGGGCTCACATTCACGCTTGGCGCGCAGCAGTCTCAGGAGGTGACGCTGGCTGTGTCTCGCGGACCCAATGTCTACTCGTACGACGACATTACCGTTACCCTGGCGCCAACAGAAGATGAGACCGAGGCTCTGGCGGCTTCGGTCTCCTTTGATATTGGCTACACGGCTCCGTGTTCGGACATCGCCATCACCCGACCGAGTAGTGGATGGGCGCTGAACGCGATAACTATCCTGGAGAGCCTGGACGTGCTCCTCGGAGAGTTTGTCCTGCCGATCTCCGAGGCGGACACCGTCTCGGCGATTGGATTGCAGTATCACCGACTGGGTGATGGGGATGATCTCGGAGACCAGTGGCTGAACGAGGCCTTGAGGATCCCGGTTACTCCCTTTCAATACGAAGTCCGGGCGTTTACGGAATGCAAGAAGGGCGAATCCATTCGGAGGGTCTACTCCGATGCCGTGCCGGGATACGTCGATACGGCCGCACCACAGGTATTCGGCCTGCCCGAACCGGGTGACCGGGTGACCGCGTACTCGCGCTCTGCGACGAAATAGAGATCACGTTCAATGAGCCGATCGGCTGCAGTTCGGTGCGCACCGACGGAGACTTCATCAACACGAGGTTGACGTATGGCGACGGAGCCGAGCAGGGAGCCGTGATCAAGACGCGCGCCGTCTGCAATGGCCGGTCACTCGTGCTGGAGCTGGATTCCGGCGAGTCGCTCTCCTGGCCCGACCTGGAGGGACGCCTGCTGAAGGTGGAACTGCTAACAGGAACCGAAGACGCCCAACAGAGCTCAAAGGTCATCGCAGACGTTGCAGGAAACCCGATCGAGGAGCCTGTTTCGTGGGACTTCACCGTCCGTCGGAGCGCGGTCACCTGGGGGCCGTCCGTCGTTTCAGAGGAGATTCCGTACCGCGCCTTTGTCACCCTGTCGTCAGAGTTGGTGAACGGTCGCGGCGAAGACGCGGCCTTCACCCTGTCGAGTGACTGGCTCTCGTTTTCGCCGACCGAAGGCACTATTGAAGCCAGCGGCAGCACGGCAATCTCGTTTACGCTGGATGGCAGCCTGTTGCCGGGTATCTACACGGACGTCGTTCATGCCGCAGTGGACGTGGGTGCAGAAACCCTCGACATTGCCCTGCCTGTCTCGATCACGGTCACCGATTTTGCCCAACAGGCCATCGCCCCGTCGCAAGGCTGGACGTGGTTCTCGACCAATCGCACCCCCTCGTCCTCGCATCCAGACAGCGTGCTCGTCCTCCTGGATGCGCGTGGAGGCGACTTGCTGAAGAGCCAGACGGCCTTCAGCGTCTTCGACCACGCATCCGGCAGTTGGGTCGGTGCACTTGGTGCCGTTAGCGGCGGGGCAGGTTATCAGATCAAACTGAGCCGTGCGGCAACGCTGCTGGTGGGTGGCCCCGAGGCTGATCTGGCCACATCTCCCATCCCGGTCCGGCCCGGCTGGAACTGGCTCGGTTATCTGCCTCCGACGGCACCTCTGCATCTTGCGGCCGAGACGGACGCCTACAGGGAAGCCAAGGCTGCGGCCGAACTTCCCGACGCGTTCGAATTGGTGCAGAACTACCCCAATCCATTCAATCCGAAGACGGTCATCCGATTTGGCCTCCCGGAGGCATCTGAGGTATCGATGCAGGTGTTCGACGTGCTTGGCCGGAGAGTGGCCACCCTTTTGAACCAGTCCGGCCGCGAAGCCGGCTGGCATTCGGTGGAATTTGATGCCCGAGATCTGGCGTCCGGGAGTTACTTCTATCGAGTGACGACGGCGACCGAATCGCAGGTCAGACGCATGGTGGTGCTTAAATAGATGGTCGGCTTCAACCGAGCGGGCTACTGGCCCGCGTGTCTTGCAGCGGTCCTGCTGCTGGCGGGAACTGCTCGCGCACAGGCCCCGGCGGAGTGGGTCGTGGACGCCTCCGCGTTTCCGTCGACCATGAGCGTCATAGCGACGCTTACGGTGGACGGCAGTGCGCTGACGAGCGGCGATGCCGTACTCGCCGCTCTTTCGGATGGGACCGTTCGAGGTGTTGCCCCGGCAGCAACCTTTGGCGGACTCACGGTCTTTTTTCTGACCATCCACGGGAGCGGCGGCGAGCCGATCACCTTTGAGGCCTACACCGGCGCGGAGGGGTCAGCTCCTGTCGCGATTGGGCCCGGCCTGACCTATGAGCCGAACGCGATCCTCGGCACGCAGGGATCGCCGACCCCACTGCTGAGCGATACCCTCCCGGCGCCTTCAACCTGGGTCGTGAACCCCGCGGCCTTCGCCCATTCTTGCACCCTCATCGCAGCGGTGGAGGTGGACGGAGACCGGGTGGAGCATCCGGGGGCGGTATTGGCCGCATTTGTTGGATCGGAGGTTCGGGGAGTGGCCTCGATGAGTATTCAGGATGGCGCCGCCCTGTTCTTCCTGACGCTGTACGGGGACGTATCCGCGTCGGTCGATTTTCAGGTTTTTAATCCGTCAACAAGTTCGGAACCGTCGGCCGTTGGGCCGGCGCTCGCTTACGTGCCGGAATCGAGTTGGGGCGCTCTGGCGAGTCCCGTCATGTTGGCTTCGGGGGCACCGGTGTCGCTTCCGGCCGGGTGGGCGTTCGACCCCTTCGCCTATGAGTCAAACATGAACCTGATCGTGAGGGTCGATGCGCCCGCGGTGACGGCCGGAAGTGTCCTCGGCGCGTTCTCCGGCGAGACGGCACGAGGCACAGCGACCGCCACAATGGTGGGCGCAGACCCGCTTTTCTTTCTGACGCTTTACGGCGATGGCGCTGCACCGCTTGATTTTCGATTTCTGGACGGGATCACCGGTGAGATTGCCGAGGTCAGGCCGGGTGTGACATTCAGCGCCAATGCAATCCTCGGGAGCGTCGGGGATCCGTTCGTGGTGTCGAGTGCCCCCGAGATCGTGGTACCGACCGGATGGACAGTTGACGCGGGAGCGTATGCCGAGTCCATGACGGTCGTTCTTACGGTACAGGCTGGGGAAGGCGAAGGAGCGGGTGTACTGGCGGCCTACGCCGGTCAGGAGCTTCGTGGCGTTGCGACGTCGACCCGTCAGGGTTCGCGACTGGTCTTCGTGATCACCATCTACGGCGAGGCACCGACAGAGATAACCTTCGCATACACGACAGGTACAGGTGATTCCGCACCGGTGCCGGTGGAGTCGGGCGTGGCCTTCGTGGCCAACAGCTTTGTAGGCTCGGTCTCCCAGCCCTACGTAGTCAGGCCTCCAGCGGGAAGTTGCCAGTTCCCCGCCCGCCTCGGTCTCGGCCACGGACCATGTGGACGGGGCAACGGGTCTCGGAACGATCGTCGATTTTGCATGGTCCTCCGCCGCGACCGCCACCGCCTATCATATCCAGGTCTCGGCCGTCTCTGACTTTACTACGCTCGCATACGAAGATGCAACGCGTCCTTCGCCCTCGGCTCAGGCTACAAGTCTGTTGACCGGAACGAGCTACTTCTGGCGGGTTCGCGTGGGCAATTCTGCGGGGTGGAGTTCGTGGACATCCGCGTCGTGTACGACCGCGGTTGCCAGCATCGCTCCGGCGCCCGTGGCCCTGGCAGGGCCAGCGGACGGCGCGACCGGCCTCGCCAGACCGGTGGCTCTTTCGTGGGGTCGTTCGACCCTGGCAACCGTCTACCACCTGCAGGTGTCGGCGGCGTCTGATTTTACTGCGCCCGTATACGACCAGGCGACGCTCACAGAGACGACCGCCCAGATTTCGGGCCTGGCGGACGGTACCACGTACTACCGGCGGGTCCGGGCTGGCAATGTCGCTGGATTCAGCGACCGGGTGGCGGCCTCCTTTTCAACCGAGGCGGGCCTGGTGGCGCCCTCAGCAGTATAACTACTGTCTCCGGCCAATGGCGCGGACAATCTCGCGACGACCGTCGATGTGTCCTGGCAAGCGTCCGTCGGGGCCACCGTCTATCACCTTCAGGTTTCCAGCGCGGTCAATTTCAGTAGCCCGATCGTAGACGATGCGGCCTTCACGACTACGACTTTCCGGGTGGCCGGGCTAGCCTCCAGTTCTATGTATTTCTGGCGGGTGCGCGCTGGTAATGGCGCAGGCTTCAGCGCGTGGACTTCGGCCTCATTTTCAACTGCGATTGACGTTTCAACAGAGTCGGAGGTGGCGAATACGTTTGACCTGTTGCCCGCATACCCGAATCCATTCAGGTCACTCGTCAGTATTCCATTTGAGGTCCCTTCAGCCTCCGTCGTACGACTTACCATGGTTGACGAGTTGGGCCGGACCGTCGCGGTGCTCGCAGACCGTCTCTTTCCGGCGGGAAACCACACGGTCTCGTTTGACGGTGACCGCCTTCCAGCCGGTATGTATCTGGTCCGCTATCAGGCCAATGGGCTCGCGCGTACCAAACCGGTGATTTTGGTGTGCTGAGGCCTGCGCGGGGTAGGAAGCTGCGACATGCATCGCGGGCGACTGCAGTTTCCGTTCGACAGGAAGTCGCGCCAATAACCGAGCGTCTCTTAACGCAACCGAAGCACCGGAACCGTCCACTGACGGCCCTCACCCATGGCCCGCAGCAGGTAGTTGCCGCTGGGAAGTAACGAGCCGTCAATCGTCAGCTCGCGCACTTCGTTTGCCTGGACATCTCCCCGATAGATGACCTGCACCTGGCGTCCCAGCATATCGAACAGGATCACTTCCAGATGCTGCGTTTGTCCGACCGCCACGGATACGGCCGCTGATTGCCGGAACGGGTTGGGGTAGGCCTCGACAAGGAGAGCCTCTTCGGGAAGCTCGATCGCGGGGCCTTTCTCGGCCCCCAGACTCAGAGACTGCAAGGTAATGCCCGAGCCTTCCTCCGAGAATGCTATCAAAACCGTCCCGCTGACTCCTGTATGGACGGTGGGATTGCCCGCGCGGGGGCTGGATGTCCCGTCCTGCGGTGCCAATTCGTACACGTCTCCGAGCGGCCCAAGATTCAACGGGATAGCGCGAGCAGACACTCCTCGGCGTCCTGCAGATGTGATCGCTTCCCACGAGACCAGATATTTACCGGTGTCGCTGACAAAACCTATCGATGGGTGGAGGGCGCGATGGCCCCCAACTGGACTCACCCGGATCAACTCGTCCTCGACAGACTCCTGTCCGACCGCGATCCTGATACCCTCAACGGAAAATGAGCCCCCGCCCGGCCCCGAAGACTGGCTGGTCCATACAGCCAGGAACTCTCCTGCCTTTCCAGCCCACGCAAGTGCTGGCCACCTGGCGTCGACGCCAGTGCCTGAAGCGGCCCCGACAGAAAACACATCGGACGCGGGATTCCCCGCCAGGTCCAAACTGCGAGCACTGACCTCAAAACGCTCAGGCCTACTCGAAAAATCGCTGCCGTTGGCCCCCCAGGCTACCAGGAATCGATTCTCCCGAGAGTCAAAGGCTATCGCGGGCGTCACCGCGTCAAATCGCGAATCGGAGTGGTCGCTTCCTGTAGAACTCAACTGTGTGGGGCTTCCCGTCTGACGAGCCGTGGCCGCGTCCAGTGACAGGGAGAAAATTTCTGACGCCCCCTGGAGATCCGTCTGCTGCCAGACAATCGCGTAGCCTCCGTCTCCGTAGGCAACCGCGGGGGCGCGAGCGAATCGGACCTCATCCAGGCTCTCCGGACGCCCGATGGGACTTCCGGAGAGTGCGTCCACAAGAAGTGTCTGAATCTGGTGGCCTGCGTCACCTGCGTCCGAGAGCCATGCCACCAGGTATCGGCTGAGTTTCCGGTCATAGGCCACAGCTGGCCCGGAGACTGAAAGCCCCGGTCCCGATAGCAGCAATGGCTCCCCGACAGGCTCGCGCGATGCCTTGATCCGCTGACCGACCACGAAGCGCTGCCCAGCGACTCGTTCGGTCCAGACCGCAAGGTGCTCATCCAAGACCGGACTGTACGCGAGCTTGGGGTCCATCCCAAACACATCATCCAGGTCAGGCAACTGTGCCGACAGGCGGAAGGACCGCGCCTCATCGGAGCCTACAAGCACATCCGGGGAGATCGTCCGGCTCTGGGCAAACACCGACGAGGCTCCTAGAAACAGGAGGCCACAGAGTACTACGGATAACGCTTTCATACGATTCTGATGGCCCGTGAGACTAGCGAGATTCCAGTGCCTTGAGCCGACGCAGTAGCGAAGTGTTCTGCATCCTCAGCTCCTCAATCACCGCCGACTGCGCCTCAACTTGCGCGGCTAATGCCTGGAGTCCCGCCATGGTGACTCCACTCACATCCAAAACCGCTATCGCCTCTTCACTACTCCCCAGCCCAAACGCCGCGTGAAAATCCTGGGCCATCACTCCCATGTGTCTTGTAGAGGCAAGATCCGTGGTGTAGTTCCATGTTTGAACCGGAAGACTCAGAAGCCGCTCAAGTACATCGTCCCCGTCCACCGGCCGGATGCGATCCTTCAGATGAATACTGGAAGCCTCGGAGAGTACACCGCCAATCTCAAGGTTCCCGGTTTCATCCAGTAGCAGCAGGTCGCGGGTTCCTGCGTCGCCAAGAGAACCCACCACGTGGAGGCGTCCTTGGGGGGTTTCGGTGCCAAGGCCAACCCAGCCGTTGTCCGAGATCTGGAGACTGTTGGCTGGAGCCCCTGTCCCAATTCCCACAGCAGTAATCCCGTCCGCAAGGAAGGAGCGGCTGGTCAGAGACGCGCGGATTTCCGGCTTCCCGTAGGACCCCGGAACGTCAGCGTCATCGCCAGTCAGCGCTTCAATGGACACGGGTCGGTCCTGCGTCACAATTCGGGCACTCCTGGCCCCCGACATACCTATCGGGCGACCGTCCGGCCCAATCTCTTGAGTCTGCGCAAGAAGCCCCGTGGGCGAAACAAGAAGCAGTCCGAGGACCAGCGTGCATACGAGAGGCGCACCGCGGTGCTTACAGGCGTTCATCAGGATCCCAAGTATGGTTGGTTGGTACGGCGCGGGACGGCTGATATCCGCCTCTCCTTTTCCCGGCCTGAGCGTGTAGATTTGGCCGGCCAGGGGGTCCCGCAAACTTACGCGCCCCGTAGCCTAGTATTCAAAGAAAGGAGCCCTTTATTTTGCGCGTTGGCACCCTCGTTACGACAACACGTGTGGTTCGGGCCTGGATCCTGGCCTTGGCAGCTTGCAGTGTGGGCTGCTCCGGGATTGAGGAATCCCCGATCCGGTTTGAAGACCTCACCGAGGCCTCCGCACTCGATTTCCAGTACTTCAACGGCATGACAGGTCGCATGACGTTCGTGGAGATCGCCGGCGGTGGAGTAGCGACCCTGGACTATGACCGGGACGGCGATATGGACGTCTACCTGGTTCAGGGGCAGCACATCCACAATCAATCGGACGCGTCGCTCACAGATCGGCTCTTTCGAAACGATTCCGACGGCCCGGGTAGCATACCATTGGTAGACGTTACCGAATCCAGTGGCGTGACCGCTTCGGGATACGGCATGGGCGTGGCCGTTGGTGATATCAACAATGACGGCTGGCCAGACCTGTACCTGACCAACTGGGGCCGAAATCAACTCTGGGTGAACAACGGAGACGGCACATTCAGCGAACTCGGTCAGCCTGAGTTGCCCGATGAATCCCGCTGGTCGGTAGCCGCAGCATTCCTGGACTTCGACCGGGACGGGTGGCAGGATATCGTGGTGGCCAACTATGTGGATTACACGCTCGACACGGACCACCCCTGCACCTCTGCGGTCTCCGGGAGACGAGATTATTGCGGGCCGAAGAGTTATCGTCCGGTGTCGAATACGCTTCTCCGAAATATGGGCGACGGCTCCCTGAAGGACGTCACCTATGAGCGGGGGCTAGGGGGAGCGGCCAGCGCCAGCATGGGTATCGCTGTGTCCGACTTCGACCACAACGGATGGACTGATATCTACGTGGCCAACGACGGCTCCGACAATAGACTGTGGATGAACACAGACGGCGTTTTCCGAGATGAGGCCGTTCGACGGGGCGCGGCGGTGAATATGCGAGGGGTACCGGAGGCCAGCATGGGGGTAGCAGTAGCGGATTTCGATGGCGATACGGACTCCGACCTTTTCCTGACACACCTGAACGGAGAGACCAATACGCTCTATTTGAACGACGGGGAAGGATATTTTGATGACGCCTCGCGGCAATCTCAGGCGGGCTCGCAGAGCATTCCGTACACGAGCTTTGGAGTTGTCTCGCGTGATTTTGACCTGGACGGTTGGGTCGACCTTTTTGTCGCTAATGGCGATGTCCGGATTCTGGCGGAGCAGGTGGATGCCGGCGATCCTTTTCCGCTCAGACAGCCAAATCAACTCTTCAGGAATGGCCCTGCGGGACTTGTCGAGTTGGAAGGCTGGATTGAGGATGGGGCTTCGGAGGTGAGTCGAGGCGTCGCCGCGGCGGATCTTGACAACGATGGCCTTGTGGACCTTGTTATATCCAATAATTCGGGCCCCGCCCAGGTTCTGCGGAACACGTCCCGCCGGGACTTCTCCTGGGCGGGGGTCCAACTGGAAGACCCTGCAGGATCCGCGGCCACCGGGGCGGAAGTACATCTCTCTCAGGGAACGTCGTCGAAAATGGCGATCTTCCGGTCGGATGGCGGATACGCGTCATCTAGCGACCCTCGACTCGTCTTCGGTCTCGTGCGGGATTCCCCCGCCAATGTCCGCGTCATCTGGCCGGACGGACTTGAGGAAACATGGACCCTCGAAAGCACTAATAACTACGTGATACTTCAGAAAGGAAACGGCACCATCGTGCCCGGCGCACATCAGTAATGACTATGCATAAGCGCGCGCTGGTCCTTGCCCTCTGCCTTATTGGATGTGGCTCCTCCTATCAACCTGCGGACCTGCCGAACCTGGATGGGCTAACAGCTGATGCGAGGGCGCAGATTGAGTCAGTCCACCAAACTGCCACGCTACACCCCGGCGGAGAGGAGTTGGGGCGCCTGGGCTTGATCCTTCTGGCCTACGACTTCCCTACTCAGGCGATCGAGGCGCTTGAAAGTGCGGTTACCGAAAGTGGCTCCGCTTCTGACTGGGGGTACTACCTCGGTATTCTTAATCGACAGCAGGGTGATCTCCCTGCTGCCGCCGAGCAATTTGCAGACTTCCTTCGAAGCCGGCCGGAGGATGGCCTTGCAGAGCTTCGTTTAGGGGAAACGCTGTTGGAACAGGGCAAATTCGGGGCTGCATCCAAGCGTTTTGAGGCGGTCCTCTCTCGCGACTCCACAATCGCTCTGGCCCATTTCCTGCTGGGTCAGGCAAGGATGGAAGAGTCTCGCCCAGCAGATGCCGTTGATCATTTCAGGAGTGCGCTGGCGTTGCAGCCCAATGCTTCACAGGTTCGAAGTCCGCTTGCCGCGGCCCTTTCTCGCATGGGCCAAACGGCCGAAGGGGATGCTCAACTGTCCCGCCGGGGTGACAGGCCGGTCTCCATTGACGACCCCAGAATGGTCCGGCTGGACTCCATCCGATTTGCTGTCGGCGCGACCGCCACCACACGTGCGGAAGCGCTCATGCAGCAGGGTAACTACGCAGACGCGGCTCTGCTTCTGGAGAATGCAGTCTCGCGCAATCCGGGCTCGGCAACGATCCATCTAAACCTGGGCGTGGCGAGAGCAAACAGCGGAAGTCGATCTGGCGCGATTCTGTCCTTCAGACGTGCCCTCGAACTGGATTCCACGCTCGACAAGGCCCACTACAACCTCGGAGTGATTGCGCTCGCCATGAATAGTCCGGAGAGCGCGGAGGCCTCATTTTTGGCGGCTTCAAGCGGTGTCACGTTCAACCTGGACGCCTCCGTTGAACTGGCCCGGATCCTGAGGCGGTCAGGCAGATGCGGAGATGCGTTGGGCCCTCTGCGTGCCGCCCTCTCCGAAGACCCGACCCGTCTTGATGTCAGGCAGGATCTGGTACTCTGCCTGCACAAAGCGGAAAACGATCGGGAAGCCCTCGATGTGCTTGAGCGCGGCTTGACCGTATCGCCCGATCATCTTGGATTGACGGATGGAATCGCGAGAATCCTGGCCACGAGCACTAATGAGGCCATACGGGACGGGAACAGGGCACTTGAACTGGCCGAAAAAGCACTATCTCTTCAACAGCGTACGGAAACGTTGGAGACTGCCGCCCTGGCCCTCTCGGAAGTGGGGAGATTCGACGATGCCAGCCGCTTGCTGGTGCAAGCGGTCTCCCAAGCCGACCGCGATGGCCCACAGGAGTACGCAACACACCTCCGGTCCCTGCTGGCTACAGTTCGAGACGGCCAGCCTCTGCGAACAACTTGGCCTACTTTTGTCTATCAGAGGTAGTCGTTCCATGCTGTTCCTCTGGCCCGCATCCCTTACTTTGCAGGACTCTCGAACTCTGGCCTTTCCTGCACCCATGACCATGATCAAGACAACAAACCGGACCGTTGCAGCATTGCTGCTGATTTCTGCGATCTCCTCTGTGGGATCCGCGACGGCCCAGGAGTTTAACGGCCTGGTGACAGGAGTATCTGCCAGTGAGGCAGAAGTCCGCTTTTCGGTAAAGCCGGGCTTTGAGAGCGTGACTCTCGTCGTAGTGGGGCCAGACGAGTTCCTCTCGGAAAACGTTTTCCCTGAGGGTGAAGAACCCACCTTCCCGGTGCCGCCAGCCGGGCTGACCGATGGCTCCTATACCTACGAATTGAAGGGCGCGATCAAACTCTCAGCAACCACGAGGTCGCAGTTGCTGGCTGCGCGCGCCGAAGGTGATCGCATGCTTATCGCGGCAATTTTCTCCGATGCGGGAATCGACCCCTCCTCCGCGATCGAGTCGGGTCATTTCGGGGTCTCGAAGGGAAAGTTTGTCGTGACCGAGGAGGAACCGCAGCCGGACGCCAAAGAGTCTCAGACTGGCCTTGGATCAGGGTCAAGTTCGACCGGTCTCCGGAATACTCCATCCAGCAGCCAGAGCGCCTCGGGAGATGACCGCTGGCTGGAGGCTTCCATTTCGTCTTCCAATGCCGACGGAAGTGTGAGCAATTATCGCGGCTACGTACTGCCACCGGAATCGGACCGCGGGTCAGACGGACAGTATCTGAGGGCCTACTTCCGGCTTATGGACAATGGCAGCGAGCCAGGCCCATGGGTCAGGGGTTATTTCCAGTCCAAGGAAGGCAGTTTCAACTTTATCGATCAGTCCAACTTCAACGCCGCCGGTCTCCGATCGGCCGTCGCGACTCCGTTTGACTATATGACGGCGGCGGTGGAGCCTCTCCCGCCCCCCTCAGTCCGGGACCAGCTGATCCAGGACGACCTGATAGTGACGGGGAGCATCTGCGCGGGCTTTGACTGCGTCAACGGTGAGAGTTTTGGGTTCGACACTATTCGATTGAAGGAAAACAACCTCCGGATCCGATTCCAGGACACGAGCAACTCCTCAAGCTTTCCGACGCGCGACTGGGAGCTAACCATAAATGACTCGGCGAACGGTGGTGCCAGCTACTTCGCTGTGAGTGACAGCGATGGCGGTCGAGTGCCGCTCAAGATCATTGGCGGCGCGCCGTCCAACTCTCTTTATGTGGACGCTGCGGGTCGCGTTGGGCTCGGGACGGCAACCCCCATCGTTGAGATCCACGTCCTGGACGGAGACAGCCCGACGCTGCGCCTCCAGCAGGACGGATCTTCGGGCTTCGGCACCCAAACGTGGGATATTGCTGGCAACGAGACCAACTTCTTCATCCGCGATGCCTCGAACGGCAGCAAACTGCCCTTTAGGATTATACCGGATGCTCCTTCAAACAGCATCTACGTTGCGGCAAGCGGAGCCATTGGCTTTGGCACTTCCTCCCCCGCGGGAGCCGGCACCATCACAGTTAACCCAGGAAATGCAGCCGTCCCCGCCGTCAAGTTCAACGGAGATCCGGATACCGGGATGTTTCAGATTGGTGCGGATCAGCTTGGATTTGCCACTGGCGGAATACAGCGCGTTAGCATCGGATCAGATGGCGCCCTCACAATTCCTGCTGGAAGTGCAGCCGTGCCTGCTATCAACTTTACTGGGGATACGGATACGGGCCTTTTCTGGGAGTCAGATGGTGTGGTCAAGCTCAGCGTGAACGGAACCGCGACTGCGCTTGGAGGGAGTAGTTCTTTTGCGGACGGAAGTGCGGCGGCGCCGGGAATCGCGTTTACCGATGACCCGAATACCGGGATATACCGGATTGGTGCGGATCAGATCGGAATTGCGACGGGGGGCACGCTTGCCGCAACCGTTGATGCCAGTCAGAATGTCACTTTTGCCGGATCTGCAACTGTGGCTGCCGCCGTTAATGCTGGGTCTCTAGGTCTCGGCGGTGCAGCCATCAGTACCGTCCTGACTGTTGCCCAATTTTCCCCAACCGACCCGATTGCGGACGCCTGGACTACATATAGCTCCCGACGCTGGAAGTCCGACATTCGAACGCTCGAAAACGCTCTCCAGACTGTCGAACGACTTCGCGGTGTGTCGTATACATGGAAAGGCAATGGCAAAGCAGATATAGGCTTAATTGCCGAGGAAGTTGGCGCCGTGATTCCTGAGATCGTGGTGTTCGAAGAAAATGGTGTAGACGCTTCTTCGGTCGACTATGCCCGCATCGTTGCGGTCCTGATCGAAGCGGTCAAGCAGCAGCAGGCCATGATCGAAGCGCGGGACACGGAAATCGCCGGTTTGTCCACTCGCGTCGGCAGCCTCGAAGCCAGCATCACAGACATCCAACGCATGCTTGCCAGCTCGCAGACCTCCTCGCGGCAGGATCAATAGCGCTGGGGCACCGGCGGCCTCGCTACTTCAGTAGAACCAACCGGCGCGAGGCTACAAACCCCTCGGCCTGGATCCTGTAGAGGTAAACACCGCTTGGGGCGCCGCTGGCGTCCCAGAGCGCGGTGTGATAGCCCGCCTCGCGAATCCCCGACACCAGGGCAGCTACCGATCGCCCCATTACGTCGAAGACCTCGACCCGGACCTGCCCCGAAACCGGAAGCGCGTAAGGAATCGATGTCACGGGGTTGAAAGGGTTCGGGTAATTCTGCCCGAGCCAGTACTCCTCTGGAATCTCAGGCGATTCATCCACGGCCACACCTGACGATGCGATAACGAGATCGTCGCTCGCCGGGTCGCCCGAGGCCATCTCACCCACAATTCCCTCCAGGCTACTCGACGTGCTCGTATGGGTCGAGCCTAGTGCAGCGCTTCCCGGCGTCTGAAGGACCAGCGAGAACGTGCACGAGCTCCCTGGGTCTACCACCCCACCCGATAGACTCAAGAATCCTGTCCCGGTAATCAACGACCCTGCCCCGCAGACGTCCGTCTTCGGCAAGCCCGTGGCAGCCAGACCGGCTAGCGAAGCCTCCAGGTCGTCGGTAAACGTCAGTCCGGTTGCAGCAAGAGTCGTATGCGCGTTGGCGATCGTGTACTCAAGCGTGACCACCCCTCCGGGTAACACGGGATCGCCCGTGAACCGTTTTGCGAGGCTGATTGGCGTTGTAACTTCGAGTACATCGCTGGCACCGGGAAACGTGATCGCCGCCGCTGGATTGGCCGACACGACGGAAGTGATGTTGAGATAATTACCCAGGGTGGCGTCCGCCGGCACCTGCAGAACGATACTGAACGAGCACGACGTTCCGGCAACCAGGCTCCCACCGCTGAAGCCAACCGTGGTTGTCCCGCCGACCGTCGATCCGGCACCGCAAATACCGCTCTGGGTACCACTTGTCGAAACCAGTCCGGTGAGTACAGCCTCCAGATCATCCGTGAAGGCGATGCCACTGGCGTCCTGGGCCCCTGCATTCTCAACGGAAAACATCAGTGTGGCCGTCCCTCCTGGACTCGCAGGGTCGTCCGTGAACTCCTTGGTGAGGACCAGACCGACCACCTGGAGGTCGGTGGAGGCCGGAGCGACCGTCACGACAGTGGTGCCAATGCTCGCCAGGAGTGGACTCGTGGTGTTTGTGTAGCTTCCTGACGCTGCATCGCCGGGCACCCGGACGGGAACCGAGAATGTGCACGAACCGCCGGCCGCCACACTGCCGCCCGAGAAGGTCAGAGAACTGGTCCCGCCGAGTACAGAACCAGGGCCGCACACGTTGGACATAGGGAGCCCGGTAGCAACCAGGCCGGTCAGGGTTGCTTCCAGGTCGTCGGAAAACGTCAGATCAGTGACGTCCTGGACTCCCTCAAGATGGGAGAGCGTGAACACAAGATCGACCACATCGCCCGGTTTGGCGGCCGCCGAGAACGACTTGGAAAAGAGCGGCCCAGCCTGAATGACCAGGTCGTCCCTGGCCCCGAGGTTTGTCACTCCGATTCCGCCCACCAGCGCGGAAATGTCACTGGTTGTATTCGTGTAGCTCCCCGCCGGAGCGCCCGCGATGATACCCAGGATGACATCGAAAGTGCAGCTGCCCCCTCCTGTCAGGGATGCGCCGGCCACATCCAGGCTCACCTGGTCTTCCTCGGTGGTCACCGCGATAGTTGCACCTGCCCCGCAGAATCCAGATGCCGGCACGGTCCTGACAACCGCCTCTCCCATAAAGGCCGTAATCCCGTCACTGAAAGCGATCGCCTCTGCCGAACCTGTGGGATCCGTATTCGAGAGGGTGAACCTCATTGTGACGTCTGCTCCGGCGGGGACGGGATCGTCAGTGAACTCCTTTTCCAGAAGAATGCCAGCCACCAGGACCAGGTCCGCCGTGGCCGGAGGGAAGGTCTGGTGCCCGCCGCCCCCACGGCCGTCTCCAGCGTCCTCTATATCAGCTGAGGGAGCCCCAGTAGTGTTTGTGTGTGCACCCACCTCTGCCGCTGAAGGGATACGAAGTGTGATGTCGAATGTGCAGGTATCCCCCGAGCGCAGACTCCCGCCGCTCAGTGTAATCAGGTCTGTTCCAGACAAGACTGAGCCGGTTCCGCATATGTCACTTGCAGGCTGGCCGGTGGCCGCCAGCCCACTTAGCGTGGCCCCGAGATCATCTGTAAACGTAAGGTTCGTGGCATGGCCGCCTGAGTTGTTCAGAATGGTGAAGGTCAGCGTGACCTGGCCGCCGGGTACGCCGGGACCGCTGAACTCCTTTGTCAGGAAGTCCGCCGACGGGGTGCTCCTCAATGTCGAATCACTTCCCGAGGTCCCCGCCTGTGCGCTGGTTACGCCAACCAATACCAGGAGTACGAGCAGAGAAAACCGGGTGCCGATACCCCGCGTGCCGAGCATTCGATGACTGTTCAGGATGGTATGCAATGGATGCTACTTCAGCAGTACAAGACGTCTGACCGCGGTGAAACCCTCTGCTTGAATCCTGTACAGATACACACCAGTGGGTGCACCTGAAGCGTCCCAAAGAGCCGTGTGGTATCCAGCTTCCTTGACCCCGGAGACCAGCAAGGCGACGGAGCGACCGACCAGGTCGAACACCTCGATTGTGATCTCCGATGTCCCCGGAAGCGCATACGGGATGGCCGTCACAGGATTGAACGGGTTGGGGTAGTTCTGCCCCAGCGCATATCCCTCGGGAATCTCGGGTGCCCCGTCCACGGCTACGCCCGTCGGTTGACTGGCCCTGAAAATTCGCCCGCTGGTCGATCCGAAGTAGACGTCGGTCGTCGCTTGGTCGGTAGCCGTGGCGCTCACGACAATTTCGGGGTCAAAGCCCTCAACGCGTTGCCACATTTCGTCCGCATACGCGCCATCCCGGTCCCAGTCGGACACGAAAAACGCGCCCTCGAAGGCGGTGCCGGCGTAGACGACACCGGTATCCAGAGCCGCAAGCGAGATGACATCGACGCCCAGCGCCTCGAAGGCCATGAGAGTCCAGGTGTTGCCTAGGTCTCCCGATGCAAAGACTCCTTGCGGGGTTGCCGCGAAGACATTGGTCCCAATTGCGGCCATCCCACTGACCGGGCCTCCAACTCCGGCCCCGGTCGAGGTCCAGGTGTATCCTCCGTCGGTGGAGCGTAGGACTCCTTGACCAACCGTTCCAGCAAAGAGGCTGAAGCCACCTTGGACACTGGCAAGGGATCTGATGTCGGTACCTGCCAGGCTCCCGAATTGCCAGCTGGATCCACGGTCCTGGGACACGTAAACCCCATCGGACGTGCCTGCCACAACGCCCGCGCCTCCGGTGCCAAGCGCTTGAACGAGCTTTCCGGACAGGCCTGCCGAGCCAAACCACGTATCTCCGCTTCCCAACTCCCCGTCCCGGCTGTCATCCTCGAGGACAAAGACGCCGTCGTCAGAACCCACCAAAATACGGTCAACGCCACCATCGGTGAGCGCCGCAATCGTCCGCGTCCCTCGAGTTGTGAGGCCGCTGTTCAGCAACTGTGACGGGGTCCGGTCGTCAGGCCGATAGAAAACGCCGCCGCCGTCTACCGCCGCAAAAAGACTGCCGGTAGCGTCAAAGGTGATGCCGCGAACCCGGAGAAGCTCCTGGGTGCTCTCCTCGGCTGGCTCCCAACGGCCGTCGAAGAAT
The DNA here is from genome assembly GCA_047619685.1 of Rhodothermales bacterium. Taxonomy (GTDB): domain Bacteria; phylum Bacteroidota; class Rhodothermia; order Rhodothermales; family UBA10348; genus JABDJZ01. Next base: position 29,601 of record JBLHLC010000041.1, read on the forward strand.
TCTTGGTCACCGTTCGCGTCGGCGATGGAAATCACCCAGTCATTTGCGGTACCCGCAAACATCTCTGTAGCTGTGCCATCGGCATCCAAGACTACGGCCACGCTCAGAAGACGCTCGTCGCCAAGACCCTGGTCCAGTGCGAGCCAGGCATCCGCGCCTACATCATACTGGTACGTTGCGTCGCGAGTGACGGCAATTACACCTGGACTGGTTCCAACGGCAATAACATCAAGGACAAATGCCCTCTCAAGTCCAAAGCCCACCGAACTCCAGGTGTCGCCAACGAGCTCAGAAACTCCCCCGCCCCAGGTGCCGGCTATGAGCCGATCTTCCCCGCCACGTCTCACGACTGTCAGCTTTGTAACCTGGCCAACGCCCAATCCATCAGATACGTGCTCCCAGGCGGATCCGTCCGAACGGAAGACTCCTCCTCCCCACGTTGCCGCGTAGGTAAAGCCACCCGCGTGGGCGAGGTCTCTGACGTTCAGCGTCGTGAGACCATCGTTCCAGGACGACCAGCCACCACCGGACATCCGGAGCACGCCATCCTGCGCCGTCCCGGCGTAGAGCGTCCCGGACGGGCCGAACTCAAGGACTTGGATCGCCGAAGCATCCAGAGAGCCCGTGATTTCGGTCCACGACAACCCGCGATCTCCGGATTCGAAGACTCCCAGACCATCGAACGACACCACGAGTCGGGGCGAGCCGGTCGAATAGTCTGTCGAGAGGGCCGTCGTCTCCAGGACGCTCTCGCCCAGACTTGGACTGATCATTTCCCAGGACCGGCCGCCGCCTTCCAAAGCGCGCAGCCTGAACACACCCGAACGGCGAGACCCCGCGTAGAGCAGGACCTGATCGTCTGCACCGCCAGAAATGCGAGCCGTGGTACCGGAAACGGCGATTGCCCCTCCTCCCGGGTCACCGGGTGCGAAGTACCCAACCGATCCGCCAAGAGGATCTGTCAGCGCAGCTCCTGAAACGGTGGTTGGATCGACGGTTGGGAGAAGGGTCACTTCCGCCTCCTCCAGATCATTTTCTCCCGCTGCTGCATTTCCGGGGATCGAATTGGGGTCGAACGCCGACGAACTCATGATCTCGGCCGTATTGACCAGAACCCCGGACCCCAGAGTCTCCGTCACAATTTCCACCGAGACCCCTTCGCCTGCTGAGAGGGTTCCAATATCCCAAACACCAGAGATCGGGTCAAAAACACCCTTGGTGGCTACGAAACTGACCACGGTCAGCGATGGCGGCATCGCGTCATGCACCGTAACGCCGTCCGTGGCCGAGGGCCCGAAGTTGGTGACCGTAATTTCGTAGGCGACCAGGTTCACGCTGGCCGTCCCGGAAACCACCACGTCGGCAGACTTGGTGAGGGCAAGATCAGCGGTAGCCGTGACCGATGAGGTGACGCTGGCAATATTGTTGGACGCGTCTCCGTCGGGAGTGGCAGAGCCAACCTCTGCAACATTTGTCACAGACGCCCGGGTGATGGTCGCAGGTGCGCTCATACCCACCGCAATGTCCCTCACGTCACCCGGAGACAGCGTCCCCAGACTGCATGGGAACGAGGTGCATACACCAGTCGCAGAACCAAACACGAGGCCGGCCGGCGTCGGGTCGGTGAGCGTTACGTCCACCGCGTCCGAGGGTCCGAGGTTCTCCACGCGAATGAGATAGGCCAAAGGTTCGCCAGGAACGATGGCTTCAGGGCCCGTCTTGGTGATTTGCAGATCCGCCGTCGGGACTGCTGAGAGGAACGCTGTCGAGGTGTTGTTCGAGGGATCAGGATCAGAGGTAGCGGCTGCAATTGACGCTTCGTTGGACAGTACTCCCGTTGCCCCCGGTGCAACATTGACGGTTGTTGTCGTGGACAATTCGGCCCCTACGGCAAGCGATAAGACCGCGCACGGAAATCCCGCGGCACAGCCTCCGATGGAACCAGAAACCGAGAGCCCGGTCGAGGGCGTGTCTGTGATCAGAAGATCTCTGGCGACCGAAGGTCCGTTATTCCTGACCACCAGTGTGAATTCAACGTCGTCGCCGGGTGTTGCCGACGCCGGCCCAGACTTTACGATCTCAAGGTCAGCGGAGGTCACGATCGGAGTAGACAGCGCGGCTTGATCGTCGGTGGCATCCGGATCCGAGGTGCCGGAACGGACCGATGCGGTGGAGGATGCGATGCCCGTCGCTTGAGGTGAAACGTCCATCGTCACCAGACACTGTATGGACCCGCCGGGAGCAAGCGTGCCAATTGACCATTCGCCGCCGGGATCGGACAATGAGCAGTCGCTATTGGTTAGCGTGAGCCCGGGGCCAAATACCAGGCTTGCAACCGTCAACGCTGCGTTGGCTGGTCCGGCGTTGTCCACCTGGAGCGTGTAGGTGAGCGCCGTTCCCGCCACCACGGTCTCGGCACTCGCGGTTAGTGCAAGGCTCAGGTCGGCGCGAGTGACAACGCTGACCAAATAGTCCTCTACCTCTCCGTCAGCCGCCAGCCCTGTTGGTCCCAGGCCGCTCTGCGTGCTGTAGCGGAACCGGGCAAACGTGCCCCCTGTAGCCGCGCTGGGGGGCACGATGAACGACGTCGAGAACGAACCCGCGGAAGCAAAGCTGATATCCGTGATCACTTGCTCTGATGCTTCCCAGTTCCCATTCTGATCGAAATCGATCCAAGCGCTCAGCAGTCCTTGAGCAGCGGATGCCCCGCCACTGTCGCCAACCGTGACAGAAAGCTGAGCCAGGGTCCCGGCCTCCAGGGTGCTGGCAGGAAAGTTGACACCGTCCTCATCCGAACCGTCTCCCGTAGCCGTCGGGTCAGGTTGACCATCGAGTTCGGGGTCGGGGGCGGTCCCAAGGAATATGTTACCTCCCGTCGGTGCAAGGACATGCCGTGCGCCATCGCTGGAGAGGCGAGTCGGATACGACCCCGCAATGGTGGCCGCCGGGTCTGGAGCATCGCCAAAGTCCAGTGCGGCAACTCCCAATGTGGCGGTAGCGGTCCCGCTTGATCCAAGGGAGGAGGTCAGCTCGTCAGAGACGTTCTGTATTTCCCCGCCAACCGAGACTTCGACGTCAACCGAAATGACACAGATGGCTTGGCCGACGCTACCCCCGGAATAGGAGATGCTTCCGGAGCCAGCCACCGCGACCAAAGTGCCAGCGCTACAGGTGGAGGATGCATTGGGCGTGGCTGCAACAACCAGCCCCTCAGGAAACGGATCTGCGAAGGCTAGCGATTCCGCCGGTTCTGTGCTCGCAGAATTGTCGATCGTGAACCGGAGCGTCGACACGCTCCCCATCTGAATGGCCTCAGGAGCAAACGTCTTGGTGAATGCAGGGGCACCATTTACCCGCAACGTCGTCACGGCTGAGCCGCTTGAACCCAGCGTCGAGGTCAAAGCGCCCGAGGTATTCGTGTAATCGCCGGCCGAGGCCGCCGTTACGTCTACCGTCACGGTACAGACTGACCCGGCACCGACCGTTCCACCGGAAAAGCGGATATTGCGGGCCCCTGCGGCTGCGGTGAGCGCGCCCGACTCACACGTGGCCCGTCCATTTGGGCTGGCCGCGACAACCAAGCCCAATGGCAGCACATCGATAAACGAAAGCGCTGTCGCCGCGGTGGTCGAACCCGTGTTGTCGACGGTAAAGGTCAATGCGGTCAACGATCCAGCTACGGCCGGATTCGGAGAGAATGATTTCGCAAAACCCGGAAGCGCGTTTACCCGCAGCGTAGCCGTTGCCGTACCGCTCACACCCAGGGACGAACTCAAGGCGCCCGACGTGTTGGTGTAGTCTCCCGCTGAGCCCGCCGTTACGTCCACGGTAATTGTACAGGCTGCCGCGGCGCCTGCCGTGCCTCCCGAATAACTGATCGCGCTTGTCCCGGCTGCCGCCGTCAGCGTGCCTGAGAGACAAGTACCTCCGCCGTTCGGGGTCGCGGCTATCAGCAAGCCGGCTGGAAGCGTGTCGGCAAAGGCCAACTCCGTCGCAGAGGCAGTAGAAGCCGTATTGTCCACCGTAAAGGTGAGCGTGCTTCCGTCACCAACAACGACTGGATCAGGAGAAAACGCCTTGGAGAACGCCGGCGGGCCGTTGACCCGCAAGGTCGCCGTGGCCGCCGGGCTGGTCCCCAAGGACGAGGCCAGGGCGCCTGAAGTGTTCGTGTAGTCTCCTGCATTGGCCGCGAAGACGTCCACTGTGACCGCACAGCTTGAAGATGCGCTGGCCGTGCCACCGGTGTAGCTTATTGTACTCGTGCCTGCGACCGCCGTCAGCGTCCCTGACACGCACGTGTCTCCGCCATTCGGACTGGCCGCAACCACCAGACCCAGCGGCAGCTCGTCCGTAAACGAAAGCGCCGTCGCAGCGGTCGTCGAACCTGTGTTGTCTACTGTAAACGTCAGTGAGATCGCTGATCCAGCTACCGCCGGATTCGGGGAGAACGATTTCGCAAAGCCCGGAAGCGCGTTTACCCGAAGCGTAGCCGTGGCCGTACCGCTCTCGCCCAGGGACGAACTCAAGGCGCCCGACGTGTTTGCGTAGTCTCCGGCTGTGGCAGCCGTGACGTCCACCGTAATCGTGCACGCCGACGAAACGCCCACCGTGCCGCCCGAATAGCTGATGTCGCTCGTGCCCGATATCGCCGTCAGCGTGCCCGACTGGCACGTGCCTCCTCCGTTGGCGATCTCCGCGATCACCAAACCGGCTGGAAGCGTATCGACGAAGGCCAACTGCGTCGACGAGGCAGTAGAAGCCGTATTGTCCACCGTAAAGGTGAGCGTGCTCACAGCCCCTTCCAGTATTGGATTGGGGGAGAACGCCTTTCTAAAGTTTGAGAGCTCGTTTACCCGCAGCGTAGCCGTTGCCGTGCCGCTCACACCCAGGGACGAACTCAAGGCGCCCGACGTGTTGGTGTAGTCTCCGGCCTC
>JBLHLC010000042.1:0-33882 GCA_047619685.1 Rhodothermales bacterium
GTCCGCCCAACCCTCGGCAATCACATGGTTCACGCCCGCCATTACATCCTCAAAGTCCGGCCCGCCCCAATTGGCCCACAACGCGTGCGAGAAGTCCTGGCCGTAACCAGAGGACCCGCGGGGGTTGGTCTGAACCACCAGATACCCCTTGGCGGCAAACAGTTGCGCTTCGAAGCTGAAACTGTGGGCGTATTGCGAAACGGGTCCCCCGTGGATCCTGAGTAGCGTCGGATATCGTTTGCCCTCCACGAAGTCCGGGGGAAAGGTGACGAAACCTTCAACGGCCGTGCCGTCCGGACTCTCAAATTGAATGTCCTGCACCCGTCCCAGGTTGACGGACTCCAGGAACGACGTGTTGACCTGGGTCACACGCTGAAAAGCACCGCCGGACAGAACATGAACCTCTCCGGGGCGATCGGTTGTGGAAACCAGTGCCGCGGTCGTCCCGCCCGCCGAGTGCCACCCCGACACGGACATCGGACCCTCCGCAAGCCTGCGGACGCGGCCCGTCTCTAGATCGGCGCCCGCCAGGTGAAAGTCACCGGAGTCCTCCAGAACGAAGTGGACTTCCTTGCCGTCTGGAGAGAACCGGAGGGCGCGGGCGTTCCGGTCCAACCGGCCCGTGAGCGAACGAGGTTCACCCCCTTCGGAAGAGACCACGGCAATCTCATTGACGTCGTACCAGATGATTTCCGGCTCAAGGTTGCGAACGAAAGCTATGTGTTTGCCGTCGGGGCTCCAGGTGGGAGAGCCGTCGGAGCCCGGGTTTTGTGTGAGTTGGACAGGCTCGGCCTGCGGCGCGTCGTTTCCCGCAGAGGAGCCGGCCGCCACATCCACAACCCAGACGTCCGAGTTGTCGTTGGCGTCCGGGTCTTCGGTCCGGTTGGAGACAAAGGCCAGGCGCGTGCCGTCCGGGCTCCAGGCCGGGGAGGACTCATCCTTGTCGCCGTGCGTGATCTGAGTCATTTCCTTTGATTCCACGTCGAACACATAGATGTGCGTGTGACGCTCGCCGGTCAGGTATCCCGCGTAGTCCCGTTTGAACTGCAGCCGGTCCACGACATAGGGCTTGGTGGTTTTCCCTCGGGCGCCCGAGAGCGTGTCAGCCTCTTCGGGATCCTGGATGGTGAGGGCCAGTCGGGAAGCATCGGGACTCCACGCGTACGAGCCGACTCCCTGCTTTACCTCGGTCAGTTGCTGCGCCTCACCGCCCCGGCGATCCAGGATCCACACCTGGTTCTTGCTCTCGTCTCGAGAAGCTGTGAACGAGACGAAGCGTCCATCCGGACTCCAGGCGGGACTGCCCGCCGAGCCACCCTTTGCCGTCAGGGGAAGTGGGTCACCGCCTTGGGCGGACGCCATCCAGAGACGGGTTTCGCTGGACTCTTCCTCCAGACTGGTCTCGCGCACCGTGTAGGCAATCCATGCCCCGTCCGGACTGACCACGGGACTTCCCACGGACTTGATGGCGAAAAGGTCATCGACCTGAAGTGGTCTGCGTTCCTGGGACTTGACCGTTGTGGTAAGCGCAAGGAGTACGAAGGCAGTAATGATGGTGCGCATGGAGATTTTGGCTTGCTTGCGCTGCAATCTAGCGGTATTAACTGGAATCCGCCGGTCTGATTGTCCTCCCAACACGCTGATTATGCCTTCCAACTTCAGGTTATTCGTGGCACTGGCCCTGGTGTCAGTCCTTTCACACCAGACGGCCCACGCGCAGCAGGGCAAGGCCTTTGTGTCTGAGTACCTGGATCAGCGGGCGGATTCGTTCGCGGAAACGGCGCAGGCTATCTGGGATCTTGCCGAAGTCGGCTATCAGGAAACCGAGAGTGCCCGGCTTCTGGCCGCCCATCTGGTGGATGCGGGCTTCGAACTCACCATGGGCGTGGCGGGCATGCCCACGGCGTTCGTCGCGGAGTGGGGAAGTGGCTCGCCGGTGATCGGCATCATGGGCGAATACGATGCGCTGCCCGGCATACTTCAGGACCGATCTCCCGAGCGTTCCATTCTCGAAGGCACCACGGCGGGACATGCCTGCGGGCATCACCTGTTTGGCGCCGGGTCCGTGGCCGCGGCTATTGCCGTCAAGGCTTGGCTGGAGACGAGCGGAACGCCGGGGACGATTCGGTTCTACGGCACGCCGGCCGAGGAAGGGGGTGCCGGTAAGGTCTATATGGTGCGAGCCGGCCTGATGGACGACGCGGATGTCATGCTACACTGGCATCCCGGCTCTGAAAACTCGGCCGGTGCCGAGAGTACGCTTTCCAACAAGTCGGCCAAGTTTCGCTTCTACGGAGTGTCGGCCCACGCAGCTGCCGCTCCCGAACGAGCGCGTTCCGCTCTGGATGGCGTGGAGGCCATGAACAACATGGTGAACATGATGCGGGAGCACGTGCCCCAGGAGACCCGCATTCACTATGTGATCACGGCGGGCGGTCACGCCCCGAACGTCACACCGGATTTTGCAGAGGTGTTTTATTACGTCCGAAATCCGGAGCCCGTGCTGGTGCGTTCCATATTTGAGCGTGTCGCGGCAGCTGCTGAGGGCGCTGCCATGGGCACCGGCACCCGCGTGGAGTACGAGGTCATCCACGGGCTGTACAACATGCTCCCCAATGAGGCCCTGCAGGCAGCGATGCATGCCAATCTTGAGGCCGTAGGCGGGGTGTCGTACACCCAAGAGGAGGCCGCCTATGCCGCGACCCTTCAGACTTCTTTCGACAACCCTCCGCCCATCGCATCCGCAGCGGAGATTCAACCGTTTTTTGTGACCGACAAGGCGTCGCCCGGATCGACGGATGTGGCCGATGTGTCGTGGATGGTGCCGACGGCAGGCATGAGCGCCGCTACGTGGGTGCCCGGCACGTCAGCCCATTCGTGGCAGGCCGTGGCGTCCGGCGGTACCTCCATCGGTAACAAGGGTATGATGGTGGCCGCCAAGACCCTGGCCACGTCTGCCCTGGACCTCTTCCTTGACCCAGACCTGCGCGCCGCCGCCAGGGCCGAATTCCTCATGCGCAGAGGGAGCGACTTTCACTACGAAGCGCTGCTTGGAGACAGGGATCCGCCGCTGGATTATCGGAAGCCTGCCGGGCAGTAGGGGCTACGGGGTCGTCGCAAGTCGGGAGTCATACGGACGATGAGCCAATGGGCGGTCTGAGAGGGCTCTATCCCAGGCTTCAAACTTCAGCGGGCCCGACTCCTTGAGGAGCCGGACCCGCCACACACGATTATAGGAAGTGAACTACTTCAACAACACGAACGTGCCACTTTGTACGCCTCGGGACTGCGAGGACCGCGAGTTCCGGAGGAGCACCGTGTAGACGTAGGATCCCGACGGCAAACCAGACCCGTCCACCTGAATGGTCCTCCCCGAGCCTGCTGAAATAGACTGCGCAGGGATGGTCAGAACCACCCTGCCGAGGATGTCCGATACGACCACGCTCACCAGTGCGGTTTCCGGCAGGTCGAAGGTTATAGACGTCGATGGGTTGAAAGGATTCGGGTAGCTGCCCGTGAGTGCAAAATCCGTGGGCATCACGCCGTCAGCTTCGCTGGCAGTACCGAAAGCCGCCTCGTAAACGGCAGTGCCAAGGTCGGCCGCACCGTCGAATGTGAACACGCGGGCGCCGTCGGTCCCCGCGCCAACCGTGGTCTCGATCCAACTGTCACCGGTACTGGGGTCGCGGTAGCCGAATTTGTACTCAACGACAGACTGGGGATTAAGGGTGAAGGTAACAGGTCCCTCGTAGACGCCGTCGCCGTTAGTGTCGTTAAGCACGAATAGATCGGTCCAGGAAAGCGGGGCCACAGAGCCAAAGACTCCGACCTGATCGGTCGAGAGCGCATTACCGGAGTTCAGCTCCGCGGTCATGTCCACAGCAAAGCGGACCGCGGCCGTGATTGCCGAGCTGGTCTCATTAATCTGGATCGCAAACGTAGCGCCAGCGCTCATATCAAAGCCACCATTTGCCGTTCCGCCGTCATCTTGCAGCGCGACCGTCACATTTGCAACTCCGCTCCCATCAGTTACGGCTGTGTAGGCCAACGTACCGTCCGCGGAGACTGTCGGTGCACTCGCGAAAAGGCCATCGTTGTCCGTCGTGACCGAGAATGTCAGCGTCTGTCCCGACTCATTTGCCGGGCCAGCCGAGACGTCCGATGCCCAAGCAGCCACGGACTGAGGGCCGGAGTTTCTATCCACGGACTGGTTGGCGCCAGCTGTGAAAGAAGGAGCATCGTTTACAGCGCCGACCGCAACGGCTACCGCGGCCGCCGCCGAAGTTGAGGAACCGTCGCTCACTGTGAATGTGAAGGAATCTGCGCCGAAGTAGTCAGCCGACGGAGTATAGGTTGCCGCAGCGCCGTCGAGCGTTGCGGTACCATTGGCTGGCTGGCTGGCGAGCGCAAACACCAGCGTCCCCCCAGCAGATGAAGTGCCAGTCAGCGTTACCGTCGACGGCGTATCCTCGCTGGTGTCCAACGATGCTTGCGCGGCCACTGCACTGCCCGCGGCTGCAACCGTGATCGTGAACGTGACGCTGCCTGCTCGGTCCACTCCGCCGTTGGCAGTTCCCCCGTTGTCGACGAGAACAGCAGTTACCGTTGCGGTACCGGATGCATTCGCGGCCGACTCGAAAGTCAGCGTTCCGTCACCGGATATCGCCGGTACGGTAGCAAACAGGGCAGAATTGTCCGAAGACACCTCGAACGACAGCGTTTGCGCCGATTCATTCGCCGGGCCCGAGGAGATCGCGGTTGCCCAGGCATTCAGGGTCTGCGCACCCGCGTTGTGACCCACCGACTGGTTGGCGCCTGCAGTAAACGAGGGGGCATCGTTGACGGAGGCGACCGTAACGGTCACCGTTGCCGTGTTCGAACTCAGCGATCCGTCGGACGCGGTAAACGTAAACGTATCCGCGCCGTTGTAGTCGGCGCTCGGCGTATAGGTCACCTGGGTACCGGCCAGAACGGCTGATCCGTTAGACGGCTGACCAGTCAGACTGTAGGTCAACGTTCCATTCTCGGGATCCGTAGCGGAAAGCGTAATTGTTGCTGTCGCGTCCTCATTGGCGCTGCCGGTTCCGTCCTGGGCTACGGGCGCGGCGTTCGCTACCCCGCTAGACGCGTAGCCCATGAATACGCCGCGGCCATGTGTCGCGATCGCGACTCGACCATCGGAGATTCTGGAGTCGATCCAGGCAACAGGAGCCTGGCCCATGACGCCCGAGGCCATTTGTGCCCAAACGGTCTGGTCGCCCGCAAGCGTCGTGGTGGCGTAGAGTCCCGTGCTCGTACCGGCGAAATAGGTCTTCTCACCGTTGAGGAGTGCAATGGCGCCGGCTCGAACGGAAGGCCCATCCTCGATGCCCGAAAGGTTGCCCTCAGCGGCGGTATAGGTCTGCCCCCCATCGCTGGAGTGATAGAGGCTCACAATCCCGTAGTTGGAGAGGGAAACGAGAATCTCGTCGCCGTCGGCTGGATTGACCGCGATGTGCATGACGTAGGTGCCCGCCAAGAGACCAGGAATGGAGCGATCCTCAGGTGCCGCGGTTGAGGTCTCCGCGCCCGAGAGCCGAAGGATCTTCGGGGCATCAGACTCCGAGTAGGCGCTCACATAGAGGATTCCACGTGGCGCCGTTGACATGGACAAAGCGCTGTAGCCGAAGCCGGTGGGCAACGTCATCGCGTTCAGTTGCGTCCAGCTATTTCCAACGGTGCCGTTGGACCTATAGAGATCAGCGCCTGCAGGATAGAAAAACGTGCTCTCGTCATTTGGCTCGAACGTAGCGGGATTGACGAACAACGCCCCGCAGTTAGAGCAAGGCTGGAATGCCACGCTGGTTTGAAAATCCGGCGTGCCGGCGGCCGAAACCGGCTCGATCCACATGGAGCCGTTCTGCGCGGATGAGACCACCCCGTTTGCGAGCAGCGCCGCATATCCACCATCTCCGGTTGAGACGTCATTGGAGGCAGTCGTGGTTGTCCCATCGAAGCGGAAGAACGGACTTCCGTTGTCCTGGGTGCCGCCAAGGACCCGGTCATCGTTCGCGGCTCGTGCAATTGATAGCGTGAAGAACTGGGTCACGTTGAACCCGTTGTTCAGCTTCGACCACACGATCTGACCGTTGGGGCTCACATCCTGGGAGACACTCAGACCACCGTCGTGCCCGTTGTATAGCCGATTCGGATTGTGAGGATCGAAAAAGAGGGTGTGATGGTCGGGATGACTGCCCGCATACTGGCTGTTATTGTCATCAATCGAATAACCGCCAATCCAGGCGTCGTTGCGATCGGCCGCAGCCGTCGCAAAGCCGTCCCTGCTCCGGTACAGGACCGTGCCGCCAATGAATACATGGTTTTCATCCAGGGGATGAACAGCCATCACCTGATTGTAATTCTGCTGCGTGTCAAGCTGGCCGTTGTTGAGCACGCCGGCACCGTCCGTAAAGAGGGGCAGGTTGGCAGAACGGTCTTCGTAGGTACCAGTCGACAGCCTCACCTTGTGGAACCTGATATCGTCAATTTGTCCGGCAGGGACCGCCTTCTTCTCGCCCATGTACGTGTAGAGATAGGCGACATCAGGGTTTGAGGGCGCGAGCGCAATCACGACGCGCTCGAAGTACAGATCAAACGGAGCAGGAGCGGTCCCGACAGCTGTCCAGTTCAAGCCGTCGTCTGTGGATCGGAAAATACCCGTTGTGGCGGTTGCGGCAGACCCCGAGTGTACTGCAAGGAGGTTACCTGCCGCGTCTACGGCGATGTCGTTCCACGGGTGGGCCTGGGACGTGCCGTGCGCGAGACTGAAGCTCTGTCCTCCGTCCGCCGATCTCCAAATGCCGGCGGAGTGATCCGCCAGGAAGATGGAGCCGGTGGCAGGGCTGACCACAACGCGAGCAACAAGGTCGTAAACCGTGTCCCAGGCAGCGCGGTTGCCGGCGGACTGAACCAACGTCCACGAGCTGCCACCGTCAGTAGACTTGTAGAGGCCCGTGCCAAAAAGGCTGACCTGGCCCGAGGCGTTGTCGTTGAAGGAACCCCGCCTTTCGCCCGTAGATGCATACCACGTGGCCGTTTGTCCAGGCCTGGTATCCTGCGCTATTGAGGTCACCGTCAGATGGTTCTCGCTCACGAGCGTCCAGGACGCTCCGCGATTGACAGACTTCCATATGCCACCGGAGACACCCGCCGTAATCAGGGCGTCTGCGTTTCCGACGTCCACCAGGATGGTGCGTGAGCGGCCTCCCACGTCGGTGGGTCCAGCCTCCTTCCACTCATAGTTGACGGTGGCTGTTTTGCCGACGATGGACTCAAACGTAGGGCGTTTCCTGGCAGCCTCCATTTCACGGCCCGCAATTCCGGCCGGAATCCTTCCGAGTCGCGGATCGCGAAGAACCATGTCGAAATAGTCGTCCCGCAGTTTCTTGCGCTCCACGGCGGTCTTGTGCCCGGACTCACGGGAGCGGGAGTTCTTAACAGATGGGGTGTCCCCAGCCCCGGAATTCTGAGACAGGAAGCCCGGGGAGAGCGCGACTCCGATTGCCAGAGCTACTGAGACCAGTAGGGCAGAGCGACGATTGATAGCCTTCATGAATGGTCGGACTTGATTGGTTGGTTAGTTGGTTGTGGGGAAGCGACTGATACTGACAATTTTCCAGCTGACTTTGGCGCCATCGGGGCCTTGGACTGTTGAAACCTGGGCGAAATACTCGAGGGGACTGGAGGGAAGGATTCCACTTTCTGTCGAAAGCTCTTTCAGCCCAGGTGTGTTGTTTCCGACCGTTGCGGTGACTCGCGTGCCGGGAGGCAGCGAAGGAGCACCGGATCCATATTCCAGTACATTCGTGACTTCAATGGTGCAGTTCAACGGCCCTGGATCAAGGGAGCAGTTGAGGGCGGTCCCCAGGAATCGGACCGACCCTGGGGGGGGAGCGGCTGCGACGGGAAGCCGGACTGCCGACTGCTGTTTAGGTGGCGTGTTGCACCCGGCTGGAAGGAGTGCACACAGGAGGAAAATGCCGAAGAACGGAGTCGAAGTCCGGACAACGGACTGTCTCCTTGGACATAGTGAACCCCAGATCCAGAGATGGCTCATGAGCGAGATGCGGATAATGTTGGGAGGTGACTGTGCGTGCTTGCCGCGGGTCGCGCGTCTGGGGAGGGCTCCTGGGGAGGGCTCCTGGGGAGGGCTCCAGATAGGTATTCTTCACCCAAGCTGAAAGGTACCAATCAAAGCTGACATAAAGTCAAAACACGCCGCCGTGATTATGCCTCGTGGCGTCTACAAATCCTTGAGCCTGATGCGCCGGTAGGCCACCTCATCTCCGTGGCCCAGAAATCCCACATATCCGGACTCGTTAAACAGCCCGGGATGCTCGCGGCCGGACAAACTGCCGCCCGCAGACGCCTCGCGAATGTTGGCGTCAACAATCACATGACCGTTCAGCGTCACCGTTATCTGGTCCCCCTCGGCACGAATGACTTCCCGATTCCAGCTCCCGTTGGGAAGAAGATGACCGCGTTCTGCGGCCACAATGCCGTAGATCGAACCGTGGGCCTGCCAGTCCTTGATGTCGGCGAATTTCGGATCATCGTGGTCAAGGACCTGGATCTCCATTCCGAAGTAGGCCGCATCTTTTCCCTGCTCGGCACGGATCCCGATGCCGTTGTTCGCCCCCGGCGTCAGCCGGAATTCAAGCGACAGCTCGAAGTCGGAGAGTTCGCGGTCGAAGTAGAGGTTACTGCCTTGGCCCGGGAGGCAAACAATGGCTGAATCCTGGACGGCGTACCCCACCGTGTCGCCCGTCCAACCGGCAAGGTCCACGCCGTTAAAGATGGACTCGGAGGGGTCTGGCTGGGCCTGAGTGCAGGCGCAGAGGCACAGGATGGGCAGGAAGCGCTTCATGATGACGGGCTTAACGGTTCTTATTTCCAGATCTGACGGGCGAGCCGCAGGAGGTTCTCACCCAGGATGGCTCGGACGGCGGTCTCACTGTAGCCATGCTGGAGCATGACGTCGGTCAGCTCCGGGAACTGCTCGGGAGTAAACATCGACGGGTTTCCGGCAGCACCAAGCAGGGGATTGGCCAGGAATGCCGCCAGTTCGTCGGCATCGAAGACGTAATCGGAGGCCAGCGCGACGTGTTCTGCGCCGACCAGAGAGACCGCGTAATCGATGTGGCGGAAGTAATTCTGGGCCGACGTATCGCCGCCCTGCAGGAATGTCCCGAAACCGGTGACGCCGACGGTCCCGCCCGTAGCTGCGCACGCCTTCATGACCTCGTCCGTTACGCATCGCGGGTGATCCACCATCGCCAACGGATTGGAATGGGTGAGCATGACGGGGTTGTTGGACCACTCGAAGACGTCCATACACGTGCGCTCACCCGTGTGGCTGCAACACAGCGCCATCCCGACCGATTCCATCTCCCGGATTACCGACCGCCCGAACTCCGTCAGCCCAGTATCGGCATCCATGCAACCGCCGCCGGCCTCGTTGTTTCGGTTGTAGGCGACGAGCATCCAGCGCACTCCGAGGTCGTAATACGTCCGAACCATCGAGACCTGACCACCAAGGCCCATCATCCCCTCGATGTCGAAGGCCACCGCGGTCTTTCCCGCTGAGCGTGCCAATTCGATATCACCCGGCGCGCCGGCAAGGACGTATTCTTCCGGCCTGGCCAGAATCCAGTGGCGCATGAACGACAGTATCCGAACAGCCTCATCCCACGTGACGAGGTTGTCGCACATGACGTTGAGCACCACCATGTCGATCCCGGCGGCTCTCAATCGCGCCAGTTGAGGCAGGAAGGAGGCGTCCGGCCTGAGTGGCATGCAGGCGTGGTTGTCCCAAACCAGGGATCGTTGGTGCAGTGTTTCCATGGCAGGGTCTATTTCATCACCTCCATTTTCGCGTTCATCGTGCCGCGATGGCCCGGGAACGTACACAGGACCTCATACACGCCAGAGATTGCGGGCGCGGTGAACTCCAAGACCTCGTAATCCTCGTAGCTGATGAGCTGCGTGGCGACGATGACCTTGTCGTTGTCCGGGATGAACTGGGCAGCGAATCCGTCCCCGCCCATGGCATCCGCGGCCGAGCCAATCTCGTCCGCTGAGCCCGGCTGACCGATCACGAGGTTGTGCGGCATGAAGTCGTTGTTCTCGAACCACAACTTGACCTTCTGTCCGGCCCGCACGCGGAAGGTTGGGGTGTCGTACCGCATCTGCTCGGATACTGTCCGAATGACGATGGCGTCTGCGTCCGGTTGCCTCGCGACGGTCTCAGCTTCGGCCTCCGGCTCAGCCTTCACCATGCCGTCTGACGTGGCCGCGCTGTAATCCCACATGTACTGCACCGTGCGGGCAGCAATGCGGGCGTGCGCCACGGGGGAGTTCAGCACCATAGCCAGAAGATCCCGGTTCACGACGTTGTGCTGCTGGTAGAGCCAGAGGCCTTCCAGCATATG
The DNA here is from genome assembly GCA_047619685.1 of Rhodothermales bacterium. Taxonomy (GTDB): domain Bacteria; phylum Bacteroidota; class Rhodothermia; order Rhodothermales; family UBA10348; genus JABDJZ01. Next base: position 10,470 of record JBLHLC010000042.1, read on the forward strand.
ATGGGCATCGTCTTCGCTCTGAGGGTCCAGCGTGGACAACCATTCCTCAGCCGCGGCAATGACCTGGGCTGTGTTTCGCGCGGACAGCTCGACCCTGGCGCGGCGACGGATTCCGTTGATCGGATGTTCGAGCACTTTCAAGAGTTCGGAAATAGGCTCTCCGTGGATGGCCACGTGGTTGGACAGCGGCCGTCCAGGAGCCGTTATCCGGTAGATCCGTCCGTGTTCGTGGTCTCGACTGGGGTCCCGGATGTTGTGCTGCATGTGGCCAATGATAGCGTTGGCCCAATCTGACACGTACAGTGCGCCCTCGTCTCCAATCTCGAAGTCGGACGGCCGGAAATTGAGGTCGTCTGTGACCAGCAGATCACTCGTTTCTGTCCCGGTCACGTTGCCCAGCGCGGTATCGTAGGCCAGTTCATACTGCTTGATACCCAGGAACGCGATCACGTTCAGGATGATGAAATTGCCTTCGAAGCTGGGCGGCAGATGCGCGCTCGAGATGATTCCGCTGGACGGTACGGGCCTGACCGTGTTCTCCAGCAGTTTCCTCATGGCGAACAAGCCGTCGCCACTGGGCTTCACCTGAAAGGCCCGGCCGCCGGTGGCATCGGTCGCGTAGTGGTAGCCCCAATAATCGAAGTCGATGCCGTGGGCATTGGGCGGATTGGCCGCGTGGAAGCTGAATTCGCTGGTCCGCGGGTTGAATCGGTACATCCCGGATTCGCCATTGACCTGATTGGCGCTCCACGGCGTCTCGATGTTCGACACGTTGAAGATGCCCCGCTGGTAGTAGAGGAATCCGTCGGGGCCGTATACGAAGTTGTTGGCGGAGTGGTGGGTGTCGGCCGACCCGAGCGCACCCATCAGATTGATCCGAACGTCCGCCACGTCATCGCCGTCCGTGTCCTTCAGGAACAGCAGGTCCGGCACGGAAGCCACGATCACGCCTCCGTTCCAGAATTCGAATCCGGTCGGATTGTGCACGTACGCGAACGTGATGGCGGTGTCGGCCACACCGTCTCGGTTCTCGTCGGGCAGGATGAGGAGGCGGTCATCCATTTTCTTTGTGGGCTCCCACTTGGGGTAGGTGGCCCACGTCGCGGCCCACATCCGGCCCCTGGTGTCCACGCCCAACTGCACGGGGTTCACGAGTTCAGGAAACATGTCTTCGGAGGCGAAGAGATTGACGGACAGTCCCGGTTGAAGGCGCATTTTGCCGATGGCCTCTTCGGCCGTCAGGAATTCGACGGATCCGACCACGCTGACGCCCTCCTGGAGCTGCTCCTCGTCCAGGTTGGTGATGACTTCGATGGGCTCCGGGACGTTGGAGTCATCCGGCTGGATCGATTCTCCGTTCGCGGCCGCCCAGATGACGGGGTCCCGATTGGCCGTCATGTAATCCAACTGCACGAGCTCTCGCTGGAGGACTTCGAAGTTGGTCTGGTCGTCCGTAAAGGCCAGGACGGACCGGCTGCCCCAGACATCGTTGCCGTCGGTGGCCCGGTATCTGTTGAACCAGTGCCAGTTTTTGTCGAGAACGGCCTGGCGAATCCCTTCAATCTTGCCTGCACTTGCCCGGGGTGCGTGACCGAGCAACTTCTGGGCTAGTACCCGGCCAATCTGCCTGTTTCCCTCCGTAGTGAGGTGGATTCCGTTGATTGTCAGCGGCTCGCTGCTGCCATTGTAGAGTTTTTGGGATTCGCTGAAGAGGTCGACGAAAGCCAAAGCCTTGGCCTCCGCGACTGTCTTCGTCATTTCCGAAATCGCTGCGAGGCGGATGTTGTTGTCGCTGCCATCCGGGAAATTGGAACTGTTCAAGTCCTCGTGGGCGATGGGGGAGAACAACACGATTCGCGGGGGGCCCTTGTCTGAGTAGGTCCTGGCCACCGTGCTATCCACCCATGAAGCCAGGGCTTGACCAAACTGCTGGGGGTCGTCGTCGAACGACTCGTTGTATCCGAACATCGCGAAGATGACATTCGCCTCAGAGAGACTGAGGTAATCGCCTGCCGTCGGAAACCCCCTGCTTCGAGGACGATCGTCAACCCTGTCCCCGGTAAAACCGTGGTTACGAATCACGAGCTCGTGTCCGGGGAGTTCGGCCTGTAGGTAGGCCTCCATCCAACCGTCGTGCTGCATCCTGTCAGCAAGGGCATTGCCGACGATCACCAGGTGATCACCCTTCTGGAACTCAAAGGCGGGGGATTCACACCCCGCCAGCGCCAGAACGAATGCGGCAGAGAGGGCGAGACGGCAATAGTGCACTGATTTCATCGATTTCGCCTTACTTGTCATCCTGGATGGGTGCGGTGGCCGACATGATGGGTGTGTCCCAGCCCGCCATGTCTGCTGGCCTGACGCCGCGGCGATAGCCGCCAAAGCTGAACGTGACCGGGTTGTATGGGCCGACAAAAGCGACGTCGTTTTCGCCCGTGATCACTTCTTCCATGCCAGCCGCCCAGAGTGCGGCGTTTATCATCAGGCGCCGGAAGCCGTCGTTCGAAAAGTCTTCGGACGCGCCGTGCGTGGTCGTAAACACGCGGCCGGTCCGGCCTTCCGTGCCTTCGTAGGATCGCGTCCACACGACGGGCATCAGGCCTTTCTCCGGATCTACGGGAGAATCCGCGGACAGTCCGTTCAGGATCTGCCCCAGGCCAAGAATCTCGGAGCCGTGCATCGGCGCGGCCTTATACCCGCCAGACTGAACATGCATGTCGCGGACGCCTCGCAGGATGGGATGCTCCATCTGCGCGCCATCGGGCCATATCCGTGAGCTCTGTTCGTGATTGTCCCCGTAGTGCCCGGCCCACGTCTCGCCCAGGACCTGGCGGCCGAAGCCCAGGTGGTATTCGTCTCCCTTGTAGTTGTAGGAGTATGCGGCGTACGGCCCGTCGTCGATTTTGAAGGCGTGCGTCGAGGTCCGGATGCCCACGATGGGACCGCCCCGCTCCAGGTAATCGACGATATGCTGCATCTCCTCGTGTGGGAAATCCTGAAACCGCAGGCCCATGACGACGAGGTCAGCCGTTTTCAACGCCTCAAGCCCGGCGATCTTCGAACTTCCCGGCTCGATGAACCCCTCGTCGTCCAGCGTGAAGAAGACACTGGCCTTGAAACCGAAACGGTTCGCCATTATCCGCGCCATCGCCGGCAGGATCTCTTCGGATCTGTACTCGTGGTCGCCCGCCAGGAACACGATATGTTTGCCCACGCCAGGGCCCTCCGTGCCTTGGTAGGTCACGAGATAAGGGTTGTCGTGGGTCGAGCCGTCCTGAGCGTTCACGGTCGGAGAGGTTGAGGCGAAGGCAAGAAGGACGAAGGCGAACGCCCGAGCTGCGCGTGCCAAAGGCCCCGGAGACTGAGTCGAAGGAGATACCATCATCATTGTGCGGTCAGAGAGTGATCTCGACACCGATAGACACGGTGCGGAGTGCGGCGGGGAAAATAAAGAGGACGTCGGAGCCGCCTGGGTCCCCATAAGCGGTGCTATGGTATTCCCGGTTCAGGGCGTTAAACACATCCAGCGTCACCCTGTACTGGTTCCGGGCATAGGAAATCCGGGCGTCCAGCGTGGCGTAGTCCGGCAGCGAGGCCGTGTTGGCATCATCAACATAGGTGTCCCGGGTTCCTCGGAGGATCAGGCTGGAGGTCAGGGGCCCGAGGTCGGCAACAACGCCCGCCGTAAACGCGTGGAGCGGGATTGCCTTCACCCGGTTGTCCAGGTTGTCGCCGTTCCGGAAGGTGACGTTCTGAAGGGTGTAGTTCAAAAAGGCCGAACCCACGCCATTCTTCTCGACGTTGAGGCTTGTCTCAACCCCACGATGACGGCTCTTGCCAATGTTGACGTTGGAGAAGGTCTCGAACGAGAAGTCAAGTTCGTTCTTCATTTCGATGGTGTACGCGGAGCCGCTGACCATCGCCGACCAACCGTTGGCACCGCCCATCCTGTGGTAGAAACCGGCCTCGATGCTGGTCCCCTCCTGGGGGATGAGGTCGGAATTGGAGATTTGAATCGCGTAGGGTGGGAACGGCACCGGGAAGGCCCGGAGATCATACAGTTGATCCAGCGTCGGCGCCTTGAAGGACTGACTGGCACTCACGTAAACGTTGCCAATCTGTGAGGCCGATGACGTGTACTGGTAATTCAGTCCCACCTTTGGGCTGAACGCCGTGTGCGACGTCGAGGGCACTTTCGAAGAGAGCCCCTCCACTTCGTCGAAGGAATCCTGAATGTTGTCCAGGCGCCCGCCGGCCGAGATGTTCAGCCGTGGAGAGGGGTTGAGCTCCAGGAAAGCGTACCCGGCAATTCCGTATCGCATGGCCGAACCATCAGACAGAAGATCTCCCTGATCGCCAGAGGCGCCCAGATAGGTGTCGTCGATCCCTCCCGTCGCGATATGGTAGTACCGGGAATCCAGTGCGCCCATGTGCCCGTCGATCCCCAGGACAATCTTATTGTCCATCGGAATCGGCAACGAAAGATCAGAAATCTGTACGGTTGCCTTGAGGCCCAGTGCATCGACCTGCCTCTCCTGGGTATCGGCGAAGTCGGCACTCAGGGGGAGCGTTCTGGTCAAATCGTGGTCTCGAAGCTCCCCGGTCACCGAGCCGCTCAGACGTCCGGCGTCCATCCGCCAGGCGCCATCCAGCGAGGTTCGGAAGGTTTTTTCGGTTGCCTGATCGAACTGGAAAAACGGGAGGCTCTCCGAACCATCCTCCGTGACGTCATTTGATCGCAGCGGTCCGGGCGTCTCGTAGTCACGCAGATTGACTGTCGTGGAAAGAGAGAGGGACTTGCTGTCCTTGTCGACCAGTTGGTAGGAGCCCTGGAACGTTCTCGAGGACCGCTCGCTGTGATCCCGGAAGCCCTCCGACGTGTTGAATTCCGCCACGGCCGAATACCGCCGGTTGGCGATCGAGCCGAAGAGGTTCCCGACCCCCAGCGTGCCGGTGCGGCCCCGAAGCACCGCGGTCATTTTCTCCGTGGGCTCGGTGAGCACATTGATCACGGCGCCGATGGCAGCGTCTCCATACAGTGAGGACGCCCCGCCACGAAGCACTTCGATGACCGTTGACGGAGAGGTGGCGATCTGCTCCCAGTTCACCAGCCCGTTCTCCAGGTTGTTGACCGGCTTTCCGTTAAGCATCACAACCACGTACTCGGCCTCACCGCCCCCATAGAAGCCTCGCGTGACGGCTTGGGGGGCATAGCCGAGCCCATCGAAATCCAAGAACGTCATTCCCGGGATGTAGCCCAGCAAACTCGAAGCGCTCCGAAACGGCAGCGCCTGCAGCTTCCTGGCGTCCAGTACCGAGACACCGACCGTAGAAGAGGAAAGGGTGGACGCTACCTTCCGGGCGGTGATAACGATGGGGTCAAGCTCATAGGAGCGGATGCCTTCAGCAGTAGAATCCGCATTCTGAGCGTTGGCGGCTGGACCCAAGACTGGTCCGAGAAAAAGCATTCCGACTAGAATCGGACTTGCGAGGCGAGTACTCATGTAGTAGCAGGGGTGTTATTCTTTCGCTGACTTTCCAATGGCTTACAAAATCAGACGACCGTGATCACGAAACGTATCTCGACCCAACAGGTCCTCGCAAGACTTCAGGCAAAGGTAGCCCAGCGCAGACCGATAATGATTTCTTCGGCCGGCAGTGGATTGGTTGCCCGTCTTCTGGAAAAATCCGGTGCCGACTGCGTGAACACGTTCTCTGGCGCCCGACTTCGAGGCAACGGGATGGGGACGATGGCCATGATGTGGCCGATTCTGGATTCCAATAAACAAACGCTCGACTACACGCGCGAGGACATAATGCCGGCCATGGATGGGAAGGCGTTTGTCTGCGCCTGCCTCAACGCCAACGATCCCCTCAAGGACATGCGCATGGTGCTTCAGGCGTGCAAGGACATGGGCGTACAGTCCGTGGCCAACATCGGCCCGTCCATCTCCTACGTGGACCACGACTCAGAGATTTACAGGGTGATGACTTCCGCTGGCATCACGCTCCAGCACGAAATCGACATGTTGGCGCTGGCCCGGGAAGAGATGGACATGGTTTCGATCGGGCTGGCTTTCACACTGGAGGACTCCATCGCCATCTGCGAGCAGGCCCGTCCGCACGTCTTTTGTTATCACGCCGGCACGACAAAGGGGGGACTCAGGGGATACGACAGCGGCATGACGATCCAGGACACCGCTGAGCAGACCGAGCACGCCTACCAGAAGTGCCGGGAAGTCCATCCCGACGTCATTCTGATTGCGCACGGCGCGGCCATGGAAAACCCGGCCGACGCGCAGTACATGCTCGACAATACATCGGGTCATGGCTTCTGGACGGGCTCGTCGACCGAGCGGCTGCCCATCGAGCGGGCTGTGACCGAAGCTGCTGAGGCTTTTTCCGACCTGCGTTTTTCCCGCTAGCCGCACCCGCACGGAGCCCGCACCCAGCCCGAGCCTAACACTTCGCCAAACCGCACCATGAAAACGATCGCGATTCTCGCCACGCTCGACACGAAAGCCGCAGAGGCTGACTTCATGCGCCAGGAAATCGAGAGGCTCGGGGGGAAGGCCCTCCTCATCGATCTGGGGGTTGTTGGTAATTCGCCGGTCAAGGCAGACGTATCGAAGGAAGAGGTCATCGAAGCCGGCGGCGGCTCGCTGGCTGAGCTCATGAATCATCCAACCAGAGCCAAGGTCGGTCCGGTGATCGTCGCGGGCGCGACCAAGATTGTCCTGAAACTCCAGCAGTCCGGCCAGATCCATGCCGTTCTCGCGCTGGGGGGCACCCAGGGGACGTCGACCTGCGCCCCGGTCCTGCAGGCCCTGCCGTTTGGATTCCCGAAGGTCATGCTTTCGACGGCCGCCTCGGGCGACACGTCTCCCTTTGTGGGCATCAAGGACATCACGATGATGTTTGCGGTCAGCGATATCCTGGGGCTGAACGTGTTCTCGCGCAGGATCCTGGCGAACGCCGCTGCCTGCGCGTGGGGCATGGCTCAGGTGGAGCGCAGCATCACCAAGTCCACGGCGAAGGGTGTTATCGGGATGACCAACCTGGGCGTGCTCACCCAGGGAGCGATGCACGCCGTGACCCTCTTCGAAAAGGCCGGCTACGAGGTCATCACCTTCCACGCCATCGGTGCAGGCGGCGAGGCGATGGAGCAGATGATGAAGGAGGGGATTATCACGGCGGTCTTCGACTACGCCCTTGGGGAGATTGCCGATGGTGTATTCGGCGTGCTCCGGGCGTCCGGCCCCGAGCGGCTGACCGTGGCGGGGAAGCTCGGACTACCGCAGGTGATCTGCCCCGGAGGGTCTGAGCATCTCGGGATCCTGGTCGGTGAGCCGAACAAGGCGCCGGCGGGATACGAGAGTCATCAAATCGTGTGGCATTCGCCGTACGTTTTCGTGCCGCGGCTGAAGGCCGATGAGCAGGCCCGCGTGGCGGAATGCATCGGCGAGAGGCTTGTGCACTCCACCCAGAAAACGGTCTTCCTGATTCCCACGAAAGGAGTCAGCAGCTATTCCGCGGAAGGCGGCGCGCTTTACAACCCGGCGCTGGACCAGGCCTATCGGGAGTCACTGGAGCGGTGTCTGCCAGACAGCGTTGAAGTCGAAGCGCTGGATTACACGGCCGAAGATCGGGCCTTTGTGGCGCATGCTGTCCGGCGGTTGATTGCTCTTGTCGAAGGCTGAACGGGTCCGCTCTAGACGCAGATCGACCCGGCCCAGATTCATCGGGCCACAGGCCTGAACAAACGGTTGCAGCAATTCAGCAGCGTCGAGGCGGCCTGCCCCAGGCTGGCGCCATAGGCCAGCACACCATCCTCGTGGCCGCCCATAATGACGAGTTGTTTCGCCGGGCGGTCCTTCGCCCTCAGCAAGCCAATGACCTCGTAGGCCATTTCGGGAGTGCCGTAGGTGACACTCGGAGAGGTGGTGGGCAGCTTCCCTTTGTAAGTGTTCCACAGTCCGGCATGATGGACGTGGATGACCGCGCCTATGGCTCTGGATGCTTCGTAGAAGGAGGCGTGTGTCAGGGATTCCGAGGACGCGATAACCGGGCCCTTGCACGTAAGGCGGTTGGCATCGAAATCGTAGTCGATGACCCGCGTGAAATGCTGCGGGCCCAACTCCCTTGCGTGGCCGGTCATTGATCCCGTGATGATGAACTCCCTGGCCGGGGTATCGCGGATGCTGATGTTGCCATACCCGATTCCGTCCGGATGGGCGCCAATCAGTCCGGCGTCGTGGAGTAGCTGCCGCCACTCGTTCAGCGCCCCGATCTTGTGCCAGGCACGCGCCGGAGCCTCGATCCACTCGCACTCAAACTTGATATATCCTTCGTCGTGCACCTATCGGCTCACTACGCGCATGGTCCCGCGCATGGTGAACGCATGGCCCGGGAAGCTGCAGATGTACGGATACACCCCCGGCTCTTCGGGGACGGTGAAGTAGATGGCTTCCATCGTTTCGGGCTGCAAGAGAACAGTGTTAAAGAGCACCTCGTCCATCTCCGGCACATAGTCCTGATCGCTCCCGTCCAGGCCGAGCCCGATAGCGGCGTTGCCCACTTTATCCGCCGCACCCGGCGTAACGAACAGCACGTTGTGCATCATGTCGTCGTTGTTGTTGAACACCAGCTTTAGGCGGGTCCCTGCCTGGATGTCAAACGTTGGGAGATCAAACTTCAGCCCCGGCTCGGTGCCGATTGTGATGGTTGCCTCGGGGCCGTCTGTCCAGGCGGCCGGCATGGTCGTGACACGTTTGGCCTGGGCGACAGCGGTTTGGGCCGTGGTCGTGACCACCCCCTTGTTGGTCTGGTCTGGAGCCAGCCCCAGGCGCGGGCCGTCCGGGATTTCGTTCAGGGTGTAGTAGGCCGCGTCGTGCAGCAGGGGCTCTCCGTCCGCGGAGCGCAGGCCCGTCATCTTGAGTTCGTGGATATACCCCTTGCGTAGTCCGTCCACCACGATGCGCGCACTCATGCCGTCATCGGACACGACGACGCCTCCGACCGGAGCCGTCTCCCGATTGATGATGGGACTACCGTACGTGCTGTGATACATGTAGGTAAATCCGGTCACGTGGTAGGACGATAGGTCAGCCGCGCTCTCCGGGTTCAGCGGTTTCGTGAACGTCAGCTCAAACCCGTCAGGCCTGGCCTCGATCGTTTTTACTTCAAACGGCATTAGCCCCGTCCATTCCAGGCGCTGAAGACCATACGGTGCGGGTCCTGTGGAGCCCCACCCGCGACTGGTCATGCCGACGAACATCGATCCGTCTTTGCCCCAAACCATGCGAAGGACGCCGGAGGAAAACCCTTCACGAAAGGGGAACGCGGCCCCCTGGTAAACCCCGTTCACCTTCTCAAGGAAAACACGCACCACATTGCTCTGGCCCTGATCGCCAACAAAGAGCTGTCCTTCGAAGGGCCCGAAGGCGCCGCGGGTGGTGTCCGCGAGAATATCGGAGGTCGAGATGCCCATCAGCGTATGGGGGAGCCACACGGCCGGCGGTTTCAGGGCCGGTACTTCAGGCGCGATTTCGACCATGGGCCGACCGGTATCCGGCACGTCATCTGGTTTCAGTGTGAGCGGTGAACCGGGGAGGTCCGTCCAGCGCAGGCCTGCCGGATTACCCACGAAGTCGCCGCGCTCCACATGCGTGATGTACCCCGAGCCAATCCAGTCGCCCTGGTTCTCGCCGTAGAACACTTCTCCGTCCATGTCAAAACCGAAACCAGCCGGCGAGCGCATGCCGGTGGCGAAAGGGGTCATCTTGCCGTCGGGCGTGATTTCCAGCATCCATCCCCGCCACTTGGAGAGACTCGCGCCATAACCGACCCACGCCAGGTTAAGCGTCACGATCATGGTGCCGTCCTCGCGAATCAGCGGGCCGTAGGAATACTCGTGGTAGTTGCCCTCGAGCGGCCAGCTGTAGACGGTTTCGTAGAGGTCCGCGACACCATCGCCATTCTTGTCGCGCAGCCGGGTAAGCTCGCTGCGCTGCGACGTGTAGATGTCGCCATTTCTGTAGGCCACGCCAAGCGCCTCGTGGAGCCCGTGGGCAAAACGCTTGAACTCGGGCCGCACGCCGCCGACTTGATAGGGGTTCTTGATCATCCAGATCTCCCCCCGGCGGGTGGAGACGGCCAGCTGCCCATCGGGCAAAATGTCCAGACCCCCGACTTCCAGCACCACCCCTTCCGGGATGGGGAGCGTGATCATTTTGTAGTAGTCACTTTCGCCGGCCGGGACCTGTGCGGACACAGTGCCGGCGCCCAGGATTACCAGGAGGAGAGTCGAGCTGAGTACGCGCTTCATATGCCAGGGGGCGCGAAGGATTTGGATTAGAGTGTTCATGTTTCTTACCACACCAGGCCAAAGCGAACGGAAGCCTCACCGCCCGCGAGTGAAACAGGGACGAGGAGTTCCTGGCCGTTGCCGGTCTCCCGGAGAACTGCTTGCGCCCCCCCGGTATCGTGCAGTACGAGGTAATAGGTTTGGTCGTCAACGCTGTAGCCGCCGTCCGCCAGCTTCGTGAAGCTCTTGCCGGAAGCCACGCGGACGTAGTAGCCGTCTCCGCCGCCGCGCAGCGTGATCTCACGGAAAAGCTGCCGGTTTCCCTGCTCCGGGAGCAGACGATCCGAGATGGTCACATCGCCCAGGGTGTACTTGAACGACGGATGCCCCTCGGCACCGAGTTCATAGCCTTTGAACGCGTAGTCCACGCCCATTGTGTCTGGCCACGCGGCACTTTCGGACGACAGGCGAGCCACTGTCGGGCTCCCGGAGAAGGTCAGGACCCCGCCCAGAGGCACGGCCAGCTGGTCCTGCCCCCGGCTGTGCCACATGTCCGTGGTTTCGATAAAGTCCCCCCGCCACGCGTGGAGAAGCGCACCCTGGCGCAAATCCATCGTGTAGTGCACGCCGCGGGGATCTCCAACGGCGATGGTGTGGGTCTTCTTCGTTCCGCCGTGGCGTACAAACCCCCGGATCAAAGCCGGACCGTCTGTGGGTTCGACGAAAATCGAGCCGACACTGGGAGGAGCGGGCATCGAGCCCCGCGCATTGAGGGTTTGAAGAGGCAATCCGCCGCCTTCCACGGACAGGGCGACGCTCCTGGGACCCCCTCCTTTATTCCGGTAGAAAGACAGGACAAAGGGATAGGTGCCTGCCTCCAGTTCAGCCTCTCCGGCCATCAACCGCTCAGCGCCGGAATGATTGAGAACGGTATGGTCTCCGATGCGGAGCGCACCCGCTCCAATGGGCTTGCCCTGCCAGTGCGGGTCTCCTGTAATCCAGTCCAGCTGGAGCTGGAATCGGTAGTTGCCGGAGTATGGGACGTGCATGTTGCCCTGGAAGCTCATGGCGAACTCATTGGCATCCGCGGGGCGCCAATCGATTCCCTGCACGTCGCCTTCTTTGGTGGGCTGGAATGACGCCAGATCCGGCACCGTCTCAAACACGCCCGCGGCATACCGGAAGTGCGTGTCCGAAAGCGTCACCAGATCCGGTTGATACCGCTTATACCGAATATTCCGCAAGGCGACGGGGCCGTGGTCGCCCTGGATCATCAGGGGACCCATGGCCTGTTCATCATCGAAGGCGGAGCCCCGCGTGGGTCCTGTCAGATCTACGTTTTCGTGAATCACAACCCCGTTGTGCACCACGCTGACCATTTTGGCATTGGCGACCTTTCGGCCCTCGCTGTCGAACCGAGGCGCCTGAAAGCGGATCTGCAGTTGTTGCCACAGGCCGGGCGCTCGGCTGGCGTTCATCCGCGGCGCGTGGCCCTGGAATCCCTGACGCCCATCGGGCTGATCGGAATCCCATCGCTGGTAAATGCCGCCGGCATCCGAAAACGTTGGCCGGGAGACACCCCAGCTATCGAGCAACTGGATCTCGTAGCGCCCCTGGAGATAGAGGCCGGCGTTCGAACTCTTCGGCATCATGAAGTCCAGCTCGAGCTCAATGTCCCCATGCTCCCAGCCAAAAAAGAGATTGTCCCGGGCCCCTTCGGAGGGGACGTTGACCAGAATCCCCGTGCCGGCTGAGGAACTGATCTGGTGATCTTCCTGGCGGTCCGCGGTTACACCACCCGCGATGCGCCAGTTACCCGCGGCCGGTCGGAAGCCGTCCATCGTGTCAAGGGGTTGCACGGACATGGGGAGCCCTTGGGGCTGAGCCGCAGTCTTGGTTGGCCAGAGCAGTGCGAGGCCAAACACCAGGCAGCAAAAGGGGAGCTTCATCAATTCCAAGATGTAATTCGCGGGGGGTGCAAGGGGTACCCCAGACGATACGAATTGGGGCGTTCTCGATTCATTCGATATCCCGCTCTGAAACCTCCGCGCCGGCCTTGGCCTGGCCAGATGGTGCCTGGACGATGATCCGGGAAAGTGCCCCTTGCGCCTTGCGGGCGACAATAATGGTCACAGCAATGGTCGAGAGCAGTCCGACGACGTAGAAGGTTTGACCCCAGACACCCACGTCAGGCAATTCGCCGCTCAGGAACTGGGTGGTCGTTGTGACGAGTGAGCCCAGATAAACGTAGAGTATGGTCCCCGGCAACATGCCGACGAACGATCCAAGCAGATAGTCACGGAAGCGGACGCCTGTAAGCCCCAACGCGTAGTTGAGGAGGTTATACGGAAACAAGGGCGAAAGCCGAAGGAGCAGAACCACCTTCAGTCCGTCCTCAGCGATCGCTGCGTCAATGGCGGTCCACCGGGGACTGGACGCCACCTTTTTGGCGACCCACACTCTGGCCAGGGTCCGTCCCAGTAAAAACGCCAGCAAGGAGGCCAAAACGCTGACGGGGGACACAATGAGCACTCCGACGACGGGCCCGTACGCAAATCCCGCCAACATGCCAAAGATCGACCCAGGCATCATGGTCAACGTGGCACCGATGTAGATGGCCGCGAAGAGCGCCACGCCCACTACCCCCGTGTTCCGAATCGAATCGACCAGGTCCAGAATCCAGGCGTCGAGCGGGAGAAACCACGCGGCCAGTCCCCCTGCCACCAGCAGTCCAGCAAAGAGGGCGTTGCGGGTGCGGCCCTTCATTCCTCTACCGGTTCGGCAGGAACATGTAGTTCAGCTTGATCAGGAGGGCGTTCCGCGGAAACAGGTCGAAAGTATCCGAGAACTGGCTCATGGAGTTCGTTTCGAACGGCGAGGCAGAGAGCTGGTCCAGCGGATCCAGCGTCAAGCGGTCCTGCCGAGCCTGTGACCAGACTATAAACAGTGCCGAGCCTGGACGGTACTCCCAACGCAGCACGAGATTGGTCTGAAAACTGGCGAGCGAAAAGTCATGCCGTTTGGGATATGACGAGAGCTCAGCCAGGTGGTCCTGGTCTGTCTGGACGCTGAACGCGTCGTACTGACCGCGCGCTTCAAACAACTGGCCGTAGAATTGCAGCGAAAGGTGCGAGGTAAAGGTGACGTTGCTTCGGAGCGAAACGTCCGCCGAGCGCGTGTCCCGCTTTCCGAAGACCGACATGCGGGATCCGCCGGCGGCGGAATTCAACGCGGCAGCCTCAGCTCCCGGGGCAAATGCCACCCAATCCGTCTCGGCCAGGTCTTCCGGAAGGGCCGATTCATTTCCGATCTGCCATTGATTGCCCGACAGTCGAAAGGACTCATTGGACATCCAGGCCGTCCGGTTCGAAGATCGAGACACGCCCGTTTCGAGGGCAAGATTCAGTCTGGAACCTGCACTCCAGCTGGCCTTCAGGGATGTGCGCAGGTCACGGCCGCCACCTGACTCTACTTCGAGATTCACCGAGGGCTCCAGGTTCCAGACTCTTCTGGAGTCCGTCTCGAAGGACGTTCGTAGGGAATGGCTGACAGGGCGCGCGTAGGGGAGCATGCCTCTTGTTTGGTAGAGGTCGTAGCCCCCAAAGACGTTCTCGGTCTCGTACCGAAGCTGGATTTCCTGGTATCCCTTGGTAACCAGGCTGCCGCTCACGTTGGCGCCGAAGCCCTGGTTGATTCGCTCCCGGTATGACCAGCCCTGGTAAAGGAAGCCGCGGACGCTCCCTCGGATGAACGGGCCGAAGGCCTGACCTCCATTGATCTGATATCCCACGCTGGAGGAAGCGCGGATAAAGTCGTTCCGCCTCAATCGACCCATGTCGTTCGGATTGAAGTCGTCAGAGAATGCGACGAGGCTGTTGGACAGCGTCCACACACCCCGGTTGCGGTCCAGACCGACTGAGCCAGCAAACCCTTGCTGCGACTCATCCAAACCCCTGCCGCTTCGGCTGGCGTAGGAGAAAAAGCCATCGAACTGATAGGTGTTTTCGCCGAACCGCAGATCCCAATCCACACCGCTCGTTAGAGATCGAACAGGACCGTCGTCTCCCGACCTACCATAGATCGTACCGATACCGCCTATGTAGGAATATCGACCGATCTCCTGCCTCACGCGCGAAAGCGTGTAGATTCTTTCAGGGTCAAATTCAGCACCGGTGGTGGCGCCTAGAACTCCAAAGGACAGTCCGCCATCCGTTCTGCCGGTGAGCTTTGTTGCACCGATAATGGGTTCGCCGGCACCGATTCGTCGGGTGTAGAGAAGCCCTCCGTCGTAGTCCGTTCGGAACTCCATTATCTGAGCGCCTTCAACGAAGAAGGGACGCTTCTCCGGGAAGAAGCTCTCGAAGGCGGTAAGATTCAATTCAGCCGGATCCGACTCAACCTGGCCAAAGTCCGGGTTGACGGTGGCATCGAGCGTGATGTTGGAGGTGATGCCGACCTTGAGGTCCATCCCAATATCCATGTCCCGACTGGATGCGCCCTTTCCTGGCGTTTCGCTCTCGAAGGTGTCCAGCCGGTTAACGGTGTAGGGCAGAATCTGGATGTTGCGGGCCGGGGTTAGCTGAGACAGGCCCTGAAGGCGGCCGTAGGCGGCCACGTAGCGGCTTCTTCGCTCGTTTCGCGGGACCATCGCCCATTCCAGTGTTTCGCTGGTGCGGGGAATCTCCCGCCGGAAGTTGACACCCCAGGTTTCTCCGCCTTCAAGGAAGCGGAGCATGGCAAGCGGAATGCGAATCTCGGCAACCCAACCGTCGTCCGTGATCTGAACGGCCGACTGCCATACCGCGTCCCAACTGGTGTCCGTGTTTCCCGTCGTGATCCCGTCGAACTGGACCCCGGCTGCGTTCACGCCAAAGGTGTAGGCCGTCTTCTTGTCGAAGTATGAATCCAGTGACGCATAGAACCAGTCGGCCTGGTTCGTGCCGTCCCGTCTGCCAAGCGTGGCAAGAATCTTATCGGGTTCGGTGTCGAAAAGGCGTGCGCCGATGTAGATGGCCTGCTCTGAATAGAGGACTCGGACCTCGGTACGCTGAGAAGGACTCTGACCTTCGTTGGGCTCGAACTGTACAAACTCGGACGCCGCAGCAGCTCTGGCCCAGTCCATTTCATCCAGCACGCCATCCACCGAGATGTGTGACTCAACGTGTTGGGCAGGGAGGACCTTGTCCTCATTCAGGTCTCCCGGACCAAGCTCCGCTGCGCCGGAAGGTGCGATCACCGTCAGCGCCAGCGTTAGCGAGCAGAAAAGAAAATGTGGAAACGAACGCATGCGGGGGAAGACGGGTTGGGTAACTGGGGCGACACCAATTCGATCGGTATCGGCAGTCTTCATTAGACCGGAAGTCGAAAGACTTGTTGCGACTAGTATGTGTCGGGTCCGTTTCAGGGCTGGCGCCTTGTAACTGTGAAAAACGGCCTTGTGGGCTTGAATACACACGTTTGTGGCCAGCGGCGAGATGTCCTTTTTGTGTCACGATCGGTTTGTACTGCAGCCCCCGGGTAGGCATGGATTTGATCTTTCACGGCCCCGGCGTTCGGGCTCAGCCGTATATTTTCCCCGGGTGGCATCTGAAGCCAGGGTGCGAGCCTGTCCAGCCGTTGACATTCGACCGTTTCTACTCGGAGGCCATCATGAAGTACGATCAGGGCTGGTGGGCAGACCGGGAAGACACGTTTAGAGCGCTTCCGGGCCATGTTTCCTGACGAGTTTCAGTTCGAGGGGAATCGCGCCCTGATCCTGACGCTTGGGGCGGACCCATCCAATGACGCCGTTACGATCTGCGTCGCGACGGCACTGACGGACCACCTCTCCAAGTCCAAGGCTCGGTCTGCTGTTCGGAGCTCTCTGCGCTGATCACCAGGGTCACGGCGCGGCTATTGCTGCACCAGTAGGACACCGTTGTGTGCGCCCGTGCGTGTTCCCGAAAAGGGGCTCTGGCCTTCGTTGGGCTCAAATTGGACAAACCCACTCGTTGCCGATGCCAAGGACCACAAACTTCCGCACAGACCCGGCTGCCTTCTTGAAGTCCCCCCGGAGCCACAGGAAAATGTATGAGAGGAAGAGCGTGCGCTTTTTCGCATCGAACCGGTTCTCTGAGGTGTCTCCCAGGAATCCGTGTGCGGTATCGTCCAGTTAATCGTGTAACCGTGCACCCACATAGGCTTCCGACCGGAGGAAGGGGCAGCTGAGCGATGCGCAGACGATGGCAAAGTGGCGTTCATCCAATACGCCAGCATTTGGTCTGTGGACAATGAGGCCAAAAGGGGAGCTTGAAGCGCGAAAAATACCCGATAGAGCAGGAGGGACCCTCCGGAAGGTTTCGGCCTTTCGCAGGAACGCGCAACCCACGGGCTGACTCTTCCCAGACTTAAGCATTCTGGCTAGCGGCGGCGTGGCCGATTTGAACCCGGTCGACAGTCGCTTTGTTACACGCCTAGGGCTGCCAAGCGGGCCGGTTGGGTATCGGACGTCCCCGGGCGCGCGGTTGTCGAATTGGGCAGCCACGGGAGTATTATCTAGAAAGAACTTGAGGGGCTCGAATGGCGTCTTCTTCGTGTTGCACGGCAAAAAACGTATCGATTTCGGATCGCTTTTGAAACCTGTCACCGTGGGCATGCAGGCATTGGTAGACAAGAGATGGATCGTGCTGGGTTCACTCGCTGTTGCCTGCGTGGCAGGCCCCGAGCCGGCGGTTGCGCGCCAGGTGGAGGCGTTCACAAACTTGTCGACCTCGAATGGACTCAGTCATGCCAAGGTGAACGGGATGGCCCAGGATCCCGGCGGGTTCGTTTGGATCGCCTCCGGGCGCGGGCTGAACCGATACGACGGAACCCGAATGGTGCGTTTCGACCCCGATTCCGAGGGGCTCTTGGCCGAACTCCCGGCGGGACAGACTGCGAATAGGCTGGCTCCGGTAGGAGCGATATTGGCCGATTCGTCGGGGTCGCTGTGGTCTGCCACCGTCACGGGCTTGCAGCGAATCGACCCGCGAACCTTCGAACTAACCCGCTACCCTTACCAATTTCCAGACGTGCCGCCCGTTGCCCTCCAGCAGAGCTCAGACGGGAATATCTGGATCGCGGCCTGGGCCGAAGGTTTGCTGGAATTGGACGTGGCCTCGGGGGAGTATTCTCACATTCTCTTGCCAGGCACAGTCCATGACCTGCATCGCGCGCCCGAAGGCAAGATGTGGGTGGCAACCTCCACAGGGCTCTTGGCCTTCAATGGGCACCGGTCCGAACTTGCATTCCGCCACGACCCGAACGACATCCGTAGCCTGAGGTCCGACCGAGTCCGGGCCATAGCCGCCGGCGACGACGGCGTGCTTTGGATCGGAACCGAGCGTGGCCTCGATCGGATGGATCCGGAAGGGCCACACAATTTCGAGCATATAGATCTCGGACCCTGGACGAACCTCATGATCACCGCAGTAGAGGTCGAAAGTGCCTCTGCGGTGTGGGTTGGCACAAATCGTGGGGTCCTGAGGTACGACCCCACCAGCGGCAGATCCGTGTACCATGAACATTCTCCGCTAAGTCTGGAGAGCGTAGTGAATGGCCGGGTGACCGGCATACTGATAGCACGCGACGGGAGTGTCTGGGTTGGCAGTGATCGGTCGGGGATTGGCGTGACCGCGTGGGCGTCGTCCGGGCTTATTCGCCACTCGCTCTCGACAGGCTCGGACAGGCGGTCGCTTGGGCTCGTAACCGGATTTGCGGAACGCAAGACCGGGGAGGTCCTTGTGGGTGCCGCGGAAGGCCTATTTTCGTTCGAACCGACGACGGGCGCCCTGGAGTGTCTGTTCACCGTCGACCAACTGACGGGCGGTGCGGGTATCAACGTGCTCCTTGAGCGTGCCGATGGATCTGTCTGGATAGGCACCGAGGGTAATGGTTTCGGGCCCGTAGATCTTTCGGCGGGGATATTTCGGTCCATGGCGGCGCCTGGACGAAATGCGTCCTTCGTGTACGCGATGTTCGAGGATGGGGTTGGAGACCTCTGGGTCGGCACGTTTGGTGGCCTGTACCGAGTGCGCAATGGCGTCATTGTCGAGGCGTTTCGACAGAATCAGGCAGGCGATCTCCCAAGCGATTGGGTGACTCAAATCGGAGCCGATATCGAGGGCAATCTTTGGATTGCCTCAAATGTCGGGGTCAGTCGGCTTGACCCCAACGTGCGCGCATTCGAACACCTGGGGTTTGGCAACAACCTTGACCCCGGCGATCCCGGTGTCGTCACTGCCATGGACCTTTCGGAAGCTGACAGAATCTGGGTGACGACAGCTGCGGAGGGACTCTTCGCGATTGACGTCGACACCGGCCAAGGAGCCCGCTACTCGCTACAGGATGGAAGCCTGGAATCAGACGAATTGTCTGGCTTGTCCCATGGGTCCGACGGCGCGATCTGGCTTCAACATCCGGACGGATACATGCGATTCGATCCAGTGCGAGGGGTGACCACGTCCTGGGCAACGGATGTGGGCGTGCTTCCCTATGACGTAGCCCTGGGCGTTTCCATCGCTTCGCGGACGGGAGTCCTCCTTTTCGGTACACAGCGGGGGATCGTGGAGATTCGTCCAGATCGCCTACAGCCTTCCCGGGATGTCCCCTCGAGCGCGGTCTCAATGGTCCGGACCTCCGGGGTCATACGCCCACTCCTGCGAGCGTCTCCGGATGGCCTGATCCGGGTCGGGGGTCCAGTGAGGCCCGGAGACTTTCCCCTAACTATCCACTTCTCGACGCTCGTATACCCGCATCCGAGGGGCCTCAACCTGAAATACCGGCTCGGGGATGGCACACAGCTAGTCTCGAGTGGTAGCGACGACCTGACTTTCACGACGCTGCCAGCCGGGACAAACCTTGTGGAAGCGGCCTTTGAGTCGCTTACGGGCGAACGGGGGACGAGCGTCCGCGTGGAGTTCTCTGTCATCCCACCGTGGTATCGGAGCCTGTGGTTCTTGGGTCTGGTCGCGATCTGGGTCGTTGGCTTGGGTGTTTCCGGGGTTCGCTACAGGACCGTTTCAGTCAGGCGGGACAACCTTCGACTTGAAAACCTGGTACGACTTCGCACGAAGGAGCTAAGGGAATATCAGGACCAGTTGGAAAGCCAAAATGAACAGCTTTCGAAGCTCGACGAGTTCAAGACGCTGTTCTTCGTCAACATTAGTCATGATTTTCGGACGCCTCTCACCCTGATTTTAGGGCCACTGCAGGAACTGGTCGAGTCAGCGGAGGGGCCTGCCAAGCGGACCTTTGATCGCATGCATCGAAACGCCATGCGTCTCCTGCGCCTCATCAACCAGGTGATGGACCTTGCGCGTCTGGAGGCTGGGAAACTCCCGTTGGATCTGGTTGACATTGACCTGGCCGCCCTTCTTCGGCAGTGTCACAGCGCCTTCGAAGGAGTTGCTCAAAGACGAGGTCTTCGGTTTGAAGTGTGTTCTTCGGAGCCGGAGTTCCGCTTTGGGGTCGATCCCGTTCAGTTCGAGAAGGTCATCCTCAATCTCGTTTCGAATGCGTTCAAGTACACCAACGACGGGGGGGTGATCCAAATTGACCTGCGGCGAGAGGGAGCCGAGGCGGCGCGAATTTCGGTGCGTGACAGCGGACATGGAATCCCGGCCGACCGAGTGCCGCACCTGTTTGAGCGTTTCTATATGTCGGGAGATCGTCCCGGTTCTGGGATTGGTTTGGCGCTCGTTCGGGAGTTGGTTGAACTGCATGGCGGGACGGTCGACGTGGAGAGTAGACTCGGCGAAGGATCGGTCTTTACAGTCATAATTCCGGATGCCGGGCCCCGTGCGGCGCACGAAATCCCATTGGCTCGGCCCAATGTCGGCTCGTCCTTTCTGTTCAGTCTCGATATCCCCGACAGAGAACCTCGGACGGAGGCCAGCCGAGATCCTCGACCAACGGTCTTGCTTGTCGAGGACAACCAAGACCTCCGAGCCTACCTGCGAGAGCACCTGGACGGCGCCTACGCGATCATTGAGGCCAAGGACGGAGAGGTGGGCTTGCAACGGGCCCAGGAGCATATCCCAGATCTGATTATTTCAGATGTCATGATGCCCGTCATCGACGGGACTCAGCTCCTGCGTGCGCTGAGGGCCGATCGGAGAACCAGTCACATCCCGATCGTCCTCCTCACGGCCAGGGCGGACGTGGAGAGCATGATCGAGGGACTGGAAACAGGCGCGGACGCCTATATCGCAAAGCCCTTCGTAGCGTCTGTCCTGAGTGCTCAGGTGTCCTCGCTTCTGGCGCAGCGGGAGCGTCTGCGAATTGCCTTCGGGAGACCGTATCTGCTGCGCCCTGACCAAATGGGGCTGAATGCCGTAGATGAGCGTTTCCTGGCCGATATCCGGGGGCAGATTGAGTTGAACATGGCTGACCCGGACTTTGGCGTTGAAGCGCTGGCTACCGCGCTGAATATGAGTTCGCGGCAGCTGTCCAGAAAACTCAAGGCGCTCGTCAATGAGGGGCCCGGGGGGTTCATTCGGGGAGCAAGGCTCGCACATGCGGGTCGTCTGCTCGCTGAGAAGTCCGCGTCTGTGAAGGAGGCGGCCTTTGCAGTTGGTTATCGGAGTCAGACGCAATTCTCGGCGCAGTTTAAAGAGCAGTTCGGCGCGAGTCCTGGCGCCTGGGACGGTGGGCCCTTGGCCTGACGTTCGGATGGGCGTTGCGTCCGATTTCAAGACTAGACTGGCAGGAATCAAGACGAATTTGGGCAGCGAATCGGCCGCGCCTGTGGTAAGATTCCTCCGGTCCCGTTCGCCGTTTCCGAAGCACTCCATCTGTTATGTCATCCAGCAAGAAGCAACCGAAGGATTCGTCTGCAGAGACGCAGTTGTTGATGTCCGATGCGGCCCGGTTGGAGCTGAGCGCGCTGGACGTGGATGCCCCGTCAAACCCGACCGAACCGGCCGGCGAACAAAAAAAAAGGCCGGGCACACCGAGAGTAGCCCGCCATCTCAGCCCCGCAGGGGATGAGTCAGTTGAGAACCCACACCTGCCCCCAACCAAAGCATCCTGACATGAACTTAGGTTCTATCCCTCGCGCGATCTTCGGTGCGCTCACTGGAACGCTCCTTCTCCTCGCCGGATCGAGTTCCGCTGTCCAAGCGCAAACATTTACCAAGGCCTTCGTAAATCCGACCATACTGCCCGGAGGCACGTCTACGATGACCTTCACCGTCACTGGTGGCGCCGGTGGACTGACCGGAATGTCTTTCCTGGATCTCTTCCCGGCCGGAATGACCGTGGCGAATCCGATGAACGATGTCAGTAGCTGCCCTGGTGCAGTCATATCAGCCTTTCCGGGAGGCACCGATCTTGAGATGTCTGGTGGTTCTGTTGCAGCCAGCGGAACCTGTACTGTTCAGATCGACGTGACGTCGTCCACTATTGGGGCGAACGTCAATACGAGTTTACCCCTCGATCATAACTTGGGTACCCTCCCGGTGGCATCAGCTACACTGACGGTGGACGCGCCAACGGTGACGCTAAGTCTCGACTTTGACGACATGGATGAACTCGGGGGCATTGTAACCCTGACGGCGACGCTGTCGGCGGCGAGTGCGAGCACTATCACCGTCACTCCGGGCTATTCCGGGACGGCCACTGACGGAGTCGATTTTTCTCAATTTGGTCCTTTCGATATCTTGCCGGGTGACCTCTTCGCGTCCACCTTCGTGGAGAGTGTGGACGACGCATTCATCGAAGGCCCTGAGACCATCGTCATCGACATAACAGGCGTTTCTGCGGGCGCAACAGAGAATGGTGTCCAGCAGGTATCGGTGGTCATAATAGACGATGAGGCCCCGCCTCCGAATTTCACCAAATCGTTCACGACGGATCCGGTCGTCGCTGGGACTACTACGACGCTCCTGTTCACGATTGACAACGCTGCTTCGCCGCTCGCCGCCAGTTCACTTGATTTCTCCGATACGTTCCCCGGAGGGATTGTGGTGGCCACCACCCCAGCCGCATCGACGACCTGTACGGGGGGTACCCTAACGGCGATCGCTGGCGCGGGGTTGGTGAATTACACTGGTGGGACGGTTGCGGCTCTTTCGAGTTGTACCGTTCAAGTCAACGTAAAGGCTCCGACTCCGGGAACGCACGCCAACACCACGTCCTATCTAACTTCCACACTGGGAAAGAGCGCCCACGCCACCGACAACCTGACGGTAACGCCCAATACGCCCCCGGTCATCACGAGCAACGGCGGCGGCGCGAACGCGTTCGTCAACGCAGCCGAGAACCAAACCGTGGTCACCACGGTCACGGCCACCGATGCGGACGTTCCGGCGCAGACCCTCACCTTCTCGATCTCCGGCGGCGCTGACCGGACCCTATTCGGCATCGTCGCCGGTGTACTCACGTTCAATGCCGCTCGAGATTTTGAGAACCCGGGAGACGTCGGGACCGACAACGTCTACGATGTGCAGGTTACCGTGACAGACGACGGCACAGGAAGGTTAACCGATGTACAGGACATCGCCGTCACCGTGACTAACGTGAACGAGAAGCCGACAATCACTAGCGATCCAACGGCAAGCGCATCTGAGAACCAGCAGTTCGTGATAGACCTGTCGTCAATCGATCCGGAGCAAGCAGAAGGCAACGGTCTCCTCTACTTCAAGACCGGTGGTGTGGACTACCCGCTGTTTGCAGTCGATACAGCGACGGGAGAGGTGACTTTTGTACTACCGCCCGACTTCGAGGAGCCCGGAGACCAGGGAAAGGACAACCAATACCAGGTAGAGATTGAGGTAAGAGACGGCGGTTTCCTGGCCGACAAGCACGACCTGGCGGTAACCGTGACAAACGTAGACGAGACGCCGACGATCTGGACCGCGGCGGCGGTGAGCGTGCCCGAGAACCGGACGGCGGTAACCGACGTGCAGTCGATCGATCCTGAGGGTCAAACCGAAGGCGCGGGCCTGACCTACACGAAGACCGGCGGCGCGGATGCCGGGCTGTTTACGCTCGTGGCCGCGACCGGCGTGTTGACGTTTACGTCCGCGCCCAACTTTGAGGCCCCCGTAGACGACGGAGGGGACAACGTATACAATGTTCAGATCACGG
>JBLHLC010000043.1:0-32142 GCA_047619685.1 Rhodothermales bacterium
CCGGGATGCCAGATGCAAGGCGTCCTGACGAGTAATGGCACCGCCATTGCGAGGAGGGGCAACGCAGGAGATGGCGTTCCGCCGCCGTAGAATGGCGTGCGCCACTTGTTCAACAGGCTTCTGGGCTAGTCCAGCAAATACCCGGACGCAAGCAGTTGGTACTCGGCAACCTGGGCCTTTTGCCAGGACTTGCTCCGACCCAACTCTGCGGCCATCAGAGCCGCCACTTTGGGGGCTATCTCTGACGATGCGCGCGCGCCAAGTAGAAGGGCTCGGGTGCGGCGGGAAAGCGCGTCCTCCACGGTACGAGCCATCTCGTGGCGGGCCGCCCAGACGATTTCGGCACCCACATAGGGAAGCGTCGGATGGAGCGGCTCCGCAAGCGCAGGGTCATCCCGCATGATGCGCTCGATCAGCGGCGCATCGGAGCCATACTCTGCCAACTCGCCCGATCGTTCTTCGGAGTGTTTTACCCAGCCGTGCAGCCGCAGCGTTTGGGTGATACTTGGCCTGTCGTCAAGACCTGCTACCAGGGACGCTTGATCGATGACATCCTCGCCCATCTTCCGATAGGTAGTCCACTTGCCACCTGTCAGGGTCACAAGCCCGGAATGCGAGATCATGACCGTATGATCGCGTGAGAGCGCCGCCGTGTTTTCGGCATCCGGTGCCTTGACGAGGGGGCGCAATCCCGCGAACACGCTGAGTACATCGGCGGGCGTGGGATCTTTGGTCAGGTACCGGGCCGCATGGGTCAGCAGAAACTCGATCTCTTCTGGCTGGGCCCTGGGCTCCAACGTCGGTTCGCTAACCGGTGTGTCGGTCGTTCCAACGATGACCCTGTCGTACCACGGTACCGCGAAAAGAATGCGTCCGTCATCGGTCCTGGGCACCATGATCGCGCTCGCGCCCGGCTGAAACTCTCGCGGAAGTACAATGTGGACGCCCTGACTGGGCTGGATGATGGGCCGCGCCTCGGGGTCGTCCATCCGTAAGATTCCGTCGGTGAAAACGCCGGTGGCGTTGATGACCACCCGCGCATTTATCTGGTGCTCCTTGTCTCCCTCCACGTCATAGGCGGTTACACCCTGAACGAAGCCCCCGCGCTTGAGGAGGCCCGTAACCCGGACGCGGTTAAGGACCACTCCATCCTGGTCCACAACCGTTTGGGCCAGGTTGATGGCGAGCCGTGCATCGTCAAATTGGCCGTCGTGATAAACCACTCCTCCCTTAAGGCCTTCCGGCTCAAGGGTCGGTATCTGCTCCAGCGTTTCTTCGACCGAAAGATTGCGCGACGGCCCCAGCCCGAGCTTTCCGGCCAGCATGTCATAGACCTTGAGTCCAACACCGTAGAAGGGACCCTCCCACCAGTCGTAATTCGGGACCACAAAAGGGAGGTTGTGAACCAGATGTGGGGCGTTTTGAAGCAACAGACCCCGCTCCCTGAGCGCATCCAGAACCAGGGACACATTTCCCTGGCGCAGATAACGCACGCCGCCGTGCACCAGCTTCGTGCTTCGGCTACTGGTCCCTTTGGCGAAGTCGTCCTGTTCCAGAAGCAGGGTGCGGTAGCCGCGGGAAGAGGCTTCTACCGCCGCGCCGAGTCCACTGGCTCCGCCGCCAATGATCAAGACGTCCCAGATGTCGGGCGCGTCCAGGTACTGAGCTAAAACGTCCCGATCCATGGGTGTCTCCGAGTGCTGATTCGAACGAGGGCGTGACAGGCCCGAAAGATACGAGCGCCCGGACCGAGGAGGGTCAATTGGATGCCCTCCCCCGTTTTGGGGCAATCAGTATCTTGGTGAACCCCTCTCTTTTGGAGTTACGCAAATTGTCTCAAGCTGACGAGCATTCCGACTCGCTGCACAGAATTGCCCTTTCGCTTACGGCACAGGGTGAGGAACGCGACGTCATCCGCGCTGCCGTAGATGGTCTTGTCCTGGATTTTGGAGCGGCATTAGCCAGGATCTGGATTGCGGGTCCCCCTGGTCGTTCGCGGCACCGGTCGTTCCTGGCCAACGGCCTTGCACTCAGGTTGAAGGCGGAGCGCGTCGGGGAGGCGGATATGAAAGCCGAGTCCGGGCGTGAGGTCATGGCGGCCGACTGGATTCGACGGGTGGCCGAAACCCACGAAGGCCTGACAACGAGCCGCTTGTATCACGGAGGAAAAACGCCCGACGCTTCCTGGATGAGGGCGAACCACTTTCGTGCGTTTGCCGCGCACGCCCTTATGGACGGGGACACACTTCTGGGTGTCCTGGCGGTGTTCACCCAGTTCCCGATCACGGAGAGAACGAAGGCGCTGTTGGGTATTTTTGCCGGACTACTTGCCGCCGAGATCCGCGACTGCGGCGACAAGACTCCGGTCGTGCCAGAATCCCCATCGGACATCCGCATCCCCGCCGGCAGCAGTCTGGACACCGCGATGCGCATCTCCATTGAGGCGGCGCTCCTGGCGTCGGCAGGGCGGATCGAGGGGGAAGGTGGCGCGGCGCAATCCCTGAGCCTCCATCCCAACACCCTCCGATCGCGCATGGTCAAACTCGGGATTCTCAGAATCAGCTGATCTCCCGACTATGCCGGTTCTCCCCTCACCGCTCCTGAGCCCGGCGCTCTGGGCCCGCAGCGGTCATTTGAATACCATTATTGGTGGGCGGTTGCGCAACGTCCGGGTCCCCGACTACACCCGTGAACGCATCGACACCCCCGATGGTGATTTCCTTGATCTCGACTGGCTTAGGGGTGGATCTGGTCGGCTGGTGATTCTCAGCCACGGCCTTGAGGGCAACTCCGGAAGAGTATACATGTCGGGCATGGCCAGGCGTCTCGCGGCGCAAGGTTGGGATGTCCTTGCGTGGAATTTCCGCGGCTGTTCCGGAGAGCAGAATCGCCTGCTGCGAACCTATCACAGTGGCGCCACCGAGGATCTGGAGGCCGTCGTGCAGAGGGCCCGACGCGAGTACGATCGGATCAGTCTGGTGGGTTTCAGCCTTGGCGGCAACCTGACCCTCAAATATCTGGGAGAGCGGGGATCGGAGGCCCCAATCGAGTCCGCCGCGGTCTTCTCGGCGCCGTGCGATCTGGCGGCCAGTTCGATGTATCTGGGCCGATTGGCCGGCCGGCTCTATATGGGACGCTTCCTGCACTCGCTACGGCAGAAGATGCGCGGAAAAGCGGCACTGTTTCCCGAACAAATCGACCTGTCAGGCCTCGAAGAAATGCGGACGTTCGGGGAGTTCGATGACAGGTATACGGCTCCCCTGAACGGGTTCGAGGATGCTGCCGACTACTGGAAAAAGGCCAGCAGCAAGCCGTTTATCGGGGCCATTCGTGTCAAGACCATGATTGCCAGCGCGGCAGATGATCCGTTCTTGCCGGATGCCTGCTATCCATACGAAGAGGCCAGGGCCAGCGACCACGTCTCCCTGTTGGTGCCAAAGACCGGAGGCCACGTTGGTTTTGCGCTGGGCGGATCCAACTGGTGGTCAGAGTCGGTTGCCGCAGAGTTCTTGGGATAGGGCTATTCCTGAGACCCGGATTCCGGGTGCACGCTGAAACCCAGCATCATGCCTGAGTGCAGATGCTCCGCGATGTGGCAGTGAGCCATCCAGTCTCCGGGATTTGACATGTCAACCAAGAAGTCCATGGTTGAGCCCACCGGTACGATCGCCGTGTCCTTCCACACCAGATTGGTGTTTTCCACTCCGTCCATCGTCGTCACAAGAAAACGCTGCCCGTGGATGTGAAACGGGTGGTTCATTGGATGGAATCCCTTCGGATTGTTGAACACCCGGATCTTGACAACATCGCCGACCGCAAAGGACCAGTCGATGTCCATGTTCTCCCTCCCCGTCTCGGTATCCCGGATGATCCAGTCTACCTGCTCGGCGCTCGAGAGCCAGTTCATCATAGGCATGGAGTCATTCCACTCCATCGGGGCAACGTACAACGTGTCAATTTCCATCGACCGAACTATGGGGAGGGGAAGCCCGTCAACCCTGATCGTCAACTCCAGGGTATGGTCGGGTGCTCGATCAAACTGGTCCCTGAAACCCTCAATGTCGTCGGCCACGTCCTGGTTGGAACGCGCTGTTTCGAACTCGGCCGCAAAAGAGGGCTCGGCCTGCGTGGGCGACACCTTTACGTTGCCGAGCACGCGCTCTTCAGGGTAGAACACGCCCATGAAGTGGTTGACGGCCTGGACGGAGTTCTTGATGGCGAAGTCTCCGGGCTCATCGAACAAGACTTCGACCACGTAGCGCTCGGCAGGGGCGATGATAACGCTGCTGACGTAGGCCTCGTGCTCAAACTTGGACACGTCCGAGGCAACCACTTTGACGCGGGCACCCTCAAAGACCACATTGAACGTCCGTGAGTTGGCCACATTCGTCAGGTAGAAACGCACAACGTCTCCGCGATTCACCTCCAGGGTGTAGTCTGTTTGCCCGTTGGCAAGCATGACGTTCCCGAAGCGGCCCATGAGCGCATGGGTGGGAGCCTCGTCTCCGTACGGGATAATGCCGTTGGCGTCAACCAGCAGGTCATCCAGGACCAGGACCTCTTCACGGTTAACCGGGCTGTAGTAGCCCTCCGTGATGGGGTCAACCAGCATGTTTCCGTAGAGACCCAGGTCTTGCTGGATGTCCTCCCTCATGTGGGGATGGTACCAGTAGATGCCGGTGTCGGGGAATTTGAGCTCGTAGGTGAACGACTCTCCCGAGACCACAGGGCGTTGCGTAACGCCCGGGACGCCATCGAAGGCATTGTCCAGCCGAAGCCCGTGCCAGTGCACGGTGGTGGGTAATTCTATGTTGTTGGTAAACTCCACCACGACCTTGGAGCCCCGGTCTGCTCGAATCAGCGGGCCCGGGTACTGGCGGTTGTAGCCGTACATGATGAAGGTCTTCTCACCGATGGTTCGCCGAATCAGAGATGCTTCCAGGTGAAGGGTATCGCCGTCGGCCATGGCGACTACCCGCCTGGGTTCGCCCTCCGGAAACTGCATCGGGTCCATTCCCATGCCGGCCAGGAAAGGGCCGACTACGGGGAACTCTCGATCCAATCCCGGGAGCATTGGCATACTCATTTCCATGGGGGGCATGCGCCAGACCAGGCTGTCCGTGGCGCCCATAGCCATCCCGTGGGCGGAATGATCCATCATGTCCTGCGCCGACGCTCCGGACGCAACCATTAGCCCGAACACGGGCAGAACCCACAGCCACAGCCGGCGGCTGAAGCGTTTCAATCTCACCATAAACTCGATGCCGGCAAGCCGGCCAGACTAGTAACCGTAAACAGCGCAGGGTTCAACCTCAAAGGGGCCGTGGCCTGCGAGGGTATGCATTTTCCCCGATCGGGACATGCCCCGGACAACGATGGGGCCGGTCCATGAGGGAGCCTCTTCGGCGGCGTCCGGCTCCAGGGAAACGACCACCAGGAATTTATTCCAGGCCACGCGCCCGGTCAGTTCGAAATTGTCGTCCAGAACCCCCAGGCGGACTCGCTCGTCCAGAGATGGAGTGGTGACCCAGACGACGTAGGCTCCATTTTTCGCGGGAGCCATCTTGTCCACCGAGATCAGAAGATCGTAAACATAACTGCCGTCCGAACTCAGCGAGACTCCGAACGGGGAAGACGCAAATACTACATCGGCCTTTCCCTTGGCCATGCGGGCACCGGGCACTCTCTTGGTGGTGACCAAGTCAATCGAGTAGTAAGGAGGCGGATCGCTCACAACACGGCATTCCGCCACCCCATACCCATCAGGCGCGGCCATGGTGGCGCCGGTGCTCACCAGAAACACGGTCAGTACTAATGCAGAAGTGATCTTTCGCATGAATCCCTATTTGGTGCCCGGAGGGCCATCGTCCCATTTCTGAGCGCTGGAGATGTCCGGGACTCCCCAGTCAGTGCCTTTCCAGCCATTGAATCCCTCCATGCGGAAGGTCCAGAGGCCAGTAGACATGTCACTCACCACGATGAGGCCATCTTCGTTCCGGACATCGACGCCAAAAGCGCCATTAAATTCGCCGGTGCGACCCTCGACCCGACCGCCCAGGTAGGTGTCGTAGTAGCCCACCGTGACGGGGTTGGCCGGGTCCATCATGGAAATCACCTGAAGGCCATCCAGGTAACCCGACACAAAGACGTAGGGCCAGCGAACCTCATGGTTGTGGACCAGATTGTCCCAGTTCGCCGTCCAGGCCCCGATTGGCTGGGAGATATTGGTGGTCTCTCCATCCAGGGCGGGCTTCAGATCAAAGATCCGAAGGGGTGCATACCGGTATTCGGTTTCCGCGATGGCGTAGCGGCCATCCGGACTGGGGGTGAATGTGTGACCGCTGGTGATACCGCTGATGCCGGTAAGCGTCACGAGCAATTCCGGGCTTTCGAGGTCTGTGATGTTATAGACGTAGTAACCGCCCGTTCCGCCGCCGTAGAACCGGTCCTGTCCTGAATCAGGATGGTAACCAGCATAGAAGTCGTGGTAGCCGCGGCGTCCTTCCTGGGGATTCGGAATCTTGCCGACAAGCGCCTCATCCATCTTGCCTTCTACTACCAATCCAAGGTCGTAGACGTGGGCGTACGGCCCAGATACCGTCGAAATCAGCAATACCCGACCGTTGGAGTGCTTATAGATAAAGATGTTGTGGAAGCCGCCGGGCACTTCAGCATCGCGGATCCGCGCGACTTCGCGGACGCTCTCCGGATTGGGCAGTCCGGTAACGTCCAGGACAACCGCGCCGAGGTCGTTATCCGGTCCGCCGGCCCCAAACTGGAGGGACTGGACCACGTAGTAGCGTCCGTTCCACTTGAAATGCTTGACGTCCATGCCGCCTGTGCGCTGATGGAGATCCTGCTCTTCAATCCGCCATTTGTAGATCACCTTCGGGCTGGAGGGATCCGAGATGTCGATGATGTCGGTGCCTTTTGGACCCTCCCAGCCGTAGGCCATGCGGGATACGTAGACATAGGGCCGGCTCACTTCCTGTTCCATGTCCATATCGGCAACGGAAAGGATGGGTCCCAGCGGAATGTGTCCCAGAACCTCAACGTTGTCGCTGCCGGGTTTTTCGTGGGTCCACTGTGCGTTTGCCGGCACGGCAAGAAGGAAGAGGGCAATTATGGGGAGAAGGGCGAGGCGGGAAGCTGTCATGACCAGTCGCAATCAAATGGAGTTTCGGGAGAGGGTGGACCAGAACTAGTTGGTACCCGGTGGCGGCGTATCCCACTTCTGTGCACTGGAAATGTCGGGCTGTCCCCAGTCCGTACCCTTCCAGCCGTTGAAACCTTCCATGCGAAACGTCCACAGGCCGGTCGACATGTCGGAGATGACGATGAGGCCATCTTCGTTCCGAACGTCCACGCCAAAGGCGCCGTTGCCCACGGCGCCGCCCATCACTCCCACGTCCCTGGAGCCGGTATAGGTGTCGTAATAGGCCACCGTGCGGGGGTTCTCAGGGTCCATCAAACTGAAGACCTGCAGGCCGTCATGGTACCCCGACACGAAGACGTAGGGCCAGCGGACTTCGTGGTTGTGGACGAGATTCTTCCAGTGTGCCGTCCATGCCGAGATGGGCCGGCGAATGTTGGTTACCTCGCCATCAAGCGCGGGCTTGAGGTCAAAGATGCGCAGCGGCGCGTACTGGTATTCCGTCTCGCCCACGGCAAAGCGGCCGTCGGGGCTGGGAGTAAAGGTGTGGCCCCAGGAAACGCCCGTGACTCCCGTTACCGTGATCTGCAGAGTTGGGTTTTCGATATCGGTGATGTCGAAGATGTAATAGCCCCCGGTGCCACCGCCGTAGAATCGGTCTTGGTTGGTGTCCGGGTGGTATGCGGCATAGAGGTCATGGTAAAACAGGAATCCCGTGGGCCCGTCGGCGGCTTCGGAGGGGACCGGAATCGAGCCCACCAGCGAATTCTCAACATCACCGGAAACGGCCCTGCCCATGTCGTAGGCATTGGCCTTTCCGCCACTCACGGTCGTAAGCAGAAGGACGCTACCGTCGGAATGCTTGTAGACAAAGATGTTGTGGAAGCCGCCCGGCATGGACGGCTCGCTGATGCGTGCTACCTCGCGGACCGTGCTGGCGTCGGGCAGGCCGGTTACGTCCAGTATCACCGCTCCCAGATCAGCGTTGGGTCCGCTTCCAAACTGGACGGACTGGACCACGTAGTAGCGATTCTCCCACTTGAAATGTTTGACATCCATCCCGCCGAGGCCGGTGTGCAATTCCTGGTCCTCGATTCTCCAGCGGTAGATGGTCCGTGGGTTTGAAGGATCGGAAATGTCGATGATGTCAGTTCCACGTTCCACGGACTCGCCCAAAGTGCCTCGCGATACATAGACGTAGGGTCGGTCCATTTCCTGCTCCATATCAACGTCCATGACGCTGAACATGGGGCCCAGCGGAAGGTGGGCTTCAACCGTGATATTGTCGGTGCCGGGATTCAGCGCCGTCCAGGGCGTTTCGCTCTGGGCCAGCGCAGGGACTGCCATGGCAGTCATCAAAAGGAGAGAGAACAGGGTCTTCATATAGGGCCGTCGTGTTTCGTGCTTCTCTAAACTAAACCGTCGATGTCAATTGGTGCCCGGTGGCGGATCGTCCCACTTCTGAACGCTGGAAACGTCTGGTTGGCCCCAGTCAGCCCCGTTCCATCCGTTGAAACCATCCATGCGGAAGGTCCACAGGCCGGTTGTCATATCGCTGACGACGATGAGTCCATCCGCGTTCCGCACATCCACACCGAAGGCTCCGTTGATGTAAGGGATAAAGTCGTGAGACTCGGGACCGGTGTAGGTGTCGTAGTGGCCAAGCGTCTTTGGGTTCTCCGGATCCATGAGTGAGAAGACGCCAAATCCGTCCATATAGCCTGCGGTGAACACAAATGGCCAGCGCACCTCGTGGTTGTGAACGAGGTTCTCCCAGTTGGCCGTCCAGGCTGAGATCGGGTTGTTGATATTGGTCACCTCTCCATCCAGAGCGGGCTTCAGGTCGAAAATCCTGAGGGGGGCGTAGCGGTACTCGACCTCGGCCACGGCATAGCGACCGTCCGGACTGGGAGTGAAGGTGTGGCCCCAATCCACCCCGCGCACGCCCATCAGGGTAACCAGCAGCTTGGGATTCTCGAGGTCTGTGATGTTGAAGACGTAGTAACCGCCGGTCCCACCGCCATAGAAACGGTCTTGGCCGCTATCCGGGTGATAGCCTGCGTAGAGGTCGTGATAGGAGGTGTTGCGGTCGCCGGCACCGGCTTCACCGGGAATAGGGACGGTGCCAACCAGGGCATTCTCGACATCGCCGGAAACTACCCGACCTAGATCGTACACATGCGCGGGGCCTCCCCGTGTAGTCGTCAGCAGAAGTGCCCTGCCGCTGGAGTGCTTGTAGATAAAGATGTTGTGGAAGCCACCCGGGGCATCGGAGTGCCGAAGTCTTGCTACCTCCTTTACGCCTTCAGCGTCGGGGAGAGATGTGACATCAAAAATGATGGCACCCAACTCAGCATCGGGTCCGCCCTGGCCGAATTCAAAGGACTGGGCGATGTAGTGGCGGCCCTCCCATTTGAAGTGCTTGA
The DNA here is from genome assembly GCA_047619685.1 of Rhodothermales bacterium. Lineage (GTDB taxonomy): Bacteria > Bacteroidota > Rhodothermia > Rhodothermales > UBA10348 > JABDJZ01. The sequence continues at coordinate 9,580 of JBLHLC010000043.1, forward strand.
CGTCCATGCCTCCGCGGTTGGTGTGGAGATCCTGATCCTCCAGCCGCCAGCGCAACAAGACCTTTGGATGTGCCGGGTCGGAGATGTCGATCATGTCCACGCCTTTCGGGCCGCCATCCACCAGCGATGCGCGACTCACGTAAACAAACGGTCTGTCGAGGTCCTGCTCCATTTCTATGTCCGTCACCGTGAGGCGTTTGCCAAGCGGCAGGTGCCCGACCACCTCGATGTTTTCGGAGCCGCGCGGGACAGCATCCTGTGCACTTGCTGAAGGGGCCGCGGCCACGAGGGCAACGGCGAGAACCCAATTCAATGACTTCATATTTGTTTTTCTATCTGCCGGTAGGGCCGGCTTCCCAGTTTTGCACGCTGGAAACGTCGGGCTGACCCCAGTCCGCCCCATTCCAACGATCAAACCCGTCCATGCGAATAGCCCAGAATCCCGTGGTCATGTCACTCACCACGATCAGGCCGTCTGAATTTCGTACGTCAACACCCCAGGCACCGTCATACACGTTCCAGGTGTAAGGGCTGCCCAGTTGAGCCATGGCCTCCACGCGGTTGTTGTGGACGCCGTCGAAGGTGTCATAATAACCCACGGTGTATGGGTTGGTGGGATCCATCATGTTGAAAACACCCAAACCACTCTCGTAGCCAGAAACAAACACGAAGGGCCACCGGACTTCGTGGTTGTGGGCGAGGCTCTTCCAGTCGGCGTGCCAGATACCGACCGCCTCGTCAATAGTCTTGTCCTCTCCTTCGAGGGCCGGCCTCAGGTCAAAAATGCGCAACGGCTGATACTGAAACTCGGTCTCGCCAATCGCAAAGTTGCCATCCGGCGTGGGCGTGAAGGTGTGTCCCCAGGAGACGCCGGGCACCCCGACGATCTCGGCCAGCAGTTCCGGGCTTCCCAGGTCCGAGATGTCGTAGACGTAGAAACCGTTGCCCCCGCCGCCATAGAAGCGATCTGTGCCCGTCTCCTCATGGTAGCCGACGTAGAAATCATGGTAACCACGTGACCACAGATTCTCGGCCGCCGGGATGGGGACCTGCGAGACCAACGTCCGGTTGGCATCGCGAAGAATCGGGTCCATTTCTGTTTGGTCGCCATCCAGGAAGGCGTCCATGTCGAAGACCTTTGCGTACTGCCCCGATGTGGCGAAATAGAGGGGCTTCCCTGAGGAGTGTTTGTACAGGAATGTGTTGTGGAATCCACCGGGGCTCTCCGGCTGGCGAATGCGTCCGACTTCAACCAGCTTCTCCGGGAGGTCGGTCACATCAAAGACGACGGCACCCACATCTGAATCGGGGCCGGATTGCCGCAGCTGCATCGACTGCACGTAGTAGTAGCGTCCCTCGTGCTGGAAGTACCGGCCGTCCATCGCGCCCCCGGTATGCAGGTCCTGGTTCTCGATGCGCCAGCGGTGGATCACGTGTGCTTCTTCGGGCACAGAGAGGTCGATGACGTCAAATCCAATTTCGTCTCCGCGACGCGCCACGTAGGCAAACGGCCTGTCGACATCCTGTTCAAGCTCGATGTCGGAGACCGAGCCCGCGGCGCCCAGTGGGATGTGGGCGACCACGTGCATGTTGGCACTGCCTCTTTCTCCGGGAGGTGGCGGATGGGCCGGTTGGGCAATGGGCGTCTGAGCCACTGCGGCCGAAGCGCAAAGCCCGGAAGTCGCGAGCAGAATGAAGGTGCGCAGTTTCATGGTTACCACTTGTCGGATCCGACCGGGCCCGACTCCCAGTCTTGAACAGAACTGATGTTTCCCAGACCCCAGCCTCGACCATCCCAACCGGTGAAGTCCTCTACCCGAAGTAGCCATACGCCCGTTTGGGCGTCGGCAACAGCCACCAGGCCGTCCCGGTTACGGACGTCAAGGTCAACTGCGCCGATGGCGCCTTTCCCCGGCGTGCCGTTGGATGACTTGAACCAGGCCGTGGTATAGGGCTCGAAGGTGTTGTTCATGTTGAACATCTGAAACCCCTGGTCTCTGGCTGCCACAAACACATAGGGCCACCGCACCTCGAAGCGCTCCGAGTAACCGTGCCAATCGGCGGTCCAGGCACCAGACGCGGTTCTCACTTGGGAAATCGTGCCGTCCAGGGCGGGCCTCAGGTCGAAAATCCGGACCGGCGCAGACGCGTAATTGGTAGTCGTGACTATGTGTGTGGCGTCGGGAGATGGCTGGACCCCGACCCCCATGTGTACCGCCGCGGAGTTGACCCAGGTCAGAAGCGCGGGTTCGGCCGGGACCGTGATGTCGAAGACGAAGTAGCCGCCCGCGCCGGCGGCGTAGAGTCGGTCCGTCTCGGTTGCCAGGTCGTAGGCGGCAGACACGCCCACCATTCCCTTTTCCCGGTCAGCTACGCCCTCTGGAGCCGCGGCAATGCCGATAGGTTGTCCCTGGGTTGACATCAGCACAACCCCTTGCGCCGTTGCGGCCAAGGCGATGGCGCCCGCCGTGGAATGCTGGTACCCGAACACGGCCCGGGTCTCGCCTATGGAATGCTCTGAGCCGGGGGACAGGCTACCAGAATCATCGAACGTCATCAGGCTCACACCAGCGCCGTGCGCGACGGCAAGCGTCTGCCTGCCGGCCAGCGAAATATCCCGGATGCCTACGCCGTCCCCGGTCCATCGGCTGGTGAGACGTCCCGTCTCCGTATTCAAGACTGAAATGGCACCCGCGTGCGCGACGAAGGCGCTGACTCCTTCCTGCTCGAATGCTACCGCGAGGGCGGGTCCAGCGTCTCGAAGGGGCGAATGGGAGATCAATTCAACGTTTCGAGACCCTTGGGAGGTCTGTCCGGCGGCCGGGAGAGCCACAAGAAGTCCGAATACGAGGGCGGTGGTCAGGCGAAGCGGCATCGGTGGGGGTGATAGCCTTGAACGGGGACTAAGCATCGACAATACATCCCGAAACAGCGAATCGCAAAGCACGGCAGGGTAATCTTGGGGCGAGAACTGTTGGTGGGGGCGAGGCGTATCCGGACGGACCGAGCCCCAACCGTCACGTCTCGCCCATGTCGGAAGACCAAGCCGTCCAGACTCTTCAAAGCGCTATCAACATATTGGAGCGGTGGGTGAAGGCCTACGAAGCCCGCGCCGCGCGGCGAATTCGCCGAGGCCAGTTGATGGACATCCAACAGGACTGCCTGACCAAGTTGGCCGCCCATCGTTTTGATGCCCCTCCTGGCTCCGATTTTCGGCATCTCATGAGCAACATCGCCCTGGTGGCGAGCAGGGAAACCAGTGACTCCATGCTGGAGCAGTGGTTGGTCTCGTTCTCCGGTTTCCTGAGGAAGCAGTTGCGGGCGCGCGATCCTTTCAATTGGAAGGGAGAGAGTCGGTCCGTTCTGTACGGCATTGAGATTGCGCTGCCTCGCAAGGAGTGGCCGTACGGCTTCACCGACAAATAGGGTCGGGATGGTTTGAAGAGCCTGGCCATCCTGGTATCGACGGGTATGTTGCCACTGAAGCGTGAGGACGCTCTGTTGGCTGCAACGATGCGTTCCAGGGGATGGTCAGTGGCACCAATTGCCTGGACCTCCGAGGAGGTGCGCTGGGAAGAATTCGACTGCGTCCTGGTCAGGTCCACCTGGGATTACCATCTCCGGGTAGATGACTTCTTGCGCCGCCTGGAAGAGATAGCAGCCGCCGGACCGAGGCTGGCCAACAGCGCGTCGCTTATCGGATGGAACGCCAACAAGACATATCTGAAGCGTCTTTCCGATTCAGGCTTGCCGACAGTTCCGACGGAGGTGCATCGCGGCCTGCCGAATCTGGCGGCGGCGTTCGAGAGGTTTGGTTCAGATAGACTCGTTGCGAAGCCGGTGGTCGGAGCCTCTGCCTACAAGACGTTCCTTCTAAAAAACGGAGACGGTAGCGATGAGGCATCCGCGGCACTAACCGATGTGGACTGCATCCTCCAGCCGTTCGTGCCAACGATTGCGACGTTGGGCGAGACCTCGATGGTGTTTCTGGGAGGTCAATTCAGCCACGCCGTTCAGAAGCTGCCAGCGGCCGGCGACTATCGGGTACAGGAGGAACTCGGTGGGCGGTCCTTCCAGATTACCGCCAGCCGCGAACTCCGCGATTTCGCCGACTCCGTCGTCACCGTTCTTCCGGAACCTCCTCTGTACGCCCGGATCGATGTGGTCCGCTATAAAGACCAGCCCGTCGTGATGGAGGTCGAGCTCATTGAGCCGGATTTGTTCGTGACACTGGTCCAGGGCGCGGTGGAGCGTTTCGCCGATGCGGTCGAAGATTGGAGCCGAGGGTAAGAACCAGCGTGAAGCTGGCGCCGAGTGTTGCTCCCAGCATCTCGAGCGTCTGGACCTGGAACCCGCTCGTCACGGAGGTCAACAGGCGGAGGCAGGACATCACGCAGATACCGGCGAAAAAGGCGGCCCAGAGCCGTCGCCTATGTTGGTGGTTGAGCGTCTCGTCCACGAATAAAGGGTTGTGTTACCCATGTAAACGCGAAAGTCCGTCCTGGCACGACACGCGGCGCCAGGCTTCTTGCCCTGGGGCCGGTCAACATTCCGGAATCCGGACGGAGATGTTCACGGCCAGCCCTCCTTCGGAGGTCTCCTTGTACTTGTGGCTCATGTCGCGGGCCGTCTGATCCATGGCAGCGATCACATCGTCCAGCGAGACCTTGGCGGCGGCCGGGTCACCGTTGAGCGCAAGTTCCGCGGCGTTGATTGCCTTGAGGGCACCCATGGAGTTTCGTTCGATGCACGGGATCTGGACCAGGCCGCCCACCGGGTCGCAGGTAAGTCCCAGATGATGTTCCATCGCAATTTCCGCGGCCATCAGCGTCTGAGCCACCGTACCACCTTGCGCCTCGCACAGGGCGGCCGCCGCCATCGCCGATGAGACACCAATCTCGGCCTGGCAGCCGCCCATGGCGGCCGAAATGGTAGCGCGCTTCTTGAAGTAGGTCCCGATCTCCCCTGCCACGAAGAGGAAATTGGCAATCTCCGAGTCTGTCACCTCTCTACCGCAGAAGCAGATGAGGTACAGGAGAACGGCCGGGATGACGCCCGCGGCGCCGTTGGTGGGGGCCGTCACCACGCGTCCCAGCGCGGCGTTTTCTTCATTGACGGCGAGGGCGAAGCAGCTGACCCACCGGAGGACCTGGTTAAAATGAGGCTGCTGGGTTTTGACCGTTTCCAGCCATTCCCGGCTGTCCGAGAAGGTGCGTCCCGGCAGGAGTTTCTCGTGCAGGGCGGGGGCACGGCGGATCACGTTCAGGCCGCCGGGCAGAATTCCGGCCGTGTAACAGCCCCGGAAGACACATTCCAGCATCACATCCCAGATCCCCGCGATGTCCCGATCAATCTCAGGATTCGTTCGCCAGACCAGTTCATTCTCTCTGACCAACTGCGCCATGGACAGCCCCGTCCGCTTGGCATGCGCCCCGAAATCCTGCGCTGAACTTGCGGGGAACGGCAACACATGCCCGGAAACACCAGAGACCTCCTCGCCCTCCTTGACCACGAAGCCACCACCCACCGAGTAGTAGGTGGATTCAAGCAGGCGGTCGCCGGCCGAAGCCCGGCAAGTCATCCCGTTCGCGTGAAAAGGCAGGCGTTCGGATTTAAGAAAAACGATATCCGAGACGGGATCGAACGGGACCATGTGATGGCCAAGGTCGATGGACCCCAGCGCCGTCAAGTCTTCCATGATCTGCCCAATCTGATCAACCGGGACCGTCACGGGATCGTGGCCCAGCAGGGCAAGACTGATCGCAGTGTCTGTGCAGTGACCCCGCCCGGTCAGGGCGAGAGACCCGTAGAGGAGAACCTGAATCCGATCGATCTCGCTGATATCGACTTCCGCGCCCAACTCACCCAGCCATCGCTGAATGGCGCGCCACGGGCCAAGAGTGTGAGAGCTGGATGGCCCAACGCCAATCTTGAGCATATCGAAGATGCTGATGGGTTCCATGAATCAGGGTTGGTTGCTGGGGGTGGGGGCGGGCTTCATCTATGAGTCCGACAGCCCGTGAAACGACACGACCCAACCTTCGGTGCCGGCGCAGGCTGTATTGCGCAGCGAGGGAGGAAACTGGTCTACGATGTTACACGGAGCAGGGGTCGGGCTTCTATGGACTTGCACGGGGAAAGCCAATGGCTGCCCCGCACCAAACGAGCCCAACCACCAAAAGGCAAACAAGCCATGAAACGATACCATCTTGTCTTTGGCGCCGTCGCCCTGCTCCTTTCCGGATTCATTGCGGCGTGTTCCGGAGAACTATTGCAGCCCGGACTGTCCTCCGCCAACCCCTATACCCCACAGGCCGAGGAAACCATCCAGGGCTTGGTTGACCACAGCATCAACTACGCCAACACCTACCACGGACCCCGAACAGAACCTGGCACCATCCTTCTGGAGGCCATGGGTGCTTTTGGGCCGCTCGCAGTTGACATCGATGTCGATGAGATGAACCTCGCCCTGCAGAACGCCTGGGACCGATCGGCGGGCAAGAGCCCCAGCGTGGAGCCATTTCGACAGGCGAGCGACCTGAGTTCCGGGCAAAAGCGCTTCTTGCATCGAGCTCTCAACGAAGCGGGAGGCATCTCATCCAGTCAGGAACTGGGCACTCGGTTGGCCAGACTGGAGCGTGACGCTCTTTCAGACTTGGGGCCCGATGCCGTGATGCCCGTCTACGTGGTAACCGCATTCCTGTATGCGCAGTACGCCTATTTTTCGAATGAAAGCAACGCGCCCAAGCTGAGGAGACTACAGCATCTCCTTACTCGGGCCGCGGGCTCTGCAAAGAAGGACCCGCCGAAGGGAGTTCAGTTTTTGACCATCCAGACCGCAGAAAATGACCCGTCGGGCGGTCGGCCGGGTACCCGCGGTCCCTCACAGCCTCCCAACCTGGGAGACTACTACAACCAGGGGGACTGGTGGGAAGAAACGCTCTCCGACACCAGAGCCGCGGCGGAGCTTGGCCTGATCGGAGGCGCGGGCTTCGGATGCATCGCGGGTCTGTCTGCGGGCCCAGCCGGTTGCGCCATCGGCGCGGGAATGGGAGGCCCTATCGGAGGCTTCCTGGGTGTCTTTTTTGGCGGCATCACGTCTGCAATTATCAACTACAGGGAAGCCGTCGGTAACTTCGAGAGTGCCCAACGCGCCTGGTGTGTGGAGCAGCGCCAGCTGAATCCCGTACTTAGGAGCGGCGAGTACAACAGCACCTGCGGAAACGACACCGAGCGACAATAGCCATGACAACCATCCAAAGAGCCTTATTCGCAGTAGTAGTTGCCGTCTCCAGCACGCTGGTGGGTAGCTACCTGGCTAGTGGCCAGATTGCCGGTTCTGGCATTTCTGAGGCTGGCCTGGCGGGAGCAGCAGCCGGATTCCTCTGGAGCGTCTGCTTTCTGGCCATCCTCCTGACCGTCGAGCGCAAGGGTTATTTCCGGCCATCGAGTAAGGGGTAGGCCGCCAAACGCCGCGCCCCGAGCCTCAGTGATGGGGCCGGGGCTTTGGCGCGGGCCGGATTTGAGCGAGACGCTCGATAGCAGGGCCTCCACCGCGGGGCATCACGCCTTCTTCCTGCGGGGCTTCCTGACCACGGGGGCTTTGGGCTTCGCCGCGGCCTTCCGCGGTACCGGCGGTCTGGCGGAGACATGACCCGGCGAAGTCGGCGTAAAGCTGTCCTTCGAAGCTGCTTCCCAGGCCGCGCCCCAAGCGTCGGGGACGGGCAAACCCTGCTTGAACGAACCGGGGGCAGGGTAAGGATAGAGCTCGGCGAAAGACTTGACGGTCATGTCATCGATCCGCCGGAAGACAAGGTCCGGAGTGACAGGGTCAGGGCTCGAGACGCCCATGGCGTCCATGATCTCAAAAAAGCTGTGGAGCGTGCCGTGCTGGAAGCGGGCAACGCGCTCGGCCTTGTCCTGGGGCACAAGCCCGCGGAACAGATCCGGGTTCTGGGTGGCCACTCCGGTCGGGCACGTGTCATTGTTGCAACGCAGGGCCTGGATACAACCCAACGCGAGCATCATGCCGCGAGCCGAGTAACAGGCATCGGCCCCAAGCGCCAGCGCTCGGATCATGTGAAAGCCCGTCAGGATCTTGCCGCTCGCAAGGATCCGCACATCGTCTCGGACTCCCGCCGCGGTGAGGGCACCATGAACGAATGCCCATCCGTCACGGGCGGGCATGCCTATCGAGTTACTGAATTCCAGCGGCGCCGCTCCGGTGCCGCCCTCTCCTCCGTCAACCGAGATAAAGTCTGGCGAGATGCCCGTCTCAAGAATGGCCTTACAAATGGCGAAGATGTCTGATGGGCGGCCCACGCAGAGTTTGAAGCCGACGGGTTTTCCGCCCGAAAGCTCGCGGAGCTTCGCAACGAACTCCAGTAGCTCAACGGGCGAAGAAAATGCAGAATGACGCGGCGGGGACAACACGGTCTGACCGGCGGCAACGTTGCGGATGGCCGCTATCTCGGGCGTCACCTTTTCGCGGGGAAGAACGCCACCATGTCCTGGCTTGGCACCCTGGCTCAGTGTGATTTCGATCATCCTGACCTGGTCTCGGGTGGCGTTCTTCGCAAAGACACGTTCGTCAAAATTGCCGTTTCGCTTCCGGCAGCCGAAGTAGCCGGTTCCGATCTGCCAGATCAGGTCGCCCCCATGCTGGACGTGGTAAGGCGAGATCCCGCCCTCACCGGTGTTGTGCGCGAATCCTCCGAGCTTGGCGCCTTTGTTGAGTGCGAGTATCGCGTTAGGCGACAACGCTCCAAAACTCATCGCGCTGATGTTGAGGAAGGAAGACGAATAGGGGAGTGAGCACTGCGGCCCGCCGATTTCGACGCGTGTCTTCTTGTCTACGGGATCACCGCCTGCCATCGCATGCCCGGCCCATTCATAACCGACGCCTTACACATCGTGGTGTGTGCCGAACGGGTGGGTTTCGGTTGCGCCCTTGGCCCTCCGGTAAACCAGGCTCCGCAACTCGCGCTGGATCGGAAAGGCATCCAGCGTAGACTCAATGAAGTACTGCTGGATCTCCGGCCGAATTTCGTACAGAAGATATCTGGCCCGACCCAGAACAGGGAAATTTCGCAGGATAGAGTGCGAGGTTTGCCTTGCGTCGTGCACGCCCAGGGCGACGATAGGAAGAACTACGACCAGCGTCCATATGGCCAATGGAAACCAGAACGAGAGGATAGCGATGCTGGCCAGCGACGCTGCACTACCGACGAAAAAGGCCTTCCTAAACATAAAATCACAGGTTTGGGATTGATCAGTCTCGGATCCTCCACCTCAAACGCAGGTCCCAGGACACCTAGCCGAGTCTGAAGCAGCACTGTCCGTTTGTACCAGTCTCGCCCCCATACGGCCAAGAAAGGGGCCACAGTCAAAGGAATGGCCCTGAGGACCGCGAGAACGCCAGCCCCGGCGTCAGTCTCGTGGCTTCGTGGTCCGGGAAGTTGGGGTGGCCTGAAGCGGATTCTCGGGCCAATTGTGCTTGGGGTATCGCCCCCGCATATCCTTCCGCACGTCGAAGTAGCTGGACTCCCAAAACCCCTTGAGATCACGTGTCACCTGGACCGGCCGGTGCGCTGGAGACAGCAGATGCATGGAGACCGGGACGCCATCAATGTCTGGGGTCTCCGTCCATCCGAATACCTCCTGCAGGCGGACGGCGAGGACGGGCATCTCCGGGTCTGAGTAATCCACAGAAATGGCCGACCCGGACGGCACGGTGAGATGACTCGGTGCACGCCGATTCAACTCCTGGCGCTGGTCCCATCCCAGCCCTGACAGCAGCGCAGCGCGAAGATCCAACTTGCGCAGATCGGACAGGCGTTTCATCCCCGTGACAAAAGGCAGGAGCCATTCCGCCAGGTCGATCCGAAGCAACTCGTCGGTACGTCCCGGCCACTCGGGGTCGCGCCGTCCGAGGAAAACCAGTCTGTTCTGTAGCTGCCGGGAGGCGTTGTCCCAGGGGAGAAGGTGCAGGCCGCGTCCCGCAACTTCGCCCAGCAGGACCCGCGCGACATCCGTGGGATTCGGATCACCAAGGGGGCTCTCGCCCAGGATTACCGCGCCCAGCGACCGGCGTACGACAGCAGCCACGCGATCGGCATCCGACTGCCAATAGATGACGTCCTCCTCCTCGATTTGGTCGACGAAGAGCTCCTCGATGTCCTGAGCGGTGAGCGGGGCCGCCATAAACGCCCTGTGTCTGTCAGTCCCGCCCCCCACAGAAGCCACCGCCAAAAACGGTGAGCCTGCAAGCGGATCATTCGCAGGAATCTGAACGGGCCTGCCATTTCGGAGTCGAAAATGGCCATCCCGGTCGGAGAGCATTTGCGCGACGCGATCCGGGTAGGCCGCGGCCACCCAGCGCCCGGCCGCTTCAAGGTCAACGGCACGGCCGGTGTCGGGATTGGTAATGTGTCGGCTCAACTCCTTCGACCTGGCCAGAATCTGGCGAATCCCATTCTTGTCCAGGTCGGCGCCCAGAACGGATTTCTTCGGGTTCCCATTTCGTGCGCTTACGAGGGCCTGGAGCCTCAGGCGGATGTCGGTAGGAAGCTCGTGCGCGCGGCCGCGGAGCGGGTCACGTTCTTCCAGAAGAGCGGCCAGATCACACGCGGGAAGGCCCGATCCAGCTTCATCTGCGGTGAGAAGCATATGGGCCAGGCGTGGATGCAGGCCGAGTCGGGCCATACGCTCGCCGTGGGCGGTGATGGAGCCGCGGGTGTCCAAAGCACCCAGCTGCACCAGCAGCTCGCGTGCACCGTTGAGTGCGCCGGCTTCGGGAGGATCAAGCCATCGAAGCGTAGACGGATCGGTCACACCCCAGCGCGAGACTTCCAGGCTGAGTCCGGTCAGGTCTGCATGCAGGATTTCCGGCGGCGCATACTCGGCCCGTGCGGTCTGGTCCACCACCGTCCACAGCCGGTAGCATGTGCCCGGTGCCAATCGCCCGGCGCGCCCGCGACGCTGGTCCGCAGAAGCCTTGGAGGTAGCCCGAGTCACGAGCCGCGTCATACCGCTGGCCGGATCAAAGAGCGGCGCCCTGGCCAGACCCGCGTCGACGACGACGCGCACTCCTTCGATGGTGAGGCTGGTCTCAGCGATGTCCGTGGCCAGCACGACCTTGCGCCGGCCCTGGGGAGAGGCCTGGATGGCCGCATCCTGTTGGGCAAACGTCTGGGCGCCAAAAAGAGGACGAAGGTCCGCGCTGATGCCACGAAGGCGTTCCTCCGTCCTTTTGATTTCTCCGACACCAGGAAGAAAAACCAGAACATCGCCGGCCGTCTCCTCGAGAGCCTGTCTCACGACGCGGGCCGCGGTGTCTTCGATTCGTCCCGCCGGTGTTCGATCCATGTAGTGGGTCTCGACCGGATACATGCGCCCTTCTGACGTGACCACCGGAACGCCTCCAAGGAGCGCCGACACCCGGGATCCATCCAGGGTGGCCGACATGATCACCAGCCGCAGATCATCGCGAAACGCAGACCGGGCATCCAGGGTGAGCGCCAGGCCGAGATCCGCCTGAAGGCTGCGCTCGTGGAACTCGTCAAAGATGACGCAGCCGAATTTTTCCAGCGACGGGTCGGATTGGAGCATCCGCGTGAGGACGCCCTCGGTGACCACTTCGATGCGGGTTCGGGGTCCGATTTTGGTGTCCATCCGGACCCGATACCCAACGGTCTCGCCCACTCGCTCGTTAAGGAGGGAAGCCATCCTGTGGGCCGATGCCCGCGCCGCCAGACGGCGAGGCTCGAGCATTATGATCTTCCTGTCGCCCAACCATGCGGCGTCCAGGAGAGCGAGGGGGACGAGCGTGGTCTTTCCCGCTCCGGGCGGTGCCTGGAGGACGGCGTCATTTCCGGCTGCGAGCACTCGCAACAACTCCGGAAGAACGCCGGAAATGGGGAGGGTTATCGGGAGCGTCGTCACCCCCGAAGGTAACCACCGGTTAACCGGCTAGATATTTTAGTAGGACCGACCTCAAGCTCGAGTGAGGGTATCCTGGGTACTTATCCCATCAACCTCCGGTCCTCATGTCAACACAAGACGCTTCGCGCCTCGTTATTCTCGGTCTCGACGTACACAAAGATACGATCATGGCCTGTAGGTACGATCCGGCCACGGCCGAGATTGAACGCACCCACCAGTTCCCGAACACTCCAGACCAGGTGGCCAAACTCGTTCGCCGACTCCGGGCTTCGGGCTGCGAGCCGCGGGTCTGCTATGAGGCTTCCTCGTGCGGCTTTGTAATCTACCGGCAGCTCCGCGGCTTGGGTGTCGAATGCGCAGTCATCGCCCCGTCTAGGATTCCGCGGTGCTCTGGCGACCGGATCAAGACCGATCGCCGCGACGCCGAGAAGCTGGCCACGCTGTTTGCGGCGGGGCTACTGACGGCCATCGAGGTGCCCGATGAGGAACTCGAGCGGGTGCGTGCGCTGGTTCGGTGCCGAGCCGATCTGGTCGGCAACCTCACACAAACCAAGCATCGCACGACACGCCTGCTCCAGGCACGGGGCCAGCTGTTTCGCGAAGGCACGAACTGGAGCCTGAAGTTCAGGCATTGGCTAAAGAAGATTGAACTCGATGGTGCCGATCACACCGTGTTGACGACTTACCGGCACCTGATTGAGTACCTGGAAGGCCAGATCAAAGCCTTGGAGGGCCAGTTGGAGCAGGAATCGAAGACCGACCGGTTCCGCGACACCGTTCATGTGCTGGGGGCCTTTCGAGGAGTGGCTTTGGTGACCGCGATGACCCTGGCCTGCGAATTGGGCGACATCCGGCGCTTCGCTTCTCCGCGTCAGTTGATGGCCTTCCTGGGATTGGTGGCCAGTGAGCATTCCTCAGGCAGCACCACCAGGCGTGGTCCGATCACGAAGACCGGCAATATTCACGCTCGCAAGGCACTCGTATCGGCGGCCTGGAAGTATGCCGCCCGTCCTGCGCGTTCGCAAGCCCTCAAGAATCGCCAGCTCGGTCTCAGTCCTGCTGTGGTTGCTACCGCATGGAAGGCCCAACTACGACTCAATAAGAAATTCCACAGCTTGACCATGCGGAAACCGCGATCCGTGGCAGCTGTCGCGGTGGCGCGTGAACTGTCGGGGTTTCTATGGGCAGCTATGAATACCCTCACCACAGCCGCCACGCCGACAACGGCCTAATCTGCGGAATCCCCTTTGCCCCTTTGAATATGCCTACGGAGCGAGAGCCGGGCACGGATGGAGAATCCACGTTTGCGCTATGCGATATCCACCACGGGTAATGACCCCCGTAACGGTAACTCGCGATCCTAGATCGTGGCAGCTCCCGACGAATCAATATCATGCGTTAAAGCCCAATGGGGCCCGAACACGCGAACATCAGAATGATTCACCGTCGAAGAAGCCCGACTCCGCTCCCGTAGGCAGACTATTTACAAAAACCCCATGTGAAACGCCTCACCATACTTGATCGGTCCTACTACATCAGCGCACCAGCACCAGACCCGCGCGGAAGCCGATTGCGCCGTCGCTCTCCCCGTCGGCAGTCAGGAGTTCGAAAGTCGGTCCCAGATGAAGGACTCGTGACTCCCCGGCTGAAATGGCGATGGGCAGTCCTACAAGAAAGGACGTTCCGTTGACTGAATTCTTCTCCGTGCCGCCGTAGCCTGTGAGCTCCAACTTGATTATCGCCCGGCGGATGCTCACAGTTGGTAGCAATGCGGCGACTTCGAAGAGTTGCATGTGCATGGTCAGGTCTCCACCAAAGCTGAATGTCGACCCGGAAATGTCAGCATCCGGAATGAAGGCCTGTAGTTCCTCGAGGGCGTCTCCGGAGTACGACGTTGCCCCGTACGATGTCGAAAGGCTCAATGTGACCGGGAGGCCTTCTTTGGCCCGGAGCGCGTAGATGGCCAGGCGGGGTGTAATGTTTGTTGCCTTGAGTTCGGAGTCTGAACTCTGACTGAATCCGAGACCGAGTTCCAGTCGGCCCTTTGCTACGTAGCCCAGGTCCACGCCATATGTACCGATATCTCCGGAGCTGTAGCTGGCCGTAGCTCCGAACCCATCAGCCGCATAGATGCCCTGTGCGGAGGCCGGGAAAGGGAAATTGGCTGCAAGGGCGAGGCAAAGCATTGCGAAACGCATGTCAGGCATTTTTAGAGATGGGTGCATCGATGGCGACGTGGTGAAGATACACGGGCCTTTTACGGGTCAAGCGGAAACTTAGCCCAGTGGACCAGGCGGCGTCCCGGACAGAAAAACTGCCCCAGGATCCGTATGCTGAACCGCTCCAACGTGCCCACTTTCCCATGCCTGTACTTCGTTCGGTACTGCTGGCCCTGCTTGTTGCAGTCGGCGCACTCGCTGGCTTTTCGGAGGTCGAGCCAACCACACATCCGAACATCCTTTTTGTGGTTTCTGATGATCTGAACACCCGGATCGGTCCGTATGTGGGGGACTCGCTTCGCATGCACACCCCGAATCTGGACCGCCTGGCGTCGGAGGGGGTCCGTTTCACGCGGGCCTATGCCCAGTATCCGGTGTGTGGTCCGTCTCGGGCTTCGTTCATGAGTGGTCTGTACCCCGAATCGAACGGCGTGACGACCAACAACTTTGTAAACGGCAATCACCGGATTGCATCCCCGGGGCTGCGCGACCATCCAACGTTGGCTGGTTTCTTCCGCGAACGAGGCTACTTCACCGCGCGGGTGTCCAAGATCTTCCACATGGGCGTGCCCGGTGGTATTGAGCGCGGAGAGGCCGGCTCCGACGACCCCGACTCCTGGGACTTCGCCGTAAACCTGATGGCACCCGAGACCTTGTCGCCAGGGCATCTGGAGACGCTGTCCCGCGGGAATCACTACGGGTCCACATTTGCGCGAATGATCTTGCCGGACGGAGAAGAGACCACGCAGGCGGACGTCATGGCAGCAGACCAGGCCATCGCAATTCTAGAAAACCGGGCGGGCAAAAAGCCGGCGGGCGCGACGAACAGGACCAAGTTCAAGGAGGGTTCACCCTTCTTTCTGGCGGTCGGTTTTGTTCGGCCGCACGTCCCTCTGATCGCACCACAGCGTCATTTTGCGCGGTACCCAGACGAGGACGCGTACCTGCCTGCCGTACCAGAAGATGACCTCCGGGACGTGCCTGCCCAGGCCAGAAGGACGCGCAATGCCAACGTCTTCAAAATGACCGAGGCCGAACAGCGGAAGGCGGTGGCGGCTTATCACGCCAGCGTGAGTTTCATGGATGAGCAGGTGGGTCGCCTCCTGGACGCGCTCGAACGTCTGGGCCTGCGCGATAACACGATCGTCGTATTCATCTCCGACCACGGCTACAATCTGGGCGAACACACGGCTTGGCAGAAGACCAGCCTGTGGGAAGAGAGCGTTCGGGTCCCCTTCATCGTATCCGTGCCTGGCACACCGGGGCGCGGCTCCACGGTTGAGTCTGTGGTCGAACTCATCGACCTGTATCCCACGCTTGTAGACCTGGGTGGTCTTGCGAACGAAAAGCCCGCCATTCTCCAGGGAGAGAGCGTCGTCCCGCTGCTCGGCACGGGCACGGAACAGGTGGGCACGGCCTACACTATTACCAGCGGGGGACTGGGAGCGTCATTGAGGACCGAACGCTGGCGGTACAATCGCTGGGGGGAGGATCCGCTGGGCGAGAACGAAGAACTCTACGATCACCAGACTGACCCTGGAGAGTTTACCAATCTGGCTCAAGACTCCGGGTTCGGGCAGGAATTGGCCGGCCTGCGGACAGCTTTTGAAGCCGCGCGCGCCCGAGCACGCAAGCAGACAGACTAGGGCCGTCTACGGGTAGTCGAACTCGAGGACATAAGGACTAGCCTCGAAATGCTCCAGAAGCGGGGTCTTGGATGCCGAACCGCCCGAATAATCGTAGAACGTTCTCACGAAGGGGTTAAAAAGCCCGTAGTAACCGGAAAACTCCATCCGAAGCCTTCCTTCTGCGATGATGATGCGAACCTCCCGGCCGTCTTCGTTCTCCAGCGTGAAGTCGCTGCTGTCCAGGGGAATGGCCCCCGAATAAGTATGATCCCAAAGGCCCGCGGCACTGCTTACCAGATCGGATGTGTTCCTGAGACTCAGGGTCCCGTCAAGGTTGTAGGAGTACAAAGTCTGCGGCCCACTCAATACTTGCTGATGGCTCAACTCGACGGTGTCGTCCCTCTGGTCGAGCGCCAGAACGTGTCGCATGGAGAACTTGTACTCCATTTCCGTGCGGCCATGTCCACTGCTTGCGGGGGCGGAAACAATCAGGCCCGAGAACGAGCGCGTGCTGGTTTGCCATCTACCAAACAGCCGCGTTTCATCGGCCGAGTCGTCGGACGATCCGTTGGCATCACAGCCCGCGAGGCAGAGGAATAGGACGACTAGGGAGAGGTACTTCATACCATGGTTTTGAGAATCCCACGCAGTACAGGATTGCGGGGCTCTGGATCCTGAGACTCCAGGCGACAGGTGGATATTCAGCGCTCGGCTTGTGCCAGAACCCACCGGTTTACCGCGCCCTGTAACATGGGGAGACTCACGGCGCCATCGGCCAGAATGGTGTCGTGGAACCCCTTGACATCAAACGCCCCGCCAAGGGTTTGCTCCGCGTCCGAACGCATGCGCTGAATTTCAAGGCTTCCGGTCATGTAGGCTGTGGCCTGACCCGGGGTCGCCAGGTACCGATCCACTTCCGATTCCACGTTCGCGCGGTTTTCGGCCGTGTTCTCCAGCATGTAACTGATGGCCTGGCCCCGACTCCAGCCCAGGACGTGCATGCCGGGATCAACCACCAACCGCGCGGCCCGCAACGCCTGGTTGGACAGCATGCCCATTCTATCCAGGTCGGAAGAGTAGAGGCCCATTTCGTCGGCCAGCGACTCCGTGTACAGGCCCCAGCCCTCCGCCATGGAAGCCACGTACATGTATCGCAGCAGCGGGTGCACATTCTTGCCGCGCAGTGCCACCGACATCTGCAGGTGGTGCCCTGGATAACTCTCGTGGAAGGCCGTGGCCTCCAATCCTGCCTTGCTGATAGTCTCTGGCAGATACGTACCCAATTCGTAGGTGCCTGGTCGGGAGCCGTCCAGCGAGCCTGCGGAGTAGTATCCGCCGCCAGATGCTTTCTGGTAGGCCGGGAATGGCTGAACAACGAGTTCTGCGTCGGGCACAAAGCCGAACCAGTCATGCACGCCAACGGCTCCACGGTCCACTGCTGCCCGTGCATAGCTCAGGATCTCTTCCTCCGAGCGGAAGGTGTACTCGGGATCGGTCCGGAATCGCTCGAGCAGGGCGCCCACGTCGTCGGTGGCAAAGCTCTCTTTTGCGATGGTGGACATGGCAGCCTGGATGCGGTTCATTTCCCGCAGGCCCGTCTCGTGCACATCAGACGCGTCGATGGCCAGCGAGGTGTGAAACCTCACGGATGCGGAGTAGCAGAGAGCGCCATCGGGATTATGCCCCACGCCGACCTCGTCGCGGCCCATGTATTCGTCTTCCAAAAAGTCGCGGTACCGGGCGATGGCGGGGTTGATGGACTCCGCGATGGCGTCCTCCACCAACGCGGCGAAGGCGTCATCCTGGGCCCGCGACCCTGGATCGAAGAAAGGGGAGGACATCGGCGGACCCTCCAGCATGCGGTCCAACTGCCTGAGTACGGCGGCAACGTTGGTTTGGGGCGCCAGGTATCCTTGCGCCCTCCCCGCGCGCAGATTCTCGATTTCCGTGTCCAGGTACGCGGAAATGGCCTGTAGGCGGATCAGGGCGGTTGCACGCTCCTGATCCGTCGCCACGGGCTGCTGGGCAAAAGTTGACGAAAGCATGGCCTGCCAACCATTGGAGGTTGGGCTCACGTTCCAGAGCTGGGTTTGGCACACGCGGCGCCCCTCCGAGGCCTCCAGCCGGTCAAGGGCGAATGCGTAGGGGACGGCAGCCACGGTGCCCTCCAGAACCGCCGGATCAATGGCGCGCAGGGTCGTCAGCCAACCATCCTGGCGAGCGGCCCACTCCCGCATGGCCTCCTGACTCCTGTCTCCGAGTTGATCCATCGGAGTGTCCGGGTACGCGATCTCGAAAGCCTCCTCGGGGAACTGGTGGTAGTATCCGTCCACGAAATCCTGGGCCACGCCCAGGACGACGCCTACCTCGGCAGGCTCGCTGTCGGCGGCCGGGGAGCAGGCCGAGGCTGACAGGACCAGAAAAAAGCAGAGAATGCCGAGGGCGCGGTTGTTGAACATCAAGCCGTTCGAAAGGTGGGATGAAACGTTGGGGGTAGTTCAGACCTGTTTCAGGATCAGGCTTCGCATTCGTTGCCGCATCGCCCGTTGATCCAGCCCCCTTCGAACCCCGCTCGACAGAGACCGCGCACAACGTACGGGTTCTTTCTCATTGTCTCCCAGGCAAGGCCCGTTCGATACCGGAATGGTGATCTGTGGAGAGGAGGATGCCCCCAAATAGATCTTCGAGCAGAATCCCCAAAAGCGAACCCCTCTTTGGATATATTGAAGATAAACGACACGATTATCGTTATTAGAACTTGTCGACGACCTCCGCGACCAACATTTGAGGACTCGTGCGTCACATCTCGTTCTGACAGTTGCGGCGCGGTCTCAGGCCAGCAGTTCCACCGCGTCCATCTGGGCGCGTACTCGGGCGCCATCGCCGCCTGCGTACCCATTCGCAGCGTCACCGAGGTCCCGGGCCTTGGTGTTGTCCCGGAGCTGGAGATTCACCAGTTCGATGACGCGTGCTCGAAGCGCCTCGTCCAGGACGGGAAATGCCACCTCGATACGGCGGACCATGCTCCTCTGCATCCAGTCCGCCGAGGACAGGAAGACCCGGGGTTCACCGGCGTTCTCGAAAATGAGGATGCGGGCGTGCTCCAGAAACCGGTCGACGATGCTGCGAGCCGCAATGTCGGTCCCGTGGGGATTCAGGCAGCAGATTCCGCGGACAACGAGGGACACGGGCACTCCTGACTCCGCGGCGCGGACCAGCCGAGAAATGAGTTTGGGGTCTTCCAGGCTGTTGACCTTGATCGTGATGCCCGACGGCAGCCCCTTTTTGGCGTTCCGCCGCTCGCGGTCGATGAGTTTGTTCAACCCCCGGCGCATGGTGTTGGGTGCGACAAGCAGGTGATCATAGGCCACCTGATCGTCCTTGTCCGCGAGCATCTGGAAGAACCGCCGGACGTCCTGCGTTAGTCGGACATCAGATGTAAGGATGCCGTGGTCGGCGTAGATACGGGCCGTGGACTCGTTGAAATTTCCGGTTCCGAGCCAGGCGTAAAGCCGGTTCTCTGTGCCCGTGCGCCGTTCCACCAGAGCCAACTTTGCGTGCACCTTCACGCCCGTCTTTCCCAGGATGACATTGACACCGGCCGCCTTCATGCGCTCGGCGGCCTCGAGGTTGTTCTCCTCGTCGAACCGGGCAAAGGGTTCGACAAAGGCGGTGACTTCCGTTCCGGACTTCGCGGCGGCAACAAGCGAACCTACTATCGCCGAATCGCGGGCTACCCGATAGAGGGTAATCCAGATCTTGGTCACCGCCGGGTCTTCGGCAGCCTCTCGAAAGAACCGTACGACATGATCGAATGACTCGTACGGGAACGACAACAACCGATCCCTCTCGTCCATTGCATGGAACAACGTCGGGGCGTCATCCAGATCCGGCCGCTCATTTGGAATCAGCGCGGGAAGTAGCTCTTCCTCCAGGCCGCGCATTGGGAATCCCCAGAAGTCGTGGAGATTGTGATACCTGCCCCCCGGTACCAGATGGGCCGTGGACAACCCAAGCCAATGCTGTATGGACGCTAGAAGTCGGGCGGGGATACGCTCGTCAAAGAGCAATCGTGTCGGCGGTCCGGCGTCCCGGCGGGCGAGACCTTCCCGAATGAGCGTGACAATATCGCTGGAGTACTCATCGTCCAGATTCAGGTCCGCGTCGCGGGTGAGCTTTACCGCGTAGCTCTCTACAATCGGGAAAGAAGGAAAGATGTCCGCCAGAAAGAGGCGCACGGCGTCATCCAGGAATAGCACCGGGAACGTGCCGTCCTCCTCCGGAAGCGGCACAAAACGGGGCAGATCTCCCGACGGGATTTCAACCAGACCGAACCGGAGGTCACTTTCCGTGAGGTCACCATTGGAATCCCCGCCGGCCACCAGATAAAGGGCGCCATTGGTCAGAAAGGCAGCCTTGCACGACGAATCGAGGATCTCCGGATTCAGAAGCGGAAGCACCTCCTTGTCGAACCAGGGTCGGAGGTAGGCGCGATGGGACTCAGTCAAGTCTTGCGCGGCAAGGATCCTCACACCGTGGTCGGCCAGGCGCGGAATCAGCTCCGTTTCGTAGAGTCTCCCGAGCCGCTCCTGTTGCCGGACGACCGTCTTGTGGATGGCCTTGAGGACCACTTTGGGGCGAGATGACAGCCGGGCTTGCCGCTTCTTGCCGAGGCGTTCCAGCGTCCGGAGTAATGCCACGCGAACCCGGAAGAATTCGTCCAGGTTGGACGAGTAGATGGCTACGAAGCGGAGACGATCGGCCAGCGGAACCGACGGATCCTCGGCCTCCTGCAGGACGCGTTCGTTGAACGAGAGCCAACTCAACTCGCGATTTATCGAGAGCGCCTCGGTCGGGTTGGTTGAGTCTGACTCGGACATGGAGGCGGGGGTGTGTTCGGCTTCGTATCAACGCAACGTACCAGCGTTACGGCGGTGGAACAATTGGTGGCGATATTCCCCTCCGCCCGGATCGCCCGACCATTAGTCTATAAATTGCCCGCGATGGCGCCCTGGATGCGCACCAATCGCGGTTTCACCCCTTTGTTCGCTGACTCATGAATCGATTCTTTCGATTGGCGCTTCTGGCCGCCTGGCTCCCTTTCGCGCCTGCATCCGGTCAGGACACGCCGCCCGCCGACGATGCCATCGTCTACCGAGCCTTCCTGCTCGGGGACGCCGGTGGACTCGATCCGGAAGAACCAAACCCTGTGCTGGAGACGCTGCGGTCCCGCCTTGGGGAGGCCGACAAGAACGCCGTTCTGGTATTTCTGGGCGACAACATCTATTGCTGTGGACTGCCGGATTCATCGCACCCCGGACGGGCCCTTGCGGAGGCTCGGCTCAGGCAACAACTGGCTGTAGCCGATGATTTTGAGGGACGGGTTGTGGTCATTCCCGGAAATCACGATTGGGATAATTCCGGCGATGACGGCCTCGCAGCGGTTCGCAGACAGGAGGTATTTGTCGAGGACTTCCTGGACCGAGGGAATACGTTTCTGCCGGATGACGGCTTCCCCGGACCCGAGGTGGTCGACTTGACCGATGACCTGACGATGGTCGTCCTGGACACAGAGTGGTGGCTGAGGGACGGAGAGAAGGGGTTCGGCGACGCTGGCCGATATGACATCGAGGAAGACGGCGATGTCCTCCTCCATTTCGCCGACGTGCTTCGCCGCCGCGACAATGCCAACCTCCTTGTTGTCGCCCACCATCCGCTCAAGTCCAATGGAACCCACGGCGGCAACTTTCCGATTCGAGAGCACATCTTCCCGCTGACCGCCAAGTGGAAGAACGCATTTATCCCGCTGCCGATTATCGGTAGCCTGTATCCCCTGATCCGGTCGTGGGTCGGCGGGCCTCAGGATCTGAGCCACTGGAAGTATCGCTCACTGCGGACGGCTCTGGAGGACCTCCTCGTTTTGCACCCCAAGAACGTGGTTTTCGCGAGTGGTCACGAGCACTCCCTCCAACATTTCCCCGAGGGAAACCTGCACCAGGTGATTAGCGGGTCCGCGTCCAGGCCGGAGTATGTCGCCACCGGGAGGGGAGCTGCGTTCACATCCTCAGAGCCCGGATTCATGGAGGTCCGTTACTACAATGATGGCTCTATCTGGCTGCTGGCGTGGACCGCCGAGGGCATCCAGTATCAGAATCACATGTACACGGTCCCCGATGCCGTCCCGTTGACGCTCGGCCGGGAAGACGCGCCGGCCACGACGCAGGATGAGACCTACACGGGTGCAGCCGGCCCAGAGTTGGCGGCGGGTGGGTTCTGGCGCACGTTCATGGGATCCCACTATCGGGATGCTTGGACTACCGAGGTTACCGTGCCCGTCTTCGACATTGGGACTGCCAAGGGAGGTCTTACTCCGGTCAAGCGAGGCGGCGGCTTGCAAACGGTGTCTCTGAGGCTCGAAAACGAGCAAGGGCGGCAGTTTGTGCTGAGGACGCTCGCAAAGAACCCGGTTCAGTCACTCCCTGACGAACTCAAGAAGACGCTGGCGTCGAATGTTCTGGTCGACCAGGTCGCCATTCAACATCCGTACGCGGCTCTGCTTGTACCCACCCTAGCGAACGCTCTCGGGATCTACCATACCAACCCCGAAATTGTCTTCATTCCGCGGGACCCGAGATTTGGTCGCTACGTGGACGATGTGGGCGGACGCCTTGCCCTGTTTGAGGAGCGGCCTGACGACGATATGTCCGACTCTCCCACGTTTGGCTTCTCGGATGAAGTGATTGGTGCGCCCGACATGTTCAAGGAGATCACAA
>JBLHLC010000044.1:0-29827 GCA_047619685.1 Rhodothermales bacterium
GGGATCTGATGGAACGAACCAGGGATCTGATGGAACGAACCAGGGATCTGATGGAACGAACCAGGGATCTGATGGAACGAACCAGGGATCTGATGGAACGAACCAGGGATCTGATGGAACGAACCAGTTGGGCGGCTGAGTCTTTCTAGTTCTCTCCTGAAAAAGGGGGCTGCCTTGGGCGGCCCCTTTTTTTTGCGATTCCGTTACGTCTGAGGGGTTTGGGCCTCTATCACTTGGGAATCTCTACTTTTTTTCGATCTGCGTGTCGTGCTGGCGGAGGGTTTCCCGTTTCTCTAGGTGAAGCCACTATCCGGTTCCCCCTTGGACCCACAAACCCATGACACGCCAGCTTACACTTCTCGCCCTCGTCTTCTTCGTCGCCACCCCAATGATCGGTTGCAGCCCGGACGCGTTCGTCGGAGCAGGCGATGATGTCGTCTGGGTCGGAGACGGAACGAACCAGGGATCTGATGGAACAAACCAGGGATCCGATGGAACGAACCAGGGATCCGATGGAACGAACCAGGGATCTGATGGAACGAACCAGGGATCTGATGGAACGAACCAGTTGGGCGGCTGAGTCTTTCTAGTTCTCTCCCGAAAAAGGGGGCTGCCTTGGGCGGCCCCTTTTTTTTTGTGCGATTCCGTTACAGACCTGGAAATCGTACCCTCTAGTAGAAACCAGATTTCGTAGGGCATTATGCGAGGAGTCTTCATCTTTGTCTGCGGCTTCGTCCTCTCTGCCTGTCAGAATCAGGAAGAACGACCGGCTGCGGCCCCTGCGGAGGCGGTCAGTTGGATCCTCCGGGCCACAGCAAGCATAGAGAACCGCGAGTTTGATGCCGCTCGCTCCACAATCGATTCCGTATTCGCTATCCCTGAGCCGAGCGCAACGGACCATCAGGTATCTCAGGTCCTTCTCGCCTGGATAACGTTGCTAGCGGGAGACTACGAGAACGCCTCGGCCTCGATGGGAGCGTGGCTTGCGGATCCGCCCCCCGAATTGCAACGAGGAGAGTGGGCAGCCAAGGCGCATCAAATAAGAGGGCGGGCTCTGATTCGCCTCGGCTCATACCGCGCCGCCACCGAGCATCTCGATGCCGCCTTGGAAATCCTGGAACTCCTTCCGGGAACGCTGGCTGAATTGGGCACTGTGAATCATTATCGGGGCTTGGCTCATCATGAGCGTGGCGAACTGGCCGATGCGCTAACGTGGTACGGTAAGGCGCTTGAATTGCGCGAACGCGGAAACGGTAGATATAGCCGGCAGGTAGCCGCTACTTACAACAACCTTGGAAACGTCTACTGGCGCCTCGGGGACTACCTAGCCGCCCTTGAAATGCACGAATGGGCGATGAGAATCAAGACAGAGATTCTCCCACCAACCGATTCCGACATAGCCGTGTCGCATGCAAATCTCGCCAACTTGCGCTCTGAGATGGGACAGACGGGCAGAGCTGACTATCATTTTCGACTCGCGGTGGCCATACATGAGCAGGGCTATAACACGCTCTTTCTGGCCAAAGCCTACAATGACTTTGGAAGTCACTTGTGGCGAACTGGCAAAATCGAGGAGGCGGGTTCGCTTTGGGTTAGAGCGATAGGGCTCTACCGCGCGATTCTCTCTGAGGACCACAGCAGTGTCGGTCTCGTCGAATCGAATTTGGCAGCCTTCCAGGTCTACCAGGGAGATGTTGAAGGCGGCAAGGCGGTCTTCCAATCGGCCATTCAGAAAGTCGTCCGGGACGGTCGGCCGAATGCTGCCAGTGCCATGGCCTTCTTTGCTTCGGCTCTGCGGAAGAAAAATCAGATAGCGAGTGCTGAGGATCTGCTTGCGAAGGCGGCCGAAGAGCAGTTGAGGCAAACGGGTGCCCGGAGTCACTACTATCTAGATATCCAGAATGACCGCGCTGATTTTCTCATAGAAACGGGCCGCTTCTTGCAAGCGCAGACGATACTCGAGGAGGCCATCCAAACGAATTCCGGGACTGCTGTCTGGGCAAACGGGGGAAGGTCGAACAAGACAATGATTGTCGCTCAGGCTGTCTTGTTGCGGTCAATGTCGCTCTGGTCCAAGTCCGTCGTCGGCAGAGTAGCACGGAAGGAGGTCCCGGTCTCTGAGCTACGTGAGCTGTCTCTCGGCTTCGACGCGGTCCTAAGGGTCTTTGGCGGTGGAACTGTGAACATCAGTCCGTCCGAAGAACTCGAAGATCAAGCCGAGTTGGAGATCATCCGGAGCGCAGTCCTGGTTGCCTTTGGATTGTCTCGCCGGAATCCGAGCATGGCCAATCTTGAACGCGCGCTTAGATTTATGGAATTGGCGCACCAGAGCAGGCTCAAAATCATCATGGAGAAGCGGGCCCGAGACGTTGCCCGCATCCCGCGCGCCCTTCAAGAGCAAGAGCATCGCCTCCGTGACAACCTACTGGCCGTTGAACGAGACCTGGACAGGTGGCAGGCCGCCAACCCCACTGAAGCCGGTGAAAACAGCTACTTGAATGGCCTGCGCTTTGCGTTTCAGGATAGCCTGCAGACCCTCGTTGAGATGTACAGTGTCGGCTACCCCGACTACTACTCGATGCGATACTCCCGGCGGACCGCTTCCATTCCGGAGGTCCGTGAAGCGCTCGGGTCGGATAGGGAAATGATCGAATACACGATTGCGGGGGACTCCCTGTATGCATTTGTCCTTTCCCCTGCTGGGAATCAGGTCCTCAATCTCGGAGAGGCAGAAAGCCTTGAGTCTCGGGTCAGCGCCTATATTCTGGCGCTTCAGAGCGAAGACCAAATCCAGGGCGCAGCGCTTGGAATGGAGCTGTATCAACGATTACTAGCCCCGCTCGAATCTCTGACCACTACTGACAAGTGGGTCATTGTGCCCGATGGGCCTCTGTTGAACTTGCCTTTTGAGGCTCTGATCCAGGACGACTCCGGCACTTGGGCCGTGGCAGACGCACCGTATCTGATTCTGGACAAGTCCATTTCCTATGCGTATTCGGCAACGCTGTTCGCGGATGGGCGAGACCGGGCGTCGTCAGATCCTGCCAGAAATGCGCTATTTCTGTCTGCACCGGTGTTCTCCGGTGGCGTTGACGTTTCTAGTGAGCTTCTGGGGATGGAAGGCGCACCCGTCGCGATACACTTTGACGAACTCCGTGGCACCGGCAGAGAGGCCGTCGGACTGGACCGGCTGTTTGATCGCTACCGGGATGCTACATCCGGCAGGGTTGACATCCTCCTGGCCAGCCAGGCTTCGGAAGAGGCCCTGAAGCAGGCCGACCTGAGTGACTATCGCTTCCTTCATCTGGCCACGCACGGATATGCCAACCCGGAAAGGCCCAGTCTCTCTGGTTTGCTCTTCGGATCGGGACGCGGCGAGGACGGGGTGCTACATGTGGGCGAAGTCCTGGGCCTCGACCTCAATGCGGAAATGGTGGTTTTGAGCGCGTGTCGTAGCGGGGTGGAATCGCCCTCGACCGGGGAAGGTCTCATGGGCCTGAGTCGCGCATTCATGTATGCGGGGACCAAATCGGTGGTGGCGTCCTTCTGGAACGCCAACGACTCCTACACGGCTGCGTTGATGGGCTTTTTCTATGAGGGGATCCTCACCGGCGGTGAAAAGGCGGAGGCGCTGCGCGCAGCTAAGCTCCGGTTGATGCAAGATCCTTCCGTGGCCGCCAGACCGGGACTCTGGGCCGCATTCGTCCTGATCGGCCAGGCCTGACCGAGGCGTCTACAGCAGGCTAACCAGAAGTCGCCCCATCACGGTCATGAGAATGAGGGCTATCGGATAAGCGACGGCGTAGGCCGTCACGGGGACTTGGGATGGAATCGCCGTCGTGATGGCACCAATCCCGGGAGTGGAGGTCATCCCTCCACAGACGCCGCCGATGGTTCGCAGAAGTCTATCCCGAGAATCTTGAGGCCCTCGAAGGCACCCACCAGCAGGGGGAAAGCGACGACCATGAGCGCACCCAGCGCCAGACGGACGCCGTGTTGAGCCAGGACCGCGGCGAGTCCACCCCCGGCGGCGACACCAGCGTCCGCCAGAAACAGGACTAGGCCAAGTTCAAGCATGAGGAGGCGCGAGGCCCGGGGCACGCTTGCGGTAATGCGTCCGATGCGACCAAAGTGCGCAGCCACCAGCGCAACGACCAGCGGTCCCCCGACCAGACCCAGCTTGAATTCCTGTCCACCACATCCGAAGGAAAGCGAACCAAGGAGAATCCCGAGTACGATTCCGAGCGAGAGTGATACCAGGTCTGTCAGGTCGAAGGCATGTTCGCGATGCCCGGCAAGGATTGCAAAGTCAGCCAGTTTATCGGGCTCTCCGACCACCAGGAGCGCATCGCCCCATTGGATTGAGTCATCGGGATCGGGCACAAACTCACCCTCGTGTCGCTCGATCCGGGCGACACTGACCCCATGACGACCCAGGAGCTGGAGTTCTCCCAGTCGATGTCCGACGACCTTCGGTGAAGTGGCTACCACACGCATCCGGTGGCGCTCGGTGTCCAGGACAAAGTCCGTCTTTGGGCTCCTTGATCCCAGGAGCGCAATCAACGGCTCGAGTCGAAACTGCCGGCCCAGGAGCAGCAGTGTCTGTCCCTCCATCACCACGCGATCGCTGTGGCGTCCATCCCGGACGGTATGGTTCAGGCGTCGCAGGAGGTTACCGTGTGGTCCAATCACTCCAGCGAGTCGCAGGAGCCACTAACGTCGGTGCCGGGCTGACCTATTCCGCCAGGCTCTCCACCTTCGCGTGGAGCCAGTCCACGTAGTTCTCCTGCTCTGGCTTCATGAGCACACTGCGTAGCACAACCGTCTCGTCGGCGTCCTTTTTGATCGGCCTTTTTCCGAGCGTCACTCTTCGGGTTGGCACGCGCAGCGTGCTCAGGAAGACAGGGTCCTTCTGGTCGGCCATGCCCTTGTCGAACAATTCTATGGACGCCTTGCTGATCGCCGAGGCTGAGGCCTCCCCGCCGCTCGGGAAATACGTCACGATGTCCAGGTCCGGCATCCCGAGCGGTTCCAGCTTCGTGCTCGCCGTCAGCTTTCCGTGCCAGTTGACGGCTGCGCGCCGACAGGCCGCCAGCACGTCACCGAGACCTTCCGGCGTCAACGGCAGGAGTTTGAGTGTCATCCACAAGGCGCCGGCGGCGGCACCCGCTCGAGAGCACTCCAGTGAGATCTCGCCCAGATGCAGCTTGTCCGACGTGAAGTAGGTATAAGGCGAATCGTGCTTGTAGAAACGTCCCACCTCCGGATCTGCGAACAGAACGGCACCACATCCATAGGGCTGCAAGCCGTGTTTGTGGGGGTCGAGGACCACGGAATCGGCGCGGGCAATGGCCTTGAGATCCCGTCGTGTTTCGGGGGCGAGCAACTTGCTGTCGCCCAGCAGCGCATAGAATCCGCCATAGGCGGCATCCACGTGTACTCGAACACCCGCCTCCGCGCAAGCAACCGAGACATCATCTATTGGGTCGACCATACCCTGGCCCGTGGTCCCGGCCGTTACGACGACGGTCCCAACATGACCGTCCCGAAGCGCCCGCCTGAGGGCGTTCGTGTCCATCCTGCCCAGACGATCGGTGGGCACGACGCGCGTCTCCACGCCCAACACGTGACACATCCGACCGTGGGTGTAGTGAGCGTCGGAACTGAAGGCGACCGCTTTTTTCGGGTGAAGAGACCTCGCAATAAAAAGCGCCTCCATGTTGGCAATCGTCCCGGAGCTTGTCAAGTGCCCTAGCGTCGGCTGCCGCAGGCCAAACATATCCGACAGTTGCCGGATGACCTCAAACTCCATGGCCGCCGTGGCGGGCCCGCCGTCCAGCGCGTGGTTGTTTGGGTTGATGCACATGGCCGCCACATAGGCCGCCATCGCAGCTGGATGAGGTGGCTTCAGCATCTGACCGGCGTACCGGGGATGGAAGAACGGGTAGTTATCCCGTAGCCTCGCCGTGTATTCCGATATCGCACCCACCACCTGATCCAATTCCAGATGCGTAGACGCGTGTCGATCATACGGACCGAAGGACCCCTCCCACTTACGGACCTCACGGACCGCCTGAGCAATCATTACTTCCAGATCCACTATGCTGCCGACAGGTCAGTTGGGATGGGCGCGGCACCTTCGCCAGGCGAACCACCGCCCGGCTTCTTACGCCACGTCCGGTATAAAATTGCGCCGCCGATGGCCATCAAGACCACAGAGATGACTTCAGCCTGCGTCACCAGCAGACCCGCGAAATCGAAGGTGTTGTTCACCCTTATTTGCTCGATGACAAAACGCTCTATCCCGGCGAACGCCATGTAGAGCCCAAACAGCCAGCCCGCCTTGTAGGGATGGTCACGCAGCGAATACAGAACCAGGAAGAGCGCAACAGCCATCACAAACTCGTAAATCGGCGTCGGGTAAACTGGCCCGGCCGAAAGGTCTACGCCCAGATGATTGTTGGCGTAGGTCTCTGCCCACAGCCACATGGGAAGCCAGTCTGGTTTGGCAGCGATGTCGGCGACGATGCCCCAATCGCCATCGCCGGAAAGGTGACACCCGATCCGGCCAACACCGTAGCCCAGCATGAGACTGGGCGCCATGACGTCGGCAAAAACTGCGGCCGACTGCCCATTCTTCTGAACGTATCGAGCTACAAGAAGGGTCGCCACAATGAGTCCGCCGTAGAACGTGAACCCGCCGCTTGAGAAAATCATCCGGCTCGGCGCCAGGAGGAACTGGTCCAGGTTTTCCAGGATGTGGAAGAATTTCGCACCCGCAAAGCCACCAACCACGGCAAGCACGGTCACGGTGCCCATGAGGTGACTCGGACTGACGTCAACCTTCTTTCCCTTGCGGCCCGATTTGTCTCCGACCTTCTCGGCGGCCACCTTGACGCCGGCAATTCTGCCCGCTGCATAGAGCCGGTCAAGTTCTCTCTGGGTCAGCCAACCGGCAAGCATGATGGCTGCGGCCACCATGAACCCAAAGGAATAAATGGGGATCGGTAGCGTGATGCCAAACCAGTCCTGGAAGAGATCGCTAAGGCGAGGGTACATCAGTTGGTTCTGTTAGCGCTGTCTTTTAGTGGTTCGGCCCATTCTCGGGCGGAGGGCTCGCCACGACATGAGCAATGGCGGTGACCACCTGGTCGAATTGAACTTCCGTCTGAGTGCCATCGGCCATGTCCCGCACTACGGCTACTCCGCGGGCGAGTTCATCATCGCCAACGATGGCGACCACGCGCGCATTCCGACGGTTGGCATCTTTCATCTGGGCCTTTAGAGACCTGCCAAGCAAATCTGATACAGTCGCGATCCCTCGCCTCCGCAAATCTGCGGCCGCCATCAGAGACCAGTCCTGCGCTGCATCTCCCAAACCGACCAAATAGACGTCTGGATTCGACGAACCGGGGAGGTCTCGGCCTGCTGCTGCCATGGCCATGAACAGGCGCTCCATGCCAGCTGCAAAGCCGACAGCCGGAACGGGTAGCTTGCTGCCGACCTGCGGGGCCAGAAAATCATACCTCCCCCCTCCTGCCAGCGAACTCTGAGCGCCCAGGGAGGGACTCTCGAGCTCAAACGCGGTGTGCGCGTAGTAGTCCAACCCCCTCACAAGAAGCGGGTCCTCCACGTAAGACACTCCCAGATCGCTGAGGGCCTGGAGTACCGCATCGTAGTGCGCCCGCGCAGCCGCACTGACATAGTCCCGCAATGTGGGTGCGTCCGTAAGGATTTCTCGCTCTCGGGGATTTTTCGTATCCAGAATGCGCAGCGGATTCCCCTCCAACCTGGCCTTGCTGGTTTCGCTCAACTCAGACTTGAATGGCTCCAGAAAGGCCACGAGCGCGTCCCGATAGCGGGGTCTGGTGTCCGGATCGCCGAGCGTATTGAGTCGAAGCGTCCGGTCGGTCACCCCGAGCTCATCGTAGACCGCCAGCATCATGAGAATGCACTCGACGTCGGCCCGGGGGCCTTCCGCGCCGATTATTTCCGCACCGAACTGATGGAATTGCCGATATCTGCCTTTCTGGGGACGTTCGGCCCGGAAGCAGGGGCCGATGTAATACAGCCGTTGTGCGCCGCCCTTCTGGCCCAGGTGGTGTTGCAGGTAGCTCCGCATTACGGGCGCCGTCACTTCGGGACGCATCACGTAATTCGTGTCGCCCCGCTGAAAGGCGAACATCTCCTTGGAGACGATATCGGTCAGCGCCCCGACACCACGTGCGATCAGTTCAGTAGGCTCCAGAATCGGAGTCCGGATCTCCTGGGCGCCAAACCGGGCAAGAACCTGTCGAATGGTGCCCTCCACGGCCTGCCACGCCGCTGAAGAGGCCACCGTCGTCCCGTCGTTCTCGTAGCTGTCCGGCAGCACGTCGAAGGTGCCGGTAATCGTTCGAAATCCGCGACTCATACCCGCGCCTCCAGAAGAACTTCTTCCGCTTGGTGGATGGCCTGATACACCTCTTCTGGCGAGGTTGCCTCCAAGACCAACTTCCGCGTGGCGCCGCTATTCATGATGCGAGAAATCCTGCTTAATGTGCGAATATGGAGGGTTTGCGCCTCGGGCGGGCCCACCAAAAGAAAAACGATCCGCACCGGCTCACCATCAAACGCATCAAATTCGATGGGTTCGGCAGTTACCGAGAGCGCAGCCACGCTTCCCGTTGCCGCCGAAGTTTTTCCGTGAGGAAGTCCAAGCCCCTTACCGACCCCGGTTGACATCTGCGCCTCCCGCCCCATCACGACATTCCGCACCACCTCCAGGTCGGTCACAAACTCGGAATCGGCCAATAGGTCGATGGTTTGCCCGATGATCTCATTCTTGTCCGTGCCCAGGAGGCCGACTCGAATGGTGTTTGGCGATAGGAGGTCTGTCAGATACAAACGTCGTGGAGTTTGGCTGGCATTCTAGCCGCCATTCACCGGGGTAGCAATGGGCGGCGTTTTGAAATCACATGGAAATGGTGCTAGGCCGGCTCGCCTCGGCGCAGTCGTGCCAGCACGGTGGCCATGTCAGACGGTATATCGGCATGCAGGTCGACCTGGACGCCGGTGATTGGATGTCTGAAGCCAAGAGACTCGGCATGCAAAGCCTGCCGGGGCATAACGGTGAAGAGATTCCTGTAGTAGGCCCGCCGATTGGCGGTGTCTGCCCCCTTTACGACGCCCAATCCCCCGTAGGTGACGTCGCCCATGACGGGATGACCCAGGTATTTCGAATGGACCCTGATCTGGTGGGTTCGGCCGGTTTCGAGACGAAACGACAGACGCGAGGAGTAGATGAAACTCTCCTCCAGCTTGTAGTTGGTCACCGAGTGTTTCCCTTTGCCCTCTGCGACGACACCCATTTTTTTGCGGTCTCGTGGGTTCCTGGCCACCTCGGCCTCAATCCGGCCTTCCCCGGGATCGGGAATTCCCCAGACAAAGGCCTGGTACTGCCGCCTGATGGTTCGCTCCTCAAATTGTACTGCCAGGCCCCGGTGAGCCAGTTCTGACTTGGCAACCACCAGGAGGCCACTGGTGCCTTTGTCCAGCCTGTGGACGATTCCAGGTCGAAGCGCACTGTCGCCGTCGAACCTGGGCCCGGCGCCGGCCACGGACAAACCCACCTCGTCGGCATCTGGAATGTCGGCATCCTCCTCAAAGGACAACGTCCCACTCCCCAGATGGTACAGGAGGGCGTGGAGCAGCGTCTCTGTCCGGTGTCCGAAGCCCGGGTGGACCACCATCCCTGGCGCCTTGTTTACGACAATCAGGTGTTCATCCTCGTAGCTGATATCCAGCGGGATATCCTCGGGGACGATTTCGAGCGGCGGCGGCTTGCGGAGAATGCAGACGATCCGGTCTCCAGCCATGACTGGATGGGACACTTTGAGGACCACTTCCCCATTGATGGTGACCTGCCCTTCCCTGATTCCTTTTTGCGCCTTGTTCCGCGAAACGTTCTGAATGAACCGCGTCACGTATTGATCAAGGCGTGCCTCTTCCTGGTAGCCCTCCGGGACGGTCAGCGTGACCTCTGTGTCTACGCGTTCTGGGTAGTTGGGATCGATCAACAGGTTGGGGGTTAGGCTGCGCCTTATAGAAGTGTGCAGGCCAGTCAACGCCCCGCGCCTTCGGTCGATCCTTCCGGCCTAAGACAGACCGTAGCGTTTTCCGGGATATTGCCGGACAGCCCCGCGAAGCTCAAGGTCTAGAAGAAGCACCAGCGTATCCGAAACGTGCAGGCCTGCGTCCGCGCAAATCGTGTCCACGCTTTGGGGCTCCTTGTTGATAAAGGCCAGAAGCGCGCCGGATGGTCCGTATTCACTTCTCCGCCCCGCTACTTCCCGGGTGGCAGGGCTAAAGATGGGCACGGAAGCCTCGTGGTCCGAGGTGCGGGTGCCGGTCGGGGACGCTTCCATCAGGTCCCCGATGACCTGCGCGGCGTCCGTCACTGCGATAGCGCCCTCGACAATCAGCCGGTTTGTGCCTGTGCTCGACGGCCGCCCTATATCGCCCGGCACTGCCATGACGGGGACCTGATTGTCCCGTGCGATGTGGGCCGTGAGGAGCGCACCTCCCCGATCCCGGGCTTCCACGACCAACACGGCTTGGGACATGCCCGCAATGATGCGATTCCTCCTGGGAAAATTGAACTTTGTCGCACGGGTGCCGGGAGGGAATTCCGTTAGCAGGGTGCCGTTTTGGATGATTTGAGTGGCCAGATCACGATGCAGGGCGGGAAAGACCCGGTCGATGCCCGTTCCTAACACGGCAACTGTGCCGGCCGCGCCCTCGAGGGCCCCGCGATGCGAGGCACCATCGATCCCCAGAGCCAAACCGCTTACCACCGTCAGCCCGGCAGTCGAAAAACTCTTGGCCAGCTCGGCCGCCATTCTCCTTCCGTACGCGGTGGCCTGCCGGGTCCCAACCATCGCAACGAATCGTTCTTGCGGAACAGGACGACGCCCCTTGTACCAGAGGACAATGGGCGGGTCTACCAGGATGCGAAGCTGAGCCGGGTAGTCCTGGTCACTCCAGCAAACGAAGTCCCGGTCGGCCAGGCCGTCCAAAGAAACACGGCTTGCCCGACTCAGCGCCCTTTCGTACCGGTCGAGCCAATCCGACGGAGCAAATTCCAGCGCGTCCTCGCGATTCAAAAGCGCAGACGCGGACTTGACTACCCCACGCGGACGCCCCGAGCCGATGACGCCGACTTCGTCTGCGCCAATGAGCAACTGAAATCCTCGAGGCCCGATGCCCTCGGTCAGGGCCAGTCGCAGGCACGCCATTCGATCCTCCGAAGTGGGAGGAGCGGTCGGAATCAAGTGCACCGGCGGACTCGGCGGCTGGAGCCTCTTCATTTCCGGGGGGCGCATGGCCGGACGGGCCGCTTTCACACCGGGTTTCGCGCGGCCTCGACCCGCTCCCACAATGCGTGTGTCAACACGTCCAGCCTTTTCCTGGCCACCGCGGAGAAGGCCTCCACATGCACATCTGGCGGGAGTGTCGCCCGAACTGCGTCCAGATATTCCTTCAGGTCGTCGGGTGGCAAGAGGTCTGTCTTGGTGATCCCGATCATCCTGGGTTTCTTCAACAGGTCCTTGTTGAAGGAGGAGAGCTCGCCCAGAAGCACCTTGTACTCTTCCGCAGGATCGTCCGCATCGATGGGGATGATGAAGAGCAGGATGGCATTCCGTTCGATGTGCTTCAGGAACCGGATGCCAAGACCCTTGCCCTCGTGGGCCCCTTCAATAATGCCGGGAATGTCTGCTATTACAAAAGATTGAAAATCCCCGACTCGCACTACCCCCAAGCTGGGCACCAGCGTGGTAAAGGGGTAGTCAGCCACCTTGGGCCGCGCTTCGGATATGGAGGCCACCAGCGTACTCTTGCCAGCGTTCGGAAAACCAACCAGGCCGACGTCTGCCATCAGCTTCAGCTCGAAGGTGACATTGAACTCTTCACCTTCCTCTCCAGGCTGGAAATGGCGCGGCGCCTGGTTCGTGGACGACTTGAAAAAGGTATTCCCCTTCCCGCCTCGACCGCCGCTAGCAAGGATAACCTCCTCGCCATGAGTCACCACCTCCCCCATCACAGACCCCAGATCTGCGTCTCTAATCACCGTACCCAGGGGGACGCGCAGGACGATATCCTCTCCCTTCTTGCCCGATTGCAGGGCTCCGCCCCCGTTACCCCCGTTCTCGGCGAAATGGTGACGGTTGTAGCGAAGGTCCAGGAGCGTGTACAATCCCTTGTCTCCGCGGACAATTACCGACCCTCCTTCTCCACCATCACCACCATCGGGTCCGCCCATGGGTTCAAATTTCGCCCGGCGAAACGACAGTCTTCCTGACCCTCCATGTCCGCTCCTGATGGCGGCAGTGACGTAATCGACGAATTTCATGGCAACTGGGCGGCCTTTGGGGGCCAGGGAAGGATGGGATTGGACGGTAGCGCCCCAACTGCGGAACCTGGGCTCTCTGTCGGGCTTCGTTGGCGAGCTTTGCTCTTAGAGCCCTTACCGTAGGCCGCTGCAACGGCTATCGACCCAGACTGTGCCGCATTCTTGAAAAAAGTCATTCTTTACACCGATGGGGCCTGCTCAGGCAACCCCGGGCCCGGCGGATGGGCGGCCCTTCTCATTTACGGTGGCCATGAAAGGGTCATTACCGGGTTTGAAAAAGAGACCACCAACAATCGCATGGAGCTGGCAGCGGTACTTGAGGGCCTGAGGACCCTTAAGGAAAAGTGCCAGGTCTCGGTTCACTCGGACTCCAGCTACGTCATCAACGCGTTTACGCAGGGATGGATTGTCAACTGGATCAAGAGAGGCTGGCAGACCGCTGGCAAGAAGCCCGTCAAGAATCGTGACCTTTGGGAGGCGTTGATTCAGCAGGTGGACCGCCACGACGTCTCCTGGGTGAAGGTCAAGGGACACGCCGACGACGAAATGAACAACAGGGTCGATGGGCTGGCGGTGCTGGCCAAGGACGAGGGAAGGTCCAGGGCGTAAAGCCCTCCCGGAAACGCGAAGACCTCAGCCAGACAGAATGTTGGCCCGGCCGGCTAGCGCCTCCACGAGGGCCGCTTTGAATTCGGCCGTTTGAGACTGCCGTATTGCCAGGGACAGTTCTGTCTTGTCACCGTAGACAGAATCCGCTATTTCGACGTCGTATTGACCGATCGTGTGCATGGCGGGAGACGTGTCGGCGTAGTCAAACTGGACGACCACAGCGTCCCTGACGGTCCGCTTGACCCGACGGACCGCCTCGAGTGCGGCACCCGCCGCGTCCCCGTAGGCGCGCGCCAAACCTCCCGTCCCAAGCTTGGTCCCGCCGTAGTACCGGGTCACGACCACGATCACGTTGGTGATGTCCGCACCTTCGATGTGCCTCAGGATGGGCGTGCCAGCCGTGCCATTGGGCTCACCGTCGTCACTGAATCGTGTCTCCTCTCCATTGGATCCGATCCGCCAGGCGCTGCAGTTATGGGTGGCGTCGTAGTGCTTCTTCTTCACGCGCCGAAGCTCCTGCAATGCCGCGTCCGTGGTTTGCACCCTCGCGACCTGGGCCAGGAAGCGCGATCCTTTGACCTTGATCTCGGCGCTGGCAAATGCAGCTGGTTCGGTGTAGTAGTCGGGCATGACAGAGTATACCAACCACAAAAAAAAGGCGCCTCGCCGTCGCGGAGCGCCTTTTTGGGGGACAAGAAAAATTGTCCCTTCTATGAATAGAGCCTTTGTATGAAGCTCTTATACCCAAGGTCTTCAAGGGTCCACTGTGCGCGGAGGGCCGCGTTGCGGTCACCGAAGCGCTTGTAATTCACTCTGAAAACCGGCGCACCCTCACTCTCGATTTCCTGTACCCAGGAGTCGGGTATGAGGCCAATCATGTTAGAGGCAAGACTGCGCGAACTGAACGTGCCGACCTGTAATGTGAACTCAACCCTTTCCACAGCATCCGTGAGGGGAACGGATGCAGCGGACTGACCCCGCACTGGGATCAGAAGGAGGAGCGTCGATATGAACAGGATTCTGCGCACGGTAATAGAAGTCTACACCCAAGGGATCAGCGCATCGGCAGAGTACTTAAGCTCTGCACCCAGAATAGTCTGGACTACTGCAGCGTCCGCAGGAAGCTTTCGACGCCTGATGTGGTCAACCCTGCCTGCGCTGAGCGGGCCTGCGCCTCGCCGTCAAAGCTCTCGAAGTACACGCGGTACATGGAGCCGCCTTGTGCAGCGATCGACTGAATCCAGGCGCCGTCGAGCTGAGCCGCCAGATCCTGCGCAGCCGCACGGGAGGAAAAGACGCCAAGCTGAAGCGTGTAAGAACCAGCGTGTGTCTGGTCGTTTATCCGTGTGCCTGCCGGAATAATGCTGGCGCTGGGCGCACCGTCCGAAGTTGCGTTCAGTCGTACGCGGGCTACGCCGGTGTCCAGAAGTCCAAGCTCTCGAGCGGCGGCACCCGAAAGGTCGATAACGTGTCCAGGGCCGGACTGCATACGATCATTGATACGTACCGCTATGCTACGCCCGTCGTCAACCCGCGTTACCCGCAACATCGTTCCGAAAGGAAGCGACGGGTGAGCGGCGGTGAGTGACTCGTGATCGTAGGCTTCGCCGCTTGCTGTGCTGAGACCGTTGAAGCCGCGGTTGTACCAACTGGCATAACCAACTTCTACATCCTGGGCCAGGATTGGGGTGGCCATCAAGGCTATTAGCGCGAAAAGAGTGAGTGTGCGGGGCATAACAAGAGGGATTGAGTCGATGTTGTGTTGCCAGCAATGCCAGATGCGTGCCGAGTTCGGCCTCGCCGTGGGCGCGCCCATCCACACTCCTTTTATGGCTCTATTTCGAACTGATAGAGGGCATTTTCAGCTTTTTCGGTGATTCCACATCTTCGGGAACGGTGTTTGAATTGGTATCCGGACACAGCAAGAGCTCACGGCTCTGCTGAATTTTTTTCCGTTTTCCATCAAGGCTTTCCCTCAAGCCCGCTGCAATGACAAGCACTCGAGCCACTCAAATTCTTGCCCTCGCCTTTCTCACGACACTCGGTGGTTGTGCCTCATCCGGCACCATGGGCTCCTGGAACGAGGGCGCCCCGTCACGGGGTGGTCTGACGGCCGGTGGGTGGACCAACTACACGCCGCCCGAGCCGGGCGTTTCGGACGCACCGACAACCCAGGCCGAACCTGACGGCGAAATCGCCGGCGCCTGCTATGTCAAGGCGCCCTCCATTCCCGGACCCTCTGAAGCCGTGCAAATCCTGAAACGCCCCGAGCGTCTGGTGACGGGTACCGACGTCGTCATCCCCGCTGAGTATGTCACCGTAGACGTATTCGACGATAATGCGGAAGGATTCGCCTGGCTGCCGGCCATGTGCGACGAAGACCTCGATCGACACCTGATCGTACGGGTACAGGAAGCCCTGATTTCCCGTGGGTACGACATCGGCGCGGTAGACGGTATCGCGGGTGCAGCAACCAATGCCGGCCTGGAATACTACAAGCGCGACCACGGCTTCTATGGAGACGGCCTCACCTACCAGGTGCTCGAATCCCTTGGAGTGGATCCAAAGACCAGCGGACCGGCCTTCGCGTCGCGGTAGGTCTGCTAGCCCCGGATTTCGGTCTGGAGTGCGATCTCGCGCAGAACAGTCTGGACTGAAAAACAGCCCTCAAACTCACCTGAGTGGACCGAGGCCTGTCCCTTGTTGTGCGCCTCAAGTGTCAGATGGGCGGCCTCCGAGACGTCTCGGCCGGTTGCCTTCATGACCTGTAGCACGACGTCATCAAACGAGTGCACGTGGTCATTGAACAGGATGACGTGCCAGGGCTCGTCCAGCGCCACCGCGACATCTACCGCTATCTGGTAGTCGGTATCGGTGTTTGCGTGGGCCAATATCTTCGAGCCGCGGAGCATCACGCCGCTTCCATCGCGGAAACCCGGATGACGAAGTCCTCCATCACCTGATTGGCGAGCAGCTTCTCGCATGCTGACCGGGCCAGCGTACGGGCGCCCTCCTGGTCCGAGGCGTTTACCTGGAGCTCTACGTACTTCCCGACTCTGACATCCTCAATCCCCTCGAATCCCAGTTGGTCCAGGGCGTGCGCGGTGGCCTTGCCCTGTGGATCCAGGATGGAGCTGCGAAGCGTAATTTCAATGCCGACGTGAAAAAGCATAGCTGACCGGGTAGTTGTCTGAAATATACCTACTGTTTGGACACGGCATCGACGGCGCCATCTTCATTCTCACCGTCTTCGCCCTCTCTTAGAGCGCGGGCGGCTTCGACAAACGCCCTGACCATCGCCATGGTGAGGTAGACGACGAATATCAGCAGAACGCCTTCCCGCGGCCTCACGATCATGACGATCATGGACGCTGCGTACATGAGCGCCTTGCGCGGCTCCCGCTTCAGCAAATCCGCAGAGGGGCGGGGCGGAGCCTCAAACCGGATCGGCGAAATCATCAGCACCGACAGGAAAACGACCAGGGGACCCAAAAACGCAATCTGGGTGGTCTCAATCCCCGGTATGCCGTCCAGCCAGGCCGCATTCAGGATTATCGCCACAATCACCATGGCCTGCCCCGGAATTGGGAGCCCGATGAAGTCTGCCTTCTTCTGCCCGTCGAAGTTGACGTTGAAGCGGGCCAGGCGCACCGCGCCACAAATGGCCGGAAGGGCAGCAACGATCAGGCCCAGGGTCCCGAACTCACCCAACGCGTAGGCGTGCAGTAGAAACGACGGCGCAACGCCAAAGGACACAATGTCCGAGAGCGAGTCCAACTCGACCCCGAACAGGCTGTCCCCGTGGGTCAGGCGGGCCATCATCCCGTCAAGGACGTCGAAGAAGGCCGCCAATACAATCAGCCAGGCCGCATTCTCGAAACGTCCCTCGGACGCTTGAATCAGCGACAAGAACCCGCTGAAGAGATTCATCAGCGTGAAGAAGGACGGCACCGCCGCGGGAGGCAGCCGCCTGCGGACGCGGGTACCCCGCTTGGCCCGGTACGTGCCGAGTCGGCGCCTGATGCTGCTCTGTTTTCCGCTTGGTTTTGCTCTACGTGACGTCATCGCCTGCTGATATCAGGTGCCCGAGGATGGTCTGCCCTCCCACCACCCGGTCTCCCACGCGGGCAAAGATCGGGATGTGTGGCGGGACAATAATGTCCATCCTGGAACCAAATTTTACGATTCCAAAACGCTCGCCTGCGGCCAGCGAATCACCCACGGACACGTGGTAGACGATTCGGCGTGCCACGGCTCCGGCAATCTGCTTGAACAGCACCTTGGTGCCGGTTTCGTGAAGCAGGCCCAGCTGGGATCGCTCATTTTTTTCGCTCGCTTTCGGATGCCAGGCCACCAGGTAGTCGCCCGAGACGTACTGATCGAATTCGATCACTCCAGCCGCGGGGGAACGATTAACGTGGACGTTCAACGGCGAGAGGAAGACGGAAATCCGTTTTGACGGGCCTTTCAGGTATAACGGCTCGTCCTCCAGAACGATCTCCACGACCTTGCCGTCGGCGGGAGCCAGCAGGAGCTGGTCCGCGTGATCCGGGGCCGTGCGCTGTGGATCCCGGAAGAACCACAGAACCAGGCCGAAAACGACTATCCCCAGGACAGCGCCGACCACAATTCCAATGCTCCCAAACTGCCAGCCAAGTGCCGCGAGTGCGACTCCGATGACGGCGGAGCCCGCAATCAGCCCGTATCCCTCTTTTGCGAACATTCGGTTCTGAAATTCAATCTGGTGTGCAAGCGGATTCTCCACTCCCCTTGATGAACACGACTGTACCTCTTTCGTTGCACGCAGGCCTCGAGACGGATTCCCAATGCGCGTAGCTCTTCACACCCTCGGCTGTAAGCTGAATTTTGCTGACACCGGTTCCATCGGACGCGCCTTTCAGGAGCGCGGGTTCGAGACCGTTGCGTTCGGTCAGAAGGCTGAGGTTTCGGTCATCAACACGTGCACGGTGACGGAAGAGGCCGAGAGGAAATGCCGTCAGGCCATTCGCAAGGCCGTTCGCGCCAACCCGGAGACGTACGTGATCGTGACGGGTTGTTACGCGCAACTCCGGCCAGAGGAAATAGCGGCCATAGAGGGCGTTGATCTGGTGCTGGGAACGGCGGAGAAGAACCAGCTTTTTGCCTACACGGACGCGTTCACCAAGTCGGAGCGCACGCAGGTGCATGTCTCGTGCATCGACGAGGCCATCGACTTTGGGCCTTCGTCCGACGCTGGAGACAGGACGCGGGCATTTCTCAAGGTCCAGGACGGCTGTGACTACTCATGCTCGTTCTGCACGATACCCGCGGCTCGGGGCAAGAGCAGGTCACACACCATCACCGGTGCCGCGGCCCAGGCAACGGCCATAGGCGAGGCTGGCTTCTCCGAAATAGTCCTCAGTGGCGTAAACATTGGCCTTTTCGGACAGGACACGGGCGAAGGGCTGCTGGCGCTTTTCGAGCGGCTGGATGCCGTACAGGCCATCGATCGTTTCCGGATCTCGTCCATCGAGCCAAACCTGCTGACCAACGAAATAATCCACTTCGTGGCAGCGTCCCGCGCTTTTCAGCCTCATTTCCACATCCCTCTTCAAAGTGGGGATGATGAGGTGTTGGCCGCCATGCGGAGGCGGTATCGCCGGCACGTGTACCGGGAGCGCATCGAACATATTCGCAGCAAGATGCCCGACGCCTGCATTGGCGCGGACGTCATCGTGGGGTTTCCGAACGAGACCGACGCCCGATTCCAAAACACGGTTGAATTTCTCGAGGCCCTGAACCTCTCCTATCTCCATGTTTTCACGTATTCGGAACGGCCGGGCACGCAGGCCATGGATCGCTTCGGGACCGACGTCGTGGACCGGGCCGTTCGGTCGCAGAGGAATCGGGCGCTACGCATGTTGTCCGCTCGAAAGACGCAGGCCTTCTACGCCTCGCAATTGGGGAGCGTGCGGCCGGTATTGTGGGAAAGATTCAGCGCGGACAGGCAACAGGGTTTCACCGACAATTACGTCCGCGTCACCAGGCAGTCCGTTGCCGGGACGCAGGGCGTCACGGAAGATCTCCTGCTGACCGGGATAGCGGATGACGGGTCCGTGCAAGTGACTGAGCCCGGACTTGCGGTGATTCCGGGCTGACTCAGGAATGAACGCCTGACATCGGTTGTCTAACTCCTTGAACATGGCTGACGACGCGCTTGAAGGAGTAAGAGCTGGAGATCCTGCCGCATGGCGGGCCTTTGTCCAGCAGCATGAGGGCGTCGTCGCCGCGACTGTCATCGGCATGGTGGGACGTGGTCCGGATGCAGAAGACATTGGCCAGGAGGTGTTCGTCAGGTTTTTCAAGCAGGCAAAACATTTCCGCGGCGACTCCAGCGTGACCACATACCTCACCAAATCGGCCATAAACCTCTCTCTCAATGCCATCAGGCGGCGAGGGCGGATGCGGCGATGGTTCTCGGGCCCCGCCGAGGATGTCTACACGGCCAGTGGCCCATCGCCAGCGGACGATGTCGAGTCGCTGGACCTGGGCGCCCGGGTGGGCAATGCCATCCGGCAGCTGCGGCCTGAATACCGCGCCGTGGTCGTCCTGCGTCTGGTTCGAGAACTCTCCACCAAGGAGGCCGCGGACGTGCTCGGTGTCCCCCCCGGAACCGTCATGTCTCGGCTGGCTCGAGGACAAAAAGCACTGCGCGACATGTTGAAGGGTGAGGTGGACCATGAGTGAGCATCTCGACCAGAACGAGCTTGATGCCCGAATCGCAGTGGCGGCGCGGGATGGTGCGGCCAGCGGCTTCGGCCCCGCATTTGCCGTTCGCACGGTGGAATTGGCCCTGGAGGCGCAGCGCGTCTTGGGCCGCCCGGACCGTCGGGGGCTTCTTGATCGTCAACCGCGCAGACACGGAGTGGGCGCACGCTCCTTGGGCTTGCTGCGTCCTGCGCTTATGCTGGCCACAGTTGTCGTACTGCTCGTGGCCTTCAATTGGGGTCGGACCCGGGAGTTTAGTGCCCCCCTTGCCGCTTCGGCTGTCACCACACTTTCGGACGGCACCGAAATCACGCTGCAGGCCGGCAGTCGTCTTACGTACAAGTCATTCCGATTCCGAATGTCCCGCCAGGTTTCGCTGGTTGGCGAGGCCTACTTCGCTGTCGCGCATTCCGGGGAGACATTCGTGGTCCATACCTTCAACTCGGACGTGGTGGTCACCGGGACCCGGTTCAATGTCTGGTCCTGGCCGGAGGCGTTGCAGGCCAAGACCAGAGTCTCCCTGGAAGAAGGCGGGGTGCGCATTGAGCAACCGGCCGGCGGTTCGCTGAACCTGACTCCCGGGCAGAGTGCACTGATCCTGGACGGCGCTTCCGCCCTGGACGAACGCCTCTCCGTCTCCGATGCCGTGTCATGGAGGTCCGGCGGACTGGCCTTTGTGGAGACCCCCCTCAGGGACGCCCTGGACGAACTGGAACGACGCTTTAATGTCCGGTTACTTTCTGATGCCGCCATTTCGGGGCGCCTGACAACCTATGTGGACCCGCAGACCCGGGAACTGACCGATGTGCTGGACGCCATCTGTTTCGCTCTCGACCTCCGCTTTCGCCCAATTCAAAACGGCTTTCGCATCGAAAGCGCCAACTCACAATGAGACCTCTTTTTCTTCTTTTCCTGGGCGGTCTGATCACCGGATGTGCGCTCACGGGCCCCGAGTCGAACGCCGAATTGACTGACCTCGACGAAGCACGGGAGCGCTGGGAGCAGTGGGGACTCGACGACTACGACATCGATCTGACGCGCAGTTGCTTCTGTATCGGAGCCGGTGCGATGACGGTTCTTGTCCGTGACGACACCGTCGCGGCCGTCCTGCAGCAGGACAGTCCGTGGAGCTTCGATCAGGGCTGGTGGCAGTACATCCCGACCGTTGATGGCCTCTTCGATCTTGCAGAGGAGGCTCAGAAGGACGCGTTCCGGGTCGACATCACGTTTTCTCAGACGCACGGATATCCGGTTGAGATCTCCATCGACTGGATCGAAAACGCCGTAGACGATGAGATCTCCTATTCCGTGAGCGGCATCGACGCCTCTCCAGACACCGAAATCCTTCGGATGGCCGTCGATGACCTGGCCACGCTTTCCGGAGGCCAGACGATCAGTTTTGACGGTGTTTCGGAGGATAGCCGGTGCCCCCACGACGCCGACTGCATCTGGGCAGGACGGGCCGT
Source organism: Rhodothermales bacterium (assembly GCA_047619685.1). GTDB lineage: Bacteria > Bacteroidota > Rhodothermia > Rhodothermales > UBA10348 > JABDJZ01. Next base: position 21,214 of record JBLHLC010000044.1, read on the forward strand.
CATCGACCTCACTTTAGGAAGCGGCATAGACACCCGGACGATCTCCCTCACGCAGGGAGACCTGGTGGAAGGAGACTCCGATTCGGCGTCCCTATTCGGCGTGACCGTCACCCTTGTGGACGTGTCACCCTATCCCGCCGAGGCGGGCACACCCATCGGTACCGGGGAATACCACATCCAACTAATTGTGGAATCGGACTGACCGGACTGCGGCACCCTCCTCTCCCCTTTAACGAGCTTTGAATCCCATGAATTTAACACTCGCCCCATACCCAAAAGCGGGGCTTCTCTGCGCCCTGGCGCTTGGCATATCCGGGCTCGCTCAGACCTCCGAGGCCCAGTACTACGGCTACAATCCGGGGACACTTCAGAAGGGATTTGAGAGCGCGGACTTCTTTTTTAACTCCACCCATCTGAATCCGTTTGGGTTGGACGGATTTGGTCCGGCCGCCGCCGGCGTCATCCGGCATCCATTGCTTGACCTCCAGCTTTCGCCCTCCCTCCTGGGCCGCGACTCCACGCGCACAACGTTTGGGTACATAGACTTTCGGAGCTCCAAGAGGCAGGAGTCCCCTCAGGACTACATCTACCCCTATTTCCTGGAGGGTGATGTACGGGCGACGTCGAGCGAGACGGGCTTGTCCGGCGCTTCCTACTACAACGACCGCGGCTATTACCAGTCCAGTTACAGGCCGGCCGAACCACTCCTGTCCGCGGCGGTCATCAGCAAGCTGGCGCCGGTTCTGCTCCCGCGCCTCACGGGCGGCATCACGTACAGCCTGATTGCCGACGACCAGTCGTATTACGACGTACCACAGAATCTCTATCGGAATCTGGACCTGGCCAATGCGTCGGCGGAGGCGGACGTTCCAATAACGGACATCTACTCTGGAGCAGACCAGATGCACACCATCGGTCACTTCCCGGCCCTTTTTGCTTCTTACGAACTGAGTTCCCGTTGGCGATTGGGTGCGCGCGTGAGTTTCGCCGTTTTCGACCGGGATGGGGAGTACGGAAACACCTTCGACCAGAGCTATTTTGGGCAACGGGACGTCTCGATATCTTCCGAGTTCGAGGAGCGCTCGCAGCGATACCGTCACACCGATATTTCCATCGGAATTGACGGGACATTGTCTCCCGACGTTGTCATCGGGGGCTCTCTGGGCCGCCTATCCGGGACTGCGGATCAGTTTGCAGGCGGGTTCTCCCGCTACGCCAACCAGAGCGGAAATGTGGCGGGGGGCGGGACTGAGGGATACGTTTTTGACTCGGGAGCCGCGAACCAAACCGACCTTTCCAGAACCGGCACCTCTACCTACCTCACCGCATTCGTCACGCGGCGCCTGGACGAAGACCGAATCCTGAACATCTCTTATCGTGGGGCATGGCAGGCCGTGGACATGGAAGGGCAATCATCCCTGGCTGATTCCTCCTTCTCGATAAGTCAGAACGGGCAAACCAACTACGACTACTACAATCGATACAACGCCGAATTTTTTGATGAGCGGACCGGCTCCGGCAAACAAGACGGCACCAACCACCGCATTTCAGTCGGGCTGGATTGGCGCATTGTGCCCAAGATTCGGCTGGTGATCGGTGCGGTGGGCAATCACACCACGCAGACAACGTTCACGACCGAGTCAGTGGTTTCTTCTCGGCTCTATGACTACGAAGACCGGCGGCAGACTCCGGACGATGAGCAGGATGAACACTACCGGGAATCCCTTTCCGAAGTGAAGAATGTCGAGTGGAGCTTCTCCAGTCGCCGATCGTCGGTTCAGATTCCAGTCATCCTCCGGTACGAGTTTAACGAGCACTTTGAGTTCACGGCCGGGGTGACACGGAGAATGGAGGACAGACGGGTGCGAGACGTGACCTTGGCGTTGATCACCCTGCGCACTGAAGAGGTCAACGGCGTGGAGGCCGTCCGCGGAAACTTCGGTGAGCGATTCAGACAGCCGACGGAGTTTGCCAACGAGGTGTCCACCAGTGGTATTCTTGGACTGACCGCTCGCCCTTCGCTGCGGTTCGATATTCAGCTCCTGGTTTCGCCAAAATGGTCCAACCGGTTCGATACCCGACGGACCCAATGGTGGCTCGGATTTCAATTTCGCCCTTGAGTCCACGGGCATTCCTGGCCTTTGCACTGGTTGCTGGCCTGAGCCTCTTGGCCGGGCCAGCAGCCGGGCAAACGTCTGAGGTATATGCCGTCGATGTGCGGAATGCCGACCTGGATGACGCGCTGCGGGCGTTTGCGAACCGAACCGGTTCTGCCGTGGCCTTTGACCCGGAGCACGTTCGAGGCGTGCGTACCACATGCGGGATCTCAACCGGCTCGATTGAAGCCTATCTGCGCTGCCTCCTGGACGGCAGCGGCCTGGAGTTTTTCAGGCGGGCCTCGGGGACGTATGTGGTGGGCCCGGCGCTTCGGTTGCCGGCTGAATTCGGACTGGTGGAGGGGGTTGTCGGCGGAGCTCCGGGCGGCGCCCCGGTTGGCTGGGCGCACATCTACCTGGGATCGCGAGGCACCGTCTCGGCTCCCGGCGGGCACTTCCTTTTGGCCGACCTTCTCCCCGGCCGCTACGGGGTCACGGTCAGCCACATCGGATACACTTCCTGGTCTGACTCTGTGGATGTGGTCCCGGGCGGGCGGACCCGCATGGCCCCGGCGCTGACGCCATCCGTCCTGTCGGTGCAACCCATCGTGATTGAGCAAAACGGGACGGCCCTGCATCCGATTGACGAGCCAACCCGCGTCCGATCCTCAAGGCTCATCCCCGCGCTGCTGGCTGGCAACCTGACTGACATGACCTCCGAAATCCACCTACAGGGTGGGGACGCCGGGGACCTCATGGTCCAGCTCGACGGGCACCCGGTTTACCTGCCGAGGCAACTCGCATCTATCATCGGTCCTTTTGGCGGACTTGCCATCGACCGGATCCGTGTGCAGAGGGCGGGTTTTGGCGCAGACGGCGGGAGCCTTGTGGGCGGCGTGCTCAACTTCGAGCAGCCGCGCCAACAAGAGGCTGGCGCAGAGTTTTCGGCCTCGCCCTACGAGGTTGCGGGAAGGGTCGGCGGACGTGTGGAATCCGGACTGAGTAGCACCACACTCAGCGTCGGAGGAAGAACTTCGATACTAGACAAGACCCATCCCCGCGAGATTGAAGACGCGCTCGCGTCCTGGTATCGGCCCGATCCCTTCGTGCTTTTCGCCCCCATCCGGGACTACGCACAGGCCACGGATGTCAACGTCGGAAAGTTGTATGACCTGAGTGCCACGGTCCCTTCTCTCGGGTTCAGCGACCTCCACGTGAACGCAGAACACCGCACGCCGTCGGGTAGCAGGCTCTCCAGTTCCCTGTTTCATGGGCGCCGAAGCATGTCCGGAGACCGCCGCAGGGCGTCGTTCACTGAGGACCTTGCCCAGCAGAATTTTGCGCCGCTCCTATCCTCGATTGCGTCGCATACGTGGAACACGACAACGGGCGCGCTTAACTGGACCTCGCTGCTCGGCTCGAAGACGTTCCTGGAGGCGTCAACCCGTTTCAGTCGTTATCGGTATCGTCACTCCTACTTCCTGGCCGAGCTGGCGGAACTGAACGACGGCCCGGTGGCCCCCGGCAATCTGCAAGGAGAGGCGCTGAATCTCGGGGACGCAGCGGACGGCAATGACCTTAACGAACTGGAACTCTCCTTCCGGGCGGACCACTCTCGAGGGGCGCACCTGTTGTCCGCGGGCCTGCGTGCCGTGAGGACTACCAGTGCATTCGATCTTCGCCTGGCGACCGTGCAGGCTGGAGAGGCGGCAGAGGTCATCTCGGGCCCCTTCGACGCACTCGATCCGGAAGGAACAGAGACCCTCGACGTGTTCCTTGTGGGTCACCGGGAGCTCGAAAACAGCGCATCTTCGAGCCGCTTTGGCCTCTGGTTTTCGGACCGGTACGAGAGTGGTCCGTTAACCGTTGAGGCAGGGATGCGCTTCTCTCTGAGACCTGAGAGGACTACTGTTTACGCGGAGCCCCGGCTTCGGATTGCGCTGCAGACGGCACCCGGTTTTGTGGTTGCGGTGTCCGCCGGGCTCTACCGGCAGTTCGTTAACCAATTGGACTACTCCACGCTGAATGCCGGCGAGTTTGTGCCGTCGACCAGAATCTGGCTGCCCCTCGACGCGAGCCTGAGTCCTCCCCGAGCCGTCCATCTGGCACTGGACAGTGACTGGCGGCCGGCTGAGAACTGGCGTATCTCGGCGTCTGTCTACTGGAAACGGATCGACGCGGGAGTGGCGCTGAACTACGCCTCCGCTCTCGCGACAGGCTCGGGCGGGTCTACCATCGACCAGCGCGAACTACTCACACGCCGGGATGCCCGTCATGCGGGGGCGCAGGTCGCGGCCGTGCACACCGGGCCGGTGGGCCGTACTTCGCTCAGGTATGAGCTCGCTCGAGATCGCCTTCGCTCCGAAGCCCTCTTCGGTGGGCGCAGCGTGCCCGCACCGTGGGAAATCCCACACCGGATCTCTGGTTCTCATGATGTGGGGCTGGGCCAGTGGACTTTTGGCGCTACTGCCTCTGTCGAAGCGGGAGCCAGCTGGGCGCTCAAACAGGCCTACTACGATTACTTTGGCCACTCCGGTGAGACACAGGAGCACGCCGGTTGGGACCTTGGCAATCCTGGTGCCCACGGCCGAGAAGTCAGAGCGCGCCTTGACGTTGCGGTAGCCTATTCCCCATCGCTGCCGCTGGGGCACACGCGCATAAGTTTCGAGATTCAGAATCTCCTGGACCGCCAAAACGAACTCGACCGTCGCCTGATCTGGGACGGATCTGCCCTCACCACGGACGCCCGGTTTTTACCCGGGCGTACCGTGGTGATTGCTGTTCAGATGGGCTGGTAGTCCGGGGCTTGGCGGCGCGGGCCCGGGGCGCCCTGCCCGCCCTTATTTGGTGCCGCTGCCCTCGGCCTGCCCGTCTCCATCCACAGCGATGATCTTGGTTAAACCAAGCTCGCGCATCCGGGGCTCAATCTTGGCCCGGTCGCCGACCACGATCCAGACCAGATTCGAAGGACTGACCAGTTTCCCGGCAGCGCCCTGGACGGCCTTGAGTTCGAGCCCGTTCATACGGGCGCCGTATCCCTGGTAATAGTCATCGGGCAGTCCGTACTGAACTCGGCCGTTTTGTCCGTCTGAACCGGCGCATAGACCAGGAACGGACGCTGACCTACGGCATCAATGATCAGCGTCGATGCGCCGTAGGCCCAGCCCTTGTCCTCGCGCAGGTTCATGTTGACACGGCTGATGAAAGCTCCTCCCAGCACGTTGTTCATGGTCTGGATGGCCAGCTCGTTTGGGTTGCCCTTGGGAGGCGCCACATGACCCGCCAGGATCACCGTCTGAAGGGCGACCGGCCTGTCCATGATGTAGACATTGCCTCCATTCTGGTACTCTACAAGGGCCACGTTTTTCGTCGGCGTCTCTGCGCGGTCCCAGGAGTCGAACCGGGACTCCAGGAGTGGCACAAGCTCCGCCATGGTGATGTCACCAGCAACGATCATCGTCCCGTTGTTGGGCCTGAACCAGGTCTTGTGAAAGTCTATCAGGTCGTCCCGGGTGATTGACGAGACGCTGGCCGCGAAGCCCGATCCCGTGAACGGCAGTCCGTAGCGTGTTCTGTCCCATAGAGCAGGCCACGGAAAACGCGTAGTGCCATCTGGATTGGTGTCGCCTTCTCTCGCTGAATCCCGACCAGCTGTTGCTGCTTCAGGCGTTCGAGGTCAGTCTCATGGAACGACGGGCTGAGCACGATATCGGCATACAGCTCCAGTGACGCTCCCAGGTTCTGGCGTAGCGGAGAAAGGGAAACACTCGAGACGTCGACGTTCGAGCCTGCTCCAATGGCAGCGCCGAGGAGGGCCGCCTCATCCGCAATTTCGAGTGCCGTGCGCGAGGTCGTCCCTTCGTCCAACATGCCCATCGCCAACTGGGCCGTACCCGGTTTTCCAAACTGATCGGCGGCGTAGCCCGCGTCCAGCACAAGGTTGAAGTTGACGATCGGCGCCGTGTGCCGCTCTGCCAAGACCACCTTGAGGCCGTTCGATAGCGTGGCCCGTTCCAGCGTGGGGAAGTTCGCCGAAGGTGCCGCGCCTGCGTCCGGCATCACGGAGCGGTCAACGCCCTGAGCTTCGGTATAGTCCGGAAACGGCTCGACCTCCAGGACGAAGACACCGTCTGAGAGCCAGGTGCGAGCCGCGTCCAGAAGGTCTTCGGCCGTGGCGCTCTGCACCAGCTTGAGCCGATCCGCCCACGCGTCGGGTGATCCGCCGTACACAAATGACTCAGCCAGAATGTCAGATCTGCCGCCGAAACCACCGATGGTCTCCGCACTTCGCACAAATGCGGAGATGTACTGGGCACGAACGCGCGCCATCTCAGCCTCTGTGGGACCCTCCTCAAGAAAGCGGTGCAGTTCCTCACGCAGCGCGTTTTCCACGAGATCCAACTCGACCCCCGGCCGGGTGGAGGAACGAATCCCGAACCGAGAACCAATCTCGAGGGGATTCACGAACGCGGAAGCATCTGTGGCAATCTGCTCCTCTTAGACCAGACGCTTGTAGAATCTGGAGTTCTTGCCGCGGGCAAGGACATCTGAAACCATGTCGAGGTACCATGTGGCTTCATTTCCCCACTCCGGCACGTTCCAACGCATTTCGATACGGGACTGAGGAACGCGGTCCTCAAGAATCATCCGGTGCTCACCCGTCATCTTGGCAACCCAGACGTCCTGTTTCGCCATCGGTGGACCGGCGGGGATGTCGCCGAAGAAACGCTCTGCCTTCTCCCGTGCAGTCTCCGGATCGAAATGCGTTGGAACGTGCCGTAGGGCTCATTCTCCCCCTGCCGCCTCTCGTTGCGGACGACATCGCGCTGCTCGTCCAGTTTTTCCTGCGTGTTGGCACCGAGCAGATGACCCATCCGATCTGACTCCATCCACATGGCCAAGTCCAGGGCTGGCGTCGGCACGTTCTGGAAGTAATTGGTGCGGTCAAACGACGTGGTCCCATTCAGCTCTGTGGCACCCACCTTTTCCAGACCTGGAAGTAGTCGTCATCGAAGTTCTCGCTTCCATTGAACATCAGGTGCTCGAACAGATGGGCGAAACCCGTGATGCCCGGACGCTCGTTTTTTGAGCCCACGTGGTACCAGATGTTGACGGCCACAATGGGGGCCTTCCGGTCCTCATGGACGATGACCGTCAGGCCATTGTCCAGGGTAAACATCTAGTAGGGGATGTCGATGGGGAGAGCGTCCTGCGCAGAAGCAGCGGGGACCAGGAGAAACAAGGCCAGGATCAGGCCCGAGAGTCGTTTCATTATCACAACGATGGGTTGGAGTGCCGTGGGAATTGCGGCGTGCGCCGCGTCGATTCGGGTACGGCGGCATGGTAGGTGGGTTTCGGAGGCTTGGGTCAGCTATCCGTAAGCGCCCGTTCGCCGCGGCGCTTGACCTCGACCCTCCAACAGCCGATACCAGAGGGGATTAACTTCATCTGGTGAAAGTCATGGGCAAAGCCGCTCTCATTCTAGTTGCTGCAGTCTCCCTGGGGGCCGGGTTTGTCTACCAACGCCAGAACGATACCATCAGGGCTACGGTCTTCGCAGAGTCCCGATACCAGCATGGAGTGCTTGCGCGCGAGATCGCCCAGTCTTCCTTCAACATCGTAGAAAGCCGAGCCCGGAGGGACTTCGACAACTATCGGGTCTCGTCAAACCGCGAAGGCCATTTTGGCGGCTATCGCGACTTTGCCGCCATCACCTCCGGCTCGGACGTTGTCGTATCTGCAACCGGCGAGTTCGGCGGGGCAACCCATACGATCACCGGCACCCTCAGAAGAGGCGGCGGATCGGTCCTTGACGCCATCACAATTGATGGGCCGGTCAAAAAGGTTGAAATGAAGGATGACGCAGTGGTCTCGGGCCTCGATACGAACCCCGACGGTACCGATGGGACCAATACTGATGTCCATGCCGTCCGGTCCATTCTCGCGTCAGCGCATGACGAAGTTGTGGACGAAGTGGAGGCGGGCGTTGCGGTGGGCGTCGCGGGCTTGGACGACTTCGTTCAGGGCTCCACGGAGGTAGACTTGGCAGCCCTGGTTCAGGCTATAAAGGACTACAGCGGTGCCTATCTCACCGAATATGCCGGGGACACTAAACTGAAGAACGAAACGATTGGCAGCCAGGCCAGTCCGAGATTGGTGAGGATAAACGGCAAAGCCGAACTGGAGAAGACTTTCCGGGGCTACGGCATCCTGTTTGTCACGGGTGACCTCAAAATGGAGGACACCGCCCGGTGGGATGGACTCATCATTGCCGCGGCGGACGACGGTAAATTCGAAGTCAAGGACGAAGCGCGGATTTACGGCGCGCTGGTGGTGAGCGCGACATCCGAGGACGGACCGGGCGGCGACACGGGTGGCGGCGGCGGTCTGCCCGACGGACACTTCGATGTGGACGTCTTCGAAGACGGCTCGAAAATCTACCACGAGCACCAGTACGACGATGACTACGACGTCACGGGTGTTGACCTGCTGACAGCCGGCTGCAAGAACGGCGGCCT
>JBLHLC010000045.1:0-28908 GCA_047619685.1 Rhodothermales bacterium
CCGACGGACACTTCGATGTGGACGTCTTCGAAGACGGCTCGAAAATCTACCACGAGCACCAGTACGACGATGACTACGACGTCACGGGTGTTGACCTGCTGACAGCCGGCTGCAAGAACGGCGGCCTGTGTTGGCAGGAAGTGCTCGGGTCGGAGACCGACGTGCACGTTGAGTTCTTCAACGAAGAGAACAGTATGGGGACCTACTCAATTGAGGCTGGGTCCGTGTCACTGTCCGGGGATCCGTTTAATGGTCTCAGCATGGTGGCGCTCAACGCCAGCCAGGTAACCAACTTTTCCGTAGAGTTCGATGCTCTCTGCCATCTGATCGAATCGAACCCGGGCCAGGTCCAGTCCGACGCCAACAACCGAAACGGCGCATTCAGCGTTCGCATCTACAGAGACTCCGGCGGAAATCCTGGTGATCTCGCCTACGAACTGTCTGTCTACCACCACACCAATACCGACTTTCCGTGCGCTGCCGACGGTGGGGGCGAAACGGCAGACGCGTCTGCATATGGAGACCCACTCGAGATCAAGGTGAAGGATGACGCGGTCGTCCAGTACAGCGCCCAGGCGCTATCAAACGCTTTGAGTCTGGTGTCGGGGTTCTCACTTGAGTCCGGCGGAATCGTTCTCGTCAACGTTGCCGCCACTCAGGATCGTTCGGCCACCCCGACCGGATAGAGCACCCAAGGCGGGACTGACACCCAGGGCGGGACGACACCACCGGTCAACAGGACGATTATCTATTGACCTATGGCTCCCGGGCAATAGCCGGAAACGCCCGGATCAGTTTCTGATCAAAGGTGAAGAGAAAGGACTCTCTCACCATGGCCGCCGCGACGTACTCACAGTCGTAAATGGAGCAGTCTGAGGCGCGCGACAGGTCCAGGATCAGCCCGGCATCGGCTTGCGCGAGTGTGGTCAATTCGTAATCCGCTTCGGCGTGGGCGCTGACGGCCGCATCCCGGCTCAGTCCCCGTACGGCTACGTACTTGCGAATGACATTCAGGAACTCCGTTCGCCAAAGAGCCGGTGCATGGAGCTGATTCGTTCTCCTGAAGAGGTGCTTGGTCTGCTCTCGCCGCTTCCCTGGCTCCAGGAAATACGCGGCCAGAACGTTGGCATCAACGACCATCCCGGTGACTCCGGATCGTGGCTATGATATCGTCCAGATCGAAGCCTCCCTCCGGGAGATATTTCTCCCTCCAAGCATCGACCCGCGCCTCACGTTCGGCCACCCGGCGGACCGCCAGAAACTCGCCCTCCAGCACCTGCAGTATCTCGGCGTTCAGGCTTCGACCGTTCTCCTCGGCCTGCGCCTTAAGCCTGGCGTGGAGTTCGTCGGAAAGCCCCCGCAATGCAAAATCCCTCATCGCCCCGCTTATGATATCGTTTCGATATCATAAGCCGATTCCTCTCTGTTTGTTTCAAACCCAGAGAGTCAGCGAGGCCAAAACGCAACGCGTGAGCGCCGGCCGCCAGCCGCCGAGACGACCGCCGCGTATTAACGCGACAAATACAGGTCCTTGATCGCGTACGGCTTCGAGAAGTGCTCGTCCGTCAGCTCATCAATGAAGGCAATGGCTTCACCAGTAGACTTCATCTCCGGCCCCAACTCACGGGGCACCTCAGGAAATTTGTCCCATGAGAAAACAGGCTCCTTTATGGCGTACCCCTTGAGCGTTGACTTGAGCAGACCCTTCTCTCGAAAGTCCTTGAGCTTCGCCCCCAACATGACGTGCGTCGCCACATTGGTCACGGCGACGCCGGTTGCCTTGGCAACAAACGGCACAGTCCGTGACGCGCGCGGATTGGCTTCGATCACGTAGACAAACCCGTCCTTGATCACCATCTGCGCATTCATCAGGCCGATGATATTCAGCCGGTCCGCGATCTCCGTCGCATAGTGGCGCACCGTGGTCAAGTTCTCGTCTGAGATGTTGAAGGGTGGCAACACAGCCGTGGAGTCACCGGAATGCACGCCAGCAGGCTCAATGTGCTGCATGATCCCCGCAATCCAGGTCTCATCGCCGTCCCGAACCAGGTCAATATCCAGTTCAACGCTGTTCTCCAGGAAGCGGTCAAGCAGGATGGGGTTGTCCGGCATCAACTTCCAGATGTGGTTGACATAAAGCTCAACCTCTTCCTTGTTGATCGCAATGCGCATGCCCTGCCCGCCCAACACGTAATTGGGCCTGACCAGTACCGGATACCCGATTTTCTCTGCGCTTTCGATAGCCTCGTGTACGGAGTGGGCCATGCCGTAGGGCGGATAGGGTATCTCCATCTCCTTGAGCATATCTGAGAACCTGCCGCGGTGCTCCGCCAGGTCCATGTTGTCGCAGGACGTGCCGATGATCGGGATTTTGTGCTCATCGAAACGGCGAGCCAGCTTCAGCGCGGTCTGCCCACCCAACTGCACGATCACGCCAGTCGGTTTCTCCAACTCGATGATGTCGTAGACCCGCTCCCAGAACACGGGCTCGAAGTAGAGCTTGTCTGCCACGTCAAAATCTGTGGAGACCGTTTCCGGGTTGCAGTTGATCATGATGGCTTCGTAGCCAGCCTCTTTGGCTGCCAACACGCCGTGGACGCAGGAGTAATCGAATTCGATGCCCTGTCCGATCCGGTTGGGACCAGATCCCAGGATTATGATCTTCTCCCGGTCGGAGATCACGGCCTCCGTAGATGCCTCGTAGGTGGAGTAGTAGTATGGGGTCTTGGCCGGAAACTCGCCGGCGCACGTGTCCACAAGCCCGAAGGAGGGCACCACGCCGAGCGCCTTGCGATGGGCGCGAACATGATCCTCGTTGACTTCATCCAGGACCAGGTAGGCTATCTGGACGTCCGAAAAACCGTAGGACTTGATGAGCCGCATGAACTTGGCGTTGATGCGGGGCAGCGCCTCCAAACGGATGGCCTCCTCCATGCGAACCATGTCCTGGATCTGATAGAGAAACCAGGGATCGACCTTGGTGACGTCGGCGATTTCGTCCACGGAGGCTCCCGCCTTGAAGGCGTTCCTGATCTGGAGCGTGCGGTCCCAATACGGCTTGACAAGCCGCTCCCTAATGTCTCCCCGAATGGATTCGTCCCGGTCAGCACCCAGTCCTGCATACCCGTTCTCCATGCTCTGCCAGGCCTTTTGAAGACTCTCGGGGAAAGTGCGGCCGATAGCCATCACCTCTCCCACCGCCTTCATCTGCGTGGTCAGCGTCTCATCGACGCCCTCGAACTTGTCGAAGTTGAAACGGGGAATCTTGGTGACGACGTAGTCAATCGCGGGCTCAAAGCACGCGCTTGTGGTGCCGGTCACGTCGTTCGGCAACTCGTCCAGCGTGTACCCTACAGCCAACTTTGCGGCGATCTTGGCGATGGGATATCCGGTAGCCTTGGAAGCAAGAGCCGATGAGCGGGATACGCGGGGATTGATCTCGATGACGATCATCCGGCCGGTAGCCGGATCAAAGGCAAACTGGATGTTGCAGCCGCCGGCAAAGGTGCCAATCGAACGCATCGCCTTGATGGACGCGTCCCGCATCGCCTGAAACTGCTTGTCCGTCAGGGTCTGCTGAGGCGCTACCGTGACAGAGTCCCCCGTGTGGACACCCATGGGATCCACGTTCTCGATGGAGCAGACGATGATGACGTTGTCATTGTTATCACGCAGCAGCTCCAGCTCAAACTCCTTCCAGCCGAAGAGGCACTCCTCCATGAGCACCTGGTGGATGGGCGAGAGCTCAAGCCCTCGCATCACCATTCTGTCAAAGTCCTCCTGGTCCCAGACAATCCCGCCGCCCGAACCACCCAGCGTGAAGGATGGGCGGATGACCACGGGTAGCCCACCCAACTCCTGGGTTACCTCCTTGGCCTCAAGGAGACTCTTGGCCGTCCGGCTTGCAGCCTGGTCGATACCGATGGATTCCATCAGGTCTCTGAACAGCTGCCGATCTTCGGTGATGTGGATGGCGTCGATGTCCACGCCAATCACTTCCACGCCCATCTTTTCCCAGTAGCCTTCCTGATGAAGGGTATCGGCCAGATTCAGGGCCGTCTGGCCGCCCATGGTTGGAAGAACCGCGTCAGGCCTCTCCTTTTCAACGATCTCCTTGATGGACTTGGGCGTCAATTCCTGCAAATATATCTTGTCCGCCGTCACCGGGTCGGTCATGATTGTAGCAGGGTTTGAGTTTACGAGTACCACCTCGAAACCCTCCGCGCGCAATGCCCGCGAGGCCTGGCTACCGGAGTAGTCAAACTCGCAGGCCTGCCCGATGATGATCGGGCCCGAGCCAATGAGGAGAATCTTCTTGATGTCTGTGCGCTTAGGCATGTAGCTATCTAAAGCGATTCGGCCCGACGGCCTCTTCGATCAATTTGAGGATGCGGCTGTATTCGTCCGTCCACGACGTGGGCTCCACAAAACCGTGGCCTTCCAGCGGATAGGAGGCCAGCTCCCAGTCCGTCTTGCCGAGTTCTATGAGGCGCTGCGCCAAGCGGATGATGTCCTGGTACTGAACGTTGGTGTCGATCACACCGTGCGCCATCAGCAGCGGGTCTTCGAGGCCCGCGGCAAAGTTGATGGGCGACGACTTGGCGTAGGCCAGCGAGTCCGTCACCGGCGTGTTCAGAATGTTGGCGGTGTACCCGTGGTTGTAGTGCGCCCAATCGGTGACCGATCTGAGTGCCGCACCAGCGCCAAAGTGCTCTGGCTCATTAAAGAGGGCCATGAGCGTAATGAACCCGCCGTATGACCCTCCATAGATGAACACGCGCTCGGGATCGATACCGTATTCGGTCCCCACAAAACGCGAGGCGTCCACGTAGTCCTGCAGGTCTCGCCCGCCCATATGGCGGTAGATGGCGGTGCGCCAATCACGCCCGTAGCCCGAGGACGCTCGGTAATCAACGCTGACCACCGTGTAGCCCAGGTCCGTCAGGAGATTGTGGAACATGAACTCGTGCGAGTAGCTGCTCCACCACCTGTGCACGTTCTGGAGATAACCCGCTCCGTGTACAAAAAGGACGGCTGAGCCATTGGGGCTTTCCGGGCGAAACACCTGCGCCGGCACCTGGACGCCGTCGGAGGCAGGGATCTCGATGATTTCGCCTGACCGCCAGGGATACGAGAGCCAATCTTCTGTGGGCGACGAGGTCACACGCTCGGCCGAACGCCCAAACTGCATCATATAGATGTCTGGCGGCGCCGTTGTGGCGGAGAACAGAATGGCCGCCCGATCTTCCGACGGGTTCAACGTCATCTGGTTGTTTCCTGGCTCGCCGGTCAGCTGGAGTTTCGCCGAGCCGTCCACGCCCATCCGGAAGAAGTGCCGCTCAAACGGTGAGCCTTCAGACGAGGTGAAGTAGAACTGCGAACCGTCCCGCGAGACCTGCACATCGAACACCTCGAAATCACCGTCGGTGAGTTGTGTGATCTTGCCGTTTGAGACATCCAGCGTATACAGGTGGGAGAAACCCGACGCCTCGCTGTGGAACCAGAAGGTCCGATTGTCGGGCAGCCAACCGGAGCCCGAACCTCCGCGGAAGCCGCGAACCCCGGGACCTCCAATCCACGCCTCATCGGACTGCCGGTCGAGAATGGTCAAGTCTCCGGTGGCGGGATCCAGACGGGCAATCCAGCGGTCCTTGTTATCGCCCGCAAACACTTCCAGGAGGGCGTACGCGCCGTCACCGCTCCATTGAAGTCCGCCTGCAAAGAGTGCCCTCGCCTTGGACGAGTCTACCTTGACGCCTTCCTCGACCAGGTGGACCGGCACCACGTCGTAGGCACCCTCAAGCTGGGTCAGGTCTACTTCGACGGCCTTCCCGGAGGCGATGTCCAGGACAAACAGATCCCTGGGGTCGGACTCCACGCCGACCTTGGAACGGGAATTCAGGTCCTCCGCATAGCCGGACTCTGTGACGTAATTCTGAACAATGGTCCGTTTTGGCGTGGACCTCTCGAATGTCGAAAACGTCGCGTAGGTCATGGACGGGTCCAGCGCCAACTGGCCCATTTGGTCGCTGCCGTAGTAGTAGGCAGGCACGGCGTCGGCCGATCCGGCTTCTTCATCCCGCTCCCGCGCCTCGTCGCCCGCTTCCCGAGACTCCTGGCGGTCCCGCAAGACATCGAATAGATCCGTCTGCTGCTCAGCAAGCCACGCATCCTGGGCGTCCTTCTTTCGGTCACGCTCCGAGTCCTCTCCGGACCGGAGGTCGGTAAGTTGTTTGATGTTGCCGGTCTCCAGGTCCCGCAGGAATGCGTTTCCACCGTCCTGATAAACCAGGCCTGTGCCGTCTGGCGTAAACCGCGGATCGGACTCCCGACCGCTTGTGGCGGTCAGCCGCGTCAAGTCTCCAGAGGAGCGCTCCAGCAGGTAGATGTCACCTCCCGACTCGAAGACCTTGTGACGCCAATACGGCGAATACGTCCCCAGGCCGTGATCCCAGCCGCTGAATGTTGGGCGCACACGGCGGCGCTCTTCGGGGGTCACCTGTACCGGATCTCCCCCGCCGCTGGAGACCTTGAAGAGGGAGTCTGCCGGAAATTCCCCCTGGGGGTTCCAGTTGAAGTAGAGCCAGTCGCCGTCCTCGGACCACTGAAGTCTACTCGGAGACCCACCGATCCATGTCGGTTGATCCTGCATGATGCGTTCCACAGTCAGAGAGGACGATTGCCCCAGGACCGGGATTGCGGCAGCGGAGAAAATGACCGCTGCTCCAGCAAGAATGACGGCTATCCTTTTCATGGGTCTATTTGTCTGATTTGGCGACGGGCGCACTGGATACCGGTCGGCCCGCGTCGATTGTTTGCACAAAAGCGTCAAAGAGATAGTCGCTGTCATGCGGGCCCGGCGAAGCCTCAGGGTGGTACTGGACCGAGAACCCGTTGATGGCTGTGTACGCCAGACCTTCCACCGTGTGGTCATTCAGGTTGACATGGGTCATTCGAGCCCGTTCTTTAGTGACCGAGTCTGCAGAGACTGAAAAACCGTGGTTCTGGGTGGTGACCTCGACCTTGCCCGTGTCCAGATTCTTGACGGGATGGTTGGCCCCTCGGTGCCCCACGTACATCTTGTACACGTCTATGCCTTGGGAAAGCGCCATCAGCTGGTGGCCCAGACAAATTCCGAACATCGGAATGCCCGTCTTTGCGGCTTCCTTGACGAATTCTATCGTGGAGGGCATCACGCGCGGGTCTCCAGGGCCGTTGCTGAAGAACAGGCCGTCGGGATTCCAGGCCATGACCGTTTCCAGGGACGATGAAGCCGGGAAGACACGGACCGCGCAGCCGCGATGGGCAAAAGAGCGGAGAATGTTCTGCTTTACTCCAAAGTCCAGCACCGCGATCCGCTTGCCTTCCGAAGATGCAAAGTCATATGGCTCCTGAACGGTAACCCGCGATGCCAACTCCAGGCCGTCCATCGATGGCCATAAGCGGGCTTTCTCCACCAGACTCTCATCGTTCAGATCGATGGCGCTGACGACCGCGTTCATCACCCCTCTCGCCCTGATGTGCAGGACAAGCGCGCGGGTATCCACCCCGGAGATTCCGACCAGTTTGAATCGTTCCATGAACGACGCAAGCGATTCGTCCGCGTGGAGATTGGAGTAGCGGCGGGTAAACGACCGGACCACCAGGCCTGCCACCATCGGCCGCGAGGCCTCCATGTCCGCGTCCATCGCGCCATAGTTGCCAATGTGCGGGTAGGTCATCATCATCATCTGTCCGTGGTAGGACGGATCCGTCAGAATCTCCTGGTAGCCAGACATGCTGGTGTTGAAGCAGAGTTCGCCACCGGTTTCTCCCGCGTATCCAACGGACTCTCCGGTGACGACTGTGCCGTCAGCCAGCGCCAATTTGCAGGGTTTTGGTTCTTCCATCAGGCGTTAATTCAAGAATTCGGGTGCAAACCGGCCCGCGAGGGCAAAAAAAAACCCTCCCGTGACCTCGGGAAGGCTTGTCAGCGCGGGCTAGTATGTAGGGAGGGCGGGGTGCGGTGCACGCCTCGTCGCTCTTTTTTTGCTGGGGAGTAGGGCACCAAGAATTGGGCGCATTTCAAAATAAAACACGGGTTCCTTGGGGTCGGTTCCTACTGGTTCCGGGCAGTTTTCCACAATTCGGGTTTCACGGGCCAGAATACGAGTTGCCATGCGCAGGACACCGCCGCGTAAGCTTCATGTACCACTGGCCAAAGGACTCGAATCCGTCTGGTGGCAACCTCGTTAGATTGGCCGTGTCCTATCCTGGAATATGAGCCGATCCCAAATCATTGAGCAGGAACGTAGTGCCTATGCGACCCGCATGGGCGCCTGCGTGGCAGTTGCGTTGATCTTGGTGATTCTGGCCATTCGATACTGGCCGGTAGCGCCCGAAGAGATTCAGGATATGGTGTTTGATGCGCGCGGCCAGGACCTCATCCAGATGGAGGAGATTCTTCCGACACAGCAGAATCAGAGTCGCCCGCCTCCTCCGGCCCCTCTGACCCCCGTCGTTGTCCCGGACGACACTGTCCTGGATGAGATCCAAATCGAGCTCACGGACGAACTCGTTACTGCGGATACGGGAGAAGATGATCAGCAGGAGGAAGAAGGGTCAACCGCCCCCGTCTCCGGTGGAGCGACGCGGCCGGATTCCGGCCCTCGGGCGTTTCTTATCGTGGAGCCGGAAATTCCGCCCGAAGCGAAGCGGATCCGCGCGGAAGTTGTGGTGGAAGTGCTGGTAAATCAACGCGGGATGGTTGAATCCGCTCAGGTTGTAGAACGCTTCCTGCTGAAGGGACGCGACAACTCGGAACGGGAAGCCGTCGCCCTTTTGGGCTACGGGTTGGAGGAAGCCGCCCTCACGGCCGCCCGCGGCTGGAAATTTCGCCCGGCCCGAGAGGATGGAAAGACGGTGAGTAGCCTCTACCAGGTGACGCTCAGTTTCGGTGTCTGAGCCGCAGAGCCGCGTCCATTCGTTGCCCGATCCCCAGGAAGTATTCCCGGGCGGCCTCTCTACTTCCGCGAGTCGCGGGCGAAACCTGGCCATTCTGACCCTGGCCGGGGTTGGCCTCATCCTTTTCTACGTCCTCGCATCCCGCGTCCTGCGGGGGCCGCTCCTGGCGCTCTTCCCCGTCGAAGGTCTCTCCTTGACCGAAGCCATTCTGGTCGCGGCCGGGGGGCCAGTAGTTCTATTCGGGATCATCCTTGTCCACGAACTCGGCCACGTGGCTGGCGGTCAATTGGCAGGTTTCAGCTTCCGGATGCTGGCCGCGGGACCACTACGGATGGCCAAGGTTGGCGGCCGGCTTCAGCTTGGCCTCAACCTCGACCCCGGCATGATGGCCGGTTATGCTGTCAGCGTCCCGCGGACCGTTGGTGGACTTCGCGGCGGGATGTTAAAGGCCGTCGCGGCGGGACCCGTCGCCAGTTTGGGAGGAGGCTTGGTGGGGCTCGTCGCGGCAGGGCTGATGGCTCCGGACTCGGGGCTGGAAGCGGTGATTCGCGCGCTCGCAGGCCTCTTTGGACTGGGCTCAATGCTTGTGGGAGTGGGAACGCTGGTTCCGTTCGGGCTGTCCGGCGGCGCCCCCAGTGACGGCGCGCGGATCGTTCAACTGGCGCGCAAGGATGCCGCCTCGAGAAGAGACCTTGCCCTTCTGAGCCTTTCCGCCCTGAGTATGGATGGAATGCGGCCGCGCGACTGGCCCGGGCAACTGGTTGCCAACTGCCTGGAATTGGACGACAAGACTGTGAAGAGTCACCTGGCACACCTGATGGCCTTCCAGGCCGCCTGGGACGACGGGCGCCTGGACACAGCCGCGCTCCTCCTGTCGGGTCTACTCCGCCAGGCTGGAGACCTGCGGCTAGAACTCAAGCGTGATCTGGCCTGTGACACCGCCCTTTTCGCCCAGATCGTCTCGGAAGACCCCCGACTGGCGACAGCCTGGTGGCGCGCAGCAGAAGGGTCATTGCGAATACCCGGACTCGTGGCTGCCGCCCTATTCAGCCCCGAATCAGAGCGCCCTGCCAGGCGTCAGGAGATGGAGCGCGCGCTGACCGACCCTTTGGATGCCGGCGTCGCCCGGTTCTACCACGACTTGTTGTAGGCGATGCGGGTGAGCCTTGCGTCCGGGTTCTCCTTGTTCCAAACGTTTCCGTACTCCAGGACATAGAGGTCTCCATTGGGGCCGAAACGGAGATCCATGGGACGGCTAAGCGTGGTCCCTTCCAGGAAGGTCTCCATGTGTCCGTACCATCCCCACTCGTCAATGTCGACCGTGTAGATCCGGTTGCGCATCCATTCGTACATGAAGAGGCGTCCCGAGTAGTACTCCGGGAAGCCGCCGTCCGCGTCCGCGTAATCATCCGCGTAGTAGACAGGGCCGGCCATCGCGGTTCTTCCGCCCTGTTCCAGGAGGGGAAACTCCTTCGATGGGGAGTACGGATACCAGATCCACGCACCTTGAGCTGGTGGCAAGAACGTGCGCCCCGTGTTGTTCGGCGACTCATTGGAAGGGGCCGCTTCGACTGCAAAATCGCCGGCTACTTCGCGGGCGAAATCAAAGGCCGCGTACGGCTTGTTGTTGCCCACGAAGTATGGCCAACCGAAAAATCCGGGACCGCGAGCCTGATTGATTTCGTCGTGGCCCTTGGGACCGCGGAGAGAATCGTCATCGCTGGCATCCGGGCCAACGTCGCCCCAGTAGAGCCAGCCGGTTCGCTGATCCACGTCGATGCGAAAGGGGTTGCGAAGGCCCATGGCGAAGATCTCGGGGCGGCCTCTGGACCCGTCCGCGGGGAACAGGTTGCCGGCCGGGATCTCGTAGCCGCCCTCTGGAAGCGGCTTGACTCGCATGATCTTGCCTCGGAGGTCGGCGGAGTTTGCCGACGTCCGCTGTGCGTCCCACGCCGCCCTGCCCGGCCGCGGGTCCGACGGCGAAAAGCCCGACGAGGCGAAAGGGTTGGTGTCGTCACCCGCCGAGACGTAGAGTGTCCCGTCCGGTCCGAATTCGACCGATCCGCCGGCGTGGCAGCACTCATCTCTCTGGGTGACAACGTCCAGGATGAAGGACTCGCTCTCCAGATCCAGCGTACTGCCGGTGAGCGTGAATCTGGACAAGCGATTCGCCGAGACTTCCGGAGTGGAGTAGTAGAGATACACCCAGCCGTTCTCCGAAAACGCCGGATCCAGAGCCATCCCCAGAAGACCGTCCTCGAACGGCTGGACGACCGGAATGGTGGCGGCCAGCACGTCCGTCCCGGCCACAGGGTCTACCAGGTGAACTTGGCCCGCGCGTTCGATGAAGATGACCCGCCCGTCCGGAAGTACGTCCAGTTCCATGGGCTCATTGAGCGTGTCGGCCAGAACCGTCATGGAAAACGCCTCCACCGATGGTCTCACCGTCGGGGCCGAGTAGTCCTTGCTTCCTGGCTGCCCGATGGCCCACTCAAGGCCGCCCCGAATATGCTCAACGAACAGGGGGTCGGTATAGGAGGCCTCGGTATGCCCAAGCGCGGTATAGAACGAGCGGCCGCCCTCAAATTCGTGGTACCAAGCGATGGGGTGCTCTGAAGTGACGGGGTTCTGCTGGGCAGTCTTGTAGGTGAACTCGTCCACGGTCAGCAGGACATTGACGAACCGGTTGGTAGACCGCATGTCGTACCACTCGTCTATTTTTGTCCAGGTTGCCGGAAGGTGCGCGGTTGCGCCAAACGTGGAATCCGTGACCGTGATGACGCCCTCTGGGGTGCCTGCCGGATGGCCGGTGAAATACGCGCCCACCATGCGCCCGTACCACGGCCAGTCGTATTCCGTATCCGTCGCCGAGTGAATACCCACGTATCCGCCTCCAGCCTGTATGAACCGCTGGAGTTCGCGTTCTCCTTCGCCGTCCAGGACGTCCATGGTGGTCATCAGGAACACCACGGCATCGAACGAAGCCAATCCTCCTTTGTGGAAGACCGTGGAGTCCTCCGTGATCTGGATCTGGTACCCCTCCTCTTCGGCCATCTTTGCAAGCATGGCTTGCCCCGCCTCGATGGAAGCGTGCCGAAAGCCGTTGGTTGCCGAGAATACCAGCACCGAAGGCTGAGGACTGGAGCAGGCGCCCAGGAAGAAGGCCAGGGCCAGCGTTAGGAATTGTCCGGAGCGAATCATCAGTCTGAAGGAAGCGGTGAACGGAATCGGCGCCTGCAAGGATACGGCGTTCCAGAACCCTGTTGCGGAAATGCGAGGCGCCACCTATCTAAAAGCCATGAGATTGTTGAGACTTTTCCTGATCACGGTGGCCATCGTCGCGGTTGCGGCGGCAGTCATTGCGCTGGTGATATTTCTGAACCGCGTTCGGCTCTCCGAGTCGGAGGCCAGAACGATCATTGTGGATACATTCCTGCGCGATGAACCGGACGCTTTTGTCGTCACCGGCACCATCACGTTCTCTACTTCCGTGGAGTCCTACTCCGGGAAGCGGCTACTCCCGGGCGTTCTGAACCTGGACTTGGGCACGACCATCGCGACGGTAAGGGCGCCGGGGCGGGCCGTCTACGGATTCGACGCGAGCGTGCTTGATGGAGAGGACATTCACCTCCGTGGTGACACCGTTCTGGTGCGGCTGCCACCGTTGGAAATATTCGCTGTCGAACCGGACCTCGAACTGCTCGAGGAGCGCGTGGAAGTGGGCTGGGCAAGGCTCTACCGATCAAGCGGGCAGACGCAGTCTCTCATGGCCATCCGCAAACTCCTGCCTGCCATGCGGCGGCTGGCCACGGAACACCTTGCCGAATCGGAGTACCCAGCGGAGAACACCAAGCGGGCTGTCGAGCAGATTCTTGGCCCGGTCTTCCGGGCAGCAGGCACCGAGAATCCGGTGTTTGTTATTCAGATTCGGCCGACGGTAATCCTGCCTTCGGGATAAGCGACACGCGTGCCGACCCAATCGGGATACGTGCCTCCACCGTGACGCCCCGCCCAGGCTCGGACGACAGCGCGAATGATCCCCTGACACTGGTTATGCGCTCCCGCATGCCATCGAGGCCCATCCCCTTGCGGGCACCAGACGTGAGCTTCGCGATGCCGCACCCGTCATCCACGACAGCCAGGTAAAGTGCGGTATCCGTGGCCCTGGCGACCACCGTCACCGCCGTGGCTTTCGCATGTTTTGCGGCATTCGACAGGCCTTCCTGAATGAAACGAAAAGCCGCAGATTCCACGGCCTCCGGCAGCCGGGGCATGCCCTTCAAGTTCAGATCCCGTTTGGCCCGAAGCCCCGTTGTTTCGTGGAAGCGCTGCAGATGCCCGACCAGCGCCGGTTCCAGCCCGTAGGAGTCCAGTGCCGCTGGCCTCAGGTCAAAAGACAACCCCCTGACCTGGTCTACCAGATCAGCAATCATTTTCCGGGCGGACTCAAGCCTGGCGTCCGGGTAAGCCTCAAGGTGCGCAGGCAGTCCGAGGTGTACCGCGCCGAGGGTGCCACCTATCTCATCGCCAGGGAGCCTGAGGTCGGGTCCTCCAGCAACCTGGTCACCAACCGCCGGGAGATCTTGGAGGATAGGTACATGTCGCCATTGGAGACCGCTCGCAGGCCTCCCGGAGTTCGACGGCTGTCGCATCCTTTGTCACATACCCCTGCACGCCCGCCCTCAAGGCCCGAAGGACCCAATCTTCGGTCTTGTGCATGGATAGCGCGATCGTGCGGACCTCCGGGTAGTCGCGCGCTATTCGCGCCGCCGCGTCCGTCCCGGTCATGGCCGGCATCGATATGTCCAGGGCCACCATGTCGGGTCGATGCTCTTCAACGCGCTCCAGAAGCTCCAGGCCATTCGCGGCCTGCGCCATCACCTCAAACTCAGTCATGTGCTGGCTCAGGGAGGCAACGCCCTCACGCATCATGGCGTGGTCGTCGGCGAGCACTATGCGCGTCTTAGCCGAAGCGGTCATTCCCCCTTGATTTTTCCCCGACCCCAAGATAGCCCGGGCATCGAGTACCTTGCCCGACCGTCGCATAGAAAACCTTCCCAAGTGATCTACCTCGTCTTAGCCGCTTATTTCGCCATCCTCTTCGGCATCGGGCTCATGGCCCGAAACCGCGTGCACGATGCGGAGGACTATTTTGTTGGGGGGAAAAAGCTAGGATACTGGGTTGTGGCCTTCTCCGCCCGCGCTACCGGTGAGTCGGCCTGGCTGCTGCTGGGGTTAACGGGACTGGGGGCGATGGTCGGACTGAGCGGCCTCTGGGTGGTGCTCGGGGAAGTCATCGGCGTCACGGCTTCCTGGTTCTTGATGGCTAAACCCTTCAAGCGGCTCACCGATCAGTACGGCTCACTCACGGTTCCCGACTTCTTGGTCAGCCACTTTTCTGACGGCACCCCGGAGTCGGACCGGCTGACCAGACGAGTTCGAGCCGTTGCGGCGGGCACGCTGGCGATTTTCGTCACGATCTACGTTTCTGCCCAGATTGATGCGACCGGAAAGGCATTCGAACATTTCCTGGACTGGAACTACTACACAGGAATCCTAGTCGGCTTTGCGATTGTCGTCGCCTATACATTCGCCGGCGGATTCGTGGCCGTAGCATGGTCAGACCTTTTCCAGGGAGCCATGATGGCCCTCGGCCTGGTACTCGTCCCGATCATGGCCTTCTTCGTCATGCCGTCGGGGTCCAACCTCATAACCGAACTTCACGCCGTAGATCCGGGATTGACCTCCGTGTGGGGCCCCAGCGGTGCGTCGATCGCCGGCGTTGCTCTGATTGTCAGCTACCTGGCCATTGGATTGGGCTTTCTGGGGTCGCCTCAGGTCTTCGTGCGATTCATGTCCATCAAGTCTGTGGAGGAAATTGATCGCGGGCGCTGGGTAGCAATAGGTTACACCCTCCTGACAGACACCGGGGCGGTCTTGACCGGCATGCTGGGACGCTTCCTGTTGGTGGGGCCGAGCCAGGACGTGGAGTCTGTGCTGGGTGTCGCGGCCGAAGGCGTGCTTCCCATCATCGTGGAATACCTCTTCCCTGCCATCGTGGTTGGCGTGTTCGTGGCAGCCGTTCTTTCGGCCATCATGTCCACGATCGATTCCCTGCTCATCGTTGCTTCAAGCGCTGTGACACGGGACTACTACCAACAACTCTATCACCCCGAGATCGAAAGCGTCCGGCTTACCCGGCTTTCGCGCATTGCCACGCTGGTCATTGCGGTGACTTCCCTCACCCTGGCACTTGTCGTTTCGGTACTCTCGCCAGACCGAACCCTCTTCTGGTTCGTGATCTTTGGATGGTCCGGAATTGCAGCCACGTTCTGCCCAGCCATCATCCTCACGCTTTCGTGGCGGGGCTATAACGTCCACGGCGTGCTTGCCTCCATGATCGTCGGATTCTTCAGTATCCCCTTTTTCAAATTTGTGGTCCCTCTTCTGGGCGAAGCCGGCCGCGTCTTTTCCCTTGCGGGCGAGATGGCGCCGTCTTTTGTGACCGCGCTCGTTGCTGGGTATCTGGTCTCCAAGGTGACCAGTCGGAAACCCCCCGGATCAATCCCATTACCCGGCGGTTGAGGCGTCCAAAGGGCGGAATCTTCGGACGCCTGGACCTTATCAAAAAGACGCACAGCCTGCATGAAAGGCATTATTTCCTGGTTCCGCGCACGGGACATCGACCGGGTCAACACCTGGTTTATTCTGGGTTACCACGCCCTCCTTCTGGTGACTTTGCCGGTCTATCTGGCGTTCAATACGCCCTCTCTGGCGCTTATTGTTGCCACGCTGGTGATTCTGTCCCTGTCGCTGATAAGCATTACGATGGGCTACCATCGGCTCTATTCACATCGCACCTATGATGCTTCACCGATCGTGGAGTGGGTGCTGATTTTTTTCGGAACCGCGGCGATCCAGGGGAGCATTATCAAGTGGTCGCACGACCATCGCCTTCATCACAAACATGTGGATGGAGACCAGGACCCCTACGGCATCCAGAACGGATTCTGGTACGCGCACATGTTGTGGCTCTTTGAAAAGGCCAGACCGATAAACGAGTCCATCGTCAAGGACCTGTTCTCGAAACCACTTCTGAAGTCCCAGCACGAGCACTACGGAATCTGGGCCATCGTGGTAAACGTGGTGCTGACGTTTGGCCTTGGTCTGGCGGTGGGCGATGTCCTGGGCGCGTTTGTGATTGCGTTCATGCTGCGCCTCTTCCTGGGCCACCATTCAACCTGGTGTATCAATTCGGCTGCCCACATGTGGGGGACCAAGCCCTATTCCACCGAACACTCGGCAGTCAACAACTTCTTTATTTCCATTATTACCTACGGAGAAGGGTACCACAACTACCATCACACATTTGCCGGTGACTACCGGAATGGCGTTCGCTGGTGGCAGTTTGACCCCTCAAAGCTGGTAATCTGGCTGCTCAGCAAGGTTGGCTTGACCCGCAATCTGAAGCGGGTCAACGACCTCACCATCAAGAAGAGGCTTGTTCAGGCAGACCGGAATCTGATGCTGGAGCACTTGCGAGAGACGGCTCAGAAGAACCTGGACTTCCTGAAAGCCCGCGGGCATGAAAGCCTGGAGCAGTTCCTTTTGGAGCGACAGGGGACCATGGACAGCGTACGGGCCCAGGGCACCGAGAATATGGACCGCCTTCGCGCCTTGCGCGCGGAGAATCTGGAGAAGCTCCAAATCAGGATTGACGAGGCCACGCTGGCGTTCAACGAACGCGTCAAAGAGGTCAAGGAAAGCGCCAACGCCTATACCAGGGCTCGCTCAAAGGCATCTCGTGAGGAGGTGGACCGGCTGAAGCTGTCCTTCAAGAATGGCCGTGAGGCATTGAAGGCCGACTGGCGCGAATGGCAGGCCCTGACCACGGAAGTCCTCTCTTTGCAACCAGCCCTGGCCTGAGTGGCACATTGTTGGCAGTGGGGTGGGGCAACCGCGTTTCCGCCCCTCTCGCGGTAGTTTCTTCCCGCCAACGATTCGGATATTGCCATGTACCTCGTCAAGGGCCCTGTAAACTGGAGCACATTGCACCAGCTGACCAAAGACGTTCCCGAACTTCCCGTGTGGACCAGGCTCACCGAGCTCCCCCTCCGGCAGCTCTCTGGGCCAAAACCCGTTGCTCGCGTCTTTTATATGCCCCAGCAGATTCCCGCTGTCACAACCCATTCGGTGAGACCCCACCTCGCCCAGGCTGCATAACCACTGGATGAAAAAAGCGGTCGGCATTTTGGCAGGCGTCCTCCTTCTGATTGTTGCCGGGTTCGGGTTGCCGAGCCTTTTTGGAACCGCATTGAGCATCCAGGGATCTGCTGAGACCGGGCTTCCCTATTCCATTGGGTCCGTCTCTGTGAATCCGTTCACCGGTTCGGCCAGCGTCTCCGACGTAGTCCTGCTCACAGCGGAGCCCTTTAAGGGGCCTTACATCGCTCGCGTAGGCACCATTGAGGCGCGTTTTGACGCCTCGACCCTACTCAGCGACTTCATCGTCGTTAACGAGGTCATCGTGCGGAACGCCGACATCCGGGTGGAGCAGAGCGGAAGTCGCATCAATATTCGAGAAGTCGCGGCGCGGTTCAAAGACTACCTCTCCACCGCTGATACAACTTCCGGACCCAGGATCTTCATCCACGAACTCCGCATCGAGGGCGCCCGGGGCTCAGTAGCTACGGATGCCGGGTCCCGCGAATTTCAGATGACCGATCTCGTGCTCAGGGACGTCGGGTCTGAGTCTGCCGGTACTCCCATCCAGGTTTTGGCTGGAAACGTCCTGGAGCCCATTATGCTGGAGGCCCTGAAAGATGCGGGCACCTCAGGCTTGGGCGACAAACTCCGCGACATCTTCAGGCGCGACTAATTGAGCCGGACTCGTTGAGCCGGCCTAGCCCATCGCACCCTTTCGGAAGGCAGAGGGGCTTCTCCCCATCACCTCGCGGAAGGCCCTGTTGAAGTGAGAGACGGAGCGAAAACCCACCGCGAAGGCCACATCGGAGACCTTCCGGGATTTCTCCTGGAGCAAATCTGCCGCACAGCTGATCCGGACACGACGGATCAGCCTCGTTGGATTCTCTGCCTCGTTTTTGTTCAGCCGTCGCGCGAGTTGGGAATAGCTCATATTCAGCTCTGAGGCCAAACGACCCACCCGAAAATCAGGATCGTAGAGGTTTGCCAGCACGCATTTCTCGGCACTGGCGGCCAGTGCCCGATTCGGAGATTGCTGCTCATCCGTAGCCACTCGGTCCCGGAGGGCCAGCAGTCCCCTCAACGCGGCCAAAAGCGCGTCAACACGAATCGACATGGGCAACACCGCATCCACGCCGGCCTCCCGTGAAGCCAGTTCACTCGCAGCGCTGTCACGAGAAGAGAGGAAGATGGAAACGGGAACCAGGCGCCCCTCCGTACTCCGAACGGTCGTTACCATCTCGAAGCCGTCCGATCCGTCCGTCAGCAGGACATCGTAGGAAAGCAGCCGTTCGAGCCCCGGCGGGTTTCCCTCGTCCCGGACATCGAACTGACAAACTGGCTTCAGAGCCAGGATCAGCCGTCTGGCCGAATCAGTTGGCCTTGATGCTATGAGGCTTTTTAGGCGGGCAGGCAATACATCATCTCAGTGGAAGAATTTGCTTGCCTAAGGCAATAGCAATATAAGGCCGCCCCCAGGGGTCGGGCGGCCTTATTTGAATGCACCAAGATTCCCGCCAAAGAACCGGTCCTCGTTAGTCCACCTGCACTTAGGGCCGAGCAGGCCGGTTCTGTCTTGCGGTAGCCCGAAGGCCACTTTGTGTTGGTAACATAGGTGACGAATGGTGTATGGCAAGTCCGGTATGTCGCGACTTCGTGCGAGATATGGCACAGGTTGGGGGCTGGGGAGCTTGTTTGGGCTTGTTCTCTCAAGCATACGTGAGGACATCGCCCCAGCCTGAAGGTGGACATAAGCGGACGCTCGATGCGCCGGAGTGAAATAAGGGATCCCAATTCCACCAAATCCCCCGAATTGACCGCACGGAAGTCGAACACGGGCGGCAATTACACTTTCGCACCCCTTTTGCGGGTCACGGAAGTAGAATTGGGAGAACTTATTCTACTCTTAGGCCAACGCCTACGGCTAAGTGCCAAAGAGAACGGCGCACCACGCTAGCAATTAATTACAAGCCCTTCAGTCGGACAAATACTAAAATGACACGAGTTAGTAGTTAACTACTAAAATGCGCTAGTCGGTCAAGAATCCCAGATGCTGGACATCGGGCGGCGGGCGACTTGGGTGGCCCGGGCAACCCATGCCCAAAGCGGCATGATTACCGCGCGGGATTCTCACCAAGACGCTGTCCGAAAAGCGGGGTCAGCTTCTGTTTCCCCGCACACTCGGATACAGGCTTTATCTACCGCCGCGATCCGAGGCAATAATTTGTCGTACCTCGTTACGAAACCCGATTTCGAACTCGTCTTCGAAATTTTGCCACAACCATCGTCCACCGGGGCTACTCAAAACCCGTTTGAGAAATGGCTTCTGTGCTTCGAATGTTGACGCAGTGGTCAATTTCGACTGGGAATACGCATTCCAACTCGTCCAGAGTATGCTTTGGAGCAGAACGCGATACCGAACTCTCTCCACGTCAGTCAACGTTTCTGGGTTTTCGTTTCCCCTGAAGTAGAGATCTGCTACGCCGGCATTGTCGACGATCTGTTGGCGGACGAAGTTGGAGGCGTTGACCGTAGAGTCGATGCTGGCCGCACGCATGGCCTACGTGTTCTGGCGCACCTGGAAACCAACATAGATCAACGAGCCAATGACGCCGACGGCGCTAAGTAGTTGAGCAATGGGTTCTAAGTGTTCCCAAGTCATAGGTGGATAGATTTGTGTTAACGTCGAGGCCCCCAAGCCTCTGCGTTCGGGCCAGAACGCCTTCTGGGGGCAGATGATCTGGCGGGACCTGGCCACGGCACGAAAAAGGCCCTGAGTACCCCTCAGAGCCTACTTCACTTGATCAAAGGAGAATTCCCTTCCCCCGGCCTGTGTCTCGCCCCCCTCCCAAAGAGGTTCAACTCTATCCCCAGGAAACGCGCCCGCCCACCAAGGCTTTGCACCCCATGCGTTTACCCGAGACCGCCCTTCACCAGGTATGGAAATGGGTGTGGATTACGCCCAAAGTACCCACTGTATCTGGGTGGGTAGAACAGGCCCACACCTCAATCATCCTTCAGCGACTGCGCCCCGTTGCCCGGTCATCTATTCGGCGGTGCGATGCGGTTCAGTTCTTCCTGCCAGTTGAGGATTAGGTCTAGGGAGTGCGGGACCTCGAATCCCTCGTTCCGGAGAAACAATGCCCGCTCGCCGTCCGGGTGGAGCGCAAATCCGAAGCCCCTTCGCATTGTCGCCACCGCTTCGTGCCTCATGATATTGAAAGGGCAAATCCTCAATTCGTCCCTTCAAAGAGTTCATCCAGATAGGTCTCATAGTTGAATACGAGATTCAGGATGGCGTCGGGGCCGTTGAGATCGATATTCCATGAGGACAATCCGTAGGCGATCTCATTCTCAAAATCGACTGTGTACAAAGCATCGTACGGAGTCCGCACGACTTCCTCTGGCGCGCTCAGAGGCCGGAAAGTTGGTTCCGTGGTTGTGCGTATTCGGTTCAGGCTCCTCCCGTCCTCGCTGCCGAAGTAGATGTAGTCATTTGTGATGTCCCAGAGAGGATCCTGTCCGGGGCCTATGACGAGGTCATGCTCGCCATCTACAGAACGGACAACAAGCTGGCTCTGTCCGCTAAAGTTGCGCTCATATACTATGTATTGAGAGTCACCTGAGAACGGCTTGGAGAACGTCTCCACCGACGAAGAGTCAAGCACAATGGTATTCCCGTTGCTGATATCGTAAATCCGAACGCCGCGATCCTGGTCCCCCCAGTCCTCCCTGGAGTTGAACGCAAGCAGCTGTCCATCGGGAGAAATCGCCTGTCCGACTCCACCGCTGAGAATCGTTTGAACTCGTCCAGCACCGTCGCTTCGTACCTGCTGAATCAGGAATTCCCCGTCTTTGTATTCGCCAAAGTAGATGTACGCACCATCGTGCGACCACATGGGCGCTCCGATCGAATCCGCAACAACCAATGGTACGACCAAGTCACCTTCGAGGTCTGTGATTTCGAGTACCTGGTTAATCTCGGAATCATTGGGGGATTCCTTTTTCGCTATTCGCAGTCCGTCTGGAGAAACCGCAATTAGACCTCGTCCCCTCGCCCTCCGAAGTACTTCGCGAGACCCGGGGACATTCAAATCATGCCGTGTCAGATGAGTTTCCTGATACTGGCCCTCGTCCGGGCAACTACTCCAGAGCCGGTCCAACGAAACGCTGAAAGTAATTCCGAAAACGGTGCGCTCTACCCTGCAATGGTCCACCAGGGTTTTCTGCAGCCCGGCCTATGCGACGATCATAGGGCACTGCTCAACGGCTTTCGCACGCCCATCAAGGGAGAATCCACAATTCTCGCTTATAGTGCCCTCGGCAGGATTCGAACCTGCGACCTGCGGTTTAGGAAACCGACGCTCTATCCCCTGAGCTACGAAGGCTAAACTGAAAGATAGGAGCTAGTAGTCAGCATCTGTGCAAAGACGGTCTTAAACTGACACCAGAAATCAGCCTTTCTATGTCGTCAGAAAACTCCGCCCCTCAGATCACAGTCGTCATGCACACGTATGAGCGGCCGGATTTCGTTGAACAGGATGTCCGGGACGGCCGATGGGCCGGAATACCGCTGCTTATTGCGGATGACGCCTCGTCTCCGGAGGTCCAGATTCGGCTCCAGACGCTGGCGGCTGAGATTGGTGCAGGCTTTTCCGCTCGGTCCGAAAACGGCGGCCCTGCCCGTGCCGCCCACCACGGGGCCAAGGCAGCCGGCACGCCATACTTCGCTCTCTGTGGAGACGACGACTATCTCCGCGATTTTTCGGACTTCAGTGCCGCCGCTGTCGAACTCCTAAAAGACGAAAACGTGCTGTTCGTGGCCATGCCAGAGGTGCGCTTTGTTGTCCCGGGCCGTCCGCAGGCGGTGCAGTTTGACAGGCGGGCGTTCGACGGCATGACGGGTGCAGAACTCCTGCGTGAACTGGTGTTTGGTGGTGAAATGCGAGCCCTGCAGGCGGGCACGGTCCTTCGCACGGAGGAGACGCTCCCGCTCTTTGCCAGTTCGCTTTTTCGCACCAGCGAGGACTTCATCCTCATTTGCCGGCTCTGCTGCCAACGGCCTAACGCAGTGGTCAGGGTGCCGAGGACAGGCTCGTATATGCGCCGCGAGCACGAGCGCTCGCTCTCCAGCCAAACGAACACGTCGGTCGCGAGAACGGTTACCAACCTCCTGGCGCTTCTGGTGGGCTGCCGACTGCTCCAGACGCTCGCGGATATCAGCGATGATGTGGTTCTTGGCCTCCTCCGCCAACGTGCGCAGGTCTTGGCAAATGTGTACGGCGTCGAGCTTGGAAGTGTAGCAGTAATCGAGGCGGTGCTGACGGGGAACGAGCTCAAACTGGACATCCCCGATGCCCTGGAGGCCCTGGAATTTCTGGTCACCAATCGCGACGCCCTTCCCCGGGAGTTGGTCGCGCTCAAGGCAGGACTCCAGAATATCCAGCTTCCAGACCGGGCAGACTCGGCCAACCAGACGTTAGTGCTTGCTCTCGAGGCGCTTGATGCCGACGACCCGGATCAGGCAGAGGCTTTGCTGGCCAGCCTGAAGCAGTCTGACCCGGAAGGTGGGGCATCGGTGGCTGCGCTGCGCGCTCGCATTGCATGGAAGCGGGGCGATGCCAACGGCGCTGCCCGGCATCTCTGTAGCGGCCTTGTGCTGAATCCGGAGGACACGGACTGCCTCCACATGCTGACCCAAGTGGCCCGTGCGGCCGGAGAGGTCGAGGCCACGGCCAGGCTGGAGAACAGGCTGCTGGCGCTAATCTCTCCCGATGCGGCGAAGGAACTGAAGCTCACCCACACCGAAGGAATCCGCGATCTCAGGGTAGCATTCCTGGTGTCGAAGGGCCTTGACCAGTTCCTGGATGACATCATTCGGGACTTGACTCCCTACATGGACGCGCGCAAGTTTGTCGTGGCCACCAAGGACGAAATCTCCGAGGCCATGGCCTGGGCAGACCTCTGCTGGTTTGAGTGGTGTAATGACCCCCTGGTCTGGGCCTCAAGGCAGGACATGGCGCGGCAGAAGTCCATCATTTGCAGGCTGCATCGGTACGAGGCCTTTACCGACTTGCCACTTCGAGTGCAATGGGACAACGTCGATTCGCTCGTGGTGGTGGCGGAGCACCTGGCTGGAATCGTCTGCGAAGCGATCCCTGGACTGGCGCAAAGGACGGACATTTTGCATATCCCGAACGGGGTTGACATGTCCCGGTATGAGCTCCTGGAACGATCACCGGGCTTCGATCTGGCACTTATCGGTTACCTCCACGGGCGCAAGAACCCGCAGATGGCCCTCCAGATAATGCACCAACTGGTCGCAGCCGACCCCCGGTATCGGCTCCACGTGGCAGGCAAGTTCCAGGACCCCGCGCTCGAGCTTTACTGGAACCACCAGATCAAGCAACTCGGGCTTTCGGACAACGTCATCATGTACGAATGGCAGTCCGATATCGCCGCTTTTCTGGAGGACAAGAGCTACATCCTCTCCACCAGTCTCCACGAGAGTTTCGGCTACTCGATAGCGGAGGCCATGGCGAGGGGTATCAAACCAGTGGTCCACAACTTCCCGCACGCGAGTGACATGTGGGCCCCGGAGATCCTCTTCA
Organism: Rhodothermales bacterium; assembly: GCA_047619685.1. Lineage (GTDB taxonomy): Bacteria > Bacteroidota > Rhodothermia > Rhodothermales > UBA10348 > JABDJZ01. The sequence goes on from JBLHLC010000045.1 coordinate 23,757, forward strand.
ATTCGACTTCCGAGGCGGTCGCCATGATTCGCTCGGCCGACTATGACTCGACGGCCTATCGGGCCTTTATTCAGGAACACTATAGCCTGGAAAGTCAGGTTGATCACATACGGTCTCTCATCGAGTCCATCGCCAACGCTGCTTCAGGAGACAGTGCGCCCATCCCGGTAAAAGAGGTCCTGCGGCTGGAGCCCAGGATGGTAAACGCGGAGCTCACATTTCGATGCCCCGAGTGCCGGGCCGAGTCCAAATTGCAGTTGCAGACCATCGGAGGACTGCCCGTTGCCCGCGGACGGTGCCCTTCGTGTTCGGCCATAGTCCACGTCGACTCTGAAGTGTACCGGGAAACCCTTGAGCAATACCGACTTCAGTCCGAGGCAAACGGAGAAGCGCCCGATACCATGGCAATCCGGACTATTGCCGAGTCCTGGGCCCAGCACCCGGTCTGGAGCCAGATAATGACCGTGGATGGCATCAATCTCGGAATGTGCATGGAGTTCGATCTGACGCCGCATCTGGTCAGGGCCTGGCACCTGGCCGATAGCCAAAAAACCACAGCATGACCGGAGATGTCCTCTTTTTTGACTTCGCCTACGCCGAATTCCTCCCGATTATAGAGGAGGCTGCATCGCGGGGAATTCGCCCCATTATGAATCAGCCGGCCATGCGGCAGGTCTTGACGGATCGAGGCGTGCCTTCCAGGGCCTTCCATGAGTTTGCGGAGGCCGAGGACACCGCCTTCGTGAAGCGGGAGTCCCGGGCTTTGGGCGACAGAGTGGCGTCGGCAATTGCAAGACCCGGGGCCGCCCAGGCATTCGACTCCCCGAAAGGCAACCTTCTGGTGTCGGGTTCCAAAGAGTTGGTTCGGGAGATCCTGACGATGGCCGACAACCAGATCTTCCTGGCCCGGGTGATGCGTCGCCTCATTGAAACAACCAACCTCAAGGCGCTGGTTATGCGCTCATGCCTCAGTTCAGGCCAGCGGGCATTGCAGGAGGTTGCCGCCAGTTACGGGATTCCGGTAATCGAACTCTCGCATGGGAATCCCTCGCGCTCCGCCGCGCTGGGAGTCCCGAGTCCGTCGTGGCACATGGCGGTTTTTGGCGAACGGGAGCGTGATATTCTTGTCTCACGCGGTGCCGACCCGGCCAAGACGCACGTGACCGGAGCGGCCCAGTGGGATTCCCTGTATCGGCCCAAGTTCAGACCTTCCAAGGAGGCCGCACGGGAGACCTTGGGCTTGCCGGTGGATCAGCCGTTTGTTCTGCTTGCGGGCAGTTTTTCGTCCGGCCGCTCCCTTCACTTTGCGGATAGTGCACTGCACCTGATGGAGTCCACGGAGACATTCGCCCGCGCCCTGGCCAGTTTGAGGCCTGCTCCGCTTGTGGCGGTCAGACCGCACCCAGGCGAATCGTCACAGAAACCAGTCAGGCCGCCCACCCAAGCCGAGTTGGCCGACTATCGCCGGTGGTTCACCGAGCGCGGCGTAAACCTGGTGCATGTAGACTTCTCCTCATCATCTCTCGTTGAGGACAAGGCCATCCTGGTTCGAGCCGCGGACGCGGTCGTGGTTCAGGCCCTATCCTCGACCATGATTACAGAGGTGCTCATTCTGGATCGCCCGGTCTTCAAGTCCAGCGTGGAAGGGTCGGATTCCTTTTACGAAGATTCGGACGGAGTTCTGACCGTGCAGAACTCCTCGCAGTTGGCCGATGACCTCGATCGAATCATCCACGACCAACCGTACCGGGAGTCTCTTCGCGAAAGCTACCAAGCGGCGCTTCCCACTTTGAACCATCTGAACGATGGCCAAGCGGCCGGCCGGGTTGTGGATCTGATCGAGACGCTCGGCTCCGCCCAGACAGCCTGACATACATGAACGTCCCGGCCCTTCGCGCAGACACCCCCGGGTGTGCCCACGTCGTCCACTTTAACAATGCCGGCGCGGCACTGATGCCCCGGCCTGTACTGGATGCCCAGATCGAGCATTTGGAGCTGGAGTCCAGAATGGGGGGCTACGAATCGGCCGCGGCCACTGCCGACAAAACTGCAAAGACCCATGAGGCAATCGCCGAGTTGGTGGGCGCAGAGGCCAGTGAGATTTCGGTTGTCGAGAATGCGACCCGCGCCTGGGGAGCGGCTTTTTATGGATTCCGGTTTGAGGCTGGAGACCGCATTCTGACTGCGCGGGCCAGCTACGCGTCCAACTACATCGCGATGCTGCAGGTGGCGGGCCAGCGGGGAGTCCTCATAGACATTGCACCAGACGACGTCCACGGCCAGGTCGATGTTCAGGCTCTGGAGCGCATGATCACTCCGCGCACCCGGCTCATCGCCATCACGCACTGCCCCACCAACGGCGGGTTGATCAACCCTGCCGAAGACGTGGGCGTGGTGGCCAAACAGCACGGCATCCCTTACCTGCTGGATGCATGTCAATCGGCCGGCCAGTTGCCGCTGGACGTGTCCCGGATTGGCTGCGACATGCTCTCCGCCACCGGGAGGAAATTCCTCCGTGGCCCCCGCGGGACCGGGTTTCTTTACGTCAACAGGGCTCTGGCCCCCGAACTTGAACCGCCCTTCCTGGATTTGCATGCCGCCGAGTGGGTGAGTGACAGTTCGTACCAGGTCCACCGTGATCGAAGGCGGTTCGAAACCTGGGAAGGCAACATCGCCGGGAAGATTGGCCTGGGCGTAGCGGTCAAGTATGCGTTGGACGTTGGGCTCGAGGCCATCGCCGAACGGGTCCGGGATCTGTCTGGAAAACTTCGAGACGCGCTCTCCCAGGTGGACGGCGTCCAGGTGTGGGATAAGGGAACCCGGAAGTCGGGTATCGTGACCTTCAGCCATGCCACAAACCCGGCGGGTGCCCTCCAGGCTCGGCTGGCTGGCGCAGGGTTCAATACGTCCCTTATCGTTCCATCCTCGGCCCTTTTGGACGCAGAAAATCGCAACCTCCCGGACCTGGTGCGCGCATCAGTCCACTACTACAATACCGAGGACGAAATCGAGCGTTTTGTCGCCGAGCTTGCCAGGAGACGACTCTCCTGATCCCTTCCGGCGGGTTTCGGCGTTTTCAGAGTACATCACGCCTACATTCGTCCCCAACCAGCACCCACGCCATTGGCTGATTCCAATCGAAGGTCCGTCGCGAGTTGGGCGATGTTCGACTTCGCCAACTCCGCTTTCACGACCCTGATCGTGACGTTTATCTACGCCGCCTACTTCACGGGGGCGATAGCACCGGATCCGGAGACGGGGACTGCCCTTTGGTCTATTGCCGTCGCGATTTCTGCCCTGGTAGTTGCCGTCTGCTCGCCATTTCTGGGCGCAATGGCCGACAAGGGTGGGCTTCGAAGGCGTTATCTGCTGATCTCCACCGTGGTCTGCATTGCGGGCTCGGTCCTTCTCTACTTCCCTGTTCCGGGGCAGGTGTTGTTCGCCCTGACGGCTTTTGTAGTTGCCAATGTGGCATTCGAAATGGCCAACGTGTTCTACAATGCGTACCTCCCGGAGCTTGCGCCCCCAGAAAAGATCGGACGGGTTTCGGGCAATGGGTGGGCGCTGGGTTATCTCGGGGGCCTTCTTTGTCTTCTGGCTGGTTTTTACATATTTGTGGCCCCAGAGTCCGCCCCGTTTGGTTTGTCCAAAGAGACCGGTCAGCACATCCGGGCGACAAATCTCTTGGTGGCCGCATGGTTTGCCCTCTTCAGTCTGCCCATGTTTTTCTGGGTCCCGGAGCCGCCTGTTGCCAAGGGTGTGCCCGCGTCCCAGCTTTTCAGGGAGGCAGCCGTGGAGCTGAAGTCCACTTTTGCCCACATCAAGACGTTCAAGAACCTCTTCTGGCTCCTGATTGCCCGGCTTGTTTATAACGACGGCATCGTCACCATTTTCGCCTTCGGTGCCATCTATGCCACGGGCACGTTCGGTTTCGAAACCGAGGACATGTTCATGTTCGGCATCGCGCTCAACGTGGCGGCTGGACTCGGTGCTTGGGCCTTTGGATTTGTGGACGACAAAATCGGAGGGAGGACCACAATTTTCATATCGCTGGCCGGACTCGTGGTTGCCGCGATCATAGCTGTGACGGCACAGACTGCTGCCATGTTTTGGTTCTCCGCCGTGCTTGTCGGGCTTCTGGCAGGGCCGAATCAGGCGGCCAGCCGTTCACTTATGGGGCGCTTTATTCCTCTGGGAAGGGAGAACGAGTTTTTCGGCTTCTATGCATTCTCTGGCAAAGCCACCGCCTTCATGGGTCCGCTGGCGCTCGGAGCGCTTACGGTTGCCTACGGGCAGCGGGCCGGCGTATCCGTAGTCATTCTTTTCTTTGTTGTCGGTGCCTTCATTCTAAAGCGGGTCAACGAAAAGGAGGGCATGGCCGCCGCCGGCCGAGCCGTCTAAAAGAACATCAGAATGAGCGATGCACATACGGTTGCCGTCGTGGCCTCCCGCCTGGAGACCTGGGCCCCACGCCATACCGCCGAATCCTATGACAATGTCGGACTGCAGGTTGGGCGTTCCTCGGCAGTCGTTACCGGCATTGTGGTCGCGCTGGACCTGACTCCTCAGGTGATTGCAGAGGCTGAGACTGCGGGCGCAAACCTCATCATCACGCACCATCCCCTGTTTTTTGCGCCCATCAAGGCCATCACGTCGGCGTCGCTAGTGGGATCCATGGCCCTTCGAATGGCCGAAGCCGGGATCTCGCATTACGCTATCCACACCAATCTGGACGCTGCCCGCGGTGGCGTTTCCTTTGCTCTGGCTCGTCAGATCGGCCTGGAGAATGTGACGTTTTTGAGCGAAAGGGAGTCCGATTCCGATGGCACCTCTACCGGCCTGGGCGCGATTGGCGTGCTGGCGCCGACAATGTCCACCGCAGACTTTCTTGCGCACGTGGCTGACTCTCTTGGTGTTCCACACCTGCGCCATGTCAGCACGCCGCCTCGGGAGATTCGGAAAGTGGCAGTTTGCGGCGGCTCGGGGAGTTCGCTTCTGGACGCCGCTCTGGAGCGGGGTGCCGACGCCTATGTGACGGCAGATGTGAAATACCACCAGTTCTTTGACGCGCTGGATGCCACTGGCCAACCCAGGCTGGTCTACGTAGACGCCGGGCACTATGAATCGGAGGCGGTGACCGAGGATCTGCTCG
>JBLHLC010000046.1:0-27989 GCA_047619685.1 Rhodothermales bacterium
CGAATCTGGCCGCCGGCGTAATCACCGCCGTCCTTCGCCCATTTTCTATTGGCGACCACGTTGCCGTCTGTGATATGGATGGTGAGGTCATCGACATCGACGTCTTCCACACCACGCTCGTTACGCTCGACAACGAGACGATCATCTTGCCGAACGCGGATGTCGTCGGCGGGACGGTCACCAATTTTTCGGCAAGGGATTTTGTTCGCGTCGAAGTACCGGTGTCCGTTTCCCTCGACGCGGACATGGACCTGGTATCGACCAGTCTCCTTGTGGCGGCAAAGACCTGCAAGCGCGTGCTGGAAGAGCCTCCCCCCGAGGTTCAGATAGCCCGATTTGGGACAGACGCGATAGAAGTCCAGCTGGAGGTATCCTGTCTCCCGTTGGAGATTTCGGAAGGCTAACGGGTCACTGGCACAGGTTCGGCAACCTGCTGATTGATGAAGAACAGGATGGTGGGATTTCCGTCCGCACCGAGACCGAGCACCATAAAATCCAGATCCCCGTCCTGGTTGTAGTCACCCGTGGTCATGTCGCCGCCAAGGGTACCCTGAAAGTCGAGTTCGGCCACAAAGAGACCATTCTGATTCCGGAACACCCGTCCCGTTTTTTCACCGAAAAGGTCGGTCCCACCGCTGATGATGATGTCCAGATCCCCGTCGTTCTCATAATCACCCCAGGTGGCTACGCCACCTAGGACGTCGTTCAGCGGAGTTACAAGCCGGCTGAAGGTCCAGGGAGTGTCCTGATGGAACAGCGCCGTCTGGGCCTCCAGCAGGTCGGGGGAGACACGGCCGCCAGAGACCAGCAAGTCTGCAAGTCCGTCCGCATCGTAGTCACCCCAGGCTGCTGAGGAAAAAACGAGTTCAAGTCCGGGAAGTTGATGTTGGACGAAGGTTCCGAAATCGTTTTCGTACAGCGAGCCCTGCGGGAGACCCGTATCCGCATCCCCAAGCAGGGCGAGGTCCAGATCACCGTCTCCATCAACATCCGCCCAGTCGGCCGAGCCAAACATGGCTCCCGGAAGTATGGCCCACTCGTCCAGGCCAGTTCCGTTGTTCCGGTAGACGATGGTCGAGGGCAGGAAAGGCGTTTGCGTAACCGTACTTCCGGACACCAGAAGGTCGCCATCCCCATCGCCGTCGATGTCCGAAATTGTTATCGGGCCACCCCACCTTGCGGCAATGTTGATGGCCTCGGCCAACAGCGATCCATCTACGTTTCTGTACAGTGTGATGGACGGCAGGCCTGAGTCACGATCCAGGCCTGATACGACTGCATCGGTATCACCATCGCCGTCATAATCACCCGTCGCCAACGTGGGCTCCAGGACTGCATCGATGGCCGTGCCCGTGTCAACCAAACCCTTGAAAATAAACTCTGCTCCGCCGGTGGTTGTTATGACCCCCTGATCTACAGCTTTGTACAAGGCTCCCCGCGGACCCTGGTCTGTGAGTCCCAGAACCAGGAGATCAAGGTCAAGGTCTCCGTCAATGTCCATGAAGCGCGCCTGGCCATCACTCATCTCTGGGAATCCAAAATCAAAGATGGCCGGCGCGACGAGCGTCGAGGCCGCACGCTGGGGGTCCCCAAACGTGAAAACGCGCGTGCCTTGACCGGGACTGGCGGACAAACCGTCGGATGCCACTACGGACCACGTATACACCTGATCTGGCGCCAAAAGCTCGGTGGGAAGTGCGATCTGGGCGCGCGTCAGGTCAGGGAACCGCAAACGGGTGCCCGGCCCCTGGACGGAGAGGGTGTAGGTCACCGGTTCGTTATCTGCGGCAGGCGCCCACGCGAAGCCTATAGCAGTCGCGCTGGTGTCAAAGAACGCCGCATCGGGAGGAGAGGTCAGAGCGAACGACTCCGGAGGACTGTTTAGCGACCCGCCCCGCGCGATGGTCAAACGCTGGTTCGCGGGCAGATTCGTCAGCACATCTACGCTACCGTCCTGCCAACTGACGGTGACTTCATCCAGGATCGCGGCCGCTCCAAGTCCAAAATGGAGTTCGCTTTCCATACTCTGAGAAACGCCCCCACCACCGGGGACCATTTGTTTGGTCTGCGTAAGACCGCCGGCCTTGATCTGGATCCGGGCTCCAATTCCGCGCCGGTTCTGGCCCGGGTGTCGTAGCGCGATTTTGGTCCAGTTGTTCTCGCCGCCGTTCAGCAAAAGGGTATGGCCGGCGGGAAGGCCGTAGATCAGGTCGATCCAGCCATCATCATTTACGTCTGCGGCGGTGGCAATGGAAGTACCCGGTGTGCCGGGAAGCACTCCAAGTCCGCGCTCCAAAAAGGTCCCGTCGCCCTGATTCATGTAGAGTTGATGCCTCCCACTATCCAGCGTGACGTAGAGATCGGTCCAACCATCGTTGTTGAAGTCCGCGGCCGCTGAGCCGCGTCTCGGGGTGGAAGGACCGCCCGCCACACCTGCCCCCTCCGCCACCTCCTGAAAAGAAGTGCCTCCAAGATTCCGGTAGAGCTGGTTTCGGCCGTTCTCGACGTCAAACCTTGCGTTAACCACAAAAAGGTCCTGCCACCCATCATTGTCGTAGTCCAGCCAAACGGCGGAGTACGAATAACGAAAGCTTTGTACTCCTTCTGCTCCTGCTCTATCCGTGAAACGGTCCCGGACGGAGTCGTACTCCATCAGGCTGTTAACATTAGTTCCCAGACAGGCCGCCACATAGACATCCAGATCAAGGTCTCCGTCCCAATCTGCAATAGCCAGTCCGCAACCGCCCGGAGCAGACGAGGTGAGTTTGAAGTCTGAAGCGTTCGTAAACGTCCCGAGGATGTTTGAAAGGTACAGTTGGTTCTGCCCATCGCTGGCGCCCACAAACAGGTCGAGACGACCGTCAACATCAAAATCGGCCCAGACTCCGCCCGTCGAAAGAGTTTGTATGCTAAGGGAACGTTCTCCGTTTGCCAGCCGGTATTGCTCTGCGTTGACGTTGTCGTAGTAGCGCGATCCTGGGAGTTGGTCGAGGATGGCCAAATCGAGCAGGCCGTCTGCGTTACGGTCACCCGGGAGGGCTACCAGCGGAAACTGGCCCTCAATCGTGATACCGCTGTTCAAGAGGATATCGAGGTAGGTTCCGTCGACCTGCTGTCTGTAGAGCCGCCCGGGGTGATAGATATCGGTCCTCCCGTCTCCGTTGAAATCGGCTACCGTGATGGCCGAAAACGAAACTCCCGCGGCCGGAGGCGAGAGGATGAGTTGACTGGCATCAACAAATGTCTGCGCCTGGGCCCGCTGGCCCAGCGCAAAGATGATGATCAGGCAGAACAGATGGCGTATCACGAGGCGAGTCATTCGAGTCCGTTTTTCTCAGGCGCAAGGTCATCATAAAACCGGTGACAACCCACCCCGGCCACGCGAATGACCTGATGACTCCGGCCAGCCGCGATTAGCCGTCGGAATAGCGGAATTGGAGGCCTTTGCGCTTAACACCGCGATGCGAATTGCCGATACATCCGTCTATGGCACTTCCACCGTCTACTTGCTTCCGCGGCATCTTCGTACTGCTCCTTCTTGCGCTCATCGGCACTCCCGATATAGCGGCTCAAACAGCCAAACCTCTGGAGGGTGAAGGCATCTGGTCCCTGCTCAGACGTAGCGGAATCGGCCCGACCTCTGCCCTGGCGACCGAATTCAGGCGTCTGAACGCCAGCAAGCTCAAATCTGGAGATCGGTTGCTGAAGGGATTCGAGTACAAGCTTCCCGGAAATACTGAGGCTGCGGCCAGTTCGGCCAAGGTCGCGAGACAGCCGGAAGGGGAGGTGTATGACATCTTTGGCGAGGAATACGAACTCGTTCAGCGCAAGTCCAACCGCCTGGCAGGGCACGTCTACTACGTCGTAGGAGGCCATGGGGGGCCTGACCCGGGGACGGTATCGAGTCTGGGGGGGCGGCCCTTCGCGGAGGACGAAATCGCCTACGACACATCGCTCCGGCTCGCCCGCCGGCTACTGGAGGAAGGTGCCAAGGTCTACATCATTGTAAGAGACCGTAATGACGGTATCCGGGATTCCGAGTACCTCCGCCCAGACTCAGACGAGTACTACCTGGGGCACGTCAGCATCCCAGGGAACCACCTGGCGAGACTCAAGCGCCGAACGGACATCATCAATCACTATTACGATCAGAATCGCTCGACCGCCCGCTCCCAGCAGGTGATATCCCTGCACGTCGATGCCTTCGATGCGAACCGAACGCAGCCTCAGATAGACGTTCACTTCATGTATTCCAGCGATCGTGGACGCGATCTGGGAACGACGCTTCAGGCAGAATTTCGACGTCAGTACGCCAGGCACCAACCCGACAGAGGCTATAGCGGTCGGGTACAGCGGGGTGATCTTTACGTGCTGAAGAACACCAAGCCGACGGCCGTCATGATTGAGCTAGGCAACATCCGGCACGAGGGAGATCGGAGGCGCCTGGTCATGCCAAGCAATAGACAAGCGCTGGCGGAATGGATTTCGGCGGGCCTCCTGGAACAGGCAAGCACCCCCCCAAACGTCCGGCGAACCGAATAGTCGCCGAGCGCGGGCCGCTACCGAATAAGCCCTGCGCCAACCGGTCAGGCGGCAACACAACATTCTCCCGCGGTCAAGCCAGGCGCTGACGCGGTTGAAGTGCAGGGGCTGAATCAGTCGAAGCGAGGCGCTGACGTGGTCGAAGTGCAGGGGCGAACCATCTGACCGGGCTGGACGAATTCCAGCAAGGCGTAGCTCGCCCCCGAGCGCTTGGCAAAAAAACTGCCCTCAGGCGAAAGCCCCCGGGCGGCCGGGCACTTCGCCAAGGGTCAAAGGAAAACAGCTAACGCCGCTTGTCCCGCTTTTCTTTCCAGTAGGTGACGGGGTCGTCGGCATTACACCAACGAAACCACCATCCAAACTGATCTTTCGAAGAACTCTTTTCCGACGTGCGAGCCCGCGATGGGCCGCTCCCTTTGGGGCGCTTTGGTTTCGGCATAGAGAATGGGGCCGTTTCCAGTGGGTGGGGAAGGCTCGAGGCGTGTCCATCAGGCGACACGCGGCAGACTCTCTATGTCGGGAAATCCACGGACTTTTCCAAAAAAATCAGCCAGAAAATGCTAACAAGCTAAGCGCTTTAGGCAGCCCGGCCGGTCATCGAGTCCACATCAGCGTCAAAGTCGTCCCACCGATCCTCGTCCACATGCTCACGGACGTGGTCCAAAAAACCCTGTGAGCATTCGCGGTGCAACTGCTCCTGGACCCATTCTTCCTCCATGAAGCGCATCATTTCGAAGCCGTACTCGCGCTCAAAATAGCGCAGCAGCTCGAGGTTGGAGGATCGGTCGCCGGCGAATTCGAAGCCGGCGTCCACCAGAAACTTGCGGATCTTGTCTGAGAGGCTAACCATGGTCCTGTGGAGGTTCTTGGCCTTCAGTATCGGCCCGCCATACCCACATCTAAAGGCCGGCCAACGGACTCAGTCAGGTCTCCTGACTACGAGGATCGTGATGTCATCACTCTGCTCGCGCTCTCCTGCGAAGGCCCGGACATGGTTCAGGATGCGGTCTACCAGGGCAGGAGCACCATCTCGGTGATACCGTTTGGCGAGGGTATACAGCCTTTCCTCATCGAACTGCTCGCTGGCGGAGTTCATCGCTTCCGTAACGCCGTCCGAATAGATGACGAGAGTCTCGCCGGGGCTCAGAACACGCTCGGCCGCCTGGTATTGGAAAGACGGGAGAAAGCCCAGCACGAATCCGCCGAGTGTCAAAATCTCGATGGTCCCGTCTGCGAGCACAACAAAGGGTTTGTTGTGCCCGGCATTGGCATAGCTCACCAGTCCAGTGGCTGGTTCAAGCATGGCCAAAAACAGCGTGACGAATGTGCCTTTCCGTGCGACCTGGCAAAGGAGTTGGTTGGTTCGGCCCAGGCTGGACGCCGGGTCGTCGCCGCCCACCACCTGGCCCCGAAGGGTGGCCTGGGAGGAGGCCATCAGAAGAGCAGCGCCCACGCCCTTTCCCGAGACATCGCCCACGGTCAAGCCCAGCCTGCCGTCCAGCATGTCGATGTAGTCAAAATAGTCCCCACCCACCTCCTTGGCCGGCACGCTGAGGCCGCCGAACTCGTAACCGGGGACAACAGGGGGGGCGGACGGCAGCAGGTTGGCCTGGATTTCGTGGGCCAACTCGACCTCCTGGCGCATCGCCAAGAGCACTTTCTCTTCCTCATAGAGCCGTGCCCCTTCGACCACCTGGGCGGACTGGGAGGCCAGAATGGCGATCAGGCGCTGATCTGAGGGCGTGAATCCCGCCTCAGATCGCTTTTTGTTGTAGAGCGTCAGAATCCCGATCAAGCGTGACTGGGCAATGAGCGGGACACAAAGAATGGAACGAACGATATCGGGCCATTTCACTCCGCGGAAGCGATCGTCAGCGCGGGGTTCATTGATCAGGAGGGGTCTCTTGTTCAGGTGCATCCAGCCCAAGAGACTCTGGTCGGGCCGCAGCGCTTCGGCCTCTCCGGATCCTGTTATGGTTCTCACCAACGTCATGGTCGGATCAGACTCGAATTGCCCCACGAGGGTGACGACACCTTGCTCTGCCCTGACAGCGGAAAGACAGCGCTTGGTGATGTTCTTGATGATATCCTCGACATCGCGGGAGGCCGCGATTGCGTTGGCCAGTTCGTTCAGTATGGATAGTTCATCCACTGCTCGGCGCAGCTGAGTGTTCTCAGTGCGGAGGGCCTGGACTTCGAGATCTGAATCCGCCATAGTTGGAGGGTTGGCCTAATGATGTCAACGCACGCCGTAATATCGCGCGCACACCTTACCAATGGAAAGAATGCCCGAAATCACTGCGTCAAATGTAGACGTCTATGTCTACAAACGAACAGATCAGGGACTTCGACACCTGATTCTTCGGCGGGCATCCCGCCGTCTCTACGGAGGAGAATGGCGTATGGTTGCCGGAAAGATAGAGAAGGGCGAACAGGCCTGGCAGTCCGCGATACGCGAACTGTGGGAGGAAACGGGCCTTCACCCGGCAGAGTTTTTCGCCATCCCGTCCACCAACCTCTTCTACGAGTGGCAGACCGATCGCGTCAGGATCATTCCGGCATTTGCGGCGGAGGTTGCCGCCGAGCCGCAACTCAACGACGAGCACGACAGCTTCGAGTGGCTTGACGCCGCCACGGCGGCCGAGCGGCTTGCCTGGCCTGAGCAAAAACGCCTGCTTGGAATGGTCGAGGCCATGGTATCTTCGGGCACCGTGCCAGAGGCCCTGCGAATCCCCGTCTAGGTAGATGCCGTTTCGGCACGACTCAAACGCGGGAATATGGTCTGGTCCCACGCACATCCGTTTCATTCGCGGCAAAACAAGTTGACGATCTGGCTGTCATCAAGAATCAAAAAACTGACCGCGCCAAGAGCCCTTATTGCGATGGTGGTAGCGGGTTTGGCGGTCCACTGCGATTCCGCGCCGCAGACACCTGTCGCCATCCAACCGCTGGACGGCATCCCAATGGCTGGCCTTCTCGCGTTCTTTCCTTTTGACGGGTCGCTGGATGACGCCTCTACCAATGGCCACCACGGGATCAATCACGGGGCGAGTTTCTCACGCAATCGCTTCGGAAAAGACAGTAGTGCAGTCAGTTTCGATGGCATCGATGACTACGTCGACCTGAAAAACAGCAACACGCTGCAGATTCAATTACCGATCAGTATCTCCTACTGGGTCCGGCTCTCGCAGGTGGAGAGTACCAGCGCTGCCTTTACCACGAACTTCAGTACGGAGGCCAACACCGGCATTTTCCTTGCTTTCGACAGCCGCGGAGGCAATCCGTCGATCAGTCTCGGAGATGGTGGGCCTCCCGGCTCGGCTAGCAGGCGCACTAAACATGCTGAGAATGGATTTGAGGCCGATCGATGGTCTCACGTCGTAGGTGTGGTTGAAGACTGGGACGAAATGACGGTCTATGTCGACGGGTCGGACGGTGGAGGCGCCTATGACGGTTCCGCTCGCGACCTGCATTACACAGGTGGCCCGGCCTCGCTCGGCAGGAGGGTGTCAACGCGTAATGGCCCATCCATCTTTTTTGGAGGTGTGATAGATGAACTGGCGATTTACGGGCGAGCCCTCACGCTTGCCGACGTCGATCAGCTATTCGAAGGGCGGCTTTCAGAGCGATAAGCCCCCGCTTGGCAAGAGGCCGAGATTCTGATTTCGTCCGGACGCGTGCTTCGTGGCGCGCTTCCACCCAACGTTACTTGGCAAAATTCAGCTCACCCGCCTCAACGCGCGCGGCAATACGGTGGGAGCGCGGCGGAAGTGGGCACGTGGCGAAATCTGTGAAGGCGCAAGGCGGATTGTAGGACTCGTTCATGTCCAGAGCCACAGGACCGGATTCGCCCTCTGGTTTGTCAAACCAGACGTACCGACCGGCCGGATAGCTGGCGTCCCGATTGGTCTCATCCGAGAAGATGACGAAGTAGCTGGTCTCCGACGTGTCGGTAACGTCCATAGAGTACGAGATCCCGTCCACATCGAAGATGACTCTCCCCGGACTCTCTTCCAGCGATTCGCCCCCGGTAAATATGGCGACCGGAAACTGTTTCGGCGGGTCGTACGCTTCGAATCTCGCCGACAGGCGCCAGGCCGGATCGATGGGGAAGTTCTGGAGTCCGGGGAAATCAGTCCTTAGTGGATTCTTGTTGTCTCGCACCCGAAGCGCTCTACGGCCCTGAAAATCCCGAACAAACCAACTCAGTTCCTCAAATCTGAACGTGACCGGCGAATCATCGTCCCGAAAAGCGGAAATAGATTGGGCAACCCACACACTGTCGGCTGATACCAGACCCGTCTGGTCAGGCGCCGGGGTGAAGGTGAGCAAGGTGTCGTCCTCGGAGAAAAAGCCAAGGTGGGCGGGTCCGCGAGGGAGGCGAATGTCCGCATCGTCACCGCTCCCGATTGTGGTCGTGTCGCCCGAGAACCAGTGGTAGTCGATCAGGGTGAGCCAAGAGTCTTCAGAGGTCAGGTCCTCCAGGCGCCATGCACGCCAGGCATTTACGTCTTCGGCGTGCTCCGAGGGAGTCAAATCCTGGATGCCCCCACATCCGACCAGGAGGGTTACAGCGACTATTCCGGGGGAAAGAAATTGGCGCGACATGCTCATCTGTTTGGCGGATCACGTCAGGACGGTCCGCGTAGGCAGCGTCCAAACGCAGGGTTCCCGTGGGATCGTTAGCTCAGCTAAACCTCTACTATCTAAAGTATAAGCATCTCTTCCTACCCGGTCTGTTGAGTGCGATGGCATCGGCCGCCGCTTCGATTGTTGTCCCGGTGGTGGTGAGGCAGGCTGTGGATGGCATTCCGAGAATGGTGGCCAATTACCAGGCCTTCAATGGGACGCCGGTTGGCGACTATCTGTACGCGAAGTTTTTTGCGACGCTGCTTGGCTTTGCCGGCATGATTCTCGGACTGAGTTTTCTTAGCGGCGTGTTTTCGTTTACGATGCGCCAGACGGTGGTCGTGGCCTCGCGGCACATCGAGTACGATTTGCGGAATCGTCTCTATGACCATCTCCAGCGGTTGTCCCATGGCTTCTATATCAGTCACTCCACCGGAGATCTGATTACGCGGGCCACGAGTGATATTGAGCAAGTGCGCCGATATATCGGGCCAGCCTTGATGTATACAACCAGGGCGTTGGTTGTGATCGTGATGGCCATATCGGTCATGTTCTACATCTCTCCAGAGCTGACCGCCTATGCCCTGATTCCGATGCCTTTTCTGGGCCTCTCCGTGTTCTTCGTCGCTCGCATGGTGCATCAACGGTCAGACGCGCTTCAGGAGCAGTATTCGGAGTTGACTAGCCGGGTCCAGGAGTCTCTTTCCGGGGTTCGGGTCTTGAAGGCCTATGCCCGCGAGACGGAGGAGCGGGCGGCGTTCGAAAAGGAAAGTGCGGCCTACCGCGACAGGTCACTTGATCTCGCGATGGTCGAGGCGGCGTGGCGGCCCGTGTTTCTGGTCTTGGTCGGACTGTCTACGATTATCGTGGTCTGGCAGGGTGGTCGTCTGGTGGCCGAGGGTGCCATAACACTGGGCAACATCGCCGAGTACATCATTTACGTGGCCCTGATGACGTGGCCGGTGGCGGCCTTTGGGTTCGTGATCTCGATGGTGCAGCGCGCAGCCGCCTCAATGACGCGCCTGCAGCGCATTTTTGACGCGACACCGGAAATAGAAGACACGGCCGTCACCAAGGCGGAACTCACGGAGGTAAAGGGCAAAATCACCTTCAAGGACGTCACATTCACGTACGCCGAGAAGACCGAGCCCGTCCTTCGGAACGTCTCGTTCGAGGTGCCCGCAGGGACGACGCTGGGCATTGTGGGCCGAACCGGGTCTGGCAAAACCACGCTGGTTGAAATGATTCCGCGCCTCCTAAGCGCGACGTCCGGGGCAGTGCTGGTGGATGACGAACCACTCGAGGCATACCCGATGGAGGTGCTTCGTGGGGCGATTGGGTACGTACCGCAGGAGGTGTTTCTCTTCTCGGACACCATCGCCGAGAATATTGCCTTCGGCCGGATGGACGCGTCAGAGGAACTCATCGACGCCGCGGCCCTGGAAGCCGACCTTCTGGAAAACATCAGTGAATTTCAGGACGGCTTCCAGACGTTTGTTGGAGAGCGCGGGATCACCCTCTCAGGAGGGCAGAAACAGCGGACCTCCATAGCGCGGGCGCTGGTTCGCGACCCGCAGATCCTGGTGATGGACGATGCCCTGTCAGCGGTGGACGTGCGGACAGAGCGGACTATCCTCGGGCATCTGAAGAAGCACTTTGGCCGGCGCACGATCGTCATCGTGAGTCATCGAATCTCGGCAGTCCAGGACGCAGACCTGATTGTTGTCCTCGAGGAGGGGACCATAGCGGAACGCGGGACACACGAGCTGCTCATGGAGCAGAATGGCCTCTACGCCAGCCTGTATCACAAGCAGTTACTGGAGGAGGAACTGGCCGCAATGGCCTAACTGAAGACTGGCGTTGGCAAAAGAAGAGAAGAAAGACACCGAGACGAAGGAGGGCCTGGACGGACGTCTCCTGCGACGCATAATCCTGCTCCTCATACCATACAAGCGGTGGGTTGCGTTGGCGTTCGTGACCGTGATGTCTGCCGCGTTCCTGGGACCTCTCATCCCCAAGTTGGTGCAGGTGACCATCGACACCTACATCGTTCCTGGGGACCTGGATGGCCTCCAGGGCATGGTCTGGATTCTGGTCCTGGTCCTGTTTGGCGAAGGCATTCTGTCGTTCATTAACGCCTATTTGACCCAATGGGTAGGTCAACAGGCCATTTATGACCTGCGCACCCAGGTCCATGGCCACATTTTCCGGCAGCCGCTACGCTTTTTCGACAAACAGCCTCTGGGGCGCCTGATTACGCGCGTCACGAGCGACGTGGAGTCGCTGAGCACTGTCCTTTCGGCGGGCGTGGTCACGATTCTGGGCGACACCTTCACCATCATCTTCATCGCCGGGTTCATGTTCTCCCTGAACTGGGTCCTGGCGCTGGTGACGCTGGCCGTTGTTCCGGTGATGCTGTACGCGACCTTCTGGTTCAAGCGCAAGGTTAGGGACGCCTATCGGGACACCAGGAAGCAGGTGGCCAGACTCAATTCCTTCCTGCAGGAGCACATCACGGGGATGCGCATCGTGCAGATATTTTCCAGAGAGGGGGAAGAGTCGAGGCGCTTTACCGAGATCAACAATGATCACCGGGCGGCGCACCTCAAGACCATCTTCTACTTTGCGCTGTTCTGGCCGGCCGTCGACATCATCGCCTCCTCGGCCCTGGGTTTGGTGATCTGGTTTGGCGGCCTGAACGCCATGGGGGGAACGCTGACGCTGGGTGTCCTTATTGCATTCATCCAGTACGCCCGCCGGTTTTTTGAGCCGATCCGCAATCTCTCCGATCAATTCAACACGTTGCAGTCCGCCATGGCGGGTGCCGAGCGCATCTTCGGATTGCTCGACGAGGATGATGCCCTGCCCGAGAGAGACGAGCCCGTCCAGCTAAAGGAAACGCGGGGGGAAATCGAGTTCAAGAACGTCTGGTTTGCCTACGACGATGCTGGTGAGGAGCCAAACTGGATCCTGAGGGACGTCTCCTTCAAAGCACCCACAGGCGCGGTTGTGGCTATAGTGGGAGCGACCGGGGCGGGAAAGACCACAATTATCAGCCTGCTGCTCCGCTTTTATGATATCCAGAAGGGCCAGATTCTGGTGGACGGAGTCGATATCCGGGACTACGTCCTGGTGGATCTCCGCTCCCGGATCGGACTTGTGCTGCAGGATGTGTTTCTGTTCTCGGGGTCGGTCGAGTACAATATCTCACTGGGTAGTGCGGACATTGACCGCGCCAGGGTTGAGGCAGCAGCGCGGGATATCGGGGCGATGGAGTTCATCTCGCGGCTTCCCGACGGTTTCGAGCATGATGTCCGGGAGAGGGGGATGTCCCTTTCGCATGGCCAGCGGCAACTGCTCTCTTTTGCGCGTGCGCTGGCGTTTGACCCCAAGGTTCTGGTCCTGGACGAGGCCACGTCGAGCGTGGACACGGAAACGGAACACATTGTACAGTCCGCCCTGGGACGGTTGATGGAAGGCCGTACGTCAATCGTGATAGCACACCGGCTCTCGACCATCCAGCACGCAGACCAGATTCTCGTGATGCATCGGGGTGTAATACGCGAAAGCGGCACCCACCAGGAGCTTCTGGCGTCAGATGGGCTCTATCGGAGACTGTACGAGCTTCAGTACAAGGACCAGGAGGCCGAGGCGGCGTAAGGGGAGTCGCCATGGCGGCTCCCCTCGATCTCTGAACCAGGTCTACGATAGCCACATGTCAAACGTGCGTCTGTGGGCACGGGTGACCGAGTGCTCCGGCCCAAGAACGGTAAATAGAGCGACGCCAGCCTTCCTTGCAAAGTCGTCGAAGTAGTACCGGTTGGTCTGGAGCAATGCCAGCAGCGACTGGGCGGCAGTATCCATGTCTTGCGCTCTGAAGGCTCCCAGAGTCCGCGCGGCGTGCTCTGCACCGGGCTCCAGGGGCAAGTCTGTTTCCAGTGTCTCCAGGATGGCAGCCATGGCTCTGACGGCCTCTGAGGTCTGAACGTGTCTGGATTCACCCGACATGCCGTTCCCCGCAAGAGCCAAGGCGCGTGGCGCGTCTTCGAATACAATCAAGGCGCTGAGCATAGCGCTGGCCGCCGGATTGGTCGGCTGGGTCTCCAGGATGGCCTCGAGGGCGGATCTGGCGGCGGTCACATCGCCCGAGATCAGGGCATCCTCAGCCGTCGAAGCCAATTCATTCGATTCCGAAGGGATTGCCTTCTCAAGCCATTGGCGGACGGCGTACTCCGGGAGAGCGCCCGTAAATTCGTCCACGACCTTACCGTCCACGAAAAGCTTGACGGCGGGAATTCCGCGGATTCCGTACTCGCCCGAAACGTCAGGGTACTGATCCGTATTCAGCTTTGCCAGTTTCCAGGCCCCCTCGGCTTCTGCGTCCAACTTCTCGAGGATAGGACCGAGCGTTCGACAGGGGCCGCACCACGGCGCCCAGAAATCCACAAGAATCGGCGTGGTCCGGCTGGCGTCCAGCACCTCGGTCTGAAAATCTGTTACGTCGTGGGTCATCGCGTTCTTCACTGAGCGTGTGTGGGGTACAGCGTAGCTTATTTGCCCCAGGAAAACCAAAAATCCAGTATCGGATGCGTACAACCGCTCAACTCGCCGGGTTCGGCATTTTTGCCTTTTTCATCGTCTTCGCGACGGGCTGTACGTCTGAACAAGGAGAGGCCGGTTACGATGCAAGTTCGGACAGTCTCCGGTTCGCAGGGGAGGCTCATCTCCGCAACATCCAGCAACTGACCTTCGGTGGAAACAATGCCGAGGCTTACTGGAGCCCGGACGGTGCAGAACTGGTGTTTCAGTCCGAGTGGTCAGAGCTGACTTCCAGGGGATGTGACCAGATCTTCCTGATGAATGCAGACGGATCCAACCGTGAGAGCGGCGCCCGATACGACCGTGTCTCTACAGATACCGGACGTACCACGTGCTCGTACTTCCTTTCGGACGGTCGGATCGTGTTTGGCTCGACACACGGCGCAAGCGACGAGTGCCCCATCGCGCCCATGTTTGGGCGGGGCCGGTACGTATGGCCGGTTTTTGGCGAGTACGATATCTACGTTGCCGACGCCGACGGGCAGAACGTGGAGGTCCTGATTGGCGGCCCGGGATATGACGCTGAGGCCACGGTGTCCCCGGACGGGAAGTACATCATCTTTACGTCGACGCGTTCGGGCGATCTGGAGCTCTGGCGATATGAAATGGCCACTGGAGACCTGTTGCAACTGACGGACCAGCTTGGATACGATGGCGGCGCCTTCTTCTCTCCGGACTCCCAGCAGATAGTCTGGCGCGCAGACCGGCCCGAGGGCGAGCGGGCAGATGTCTACAAGCAGTTGCTGGCTGACAATCTTGTGGAGCCCAGCGAGTTGAGTATTTACGTGGCCGACATTGACGGATCCAACGTGAAGAAGGTGACGGATCTTGCGGGCGCCAACTGGGCGCCGTTCTTCCATCCGGATGGCAAACGCCTGGTGTTTGCAACCAACCATCATTCCATGGACCAGGGCGGACGGATGTTTGACATTTTCATGATCGGTGTTGACGGCACGGGATTGACCCAGATCACCACGTCCGGGACGTTCGACGCGTTTCCCATGTTCTCGCCCGACGGCTCGAAGCTGGTGTTCGCCTCCAATCGCAACGGCTCGAGGACGGAGTCTTCCGACACCAATATCTTTGTGGCGGATTGGGTGGAAGAGCCCGCCGACGTGGACAGGATGTTCGGGGCGCACTGAAACGCCAAGCCCCGGGATCCATGGATGCACAAGCACGTTGTTTTAGCTTAGGCTAAACATTAAGTGTTGCCATGCTAATTGGACTGGGGAGACTAAGATTCGGGGTACTGGCTTTGGCTGGCGCCATGGCTATGGGCCAGGGCGGATGTGCGCCGGGCGACGCCGCAACGGCAGACCTGTCGTTGCGCACGATCCAGGTCGTGGCAACCACGAGCATGATTGCCGAAATGGCCCGCGGCGTGGGCGGAGAGCGGGTCGAGGTTGCCGGGTTGATGGGTCCGGGCGTGGACCCTCACCTTTACAAGGCAAGCGAGGGAGACGTCTCCAAGATGGCAGGAGCGGACATTGTGTTCTACAACGGTCTGCACCTTGAGGGAAAGATGGCCGAGATCTTCGAGCAGATGTCCTCCATGCGCGTCCCGACCCACGCACTCTCCAGGGCTGTGCCCGCGGACAGGCTGATCTCGTCCCAATACTTTGTGGGCAATCACGACCCGCACATCTGGTTCGACGCAGGGCTCTGGGCGCTTGCTGCCCGCCAAATGGCCGAAGACTTCGCCGCGCTGGACTCCACAAACGCAGGGGTCTATCGCGAAAATGCGGCGCGATACGCTGATGAAATTCTTGAGGCGGACGCCTACGCCAAGGAACGGTTTGCGGAGATCGAACCCGCAAAAAGGCTCTTGGTGACCTCCCACGACGCCTTTGGCTACTTTGGACGCGCCTACGGCTTCGAAGTGCGGGGTTTACAGGGGCTATCGACGGCGACCGAAGCCGGCACGAGGGACGTCCAGGAATTGGCACGTTTTGTTGCCGAAAACCGGGTGCCGTCCTTGTTCGTGGAGTCGTCTGTGTCTCCGCGCGGGATCGAGGCCGTCCGGGCCGCGGTGCGCGCAAGAGGATTTGACGTCCAGATTGGCGGGACACTTTTTGGAGACGCTCTGGGCGCCCCAGGCACAGAGGCAGCGACCTACATCGGGACCGTGCGTTCCAATGTCGACACCATTGTGGGCGGGTTGAACCATGATTGACGCCATCGAAGTCAGAGATCTGACGGTTGCATACAGGGAGCGCCCTGTACTGTGGGATATTGACCTGAATGTGCCGGAAGGAGTCCTTCTGGCCATTGTGGGCCCAAACGGTGCGGGCAAGACCACCCTCATCAAGGCTATCCTCGGGCTGGTCAAGCCCGCAGCCGGAGAGGTGCTGATATATGGCGATTCCTTTCGCCGACAGAAGAAACGGGTTGGCTACGTCCCGCAGAGGGGAACGGTAGACTGGGACTTCCCGACCAACGTGCTGGATGTGGTGACCATGGGTCTCTACGGTCACATCGGGTGGATTCGCCGGCCCGGGCGGAAGGAGCGCTCGTTGGCACTGCAGGCCCTGGAAAAGGTCGACATGGTAGACTTCGCGGACCGCCAGATCAGCCAACTCTCGGGCGGCCAGCAGCAGCGCGTCTTCCTGGCGCGAGCCCTGGTTCAGGACGCGGACGTGTACTTTATGGACGAGCCGTTTCAGGGCGTGGATGCCACGACGGAGCGCGCCATCATCTCGCTGCTAAGGGAATTACGATCGGCCGGAAAGACGGTGGTGGTGGTGCACCACGACCTTCAGACGGTGCCGGAGTATTTCGACCAGGTACTTCTTCTCAACGTGCGCAAACTGGCCAGTGGCCCGGTAGAGGAGGTCTTTACCGAAGAAAACCTGCGTAACACGTACGGGGGCAGAGTCGGCGTCATTGCCCCCCCGGTGTTGCCGTGATGGATGTCCTTGTGGAGTTCTTCTCGGACTACACGCTTCGGGTGGTTGCGCTCGGCGCGGCCGTTCTGGGCATGTCCAGTGGCGCCCTTGGTTCGTTCGCCGTGCTGCGGCGGCAGTCGTTGCTGGGCGATGCTATCTCTCACGCTGCACTGCCCGGCATCGCCATCGCCTTTCTCTTGACCGGTTCAAAGGCACCGCTGGTCCTGGTATTGGGTGCCGCCATTGCGGGCTGGATAGGGACCATGCTCATCATGGCTGTCACCGAAAGTACCCGCATCAAATATGACAGCGCGCTCGGCATGATGCTGTCCGTGTTCTTTGGCTTTGGCCTCGTCCTGCTGACACTCATACAAAAGCGGCCAGACGCCAACCAGGCAGGCCTGGATAGATTCCTGTTTGGCCAGGCGGCGTCCTTGCAGGCCGGGGATGTGATCACGATGACCGTGATTGCCCTCGCGGCGCTTCTGGTTGTCGTCCTGCTATGGAAGGAGTTCAAGGTTCTCTCCTTCGATCCGGACTTCGGTCGAACGTTGTGGCTGCCCATCCGCCGCCTGGATGTCGCGCTGACGTCTCTCTTGGTTATTTCGATCGTCATCGGGCTGCAGACCGTCGGCGTCGTACTGATGAGTGCGATGATCATTTCGCCCGCAGCGGCCGCCCGCCAGTGGACAAACAGGCTGGGGCGGATGGTGTTCTTGTCGGGCGGTTTCGGGGCCCTGGCAGGCGTGACAGGAGCCATCGTCAGCAGTACCCAGACCAAACTTCCGACTGGGCCGACCATCGTGGTGGCAGTGAGCATAATCGTCGCGTTTTCGCTGCTTCTGGCTCCGAACCGGGGAATGATCTGGGCCAAGCTTCGGGCGTGGCGAGCGTCTCGGCGCCTGCGTACGGATGCGGTGTTGATGGACCTTTTCCTTCTGGCTACGCAGCATGACACAGACCAGCACCCGCATGATCGGAGGGTGTTGGACGCCATGAGTTTCCCACGTGGCGCAACCACGCGAAATCTGCAGATACTGGCGGATCGCGGCCACGTGGAGCGCATCGACGCGCGACGGTGGGCCTTGACGCCGCAGGGGGCAGTCAGGGCCAGGATGCTGGCAGACGAGAATCCGTCGGAATGGGTGGATTCGTGATTCAGGCCCAAGTAGAAATACAACTGATCGCCGCCATTGTCGCGGCCGCTTGCGCCCTTCCGGGGGTCTTTCTTGTCTTGCGCCGCATGGCCATGATGAGCGACGCCATCAGTCATGCCATCCTCCCCGGCATCGTGATCGGGTTTTTTCTTACTTCGGACCTGGCCTCGCCGCTTCTAATCGCGGGCGCGGCAATGACCGGAGTGTTGACCGTTGCATTGGTCGAGGTAATCAGCCGCACCGAACTGATCAAGGAAGACGCTGCGATCGGCATCGTCTTTCCCGCCCTGTTCAGCGTTGGGGTTATTCTCATCGCGCAATTCGCCGGGGATGTGCATCTGGATGTGGACGCGGTGCTCCTGGGTGAACTAGCCTTCGCGCCGTTCGACAGACTCATTGTCAACGGGCAGGACATCGGACCGCGGTCACTGTACTTGATGAGCGGCGTATTGCTGGTGAATCTGGCGTTCATCACGGTCTTCTTCAAGGAACTGAAGATTGCCACGTTCGATACGGCCCTTGCGGCGTCTCTTGGCCTGATGCCGGCGTTGCTCCACTACGCCCTGATGGGGCTGGTCTCGGTGACTGCCGTCGGTGCCTTCGACGCGGTGGGATCCATTCTGGTGGTCGCACTCATGGTTGGGCCTCCTTCGGCGGCCTATCTACTGACCGATCGCCTATCGGTCATGTTGGTCCTGAGCGCGGCCATTGGTGCCGCATGTGCCGTTGCCGGCTACTGGCTTGCCCACCTGCTGGACGCGTCAATTGGCGGGGCCATGGCGACGATGATTGGGGTAGCGTTCGCGCTGACCTGGCTGCTTGCTCCGGATCAGGGCTACGTGGCCCGGCGCAAACGTCGACGGCGCCAGCACTGGCTCTTTGCAACCAAAATGCTGACCGTCCATCTCCTGTCTCATGAGGGGTTGCCGGAAGCAAAAACGGAGTGCCGCGAGGATCACCTGACCAATCATCTTCGGTGGGAGAAGTCCTTTGCGCTGGAGGCCGTGCGCACGGCCGTCTCCCGCGGCCTGGTGGTCAGAAACGGGGCGCTCCTGGAACTGACAACCGCTGGCCGACAACTTGCCGCCAGGGCTGTCGAAGAGATCTAGAATCCCCCGATCTGGTCTGTAGGCATCGGCCTAGACCGCAGTGATCCGCAGCCGACGCCGATCACTCCGCGTGAGGCCAGCACCTGGCCACTGGGCGGGCCCTCCGGAGATTCTGGCGGCCGAAGGTGCATTTCTTCGCGCTAATTACTGAGATGAGGAAGCGTCCAGAACCGACCCTGGCGGCCGAAAAAGGGGGGTGTCCCACGCGGGGTGGCCATGAATCGGACACGCCCGACACAAATTGGACGCGAAAAGCCAGAAAACGGACGTACTACCTAATCGGGATCGATGTACACCCGGATGAAGCGCTGCCACGTTGCTCCGGAATCTTGCCCTCCACCCAGCTAGATCGCAGGAAGCGATGCACAAGAAATATGGATTCATGGCGGCTATCGTCGTCACTCTAATTTTGTTCAGCACACCCGTACAGGGTCAAACCGTCTATGTAGACGACACGTTTGGGGTCGACAACGGAGGCTGTGGTGCGATGATAACGCTCGGCGCGTGCGCCACGATCCAATACGCGATCGATAACGAGGCGACGACAAGTGGCACCGTTTCGGTTGCGGCTGGGACCTATGCCGAGAGCGTCACCGTGACCGACGAACTCACTCTGACCGCGACGGGTGCTGCGGTGATCGCGCCGCCTGCAACCAGCACGTACGGTGTATCCATCGGCGCCAACAACGTAACCATCGACGGCTTCGACATCGACGGCACCTCGGCATCGACGACCATGTGGGCGGGCATCATGATGTTCGGCGCGTACTCGGGAGTCAGCATCACCGACAACGAGATCCACGACTTTGATGGGATCAACCCATCGTCGAGTTGGGGTGCAGGCGCAACGATCAAGTACGCCTACGGGATCTGGACCATGGGAGGCGGCACGCCAGGGAGTCGGGGGTCGATCACGGGATTGACGATCACCGGGAATAACATCCATGACCTTGGTGATGGAGCGACAACGGGTGGCGTGGGCATGTACCTCAAGTCAATTTGGGGAGCCACGGCCGGCGCCGGAGCGACCATTCAGGGCAATACGGTCGACGAAATGGTTACCGGACCCACAGAAGTGTCTGGTGTCTCCTTCACGTTCGTTGGAGTCGGGATAGGCGCCATTCAGGACGATGATCTCTCTTCGATTGACTCTGGAGTTCAGATAGGCGGTGAGACCGCAGGCACAAGGAACACCATGGGCGACGGTGCGGGCGTCGACATGGTAGCAGCCATTGACGTTCAGACAGCCAACTCAAGCGTCGACCAGGAAGGTGGCGACTTCGGTAGTGGTGTTACAGCCTGGGTCATCACCAAGCCGGTATCGAGCGGTGGAGCGCTGGTCGCGACCGTCGATGAGGGCCAGTTGGCCCCCTTCGTCAAGTCGGCCGAGGTCGATGTGAACGGAGTTGGAGCTGGCGTTCCCTTTGCGGGAGTGACGGGGTACTTCGCGGACCTCACTTCCGCATCGGCCAACTCAGTTGCCGGGACTGACATCCAATTGACGCCGAGTGATCCGGGCGGTGGACCGATCTCGGTTGGCGTCACGTTTGTGGACCCCATCATCACGATTATGATCGGCGGCGACACCTTCACGGTCAACAAGGATGACCTGGAGTTATTCGGCCAGGCACTGGTTATCAACGGTACCAGCGTCAACGACGACCTGACGGTCGACCCCGACGCCGTGCCCTCCACTGGCCTTTACTTTGACGCGGGCGACGGAGACGACACGCTGACGCTTTCCGCTGCCGGAGTGCTCAATAGCGCGTACACCCACACCCCAAACACCGTCGGAGCCTGCTCAACGGGCGAAAATGGTAACATCGACTTCGACGCTACCGGGGACATCGACTACTGCGGCCTCACTCCGATCATCGATCTGACCACGCTCGCTTCGAAGGCCTTCAACTTTACGGCGGCCGACGAGACCATCACGATCATAGAGGATCCGGCCGATCCGACAAGGACCCTCATCGACTCGGCTACGATGGAGTCTGTCTCCTTTGAGAACCCGACAGATTTCCTCATTGTCAACGCCGGCGACGGAGACGACACCATTGTCTTCGGCGGGCTCGGAAGCTCGAACGCAGCTGACCTGGACTCGGTGGAACTCAATGGTGAGGGCGATGAGGACACGCTGCAGATCGACCCGGTCTTGGCCGCGACCTATTCCGCGCTGACCATCGAGGCAGACGGAGGCAATCCGTTCTTGTGCCAGGGTGACCTTCTGGACTTCGTTCTGGGGGCCGGCCAAACTGTCAGCTTCTCGGTTCCTCCGCCAGCCGACGGAACGGCCACGTTCGGCATCGTACTCGATGTCGCGGTGGTCTACACGAACTTCGAGGTCTTCGCAGACCAGTCGGCCGACCTTCAGGTGACCACGGTTATCCTGGACGATAACAGCCTGTACGCCGGCGACAACGGAACGGTGACCATCAACGTGGAGAATCTCGGGACGGAATCTGCGCTCTGCGTGCAGGTCGACCTGAGCGGGCTTCCTGGGATTCTCAACATTGATGAGGATAATTCCGTCACGGACTTCGATCCTGTTGTCAGCGATGGGACCTTCGACAGGACGACCAAAATTTGGTCGATCTCCTCGCTGGCCTCGCTGGGCTCCGAGACGCTGACGATCCCCTTCGTGGTTGATACGCAGCTCACCGGGCTGTTCCAGATCCCGGCCACCATTTCCGCCGGCAACGAGGATCCCGACCCGACCAACAATGCCGAGGATGACACACTGAATGTCACGCCTGCGTTTGCCTTCCCAGCCAAGGGCCACGCCATCGCGGTGGCGTTTGGTACGCTGGCCTCGGGCCTGGAGCGCATGGTAATCGGTACGTTCCTGGGATCACCGGGCATCAATGGTGCGGTGTGGTGCCGAATCTCAGACTCCGACGGAGACATACTGACTCTCTCTGGCGTGGCTGCACGGTACCGGGTTTGCTCCGACGGACTCCCCAATATCAGCGGCAGTTTCCTCCCGCTCCACGTCAACGACATCTGGCTGGATGACGACGGCGCGGGTCAGGGCAGGTACTGGATGACCACCTGGGGGAATGACGGCCTCTACTACTCAGACGACGACGCCGAGACATGGAACGCCGCACAGCCTGATCTGGGAGACGGTTATTCAGGAGGCTCCAAGTGGGTCAACGTGTACGCCATCACGGAGGACTTCGCCGACGGAATCCTGTACGTGTCCGTCAACAACGGGCTGATCTTCCGGTCGCTCAATGGGGGGGGCAACTGGCAGCAGGTGTCCTCGCTACCCGAGGGCTCCGCTGACACGGCCTGGTCGCTGAGGTCACACCCAATCACAGCGGGCCTGCTCTATGCGGGTACCTTCGGCAGGGGCGTCTACGTGTCAACCAACTTCGGCATCACGTGGGACCCATTGGAGTTCAACTCCACGCTCACTGCCGCCCAGGCTGCGCACATCTTCGACATCGAGGTCCGTGCCGATCCGGTTACGCTGACCGAATACATCTTCGTCGCTACGAGCCGCGGAATCTGGCGCAAAGACCTCGACATGCTAGCGGACTGGGAGGAGATTCCCAGCCCGAGCATTACGCCCTCCGGGATCAGTCCAGAGGTTCGGTCCATTGAGTTCGGAAACGACAAGGATGTGGACGGTGATCCGGACCTCTACGGCGTGACCTGGGGCTTCGGGATTATCGCCCACCCTACTCCGTTTGACACACCGTTTGTCACCGATCTCGAGGACTTCGCCCTGCGTGGCTCCGAGATGACGTTCTTCGCAATCTCGCCCAGCGGGATGATGTATGCGGGGACCAACGACGGTGCGTTCTACGAAATGGATCCGCAGAACCCGATCGCTGGCACCGCGACTTTGACAGATCCCGAATCGGAACTGCCAACGTCAGTCGCACTCCACCAGAATTATCCGAACCCATTCAATCCTACAACGACGATCGAGTTCGCGCTGCCGGAGACGAGCGAGGTTCTGGTAGCGGTGTACGATGTACTCGGCCGCACGGTCAGGGTCTTGCAGCAGGGGATCCTCTCTGCTGGTCTCCACCGGGTCAGTTTCGACGCGAAGGATCTGCCAAGCGGCACCTACTTCTATCGCCTCGAAACGCCAGGCGCCAAGATCACGCGGCAGTTCGTGCTGCTGAAGTAATAAACACTAAAGCTGTTTGAACTAGTTGGTTCTGGCAAGCAGCTCTTGAGGCCTTCGGTTGGCGGACCGAAGGCCTCTTTTTTGTTGGTGTCCGGCGCGGGCACACGCTTGGTGCGGGTTTTGCATTGGCTGGCCACAGCCCAGTTCTCAAGCAGCCACCCGGCCACATGCGATACGTTTTCCTGGCAGTTTTGCTGCTACCTGTCTCCGCCCGTGCTCAGACATTTACCGACGTCTCCGAGACACTGCTGGGGGGTGCCGATGCCTCACGCCTGGTCTACGGCGTCACGGTAGCCGACGTAAATCGGGACGGTAAACCCGATATATACCAGACAGGGCGCCTGTTCCTTCAAGGAGAGAGCGGGTGGTTTTCGGACGTTCTGGACACGCCCCGCTTCCAGAGCATGGACGGGACCGAGGTGTTCGGAGGCGTGTTCGCAGACGCGGACGCCGACGGATTTCCTGACCTGTTTGTGGAAGACTTCGACCCTGGCTCACGCTTTTTCCGGAACCGGTTCGGCATCCGGTGGGACTTGGCCAATCAGGAGAGCGGCATCGACATGAGCGCAGCGCAATCGCAGGGCGCTTCATGGGGAGACTACGATCAGGACGGAGATCTTGATCTTTTTGTGGGAGAGGAGTTCGGGGGCAACAAACTATTCGAGAATCTGGGTGGTGGCGTTTATCGCGATGCGGGGCTGTCCGAGATCATGAACGACCGGCATTCCTACGGGGTAGCCGCTGCAGACTATGATCGCGACGGGGATCTGGACGTCTACATCGCGGCCTGCTATCACGGGGATCCTGGCCTGTCGGTCAATTCCCTGTTTCGCAACGAGGGCGATGGGACTTTCGTGGACGTCGCCCAAGAAGCGCAGGTGGCAGACTCGCTGGCTGGCTGGGCCGTGGTGTGGACCGATTTCGACCGTGATGGATGGCCGGATATTTTCGTGGCCAACATGCCCATCTACGGCCCGGACGCCCGACCCGGATTCAACATGCTCTACCACAATCTGGGCGATGGGACTTTCGAGGAAGTCGGCGTCGCGGCCGGAGTGGCCGGGTCTCCGGACGATTTCGGCTTCGGTGGTGCGGCTGCGGACTTTGACAACGACGGATGGGAGGACCTCTACCTGGCAAACGACTACGCCGGAGGACAGGGTCAGAACCACCAGATCCTCAAGAACATGGGCGACGGTACGTTCATGGACGTAATGCCCGACGCGGGTATCGGCCCCATCGACGCAACCCTCACCGTGGCTGTCGGAGACTTCAATTCGGACGGTTGGGTGGACGTGGTTAACGCGGCTCGCCGCGGCAATCGGCTGCTGCTCAACCAGGGAGGGGCCAACGGATTCCTGTCGGTCAGACTCCTGGGGGCAGGCGAAAACAGGGATGCCGTCGGCGCGACCGTCACCGCCTTCATCGGCGATCAGCCCATGGTTCGCTTCATTACGGCAGGGGATGGAATGACCTCCCAAAACCACGACCTTTCGGCCCATTTCGGGCTTGGGTCGGCTGCCAGGATAGATTCCCTTGTTGTCAATTGGCCCGGAGGAGGCGCAAGCCGCCTGCAGGACATCGACGCCAACCAACACCTGTATTTCAGCGAGACAGAAGGGGTGAACGGACCGCCGACCTCGCCCGCGCTCCTGGCGCCGCTGGATGGCGCATACACGGGCGATGTCTTCCAGGTGGAATGGACCGCGTCCCATGACCCCGACGGCGACGCCGTTTCCTACACCCTCGCCATGCTGTCCCTGAATGACTGGAGCGAGGCCGGAGAACTGATCGTCGAAGGTGCAACGGGGACATCGGTCACGGTCGACATGACAGACATGCCCGATGGAGACTACGTTTGGACGGTAATCGGCGAGGACGGTCGTTGGAAACGGGGAGCTACCAAGTCGCACTCCTTCAGAAAGGGAGGCGTCACCAGCGTAGATAATCTTCCCGGTCTTCCCGGTCTGGAGCTATATCCCAATCCCGCACTTCATCAGCTGTTTGTCACGTCTGCGCAGGCCGGGAGTCTGGCATTGATCGACGTCCTGGGCCGCAGAGTGGGCACTTATCCGCTGGCACCTGGGAAAACAACTATCGACATTTCGGGGCTGGCTTCCGGAATCTATCTGGCCAGAGTCATAGGGCAACCCGGTTTCGGAGTACCCGTTCTGAAGATGCGCTAGCGGCGGAATTAATCAGGCGCGCGAATCCGCAGAGGGAATCAGGGCTTCGCAGAGCCGCTTACGCTCGTGAACCAGCGTAGAGAGCAGTCCCCGAAGCGCGGCACGGTCGCCCCGACGCGCCGCTTGTTCTGCCCCAATAGCAGCCTGGGTGAGACCTACGCCTCCGAAAGTGGCCGCCGTAGACTTGAGCGTATGAGCAGCCCTGCTGACTTCGTCCATTCTATCGGACTGCAGGGCGGACCCCATATCGTTCAGGAGGAGGTTCGAGTCCTTGACAAACTCGCATAACAGCTCGGCAAAGAAGTCCTCATCCCCCATCATCTCCTGAAGCTCGGCCAGGGTCTGGCGGTTCAGGAACGTGGATTCCGGGGTGGAGTCAGCGGAATCCGGCGGGGTGCTGCCTCGACTATCGGCAAGGAGGCCCCGGATGGTGTCCAACTGGATCGGCTTGGTCACGTAGTCATCCATCCCCGCATCCATGCAGGCCGCACGAATTTCAGGCATGACGTTGGCCGTGACCGCAAAAATCGTCGGTCCGCTCCCGTTCGGTGAGCTACGAATCTGCCGGGCCGCCTGGATGCCGTCCAACTCCGGCATCATGAGATCCATGAATATGATGTCGTACGCAACCTTCGCAGTCGCTTCTACGGCCTCACGTCCATTCTTCGCGATGTCGGCCTCGTGACCGAGACGCCTGAGCATTCGCGTGAGGACAAGAAGGTTTACGGGGTCGTCTTCGACGACAAGTATGCGCGGGAGATCGGGCATGGAATACAGCTGTTCACTCCGGGTATCGTCATTCTGGGCGGAAAACTCAAGCCGCTCCCGTGGAGGCCGCTTCCTCGCTCGCGCGCCGAAGCGCGTATCGCTGTTCCTCCTGCCTCCGGACAATTGAGATCGCGAAGCCGATGGTCAACAGGATAAAGCCGATCCAGACGAGGGTGATAAGCGGTTTCTCGTAGGCCTGAACCACAATCCAGTCAACAGGGGCCGTTCGCACCCCGGTAACGGCGATGTCGATGGTACCGGAATCCACGTTCATGGCGGCAAACCCTAGGGACAGGCCCCATTCGTCGATGGACTCAGGGGCAACCTGAACCCGGCGCTCGCCGTCGATCCTGTAGACAGGGGTAATTCTGCGTGTTTCGCCGGAGGCCAATTGGGTCACACCAAGGATCGCACCGACGGCTACTTCACCTTCGCCGGCGCCCGCCGCGTTGTGATCCATGTCGAGATCGTAGTCGATAAAACTAATCGAGTAGGCGTTCTCACCGACCAGCGTGGAATCTCCGCGTCCCAGCGTGACGACGCCTCCATCGGCCGAGTCGTCCACACCCAGCATGACGTTGGGAGACACGGCAACAAAGATGTCCTTCTCTAAAAACTTCGTGACGTCGGGGTGCTGGATCCACTGGTCCTTGTTGCTCTTGTAGACCACCGGCGCAACCGAAAACTCCCGGCCGTTCGGGTCCACGAACGAAAGTGGATACTGCGGGCGAGCTTCGTTGGTGTCGTCACGTCCAAAATACGTGACCGCGTAGCCGTCGATAGCCAGCGTCTGCCCCTTCTCGAGGACGAAGTTATCGCGACTGTCACCGATGCGGACTCCGGCTCCCTGCCCGATGGCGCTGGAGAACGCGCTTGAGGCAATGATGCCCAGCACGAACAACGCAAACCCAACATGGGAGACCGCGCCGCCAGCCAGTTTCGGGTTGCCCTTGGCCACCCGCAGCATGACCTCAGCATTGCCGTACAGGGCAAAAAACGAAACGAAGAGCAGCAGTAGCAGAAGCAGCCCTTGGCCATAGGTCATCCAGAAGGTCCCGATGCCAGCCTGAAGGGCACCGTCCGGAACGCCGGCGGATGCGAGCGCGGTCGAGACCGCGGACTCTTCCACGAAGGGCGTGAACAGCAATACCAGGAGTGTGCTAACGACGGCCAGAAGAATAGGACGGGTCAGGACCCGGTTGACGTTCTCAACCGACATCTTGGTCCACCAGAAGAGCTGCCCAAGTCCTGCCAGAAACGTAAAGGCGACGGCCAGCGGGAGCGTCCACTTGTTGTAAAACGCAATCGGGACGCTGGATGGATTGTCCCGAAAGATCTTTCCAATAATCGGGGCGCTTGTCCCCAGAACTACAACAAGGGCGACGGCGCAAATCAGGAGTGCCCCGGCGAAAATCATAAACTCCCGCGAGAGCAGGTCTGGCTCATGCGTCGGCGTTGGCAGTTCCTTGTACCGGGCCCAAAGGAGTCCGAAGCCCATCACGCCCATGGTCAAGATCCAGACCAGGAGTTGGTTGTAGAGGCCAAGGTCCACAAACGAATGCACCGAGATGTCCCCCAAAATTCCCGAGCGCGTCAGGAACGTGGAGTAAATCACCGCCATGTAGGCAAGCACGTTCAGGAAGAGGGCCGCCTTCTGGCTGCGTCCACTCCGCTTCTGAACGATCATGGTGTGAATGGCCGCGATGCCGATCAGCCACGGAACGAGCGACGAGTTTTCGACCGGATCCCAGGCCCAGTAGCCACCAAAGGAAAGGGTCACGTACGCCCAGTATCCGCCCATGGTGATCCCGACTCCGAGTATCATCGTCGAGAACAAGGCCCAGGGGAGGGCAGGACGCACCCATTGGGTGTATTTGCGCTTCCAGAGCGCCGCAACCGAAAACCCGAAGGGCACGATCATCATGGCGAACCCTGTGAATAGGGTTGGCGGGTGGATGACCATCCAGTAG
>JBLHLC010000047.1:0-27971 GCA_047619685.1 Rhodothermales bacterium
AATTCAATCTTGTCCTGAATGTAGCCACCGTAATAGATGGGCTTGTGTGGAGCGATGTCGTAGCAACTGTTCGGGGCCGTTCCTGCAACCGTGGCGCCACAGTCGCTCGCGAAGCCATTAAGGTCTTCGGTGTCGACTGTGCTGGTGCCGTGGAAGTTGTAGCCGTAGTAACCAGCTGACATCTGCTCAAAGGTGAGCTGATCCCAGGCGGTGACGCCGGCTTCTCCTGTTGCAAGGTTCTCGGCATTGCCGTCTTCTACCCAACGCGCAAGCTGCGAAGAACCGGTGCTATAGCTTCGGTTCGTCTGCTGCTCGAACTCTCCGCCAAACTCAAGCTGGTGGAGGCCGACCTGCGTTGTGGCCGTTGCCGTGAAGCGGACCTGGCTGGCGTCAAAGAAGGAACGCGAGCCGTTGAAGCGAGCCGCTGACGATGAAACCAAGTTGCCGACCTGCTCCGTGCCGGGTCCGCGACCATCTTCCCAACGCTGGGAGTAGCCTGGTACCGATACCGTGAACTCGGTGTCATCGGTGACCTCGGGAGTGCCGTGGTCATCAATCCGAGTCTCGTTGGTGAAGTTCACATTGAGCGGCCACAGCAGACTCGCGTTTGCCGCGTTGTCGATGTCGCCATAGCTCAGAACGTCATCCAGGCTCTTCCCGAAGGAAGGATCCCAGGTGTCGCCCGTGCGGCTGGTGTAATCGACCTGCAACTGGTAGAACGTGGAGTTGGACAGGTAGTGCGTCCAAGTCGCATAGAACTGCGCGTCCTTGTTCAGATACTCATTGTAGTTGCCCGGAGAGAACACCATGTCCCGAGTTTGGAGACTCGTATCGCCATTCCGGGAGACGTAGCGACCACCAACGCGGAAGCGAACGTCCTCCAGGAGGCTGAACTGGAGGTTACCACTCATCGAGAAGTTGTTGAAGGCACGTCCCTTCTTGAAGCGGTCAATCGAGGCAACCGTGTTGCCGTTGCGATCAAGAAGGGTCTCGCCGTCAGCTCCCGTGTTGAAGTAACCAGCAGCGTCCCTCAACTCAGCGTCAATGGAGGAAGCATCCACACCGTCGGGAACGGAGATGGACACGCCATTGGCCGTAGTGATGGTGCCACCGTTGACAATGATGACGCCGTCGTCACCCACTGGAAGGCTGTCGCCACCCGCGAGGCTGTTCGGCACGTCAATCAGAACCCGATTGCCATCGCCGTCAAGCGCGAGCATCACTGAGGGGAACGCCCGGAGGTTTGCCAATGCGGCATCGTCCATGGTGAGTTCACCCTGCCAGCGAGGGCCGGAATCGGCCTGGTCCAGGAATTCTGCCGCAACGAAGAAGTTGACCTTCTCACCTACGATAGGTCCACCCAGGGCGACGGACGCCAGGTTGTAGCCGAATTCGTCCAGTGACTCGGACGTGACGCCCTCGATCGAACCGAAGAACTTCCGTGCTCCTGACTTGGTCGTGATGTTGATGATACCGGACATCGCGTCGCCGTAGCGGGCCGAGATATTACCGATGATCATCTCCTGCTCCTGAATGGCCGACTGTGGCAGCGCGTTGGAACCGACAATCTTGACACCGTCAATGTAGTACGTGACCTCAGAGCCACGACCACCACGAATGTTAAGTGTGCCGGAACCTTCCTGGCTGACAACACCGGCCTGAATCTTGGCAACCTCAGCGGCGCCGCGAACTGGCAGGTTTACGATTTCTTCAGCGTTGACAATCTTCGGAACACCAACGGCGTCCTTCTGAATGAGCGGCCGTTCGTACTCAACAACAATTTCGTCGAGTTGAATGCCGGCTGCCAGCGTGAAGTTGACTTCCTGGGTATATCCAGAGCTGACATCGACACCCGAAACCGTGCTCGTCGAGAATCCGACGAACGAAGCTTGAATATCGTATCGGCCAACTGGAACACCGATGATGTAGTAGTTACCGTCGACGTCCGAGATCGTACCGAGCTGTGTACCGACAACGACGACACTTGCACCTGGCAAGGTTTCGCCGGTCTCAGCATCCGTCACAACACCCGAAACTTTACCCGATGATTGGGCAAAAGTTAAAGCGGGTGTTACGATCAGCGCGAGTACTAGAACGCCCCATTTACGCAACATATGCTACCTCCTCCTGTGATATGAGATGTGTGGCTAGTAGAGGGCTATGCACATCGCGGTCAGAGTTGACCACGGCGTGCACAATTTTCTGTATGACATAACCGTTCCTTGAACCATACCGGGTATCGAGCCGCAGGGTATCCCCATGGCAGACCGCGAGACAGGACAAACCTGACTCCGAACCCGGACCTGCCGGACTCGTCGGAGAATGGACCAAACTGGATTGGTATCTGATCACACGCAGTGAAATCGGACAGATATATCTATCTGCCGTCTTTCATAGTTCTTGGGGGAGCGCTTGAGCGCGGTCCTAGACGATTGCCGACCCTGCTCCCCGAAGGGAGCTGCCCGGTGAAGGCTGAAAGGGCATACCACATCCCCGGTTGGGGTTTTCGGTGGAAGCATGCCCCGGCCATCGGCTGGCTTGGGTGAGGGGTCGGGGGAATCGAATTGCCGTAGCGTTGGATCGATGCTTTTGCGCGTCTTGTGAAACGTGGGTACCGTAATAGGACATGAATATAGACGGGTGTTTTGCTGTAGTCAAGACATTTTGACCCAGAGATAGTCTGGGGCACCCGGTTTTGCAGTCGCTGTGAAATGCCCTTTAATATTGGCATAAGCCCTGATGTCTGTCGTATGGGCCGCAGAATCCGGGACCGCTCGAAGGATGCTACAGGAGCACGTGGCGGACGCCGGTCACGCCGTCGAGGTCGCGTATTGAGGCGAGCATTTCGGCCCCTACGGGCTCGTCCGTGCTGATTGCGGTGAGGGCAGTCGCTCCGGGAGCCGTGCGGCCAAGTGCCAGTGCGCCGATGTTTATCCCGCCTTCTGCAAGCAAGCCCCCTACATTCGCCAGCATGCCTGGCCGGTCAACATTTCGGTAAAATAAAAGTGCGCCTTCTGGCTTTACCTCGATCCAACTCTCGTCTATACGCACGATCCGGACGTCGTTTGCCCCAAATACCGTCCCGGCAACGGCCTGCTCACCAACCGGGGTTGTCAAGACAACCTCCACAAGGTTGGTATAACTGCCCTCCGCGTGGAATGTCTGCACGTCTGCCTGCAATCCTGCCTCTTCCGAAAGGACCGGCGCGTTGACCAGATTCACCTGCTCCGTGACCATGTCATTCATGATGCCCTTCAGAGCCGCCACGAGGAGCACGTCTTTGTAGTGACGCGGGATGTCTCCGTGACACCGGACGACAAGGTTCCGGGCGGGTCCGTCGGCCAATTGCTGGGCTATGCGCCCGAGTTGGTCGGCAAGGTGCAGGTAGGGCTGCACCTCTGGCTGGGCCGACATGCGAATGGCCATGGCATTCACTGCCGTCATGACCGGTTCACCGCGTAACGCGTGGATTACCTGCTCGGTCACCTGCCTGGCAACCTTCTCCTGCGCTTCGCCTGTGGAGGCCGCAATGTGAGGCGTTGCCACGACCCGAGGATGCCTGATCAGGGCGTGTAGGGATTCCGGCGCCGGCTCCGTGGAATACACGTCCAGGGCCGCACCGCCTACATGGCCGCTCTCAAGCGCTGCCAGCAGGTCCGTTTCGTCTACGATGCCGCCGCGCGCGCAATTGATGATGCCAACACCCTTCCGACAGCGGGACAGTGTGTCCGCGTTCAAGAGACCGCGGGTGGCATCGTTCAACGGCGTGTGGACGGTGATGTAGTCGCTCCCCTCGTAGATGGCCTCAAGGTCCACAAGTTCAATGCCCGCTCTGGCGGCAACCTCGGGCGACAACACCGGGTCATAACCAAGAATCCGCATCCCGAACGCCTTCATGCGCTCAGCCACGGCCTGGCCGATCTTGCCGACTCCGATGATTCCGATGGTTTTTTCGAACACCTCCTCGCCGGTAAACTCCTTCCGCTCCCATGCTCCGGATTTGAGGGATGCCGTTGCCGCCGGAATGTGGCGCGCCAGGGACATCAGCATGGCGACCGTGTGCTCGGCCGTGGAAATTGTATTTCCAGCCGGTGCATTGATTACCAGAACGCCGCGGTGTGTGGCCGCAGCTAGATCCACATTGTCAACGCCAACGCCCGCCCTGCCGATCACACGCAGCCTGGAGGCGGCCTGAATCATGGGCTTTGTGATTCGGGTGCCGCTTCGGATAATCCAACCGTCGGCGGTTCCGGCCAGTTCTACGAGTTCTTCCGGGGATCGGCCGAGTTCGACCCGGGCCTCGAATCCTGCTGCCTGCAGCATTTCCGCACAAACGGCGTGCACAGAGTCAGTAATCAGTACGGAAAGCATGGATCGCGGGGTTATTGGCAGGCGCCGTTCCGTTCAAGCTACCCTGCCTGAAAACCAACCGGGGTTAGAATTTGGCGAATGGGAGCGCTTTCTGAAGGCTACCTGCTCGACAGCCTTTCTAGCGAAGGTGCAACCCGATCAGGGCCAATGCCTCGTCTTTGCCTCTCGCGGTTTTTGCCGAGGTCAGAATGACCGGGACCTCAAGGCCCATCCCCTTGGCGGCGTCGCGCACAATCTTCTGGTGGCGATCGCGTTGATTGCCCGAAAGTTTGTCTCCCTTCGTCATCAATATCGCGTAGGCCGCTTTGGACTCGCGCAGAAGAGCCATGATCTCCAGGTCGAGCTTGGTCGGCGGGTGGCGCCCGTCGATAAGGTGCATCACCAGACGAAGCGACTCTCGGGTAGTCATGTACCCACCGATGGTCTCCTGCCACCGTCGTCGCTCCTTTTTGGAGACAACCGCATAGCCGAAACCAGGCAAATCAACGAAATAGCAGATGTCGTTGACACGGTAGAAGTTGAGCTCCCTGGTTTTGCCCGGCGTTCCACTGGTCCTTGCCAGCGACTTCCGGTTGACCAGTTTATTGAGGAGCGAACTTTTCCCGACGTTTGACCGCCCAATGAACGCAATCTCGGGAATTCCCGGAGGCGGAAGCTCGGGAAGGCCCGGCGCCGCAATTTCGAACGAGGCCGATTTTATTTTCATGGCCTCGAGCTTTCCAGCTCTACGCGGTTTGCGTCATGTGGTCCCGCACGGCGGAACCCAGGGCAGCCGGATTCTTCACGATCACCGCGCCAGCATCTTCCAGAACCGCAAATTTCTCTTCTGCCGTTCCCTTGCCGCCTGATATGATGGCCCCGGCGTGACCCATGCGACGTCCAGGAGGCGCGGTCTGACCCGCGATAAAGACAAAAACCGGCTTTGTCATGTGGGCCTTGATATAGGCCGCAGCCTCTTCCTCGGCGGTCCCGCCGATTTCCCCGATCATGATAACCGCCTCGGTTTCATCATCAGCCTGGAATAACGTCAGGATGTCCACGAATCGCGAGCCGATTATTGGATCACCGCCGATGCCTACTGCCGTGGACTGCCCAAAGCCCTGCCGGGTCAACTGGTCCACTGCTTCATACGTGAGGGTGCCCGATCGCGATACCACGCCGATGTTGCCTTCAGAGAAGATCATGGCGGGCATGATGCCCACCTTGGCCTGACCAGGCGTGATGACACCCGGACAGTTTGGGCCAATGAGCTTGACGCCTTCCTTCTGCACGTAGTGATAAACCGAGACCATGTCCCGGGCCGGAATGCCCTCGGTGATACAGATCACGACCTCAATGCCGGCCATTGCCGACTCGATGATGGCGTCCGCAGCAAACGGCGGGGGGACAAAAATGATGGAAGCGTTCGCTCCCTCCTTCTCCACTGCCTCGGCCACCGTATTGAAAACCGGTTTGCCCAAGTGCTTCTGCCCACCCTTGCCAGGAGTAACGCCGCCAATCAGTGGCGTCCCGTACTCAATCATCTGCTCCGAATGGAAAGTGCCTTCCTTTCCAGTGAAGCCCTGAACGATCAGGCGGGTATTTTTGTCAACAAGGATACTCATGATTCTAAGGCAACATGGATGGGTGCCCAAGCAACGCTTCCAGCACGCAGTAGTTCGGCTTCATGGAAAGCTTTACCCAGGAACTGAACGCCAATCGGGAGGCGCCTGGACGTCTGTCCGGCGGGTACAACCAGGCCGGGAATGCCCGCCAAGTTTGCCGTAACCGTGTAGACGTCAGAAAGGTACATCGAAAGAGGGTCATCCGTGCGACTGCCCGCCAAGAAAGCAGGTCCAGGCGTGGCTGGGGTCGCTATCACATCCACGTTGTCGAAGGCATTCTGAAAGTCCTGCCGAATCAGGGTCCGGACCTTCTGTGCCTTGGCGTAATACGCGTCGTAGTAGCCCGATGACAGTACGTATGTACCGAGCATGATCCGGCGTTTCACTTCGTCACCAAAGCCCTCGGATCGACTGGCTACGTACATATTCTGCAGCGCGGAGCCGTCGAGTCCTTGGCCCGTACCGGAGCGGTGCCCATAACGGACGCCGTCATACCGTGCCAGATTGCTGGACGCCTCGGCGGTCGTCAGCACGTAATAGGCCGCTATGCCGTACCTGGTGTGCGGCAGCGAGACGGAGTGGGTCGTGGCACCGGCCTCGTGTAGTCTTGCGATGGCACCCTGAACACCTGCGGCTATCTCCGCGTCCAGCCCGGGGTCAAAGTATTCTTCCGGAAGGCCCACCCGCATTCCCTCCACGGATCGCGACATTTCGTTGGCGAAGTCAGGGACCGGCTCCGGCACTGAGGTATTGTCCTGGGCGTCGTGGCCGGCAATGACCTGCATCACCGCTGCCAGATCGCCCAGTCCTTGAGCAAGGGGGCCAATCGAATCGAACGAGGACGCATACGCCACCAGACCGTACCGGCTGACCCTGCCATAGGTGGGCTTCAGCCCGGCCACACCGCAAAAGGCAGCCGGCTGACGAATGGACCCGCCGGTATCCGAACCCAGGGCAACGTGGCACAGACCTGCGGCCACCGCAGCTGCCGATCCACCGGAGGAGCCCCCGGGCACCCTGTCCAGATCGTGCGGGTTCTTGGCGCGCCCAAAGACAGAATTCTCATTGGACGACCCCATCGCGAACTCGTCGCAATTGGTCCTCCCGAGGACGACTGCGCCAGCGTCCGTCAGCCGTGATAACGCCGTGGATCCGATCAGCGACCTGAATCCCTCAAGGATCCGAGACCCACACTGGACCGGTTGCCCGGCCTGGCAAATGACATCCTTCACCGCCAACATCAAACCAGCAAGCGCCGGACGCTCGCCGCGCAAGACGCGCGCGTCTACCGCGTCTGCATCTGCCAGCGTCTGCGCCTGATCCAGATGGACGAAGGCGTTCAGCGATGCGTTCTGAGCATCGATCCGCTTCAGATAGCGCTCAGCGAGTTGCCTGCAGGAGACAGCGCCTGCGAACAAATCCGCCTGCGCTTCCAGAAAAGGATTTGTCACCCGTTGGGGGTATCGCTTGCCTTCTGCTCGGCCGGCGCTGTGGTCCGAGGTGCGGGCGCCTGAGCGGGAGGCGGTGGCGCCTGGATCCTGTTTGAGGAATTCAGGTCATCGCTGAACTCTTTCGAGATCTCGCGCGTGGCAGACTTGAATTCCTGGATTCCCTTGCCCAAGCCGCGGGCAATTTCGGGAATGCGCTTGGCGCCGAACACCAGCAGGATCACCAGGAAGATGATCAGCAATTCAAAGGGCCCGGGGGTTCCCATAGGTAGTTACCAAGTTTGAGGTTCCGGAGAGCAGGCCGCAGCGACAGGCTGTCGACGGGAACGTCTCCGATTCTTTGACTGGAAATCTACGAAAGAGCTTCTTCTGGCAGCCGCTTCTTTCTTGTTTTTCCCGCACCTTTACAGATTGTGCTTAAAACCGGTTCCAAGCCCCCAAATGGAAGCCCTTTCTCTCGATCAGATCCGCGCATGGCCCAAAGCCGAGCTGCACGTCCATCTGGATGGATCTCTCAGGGTGGAAACCATGCTGGATTTGGCCCGGAAACAGGGCAAGATGGACCAGATGCCTGCACATGACCCACATGCCCTGACACGAGCCATTCGGGAAATCGATAAGGCGGGGAGCCTGGAGGGATACCTGGCGTGGTTTGATCTCACGCTGGTCCTCATGCAGACGCCCGAATCGCTGAAGCGCATCGCAGCTGAACTCGTGGAAGACTCCGCGGGGGAGAACATCCGGTATCTGGAGGTGCGCTTCTGTCCACTCCTTCACACCAACGAGGGGTTATCGCTGGATGCCGTTGTGACCGCCGTGCTGGCCGGACTGTTTGAGGCAGGGCAGAAGCATGGTGTGGAGGCGCGTCTGATCATCTGCGCACTGCGGGGGAAACACGCCAAGGATTCCGTCGCCCTGGCCAAGCTGGCCGTGGCTTTTGCGGATCGCGGGGTTGTGGCTTTTGACCTGGCGGGGCCGGAGGCGGGCCATCCGGCCAAGGAGCATCTGGAGGCATTCTACCATGCCCGAAATAACCTCATGGCCCTCACCATTCATGCGGGGGAGTCGTGGGGGCCGGCTTCCGTCCGGCAGGCCCTGTTTTTTTGTGGCGCTCACCGGATTGGACATGGTATAGCCTGCGTACAGGATCCGGACCTCTTGCGCTACCTGGTCAACCACGCCGTGCCCCTGGAGGTTTGCCCGACCTCCAACGTCCAGACGCAGGTGGCCTCATCGTATGCCACCCACCCTGTTCGCCAGATGGTGGAAGCGGGCGCGGTGGTAAGTATCAACACCGACAGCCGCCTCTTCAGTTCGTACACACTGAGCGAAGAAATCCTGCGCGCCCACACACGCTGCGGGCTGTCGGCCGATCAGATACGGGAGTGCGTCAGAAACGGGTTCAGGACCGCGTTCCTGCCCCCGGAGCGGAAGATGCACTATGACCTTCAGTTGGACCAGGCCTTCGCCAAATGAGCGCTCCCACCGACATCCAGATCGTTAACCCGTCAAAGGGGCTCTCCGGCCGTGTCAGGATCCCGGGAGACAAGTCGATCGCCCATCGTTGCGCGCTATTTGCGTCGCTTGGACAGGGTTCGAGCCGAATCGTCCACTTCCCGCGGGCCGCAGATCCGCACTCGACCCTGGCGTGCATCCGGGGATTGGGCGTTTCCGTGGTGGAAGAGGATGATGGAATTCTCGTGGTCGAAGGGCGTGGGTTGCACGGATGGCAGCCGCCCTCTTTGGATCTGGATTGCGGCAACTCCGGGACAACCATGCGGCTGATTGCCGGATTGCTTGCCGGCCGGACATTCGATTCACGGCTGATCGGGGACGCTTCGCTCCAGAGCCGCCCGATGGGCCGCATCGCAGACCCTCTGCGCTCCATGGGTGCGCTGATTGAACTGACCGGGGGACGAGCCCCCATCTCCATCCGCGGGCAAAAACTCCAGGGACTTGAGTACGTCCTCCCGGTAGCTTCCGCACAGGTCAAATCTGCCGTGTTACTGGCAGGGATTTTTGCGGATGGCGAAACGGTGGTCATTGAGACGGAACCGTCCAGGGATCACACCGAGCGCATGTTGGGCCTGAATGTCCTCGAGATCGGTGGCAAGCGACACATTTCCGTCGAGGGGGACCACCAGATTCCCGCTCGAACGTGGGCCGTTCCGGGTGATTTTTCCGCGGCCGCGTTTTTCCTTGTCGCAGGCTCCGTCATCCCGAATTCGTTCCTCAAGATCCCGGGTGCGGGGATGAATCCGACCCGGACGGGTCTGATCCAGGTGTTGCGGGCCATGGGCGCAGACATAACTGTCAGCAATGAACGGGTGCTGGGTGGCGAACCGATTGCGGACCTTGCGGTGAGGTCGGCTCACCTGACCGGCGTGACGGTGGGAGGATCAATCGTACCCAATCTGATAGACGAAATTCCTGTTCTGGCGGTGGCCGCCGCACTTGCAGACGGGGAAACCGTCATTCGGGACGCCGCCGAACTTCGCGTCAAGGAAACGGATCGCATCGCGGCCATGGGGACCGGTCTTCGGGCCATGGGCGCGCATGTCGTTGAGACTGCGGATGGCATGACGATCCGGGGAGGTGGCGGGCTCACGGGTGCGCACGTCGAGGCCTTCCACGACCACAGGATCGCGATGGCACTGGCTGTCGCCGGGCTCGCGGCGCGCGGCCAGACAACCATTCACGGCGCATCAGCCGCTGCGGTTTCTTTCCCGGATTTCTGGGACCAGTTGAACTCGGTCTCCTGGAGTTAAGCACTGGTGGTGGCCTGCGGATCTGCCGCGACAGGATCTGCCGGGTCCCAGCAGTGCAGATCCATGTCCACCGTCCCGTCCTCCCGGAAAGAGACGCCTTCGCTTTTCAGTACATCTTCCATGATGTACGGACTGCCGAAATGCATCCTGCCAGAAAGCGCACCGAAACGGTTCACCACGCGGTGGCACGGGAGGCCCGCCGCCGACCCGCCGTTCAGCGCCCACCCTACGACCCGGGCGGAGCTTGCCAGACCCA
Source organism: Rhodothermales bacterium (assembly GCA_047619685.1). Taxonomy (GTDB): domain Bacteria; phylum Bacteroidota; class Rhodothermia; order Rhodothermales; family UBA10348; genus JABDJZ01. The sequence goes on from JBLHLC010000047.1 coordinate 10,448, forward strand.
GATGACGGGCGATCAGGCCGTACGTCGTCACCTTTCCGCTCGGAATCAGGGCGACGACCTCATAAACGCGGTCGAAAAAATCGCTCCGAGCGGGCGATGCTTTCTTGCTCATTTCAACTCGAAGGTGAGGTCTCGGGACACCACACGCCCGGACACCTCATCTGTAATGGTCACCTGGATGTCCAATTCTCCACTCCCCTCCCAGGACTGCAAGTCTATGAGAATCATCTCGCTTGCCTTCCGGGAAGACCCGGTCGACCCGAAGCGCGAGGATGTCCCCTCGTCCGGGCCCGCGCGTGACAGGAACCCTCCTCGCCTTCCGTTCCTCTTAACTTCGAACGCGACGGTGTACCGAGTCTTGTCATCCGGCCCGAAGTCCAGGTGGTAGATCTCAAAGGAGATGCCCAACTGCAACTCGCGGGTGAGCGTCTTGAAGGGATATGGCGTGGGTACGAAGTCGTCCGGGCCAACGTCCATGAGCGCCGTCATGGGGAGGAGATCACTCATCTCGAGGACCCGGGGGTCGGCGTTGAGCGGAGGCATGCTGTCCAGCCTTGCCGTGGCGACGCGCATCCTCGGGCCGCGCCTGGTCTCTGAAGCGCCCATGGCGTACTGGTCCCACTGAAGCGCCAGGTTGAAGAGCGTGGTGTCTCCCGTCATCGTGGTCTGCTGAACCGGGATAGCCTCGTTTTCACGGGGCAAATCCGAGATCATAAACCGGTCCCTGTTCACCACACGATCGATGTAGTCGGCCTGCTTCTGAACGGCCGTCATGGTTACCAAATACCGGCCCGAGTCAGGGTAGGCCATGGACTCCAGCAGCCGTCGCTCGTCCCGGCCGGGGCGCAACCCACCGGGATCCGGGCTCCAATGCACTACCGTTCTTGTCGAGCCATCGGGCTCCAGGTACCGAACGGCACGATAGCCCACCTCCAGTATCCCGACTTCGGCCAGGGCCTCCGTGTACACCCGAGGTGCATGATCATCCCGGCGAGCAATGGAGGCGTCATCCTCCGACCGGGACTTGATCATCATGGTCTGAACGAAATGCCCTGGCTGGTCAATTTGGGTCCCCCCGGTTACGCCTCCCGGCAACTGACCGAGACGCGAGGAGGTTCGGTTTGCCATGCGGCCGGTCGCAAACTCAGGCATGCTCATGGCATAGTTGTCCACCTCGGCATAACGCATCGCAAAGTCGGGGTGGAGCGGGGCAAGTTGCCGGAAGATGTTTTGCAGCACCGCAATGGCCATACCGGCCTTTATCCTGCCGCGTGTCCCGGCGGTGAATCCCGACCTGAGCTGGGTGGGAATCAGGTCAACCGTCTCCGAAATCTGGTAGGCTCCGTCCCGCTTGACGAAAAGGAACCAGGCCGCCCGGTCGATATGACCAAACACCCACATCTCGTTTCGTCTGAAGTCGCTCAGGCTTACCGAGACCCCGGGGCGATAAACGATGTCGGTGAGCACCGGGTCGTCAAACGTTATCTCGATCTGCTCCTGGGGCGGGCCGTATCGCAGATAGATTTCACCTCGTTGGTCAATGCCGGCGGGGGCATCCTCGGAGGCGTAATCCCTCCTGATTTTGGAGACCCGTCTCAGATGCTCCTCCAGGCGTTCGTTGCTGCGCGTAGCCGGAACCGGATCCTGGCTCCGCCACCACGTAATCAGCAGCGGCCCGGCGCCCGAACGGGGCGTCCACGACCCGGAGAGCGGATCGCCATTAAACGCGTCTGCCAAAACGCCTGCTGGCGCCACCAGCGCCAATCGAGCTACGTACTGGCCGACGAGCGCGCGTTCGTCGTCATCCAGGAGCGCATCCACGTTGTACAGGAGGTTGACGTAGAGGTCCAACGCCATGGTAAGATTTGTCTCCAGCCGCTCCTCATCCGCCATCAGGTGGCTCAAGTACTGGTCGGCCAAGCGGACATCAAACGACCCATGACCACGCATCGCCTCCACGCCACCCCGCCAGGCCGTGGCGGCCAGGCTGTCCTGCCCTGCTTCTCTCAAACAGACGCCCAGCCAATAGGCGGCAGCCCCGTGTTTGATGTCGGAATAGGCGGGATTGGCCGAAAAGACGGAGTCGAAACGCGCAATGGCCGTGTCCAGGTCTCCGGCGTCGTACGCTTGCCTGCCCTGCGTGAACCACGCCAGCGCCTGCTCCGCTTTCTGGGCAGCCGCGGTTGTCGGGGCCATGGTTGCCCCACACAACACTCCGATCAGGATATACGCGATCTTTCGCCCCATAACAGGGACTTTATTGTCCCGGCGGCGGCGAGTTCCTTTTTTTGTCCCGGGCGGCATCAGTGGGCCTGCGAATCGTGCGTGACGGCCTCAGTATTGAGTTTAAAAGCAGGCAGATCCAGCACCTCAGCCTGACTGGCACCCTCGACGATGGCGTAGTGATTCCGACCCGGCAGGTCTGTTAGGACCTGAGTCTGGCCGGTGGTGGGCCACCAAATCTCCAGGCGCTGTATGCGATCTGCGGGGCCCATCCCGACGTACACCCGGAGGCTGGATGAGCCGAAGCTGCCGCCCGTCCCCACGGTTCGATAGATATCGCCATATTCCGTCACTGCTCGAATCCGGGCTCCAATTGCGGATCGATTGGAAGTCTGGCCAATGAGCCTGAACGTGGCCCAGTTCGGGACGTCCAGCGGATTCTCGAAAAGAACATTCCGGAAAACATCGCCCTCAAACGCCCCGCCCATCACGGCAAACACGTCCTGGTCTCCGTCCTGATCCAGATCTCCGAAAGCGACACCGTGTCCTTTCTGGAGATGACCAAAACCGCCGGATGCCGTCACCTCCTGGAAGCCTCCGCGTCCGTCGTTTCTGAACATGCGATTGGGCATCAGCGCACGAAAATCCGGGTCACCCGTACCGACGTAGAAATCGAGCCACCCGTCGCCGTCCAGATCTCCGAAGTTGGCGCCCATCGTGTACATGACACGCCGGAGGCCTGCTTCAGCGGTGACGTTGTCGAACGTACCGTCGCCCCGGTTTCTGAACAGCCGGGGCGGCTCTGCCTTGAATGGCTTCCGCTGGTATTCGGCGGCCACATCACTCGCCATCGCCCGCCAACCAGAAACGAACAGGTCCAGATGACCGTCCTGGTCGTAGTCCCAGAACCACGTCGGAAACGAGTCCAGTGGTTCGGTCACCCCGGCTTCGACAGCCGCTTCCCTGAACTTCCAGGTACCCGAGTCGTCGGGCCCCAGGTTCAGGTGGAGCTGGTTGGCGCCGTAGAGATTAGACACGAAAAGATCCGGCCGGCCGTCCTGGTTGACGTCGCCCCAGACGGCACCCTTGACGTAGCCGTTGGCCCGGAGTCCGGTGGACAGCGCCGCGTCCCTAAACGTGCCATCGCCCTTATTTTGAAACAACTGGGAGGGGTTCAGTCCGGCATTGGGGTTGCTTTCGTTGCCTACGAACAGGTCCAGAAGTCCGTCCCCGTTGAAGTCCGCCCACGCTGCTGAATGGGACGGAAACTCACCGCCGAGTCCGGCCGCCAGTGTGACATCCACAAAACCGGCCTTCCCATCGTTTCGAAGCAGGGAATTGGGATAACCGTGATACAGCCATGCGCCGCGGAGCACGAAGACGTCCGCGTCTCCATCGTTGTCGTAGTCCGCGTGGACCAGATTGAGCCCGGAGGTGATGCCCGTGAGGCCCGCGGCCTCCGTGTGGTCCCGGAAGGTCCCGTCACCCGTGTTCAAGAACAGCCGCAGTTGATCTCGGGAGCCCCAGGAGGACATCATCAGGTCAAGCAGGCCGTCTCCATCCAGGTCTTCCATCACCACGCCGCCGGATAACCCCTCAACATCCAGTCCTGTGGAGGCGGCCCGGTCCACGAAACGCGGCAGTTCGAACTCGGATTCCGCCGATTCTGACGGCAGACGCCATTTTGCGGGCACGCCCTCGGGCCAGGCGCCGAGCGTCATATACGCCACATTCAGCAGCCAGAGGCTGTTCAGGTCGTCCGGGTCCTCGGCCAGAATACGCTCGTACTGGTCGATGGCTTTTGTTGAACCGCGCGGATATTTGTGCACGCCGCTCTCAACGATGGGCCAGATGCACCGGTCCGCGGTGGGATCATCGATACAATTCTCCTGCTCGCCCAGGCGGAGGTAGGCGATGGCCAGGAAATCCATGACGGCCAGCCTGTCGTTGGGGCGTATTGCGGCGGGCGCACTTTCCATTCCGGCCAGGACATTCTCCAGATCGGCGATGGCGCCCTCGTTGTCCCCCGCTCGCAGCCGCTCCTGGCCCAGGTTGATTTGCCAAAACATGCGCTGACCCGGATCGGGTGGAGGCCCGTTCTCCAGCAGCCTGGCCACTCTGGCCTTGTTGGCGTGTGCATTGATGGCCGGGTTGGACTCTGTGGAGTCCGCCAGGGCCGCCAGCCGGGCCACCATCGCCGCAGTCCCATCCATGTCCTGGGGCGCAGGCGGTGCGGATTGACCCACACATCCGGCCGCGAGCAGCGTTATGATGGCCAGCGTCCTCACTGGGGATCCAGGATACAACCACCGGACGATCGGAGAGACAGGACAATTCGCCCGTCGACCTCCGCCACGTCACTTTGCTCCCCGAATACGCGCAGCCCTCTGACCAGCCAACCGTCCGCGGTCCAGCGCAGTCTGAGACCACGACCCGCGTCCTGCCTGGCAAAGCGCTCCCCGCCCGAACAAAACGCATTCTGGGCGATGAAAATGTCCGATTGCCCTGCGCTCTCAAGGACGAGCACGGCATTGCCCGGAGCCAGCTGCGCCTCGAGAGGCAACACAACGGCCTCAAAGTGATCACCACGATTCAGGAACACGGTGCTTGCCAGTGTTGAGGCCTCCAGAATGAGCCCGGAGTCTCCCACCAGGTCCTCCACCGTGGACTCTGCAAACGCATGAAAGCTGCTCACCCTCCGCGACAGGAACGGCATGTCTGTCCGGAGACTGAAGAAATCCGCGATGGGACTCCACCCGTTCAGGTCCTCGCGGTACTCGGCCTCGATGCGGTTCTCGCGGCCATCGCCATCGAAGTCGTGGGAGTAGAGTCGTAGGCCGCGGGCGGGCCCTCGGGCCCTGGAGGCTGTATCCCCGATCCTGCCCAGGCGCGAATTCCAGCCCCAGTTCGCCGCCACCAGGTCTGTTGCCCCGTCACCGTCCACGTCACCGGCGGCCAGCGCGCGCCAGAGTCCCGTGTATGCGGAAAGCCCCCAGGCCCCGGTAGCCTCGGAGAAACCTCCCGCACCATCGCTCAGAAAGAGTCGGATTGCGCCCCATTCGGCGGCTTCAGCGTAGTCCTGATCACCATCTCCGTCGGCATCAAACCACACCGGCCCCGACGTCTTCCCGGTGGGGTCGTGCAAGGGTGACGCCTCCCTCTGCACGGCCTCTCTCTCGACCGTGATGCGGGTTGGCGGAACCGGCAACACCTGTTGCTGGGACAAGGTTGGCTGTTTCTGTTTGAAATCAAGCGCTGTAATCTCGTATAGCCGGTTGGGGCGGGTGTCCGTGATTTCCACGAACTCATCTCCCCTGCTGACCGTCAGGTTTCCGGGCGCCGACGCGAACGTCACCTGGGCCTGGCTGCTTGACAGGTAGTGGCCCCCCGCCACCACTTCCCGCTGCTGGTTTCCGAGGCTCACAGTCAGCCCGATGCCCGCCGGGTTTATTCCGGGCGACCCGTCCAGGCGGAAACGCAGGGCCACCCGGTCGGCCCCGCCGTCATTGCGGTAGAGGCCTGCGGGTAGGTTCATCCGGTTGGTCACCACGTCCATGTCGCCATCCCCATCGAAGTCTCCGAGTGCCATGCCGTGGGTGATGTCTGGCCCCACCCCGATCCCCCAACCGCCTGGAACAGCCTCGAAACCCTGCCCGCCGAGGTTTCGGAGGGCGACGTTCTCCAACTCCAGGGTCGGATAGTCTGTGATCAGACTCCGAAATGCTTCCACGGAACGAACACGCCGAATGGCCTCGCGCTCGCGGGTCTGGGCATCCACATCCTGTACGGCAAAGGAGTGGCCGGTGCTGATGAGGAGGTCCTCCCACCCGTCCAGATCCACGTCGAGAAAGATCCCCGACCAGGACCACCCGGTGGCCGCGACGCCGTATGCCCATGCGCTTTCTGCATAGTCTCTCGCCCGCCACTCGTCTTCCACCCAGACGCCCGAATCGCGCGCCAGAAATAGACTGTTCTGCATGTACTGGGGCCGGCTGTCGGCGCCCGCCGTCATCTGCGGAGCCGCGGTCCCTGCCTCAAACCGGCTGCGTACAGGATCCGGGCTGAGCATGTCGGGGACAAAAATGTCAATCCGTCCGTCCCGGTTCACGTCCGCCATGCCGACCGACATGCTCGAGTTGCTTGTGTGCCCCAGGACATTCCTTTGGTCCGTCCAGCCTCCCTTCCCATCGCCCGTCAGGAAGTAGTCCGGACTCTCGAAGTCGTTGGCCACATAGAGATCGGGGATCCCGTCCCCGGAGACATCCTGCATGCGGGCTCCCAGTCCCCAATCCCGGCCCACGCCGGGGATGGCGGCGGGTTGGAACGTGCCGTCGCCCTGGTTCAGGTAGTATTGATCTTCCTCACCAAGCTCCAGTCGGATCGGGCGACCGCCCACCTCAGCCACGCGGTAGTGCTCTCGGAGGGAAGGCAGAACGGCGCCGTCGTCGTCCGTAATCGCGTCCAGGAGAAGCAACTCGGGACTCAGAGAATCCCGGAGCGCCATTCTTTTGTAATTGGCCACATACAGGTCCAGATCCCCATCCTGGTCTGTGTCCGCGAACGAAGCGCTCATGCTTCCCCGGTTGGAGCCCAAACCCGCGCCCGTGGCGACCCGAAAATGCCCAAGGCCGTCGTTCAGGTAGAGCACATTGGGGGCGGTCAGGACGGTCAGGAAAAGGTCCAGATCCGAGTCTCCATCCACGTCGGCCAGGACCGCCCCGGTTGACCAGTTTGGCGCGCCACTGAGGCCCGCGTCCTGGGTCGCGTCTGCAAAGTGCCAATCGCCCAGATTCCTGTACAGCCGGGGCGCGGACTCCATGGCGGCAAAAAAGATGTCAGGCCGACTGTCCCCGTCTACGTCGCCCACGGCCACGCCCGAGCCGTTCATCCTGTGACGGTTCTGGACGATGGCCGCATCACTCAGCAGGTTGACGAAATCGAGCCCCGTGTCTTCCACGCGCGAGAAGCCCGGTTTTCCACCCTGAACTGCCAGTTCGCGGTAGCGGTACCCATCGGCCGCTACCCACTCGGTGGGCTGGACCATGGTTTGCTGGCCGCACCCGGTCAACGCGGCCAGCAGGCAGACACCCAGACGCTGGGCGCGGCTTGCGGAGTGATGGAACCCGCGCCGTGTCATCGCACCAGCCGGTACACATAGGCGGGCGCCGCATTCTGGGTCACGATAAGCTCCGGAGCTCCGTCCCGGTCCAGGTCCGCCATTTCCATGGCGCGCCCGTCGCCATAGACCCCCAGGGCGCCCCCCGGGCTGAAGGCGCCGGTGCCGTCCCCAAGCAGCATCAGGCCAGTGCCGCCATCCTGCCGGGTGGCATCTTCGGGAAGGACGGGGAAAAAATTTTGCGAAAGCACGAGATCCAGATTGCCGTCCCCGTTGAGGTCAACGGCAGCCACGTCTGAGGCGGGTGCCCACTGGGCCTGATCGGGGAGGATATGCGGTTTAAAGCTCGATCCCGTGTTAATCCAGACGACATGACCCAGTTGATTGAGCTCCTCGAACGGTGCATTCTCGGCCGCCGGGCCAAGAATCTGGACCAGCGTGGAATTGGCGTACTCCATTGCGGACCCCACCCGGCGTGAGACGTACCGGAGTCCCCGCAGCAGATCCATGAGTTTCATGGTTGGAGCCCACGCTCCGATACCGGGGGCATACTCAGCCTCTACCGGATCGATCGAGCCATTTCGGTCGAAATCCGCCCAATACAGGCGCGGCCCGGGACCCTTGAAATCCACGGCTCCCACCCGGCCGTACGGGGAGTTCCAGCCCCAGTTTGTCGTGATCAGGTCGGGGAGTCCATCGGTATTGAGGTCCGCCCACCGGGCGCTTCGCCAAAGGCCGACAAGTCCGCTGGTGCCCCATTTTGGGCTGGCATCCTCAAAATTGCCTTTTCCGTCATTCTCGTAGATCCTCACAGACCCCCACTCGGTTGAGACGGCAAGGTCCTGATCTCTGTCCCCGTCCACATCGGCGAAGGCTGCGCCTGTAATCAGGCCCGCTGGGAGCTGACCGCCACGGACCCAGCCATCGCCCTCCCGTAGAAAGAACGGACTCGGCACAGACTCCGGGTAGCGGTTCGGCAGGAATCGCATGCCGACGAAGAGATCCTCGAAGCCATCGCCGTTTATGTCTGCCACGGCAAGGGGGCCCGGCGACCCGTTTCCCAGGTCTATCTCGCCGCGATCCTGCAGCACGCCGTTCAGGATTGTGTACTGGTCCAGGCGGGACGGGGAGTCGGATTCATATCCACTGACCGCAGCCATGATGCGGCCTTCGGTGATGGCCAGGCCGGTCATGTCTTGCCCGCTCACCGGATAGGCCGAAGCGTCGGCCAAGGTCAGGACGCCGCCATCGTTCAGGTAGACCGCCGGCCTACCACCTGCGCCGGTCCCGATGACCACGTCGGGCTGGCCGTCGCCGGTCAGATCCCCTGAGGCCGCATAGGGGCCTTCCTGACTCAGTCGCCGCAAGAGGAGGGCCTGCCTGGCACGATCCTCGAAGAGAGGCTCCTGATGCGTAGCCAGGGCCTCCACGTCGAATCGTGGCTGCCGTTTGGCTGATGGGGCGTCTGGGGTGTCGGGCCGGTCTGAAGCGGGCGCGGGCGCCGCGAAGATGGGCTCCGAGATCTCGACCAGCGTATTTGCCGCCACCTTCAGAGACGTTGAATGTCCTCTCCTCCAGGTTACTTCCAGCCGCATAGAGTCCTCTGGCGCCGCAAATACCGCCTTGGCCTCGCTTCCAGACAGATACTGGCCTCCCGCCAGAATTTCCTTGGATTGGGCGAATCCGCCTCCTGAAACCCGGATCGTGGCACCTATTCCGAAAGGGTTCTTGTCCCGCCCAACCAGTCGGACCGCGATTCGCGGAGCCTCGGTGTCATTGCGGAAAACACCTGCCGCTCCATTGAGCCGGTTGGTGACGATGTCCAGGTCCCCATCGCCATCCAGGTCCCCGAAGGCCATGCCGTGTGTCACGTCACCTGTCTCCCCGAGGCCCCATCCGCGTGCCATTTCCGAAAAGTGCGTCCCGCCTTCGTTGCGAAAGGCGACGTTGGGGAGATCGAGTGTTGGAAATTCCAGGAGCTCACGCGTCCACTCGTCCGCTGAAGGCATTCCGGACATGGACGTCTGGGTATCCAGATCCATGGCGTCGTAGCGGTGCCCGGTCGAAATGAGGAGGTCTTCCCAACCGTCCAGGTCGACATCCAGAAAGATGGCCGACCACGACCACTCGGAGGCGGCCACGTCAAACGCGCGTGCGGCTTCGATGAACCCCGGTGCGGCCGGGCCGGCACTCGCCATGAGCAGCGTGTTGTGCATCACCTGGGGCCGAACCTCGACTTGACCCAGGCCTGGAATAATGGGCGGGGGGCTGCCCACCTGACGCAGACGACGTTCGTGCGTGCGACTCAGCATCTCGGTGACGAAGAGATCGACGCGGCCGTCTCTGTCCACATCCGAGCCGTCCACGGCCATCGATGATTGCGCGGTATGCCGGACCGACAAGATGGGAGCCGGTGTAAACGAGCCCGAGCCATCGTTCAGCCAGATACGGTCCGGACTTTCGAAGTCGTTGGATACGTAGAGGTCCGGATCGTTATCTCCGTCCAGGTCACGAAACTGAGCGGTCAGTCCCCAATCGGTCGCGAGGCCCTCTGGATCGGAAAACGCTTCGGTGGTGACGTCCCTGAAGCCCGCCCCATCGTTGACGAGTAGCGCGTCGGCCTCGCCGTACTCATACCGCATCACCCGCCCTTCCTGCCGCTGGATCTTGTAGTGCTGGTCATAGGGCGGGATGACGGTAAATTGGTCCCCGACCTGCTCCACCGTTCGATCAAAGCTGATTTCCCGGGGGTGGTAGAGGTCTTTTACCGTGCGGCGTTTGTAATTCGTTATGTAGATGTCCAGGTCCGAATCCCCGTCCACGTCTGCCGCCGTGATGGTTGTGCCTCCCCGCGCGCCAGCGGCACGCCCTGGCCAGGAAGCGTCCTCGGAGAAGACCCCAGATCCGTCATTGAGCCATAACGCACTGGGCCCGTCCAGCAACGTCGTGACCAGATCCAGGTCAGCATCGCCATCTGCGTCTACAAAAGCAGCGCCGGTGTTGTAGACACCGGACAGGTCCAGTCCAGAAGCGTCCGTGACGTCATCGAACCTCCACGCGCCCAGATTACGGTACAGGCGAGAGCTGGCCTGGAGGCCGGCCATGAACACGTCCGGGAGCCCATCGCCATCCACGTCTCCGATGGCCACGCCGGCTCCGTTTACGCGGTGCCTGTTTGCCACAAACGCCGTGTCAGACAGGAGACCAAAGAAGTCAATGCCGGAGGACGTTACGGTGGAAAAACCAGGCGTATCACCAGTAACCTGGAGCGCTATGGAGCGGTACCCCCCGAAAGTCTGCCACTCCTGCGGCGTCGATTCCGGGCTCGTGCAGCCTGCTATCGACCACGCCAGTAGTCCGAAAAAAGCGGCCCGACCGGGAAAGGAGATGCGCAAGGAGCTGGGATTCAGTTTCGAGATACGTCCAGTAAACGCCGCATCATGGACTCGGCTCCAGCCACTGACACGGCTCGTATTAGACCTCGCTCCTGCTCGTCGCCGACTTCATAGGTCAGGGATGTGGCCTTGAATTGCTTGTAGAACCAGGCCTTGGAGACAGGTGAATCCACTCCGGACGGTTCATCGTTGATGGCATAGTCCGGCAGGGCGGCATCTATGTCGCCAAGCCACGCGTCAACGAGTCCCGGTGTGTTGGTTTCCAGGTCCCGGCTGGTGGTATAAAACACGTCCTCCTGGGTGGAATGGAAGTCTGCCGCAAACCGCACCGTGCCGCCCCCTACCGTCTGGACGAAATACTGCGATACAGCGCGCGTCTCGGGCTGGTTGAAGTCCAACCAGTCCCGATTGAGATCAACACCGCCGGCGTTGTGACGCCAGTGGCCGTTGTCAACACCGTCCGGGTTCATGAGCGGGACGACCAGCGTGCGGTACCGGGCCCGGAAGCGGGTTGCCAGGTCATCGTCCTGAAGCAGGCGCTCCACGAACGCCATGACGGCGATCGAGCCGGTTACCTCAGGCGGGTGTTGGCGGGAGATTATCAGAACGTATTCGTCGGAGTCAGGGTTGGTCCCAACGTCCAGCAGCCGGAGCGGCGTGCCGTAGGTCGATACCCCAACCTGGCGAATCTCGGATGCCGGGTGACTTCCCTGTTCGTCTATCCAACTGGCGAATTCACGGGTACCCAGGCGTTCCTGCCCGGAAACCCAGAGCGTATCCGGACCAATCTGAAGTGCCATGATCCCCGCACGGCGCTGGCCGGTGGTGTCCATTCGGAACGATCCGGGGGCGATGGAGGTCCAGGAATGGCCATCGCTACTCAGTTTGGGAACGTAGCGATGATCTCCATCCGTGTGATCCAGACGAACCCAGATCCGGCGCGGCGCCTTGGACCAGATCTTGAAGCCAAACCAGGCGCTGTTGTTTACCGGTGCGTTTTCGGGAGTGATTTGACCGCCCAAGAGCGTGTCGTTCACGGCCTCGAGCGCATTTAGCCTTGCTCCGTTGTAGTCATTCGTGACGCCAATCTCACCAAACTCCCATGCGCGCCGGACCTGCTGATCAATCGGCTTCGAGGTGGTAATCGTGGACCCGGGAGGGTCGTACGACAGCGGCACTGCGCCACGACGGCCGCATCCCCCAAGGGCTGCGGCCGTCAAGACAACAACCAGGGCATGCCTCATCGCATCGTGGTCTGGTAGGTGCGCCGCAAATAGCCGGAAATCTGATCCAGATAGTCCTTCCGCTCCTCCGTGGGCACCGCGGATATCCACACTTCGTTCCCGAAGGGCAAGACCTGTGACTCCGCGACAAACGTGACCGCAAGGTTTTGGGCGCCTGATCCAGACCGGTTTCTTGGCCTGGCTGTGACCGTAATTTTGGTGCGAGCGTGCGTGTAGCCCAGCGCCCGTTCATCCGAGAACGCGGATTCCTGTTTCCAGTCGGTCTCGTAGCGGACATCCTCTGTGTCAACCACCTGGCGCAGCATCAGGTATCCGTACCGGCTTATCAGTGCATCAGGAGTTACGGAAACAAGGACGTTCCTGGGAGCCGAACCCAGGTTGGATCTGATCATTCCCTGTCGTGCCGTGTTTCCGGAAGAGGCGCAGCCGGACAACAAAAGGGGCGCCAGCAGCACGGCTACGAGCAGTGGGTTGTGTATACGTGGTTTCATGTCGACTGAGTCTTGAAAACGGAGAAGGGCCGGGACGACCAAAATCGCCCGGCCCTTCTCACAGAAGCAATACCTGCAGATGCAGGACTATTTGACCCGAACGTTGCGATCCTCGATGGCGAGGCGGCGATCCGAGCGACCCTTGGGGGCACCGCCCGGCGCGCCTACACCACCAAAGGTGTAGTTGTCCAGAGCAAGCGTCTCAAGTTCCCGACCGGGGACGGGGTAGTTGATCGGCGTACCCTGAACCAGGTCTCCCCAACCACGGTCCGTAGCGTACGCAAGGGAACTCGCCGAAGCGAAGGTCTCGATGCGGTGCTCGTGCTGGAGGTAACCCCAGAGCGTTCCGTTCAGGTGAATGCCGGTTTTTTCCCAACTTCCGTCAGTAGGACCTCCAGCAGGAGTGGCCGCCGTGGCAGGAGGAAGTTCGCCGTTGGCAACACGCGTGTTGTTGATGAGCTGCGCCACCGTGGCTGCAGAACCACCGGAGCGAAGGAGCCCTTCTGCCTTGAGCAGGTCCATCTCCGCCATGGTCATGTGCATCATTGGACCGTTGGCATTGTTGGCCAGATAATCCACGTAGCGGTTGTGCGTATGCGTCGCGTAGTGGTAGGTCCCACGCGCAGAGGGCCATGGGCCAGCTGTGCCGACGAAGCGGAAATAGGTACCGCTGTCCTCGGGACCGCCTGCACCGACGATGCGGCGATCGGACGTGTTGTATCCATCATACACGTTCCGGGTGGCGACCGGTGTGGCAAGCCAACCGGCGTACCCTCCCGTCTCGTCAGCCGGGCCTGTAGTCCGGTAGTCGGCGCGAGCCCAGGTCCGGTGCTCCTGACCATAGAACTTGGTGGCATCCCATTCGCGGATGTCGCCGTTGTCATCACCTATCGGAGCGAAATCACCCGTGATCCCACCATCCACGCGGCGAATGATGTCGCCCCAGTCCGCCCCTGCACGTTCTTCCGGTGACCGCGCGTTTGTCGCCATGAAACGGGCGGCGAACGAGTTGGCGAGCCGAATCAGATCGGTATTAGTGACGGTGAGTCCAAAGATCCAGTCATCTGCGTCCGAAATCGTAAACGCATTGGCTTGAGCAAGGGCGATAGCCTCGTCCAGCTTGGCGATTGCTGCGTCACGCACGGCCGTATAGGGCTCCAGACCCAATTCCACTTGTCCGAGGGCAACAGCCTCCAGGTCCGTGGTCTCGTCGACGATGAACGCGCGGTCGTAGCGGGTGGCCAGCGTGCCCAGGCAGAGTCCGAGTGTGAACTTGGAGAAGGCCTTGATCCGGTTGGTGTCGATGCCCTCTGATTGATAGAGGGTCTCGTTGCCTTCAACGGCCAGAAGGGCGTCCGCTGCATTGGAAATACAACCGTAGGCCCCAAACCAGGCGGTTTGCCCCATGGAGCGGCGGCTGTATGCCGGATCGTTGTTCCAGCCTATGCGTGGCTCCGAGGAGTTGTCGCGCATGCCCCAGTTGGCCCACGACGATGAAATTTCATCGGCGATGGTTGACCACGGCATGGAGTCGGAATACTGGTTGGCAGCCCAATAGTCACTGAAGGTACCCGACGCCAGCACTTCAACATCCTGAGGGGATGCCAGCGCCTTGGTCCGGTCCGGGTCGTTCGGATTCTCAACGGAGAGATCCTGGCAAGCTGTCATGCCGAACATCAGCACAACTGCAAGCCCAAGGGTGAATCGAAACTTCATGTCTTTCCTCTGTATTCGTTTTGCCTGGATGTCTGTCCCCGGTCATTTCTGACCGGGGACTCGGACAGCTAGAACTGAATCTCGATGCGGCCGGTGAACGTGCGGTACTTCGGATAATCGAAGTTGTCCACCCGGAAGAGCGTTGCGTCACCGCCATCTCCAACGTCCGGATCCCATCCGGAGTAATCGTCGAAGGTCAACAGATTGCGACCAATCAGGCTCACATTCAGGCCGTGGAGGGAGCTGCCAAACCACTTCTGTAGTTGGGCACGAGGCACGGTATAACCCAAAGAGACTTCACGAAGCTTCAGGTACGTACCATCTTCGAAGTACCAGTCGTTGACTGCGGTAGCATCGTAGAGGGCTTCGTAATACTGAACCGGCTTCTTGTTGCCTTCGGACTTGCCAAGCTGATCCTGGTCGGAGTGCCGACCGTCGCGGTAAGCCCACTGCTTGGTGAAGTTGTACACCTGACCGCCAACCTGTGCGTTCCACAACATGTAGGCGTTGAAGCCCTTATACCGCAGGTTGGTCGAGAGGCCCAGATTGTAGTCCGCCAGAGCGTCTCCGATCTGCTGGAAGTTCTGGCCTTCGTCGTTGAGTTCCTTGATGGGCATGCCGAACAGCATGTCGCCCGTGCCGTCGCCGTCCACGTCAACGCGCTCTCCCCACAGACTCTTGGCGACGCCGTCGGTGTACGTATTGCCGATTCCGACAGGAACCAGAAGTCCGTCATCGTTGACAGCAAATCCGGAAGCCTGGAAGCCCGACGGGACTCCGGTACCAGTGACGTACTCGCCGTCTGGACCGGTTTCCGTGGACAACTGGGAAGCGTCATCCAACCAGTGGATGCCGTACATGGCGCCAATCTGCTCGCCTTCACGGTAGTAGAAGGCAGACACGGGACCGGTCTTGTACGGGTTCGTGTTGAACTCGGTGATTTCCTGACGTGTGCGGTCAAACACGAAGCCAATATCCAGGGTCGTGTTACGCCCGCTCAGGACGTTGACGTCCAGTGTGGCCTCAATCGTATTGGACTCGATCGTTCCTGCGTTCTGCCACTGCGAGCCGAACCCGAAGTAACCCGGAAGAGGGACAACCAGAAGCTGATCCTCCACCTTGGCCTTACCATACACCAGGCTCGCGCTGACGCGATTCATGATACCCATGTCCATCCCGAACTCCTGCTCTGTTGAGATCTCAGGCTTCAGGAACGCGTTACCCAGGGTGCCTTTGGACAGTTGGCCGTTGCTGAGCGTGAATGTCTCAAACTGAGCCGCGAAGCTCGGCCGACCACCGGCCGTGCCTTGCGAGAAGCGCAGCTTGAACTCCTCCATCCAATCACCGAAGGGGTAGAAAGACTCTTCAGAAACACGCCATGCACCGGAGAACCGGTAGTACGTCTGCCAGCGTTCTTCAGAACCGAAGAGCGAGGAGCCGTCACGCCGGATCAGGACATCTGCGATGTACTTGTCAGCGTAGTCGATTCCGCCCGTTGCGTAGAGTCCGTCCGAGCGCACCGTCTGCTCGCTTGAGGAAATGCTCTTCTCTCCGTTGACGTTCGAGAAGTCCGCAATACCCTCGGAGGTGATCGTGTTACCCGTAATGGACTGGGAGATAAAATCAGTGGACTCGCCCTGATACTTGAACTGCCCGCGAGCCGTCAGCTTGTCGAAGCTCTTCTGCAGCGAGACCGTGAGGTCTGCATTCAGGGCCTCGCTGATCGAATTGGTCCGCAGGATCTGCCCGTCGTTGAAATTGGACGGGTCGATCGATTCCGTGCCGCGATCAGCAAACCGCAGGAAGTCATCATCCTGGCGGTCGTAGCTCATATTGGCTTCAACGTTCAGCCAGTCAGCAGCCTCGTAGCGGACCCGGAAGTTGCCGAGTATGCGGCTGTCCTGGTCCTGGGTCCCGACATTTTCGATGACGTAAAGCGGATTCTCTTCAACAGACAGCGGATCCGCCTGTACGGCCAGATTACCGTTTCCGTCCCGTGCAGACAGGTTGGCGAGCGGGTTCGTAAACATCAAGCCGAAGAACGGATTGAAACCCGAAGAACGCGGTACGTCGCGCTCCGAGGCCGCGTAGTAGCTGGATGTTGCGAAGCTCAGCTTCTGGTTTATCCTGTGGTCCAGGTTGACGCGGAACGACTTCCGGTTGTAGCCCTCAAGCCCGGGAAGGATGCCGCCCTCCTGAAGGTTGGTGAACGAGGCGTGGAAGTTTGTCCTCGCGCTGTTCTGGGCTATCGACAGGTAGTTCGTGTAGGTCGAATTCGGGGTAAAGAACTCCTCGAAGTTGTTCGTCAGATTGCTTGACGATGCCGAGTAGGCCTTATCGAAGAACGAAGTCGGGTTGGTGGCGCCGATGTCATCGTTAACGGTGCCCGGGCCGTACCCGTTGGTGAAGCAGGTTTCGCAAGTGTTCGCAACACCGTCGGCGTTCAGGAACGTGCCACTGGCGTTGGTCTTCAGGTCATGTGCGTTATTGGCCTGAAACGAGCCGGGGAGCTGGTTGGAGCCAAACTCGTTGCGGATCGTGACACGCGTCTGGTTGAACGCAAGACCGCCACCACGCTTGGTGGTGATCTGGATGACACCGTTCTGCGCACGGGAGCCGTACAGCGAAGATGCCGCCGCGCCCTTTACGACCTCGATGGACTCAATGTCCAGCGCGTCGATGTCGGCGAGGCCACCCGTCAGGATGACGCCATCTACGATGTACATCGGCTCAGACGTTCCCGTGAGGGACGTCGTGCCGCGGAGGCGGACGGAGACGCCGTCTCCTGGCTGCCCAGAGGTCTGGGTAACCTGTGCACCCGCAATTTTACCCTGAATCGAGGCAACCGCATTTGATGCGGGTGCCAGTTCGATTGCAGAGGCATCGAGTTTGTCCACGGTGAACGCGAGTTTCTTGGCGGGCGTCGCGGAGGAAACACCCGTGACCACGACTTCGTCGAGGCGGAGGCGGTCCAGAATCAGCACAAAGTCCTGCGTCTGGGTTCCAGAATTGAGGGTGATTATCCGCAGCTGCGGGCTAAAGCCGACGTAACGAGACCGCAGGGTTACCTGTTGCCCGCGAGCCTGCGCAGCCGGGACTTCGAACGAATATCGTCCGTCAAGATCCGTGGCTGCTCCGATTACGAGTTCGTCAATGACGACGTTCGCGCCGATAAGTGGCTGTCCATCTCCGTCAGTCACGGTGCCGGTAACAACGGCGGCCTGACCAAAGGCGAGGGTGGGAGCCAATACGACGACAAAGGCCGCCGCCAGTAGCTTTCTTAGCATGGCGTCTTCCGATGAGTGGTTTGAGTGCGTCTATGCTGGGATCGCGGCCGAA
>JBLHLC010000048.1:0-26603 GCA_047619685.1 Rhodothermales bacterium
TCCACCGGGTCGAAGAATTCTCTCAGCTCACCATTTCGGACGGCCCGGTTTACATCTCGCCCACGCAGCGGGTACCTGCAGGGAATACGGCCGGGAATGACCAGTATGTCCAGAAGCCAAGAGAGGCTGTCTTCTTTATTCAGGACAAGGTCGAGATTGACGAACTGGTCCTGAACGCCGGACTCCGATTCGACTACTGGGATCCCAACGGCTCGATCCCGGCAAATCTCGAAGCCTCTACCGATGCCTCGAACGGGATTCGACTCGCCACTGGCTTTGTGCGGGCTGAACGTGCAACACAGATCAGCCCACGTCTCGGCCTTGCCTTTCCAATCTCCGAACGCGGAGTCCTCCACGTCTCGTACGGCCGCTTCTTCCAGGTGCCGCGTTTCTCCTTTATCTACGCAAACTCGGAATTCGAGGTCGAACTGGGCAACCTGCAGACCATCATGGGCAACGCCAACTTGAAGCCCGAACGCACTACGGCCTACGAGTTGGGTCTGCAGTATTCCTTGGCGCGGGATTTGAAAATCGAACTGACGGTGTACTACAAGGACATCAAGAATCTGTTGGGCCAGGAGATCATCAGCACGGTAGACAAGAAGGTCTACGCCCGGTATGTCAATCGTGACTACGGCAACACCAAGGGGTTTGCCGCCTCACTGATCCGGCAGTACAGCAACAACTTCGGAGTCACGCTGGACTACACGTATCAGGTTGCCCGGGGCAACGCCTCGGATCCCAACAGCGTGTTCTTCAACAACCAGACCCAGCCGCCGGTAGAACCCGAAAAACAGGTGCTTCCTCTGAATTGGGATCAGCGCCATTCACTCAACGGGACGCTCATAATGGGTAACTCTAGCGGGACCACGCTGAGTTTGATTGCCCGCTTCGCATCGGGTCAGCCCTACACTCCGAGCAATCCGGGCAGCCAGCTCTCCGCCCAGTTGTCAAACAGCGAGTCCAAGCCCTCACTGCTCAATATCGACGTGAACATCGCGCGGCGATTCAAGATGGCGGGCTATTCCGCACGTGTCTACGCGAAGGCCTTCAATGTGCTCGACCGGCTCAACTCCAGGTCCATCTATACCAGCACTGGCAACCCGTTCCATCCGTACCGGACACTCGGTGAGACCGAAGTCCTGAATCAGAACCGCAACTTCACCGTCGACGAAATCGATCTGAGACCGGACTTCCTGGATCCGCCGCGTCGCGTCACGATAGGCCTGGACATCACGTTTTGATGTTGCCTCGAAATATCAAAGGACTCCTGTGGGTGCTGCTTCTTCTGGCCGCTGGCCCAGTCGAAGGCCTGGCGCAGGACAGGCCGGAAGGCGGGCGTGAGTTTCGCCGTACGGGGATTCACGACGGCAACCTGGTCTTTACCCGCTACTCCAATTTTGGAAACCTCGGTTCGCGCTTTGAGCCCCCCAAAATGGAATGGCCCAAGGGCTCTGGCCAGTGGTACGGATTCGAGTTCGTCATGATGGCCGGAGCTGAGGTGCAGGATGTGAACGGCCAGTTCATTCGAATCGTGACCGAGAACTACACGAACTCAGGCTCCTTCGATGTCAGCCCTGACGGTACACATACCTACGGTTGGGAGCCGCTGGCCGGATATCTGAACCCGGGCTCTGAGAACGAACTCGACTACCCGCCCATGAGTCATCTGGAGGCGTCATGGCCAGACCAGTGGCCAATTGACTATCCGGGAGAGCCGGGCTCGCGAGATGGGCTCTGGAACGGCGAGTTTGGGGCTTTCGTCCGCGGCGACCAAGAGTCGTACTACGTCATGGATGATCGCAATAATGACGAGTTCGACTATTTCCCATTTACGAGAAGCTCGGCCGACTCCTCTGACTACCCAGTGGGCCTGCGGGGGCTTGGTCTTCAAGTCCGCGTTCGCGGCTACCAGTGGGTCAACGTTCAGGCTGAGGACATTCTGATTGTCCGCTATGACATCGAAAACGTCAGCGACAAGGACCTGACTAAGGTGGTCTTCGGCATGTACGTGGATCCTGCCGTCGGTGGGCAGGGCGATTCGGTGGATGACTTCGCCAACTTCGAGCGTCAGGATGACATTGTCTACATGTGGGATCGCGACGGCCTGGATAACCGGGGCAGGCCGGGGGTAGGCTACTTCGGATTCGCCTTCCTGGAAAGCCCGGGTGACCCGTTGGACGGAGAAGACAATGACCAGAACGGGATCGCGGACGAGGTCCAGGACGATGAGCGTGGAACGCTGATCACAGGTACCGAGAATGTCCTGTCCGCTCTTGGTTCGTCTTACGACATGGGTCAATTCGAGAGCTTCTTCGGCAGCGCCCTGCTTCGCCCGGCCGTCGAGTCCGGGGTGTGGTGGACCGGAGACGAGGACGCCGACTGGGTGGCCTTCAATGACCTCAACCAGAACGGCATCCGGGAGGCGAATGAGACTCTTCTGGACGACCGGGGCTCGGATGGCCTGGGGCCAAACGATGATGGCTACGTCGGGCCGGACAGCGATGGCAGCGAAGGCAACGGCCAACCGGATCAGGGCGAGCCCAACTTCGGCAAGACCGACAACGATGAGTCTGATCAGATTGGACTCACCAGTTACGTCCTCCGACCGGCCGGCAACGTCAGCGATGACGAGCGGACGTGGCTGGAGATGGAGCCCAATCGCTTTGGCGGCGAGATGCCCAGCAACCTGGCCTTCATCTATGGCTCGGGCTACTTCTCTCTACCCCGCTTCGACACCAGGAAGTTCGCCATCACTAGCCTGTTCGGTCGCGATTTTGACGACATCCTCCGCAACAAGCGGACGATGCAGAAGATCTACGACGCCGACTACTCCTTCGCCAAGCCGCCCAACAAGTCAGAACTCTCGGTTGTCGCGGGCGACCAGACGGCGGTGCTCATGTGGGACAACATCGCTGAGTTCTCTCGTGACCCCATCTATGGCCCCGACTTTGAAGGCTATCTGGTCTACCGGGCCACAGACCCGTCCTTCAACACGATAAAGACCATCACCGATGCGTTCGGTAACCCGATTCTGTGGAAGCCCATCGCGCAGTTTGACAGGGAGAATGGGCTCAAGGGACCGCATCCCATCCAGATTGGGGAGACGGGGGCCGTTTTTAACTCGGGCACCGACTCGGGGCTGCGGTACTACTACAAGGACACGGGTCTGGACAACGGCCGGAAGTACTACTACGCGGTGGTCCCCTACGACACGGGTTATGATCTGGACTTCTTTAGCCGGGGCATTTCCACGCTAGACAAACTCACGGCCATCGCGCCCACCGAAGCTTCGAAGATCATTCAGACCGATCTGATCGGCAACGTCACCTTTGTGGACAAGAACACGGCGGTTGTGGTGCCAAACGCACCGGCCGCCGGAGCGCTCTTGGGTGGCATTTCGGGTGAGGTAACACTTGAGGGCCCGGCCACCGGTGAGGTGGTGGTAGAGGTTCTTGTAACTGACAGTTTGGATGCCGGTGCACGGTATGAGGTGACCTTCACCGATACGACCAAGGCGCGCCTGACCAAGGGAATTCAAATCCGCGAGGTGACCAGTGACCGCACTCTTTATGAATCCGCCGTCTTCGATAGTCTGGACTTGAGCCGCCGCCTGCTTGCCGGCATGAACTTCAGGGTCTATACACCAGAGGTGGCCACACCTGTCATGCAGGGGTGGACAGAAGGGAGCTCCAATCTCCGGGGCGAAGTGGATTTGGTGGTTTCCGAACGCAGCGTGCCGATTCCGGAGGACGTGGAGATACAAATGGGCGCACCCGGTGTGGACTCCTCGTTCGTTCAGTTTGCCTTTGAGCGCCGCATCCCGGTGGACTTTCAGGTAATCGGTGTGACCTCAGGCAAGAAGTACAAGTTTATCCTGGAGGAGACGGGGGTGCCGGATGAGCGTCTGAGTCCGGGTGATGTGATCACGATGGTCTTTGACCAGGCCGGCTTCAGGTTCAATCTCGGTTGGCGGTTCACGTTCACTGGTCCGGTTGGCGAGAACCCCATATTGCCAGAATCGGGCGACGTCTATCGGCTGGACGTCTCCAAGCCTTTCTCCGCCCTGGACGTGGTCAGCTTCTCCACAACGGAGACCAGTTTCGATAGTGCGGAGGCCGAGGACGCCATGTCCAATATCTACGTGGTGCCCGACCCGTATGTAGTCAGCGCCTCCTGGGAGAAGCCCCTGTTCAACGCATCCGGCCGCGGCGAGCGCCGGATTGACTTCGTGAACCTGCCTCCGCAGTGCACCATCCGGATCTTCAACATTGCCGGGAAGCTGGTGCAGGTCCTTGAACATGACACCCCCCTTGAGAACGGCTCGGAAAGCTGGGACCTGGTTTCTAAGGACGGACTGACGGTCTCCTTCGGTGTCTATTTCTTCCATGTGGACGCCCCCGACATAGGTGAGGCAACCGGCAAATTCACCCTCATCAAGTGATGGCGCGCAAGGTGTCCCCACATATCACAGCTCTGTTTGCACTGACTCTCTTCGGAGGTCTTGTGGTCGCGCGCGCCTCTGCTCAGGAGATTGACAGGCCCCCCAGCAACTTCGTGGAGGATGTCTCCAACGCGGGTACTAGTGCCGCCGCGTTCCTGCAGATTGGCGTTGGTGCGCGTGCTATGAGCATGGGAAACGCTGGCGCGACCATGTCGCGAGACGCCACCGTACTATATTGGAATCCGGCCGGAGCTGCCACGCTCGCCGGGGACGTGACCGTGACGTTTGATCACACCAACTGGCTCGTGGATACCTCCCTCGACTATGTGGGGCTGGTCATGAAACTTCCGGGTTTGGGATCGCTGGGCTTCAGCATTCTCAGTTTTGACGCGGTTGATGAGCAACCCGTGCGAACCATCTTGCAGCCTGAAGGCACCGGAGAATTCTATAGTGCCTCCGACGTCGTGCTGGGCCTCACGTGGGCAAGCGCACTCACTGAGAGGTTCTCGGCCGGCATCACCGGCAAGTACGTTCGCGAGTCTCTCTGGAATGAGACTGCGTCCACCGGAGCCGTGGATCTGGGCATCCTCTATCGTACCCGGCTGGAAGGCTTCACACTGGCCGCAAGCATCCTCAATTTCGGTGGGGATATGCAACTGGCGGGGAGGGATCTGAAACGTCCCTTTGACGATGATGCGGCCAACTTCAGCAACGACCAGTTGAACGCAAGCCTCGATACGGATCGCTTCTCGATCCCGCTGTCCTTTCGATTTGGCTTTGCATACGAGAGGGTCCTCTCCGACTATCACACGGTCTCCGTGGTCGCGGATCTCATGAACCCATCGGACAACAGCGAATCAGTGAATCTGGGCGCTGAATACACATTTGGAAACACCCTGTCCCTGCGCGGTGGCTACGCCGCACTCTTTGAAAGGGACAGGACGGGCGGTGCAAGCCTGGGAGTCGGCGTTCGTCGCCGCCTCCTGGACCGTGTCATTGTCATCGCCGACTACTCATACGTAGATCTGGGCTTTCTGGGCAGCGTGAATCGGTTCACGCTCGCTATAGGAAAGTGATGGATCTCCGTCCCCAATCAATCTGATGGGTAAGACCATGAAAAAGTGCTACCTCTTGCTGGCGACCATGTTGGTCTTCGGCGCATTCTCAACCGTTCAGGCGCAGCAGCAACTGATATTCAACGAAGTGCTGGCCGATCCACCGGGTGATCTGCCTGGAGACTCGAATGGCGATGGGACACGCTCTTCGTCCCAGGATGAGTTCGTAGAACTGGCCAACGTCAGCGCCGACACGCTGGATCTGACAGGATGGATGCTCGGCGACGATGAGGCCATCAACTTCACCTTCCCCGCGGGATACAAGCTGCCCCCGAGGCACATTCTGGTGGTGTTTGGCGGTGGGGATGTCTCGGGAGTGGCCGGCTACGATGTGGACCTGCTGCTGACCCGTGTATTCAGCGCGGATTCGACCGTCGGTAACGGTCTCGCCAACGGGGGAGAGTACATCGTGCTGAAGTCCCCGGATGGGACCGCAGACACCTATCTGGGATATGGATCCAAGGTAGGAGGTGGTGCGCCGGCCACGGCCGCGACCACAGGCATTGAGTTTGAGTATGGCAGCGACATCACGGTTGCCATGGGCGAGGATGTCTCGGCCACCCGAAGCCCTGATGGGAATGTGGCCGATGCCGAGCCTTGGGTTCAGCACAGCGACGTCAGCAGTGCGCTCTTTTCTCCGGGAGTGACTGTAGGAGGAGCCGGTGTCATCCCGAAGCCGCTACCCGTACTTACGGTCATCATCAATGAGGTCCTGGCCGATCCGCCATCTGGAACGCCTGGCGATGCCAACGGCGACGGTACCCGCAGTTCCACCCAAGACGAATTTGTGGAGCTAGCGAACATCTCCGAGGAACCTGTCGATATCTCAGGTTGGCAATTGGGTGACGACGAAGGTGTAGGCTTCACATTCCCTGATGGCTACATCATGGCTCCGCGGAGCCTCTTGGTGGTATTCGGTGGCGGTGACGTGACAGGAGTCGCGGGCTACGATGCAGATCCTCTAGTGACGCGTGTCTTCTCGGCTGACTCCACCGTGGGGAACGGGCTCGCCAACGGAGGCGAGATTATTCTCCTGCTCTCGGACGACGGGGCCTACGATACGTGGTTGGCTTACGGCAGCAAGGTTGGCGACGGAGGTCCTCCCAATGTGGACTCCTATGAGGTCGGCATCGAAGTGGGCGCACCTGCCAACGCAGATAACAGTATTACCCGCTTTCCTGACGGGGATATCAACGTTATTGATCCGTTCGTACAGCACCTCACCGTGTCCAATTTGGCCTACTCGCCGGCACTTACCATCGATGGGCGCACGACCGTTCCTCCGCCACAGCCACCAGTTACGGTTGTGATCAATGAGGTACTGGCTGATGCCACGGGCGCGGGAGACGCGAACCACGACGGAACCATCAGTGCAACCGAAGATCAGTTCATCGAGATCGTCAACACCAGCGAAGAAGTCGCGGTTGATCTGGGGGGCTGGATGGTGGGAGACGAAGGCGGAGCGAGTTTCACCTTCCCAAGCGGCTACATGCTGGCGCCACAAGGGATGGTGGCGGTTTTCGGTGGTGGTGATCTCACTAACGCCGCGGGCTACTCAGCCGACCCCATGATGACCAGGGCCTTTGCGGGCACAGGAATGCTGGGTGACGGACTGGACGCCTCAGGTGACTTTGCCGTGCTCATGTCGCCCGATGGCTCTTACGACGCCTATGTGGCGTTTGGATCGAAGTCAGGCACAGGTGATCCGGCAGTGGGCACCGATACCGAATGGGAGTTTGGACTAGCAACGGCGGCAATGGCCGACCAGCAGACTTCCATCACACGAAACCCGGACGGAGATGTCCTGGCACAGGACCCGTTTGTCCTGCACACAGCCGTAAGCGCAAACATCTTCTCACCCGCGCAGACGGTGGATGCGCTCAACGCCTTGGATGATTTCGTGGACGTGGCTCATCCGTGGGGCTCGGGCGGCGCAATTCACTTCACTCGCTTCGAGCGAGATCGGGTTGAGATTCGGGATGCTGCGTCTCTGTTCCCGCTTCAGATGGACCAGGGGACCGTGGAAATGTGGTTCAAGCCTGATTCTGTCCTGACCAATGACACGCATAATCCGGACTTCACCTACCTGTTCGCCAAGAACTTGGGCGGCAACAATCCGGGTGATCTGGGTCTCGGCTGGCGGCGCGGCGAAGGGCGGGCCCTGTTCTTTATGCAGGACGGGGTGACCACCACCAACCTGGAGTCCAGCGAGCGCGTTGATGAGGTGTTCTTCCCGCGCTGGTATCACATTGCGGCCGTCTGGAACACGGCCGACTCGATGAGGATCTTCATCGACGGGGTCCAGGTCTCCAGCATCGAATCGGCGGTGCCACTTCTGGGTGGTCAGATGGCCATGGCCATCGGAAACGGAGCCGCGGATCTCTGGAACGATCGTATTGAAGGATTCCCTGGGCTCATCGATGAGGTCCGAGTTTCCGTAAATGCTCGGTACACGGAGAACTTCGATCTGCCAACAGGTCCCTTTGATATGGATGCGCTGACGCTGGCGCTGTGGCACTTCGACGAAGGCTCAGGCGACACAGCGGCTGACGCCACGGGTAATGGATTCGTAGGTACTCTGGGTGGATTCAACAGCGACGGCGCCCCGGATCCAGCCTCGGTTCCGCAGTGGGTCGACGTGGCTACCCTGGTCGCCAACGTCAGTCAGGATGTACCGGAGCAGTTCGTTCTGGCGCAGAACTACCCGAACCCCTTCAATCCAGTCACGAACATCCAATACACGGTGCCGGTAGGGGCCGATGTGGAAGTTCATGTATTCAACGTGTTGGGTCAAAGGGTGGTGACGCTGGCGAATGGCTACCACACGCCGGGCGTCCATCAGATCTCATTTGACGGCAGCAGACTTGCCAGCGGCATGTACTTCTACACGCTGCGCGCCAACGATCTGGTCCTGACGCAGAAGATGATGCTGATCAAGTAAGACCGAATGCATCTCGCACGGCTTGCTCTCTTTGTGATGGTGTTCGCCCTCCTGCCCGCTGGCCCCCAGGCCAGCGGGCAGGCCGGCGGCATCCTCTTTCGATACCTCCCAGGCCAGCCTGAACTGTCCTCCGCCGTCACGGCGGAGGACGTTGAGGCAGGCCCTTTTCTGGACCCGCGGGAGCTTGTAGCCCGCAGCCCAGGCGGATGGGGAATGTCTGCGCCCTCGTCGGGTGAATATGAAGCGCCGGGCTCCGTGCTTCGGAGCACGGAAGCCCGGAATCGGGTCCAACCACTGGGCCCTCGGATCACCGCGGAGATCTGGATCCAGAGCCAGCTGTCGTCTCAGACGTCCACGCTGGTAACCAACCAGGTTTCCGGCAGCGAGGGGTTTACGCTGGGGCTAGAGGCTGACAGGCCCTACCTGCAGTTTGTCTATGCGGACGAGACCTATCGCATCGAGACCGCCACCACCGTGGAGGAGTCGTCCAACGCGTGGATTGCAGGCACCGTCTCGTATTTCAATCAGGTGCTTACGCTCCGACTGTTCGTCAATGGGGTGGAGATGTCTTTCGGGACTTTCCCGAAAGACATTCCGAGCCCGTACGTGATAGCGGCGCCGTTCATGGTGGGCTCAACTGCGGCTGGGGCCGCTGTTGAGCCCACCATGAACGGCACCTTTACGGGTCAGGTCTTTGCCGCCACCGTTCGGGAATACATCCCCGATGAGCGGTACCTGACCTCCGGCGTGCCCCTTGATGGTGGCCCCTACTTCGGACTGCCGGACTATCACGATTATTCGCTGAACGACTTCCATATCCCAATGGATCTGCGAATGCAGGCGGAGCAGGTAGCCATAAAGCACCGGTACTTCCTGCCTTACGCGAACGACGAGTACATCCCACAGGGCGTGGCAACCAACGTCGAGGCGATCGATGGTCAGGACGTGCCTCTTGTCTACGTGGCCTACTACCATCGGACCCGGGACAATAGGCTGGAAACCCAGCACACGATCATCGTCGAACTGGATTCCCGAACCGGGCATGTCCGCAGGACCTTTCGCCTGATGGGTGACCTCGCGTACTCGCACGCGGGCGGCATTGCGTTCAGTCACGGGGCCCTGTATGTCTCGTCCGTGGGCACGTTGGAGGCCTATCCGGTGCCTGCCTACGCGGGGCCGCAAGAGAGTCGCTACGTGGACCTACAAGCTGATCCGCAGCGGTCTGTCAGAGTGCCCGCCAAGGCGTCCTACGTCTCGGCTCACCGGGACACCCTGTGGGTGGGCGATTGGCGCACGTCAAGCGACGTAGCTCCGTTCCTCTACGCGCACGCGCTGGACGCTGACGGAGTACCCGACAGTGAGCCTGCACGCGTGTTTGCCGTCCCCCGAAATATCCAAGGGGTAGATGTGTTTGACTATCGCGGAGAATCGTGGGTGGTGCTCTCCCGAAATAAGTCCAGTTCGGCCGCCGAACTCCTGAAGTATCGACTCTCTTCGCTGCAGCGGCACGTCGTGGCAACGCCAGACTCATCCATCACTATGCCGCACGGCATTGAGGACTTGTCTTTCTTTCCTGACGGGACACTCTGGACCAACTCTGAATCTGGAACGGACTATTACCAGCGCAAAACGAATCCCTGGAGTTCCTTCTATCCCTTTGTTTACAGCGTGTCGGCCCAAGTGGTGTTTGGGGCGGGGGCCACGTCCCTGGGGCACGAGCCCGTGGGCGGACCGCAGCCGTCGGGGATCCAACTGGACGTGTATCCCAACCCCTTCCGGGGGAGGGCCACCATTCGGCTAACGTCTGGGCGATCCCGCCAGGTAGACGTCTATCTGGTGGACATGCTAGGGAGGCGTGTTCAGACCCTGCTGCAGGGAGACGTGAGTCCGGGTACAACCACATTCCGCGTGGAGGGTCACGAACTACCGTCAGGTCAGTTCTTTGCCGTAGTGGAGGATGACGGACGCCGAACCGTCCGTGCCATGGCCCACACTCGATGAGGCTTCGGTACAACAAAGCAGCACCGCGCTTGGCCTGTCTGTTTCTGGCTCTGCTTGCCGCCTGCCAGACACCAGTGGATCCGGACGCCGTGGCCGTGGCCTGGATAGATGATCAGGCCATCAGCGCCCGCGAGTTGGTTCTGGACTACGAATTGGGGATGCCCATCCTTAAGCGGGGCCCCGATTCGGTGCGTGGCTATCTGCAGGGGATGATCCATGAGCGCCTGCTTGCGCGTGAGGGTTATCGCCGCGGTCTAGATCAGACCGAAGGCGTTCTCGCCCAGGTGAGGAGCCTCGAAGAGGAGCTGCTGGTGGCAGCGGTATTCGAGCGCGAGGTACACGACGCGGTACAGGTCACCTCTGCCGAAATCGATTCCATCCGCTTCAGCGAACAAGTCTCCTTCAAGCTGAGGTTTCTGCCGGCCGCAAGTCTCGGGGATGCAGAGCGTTTGAGAGCGATTTTTGAGTCAAACGGCCACGGTGAAGCTGTGCGGGTACTTGCCGCCTCTGAGGAGGGCCTCGAAGGTCTTCGGGCAACGGAGATGGAGACGGACTACGTCACTCGTCACGACCTGGCAACTTCCATACTGCAGGAAGTGGACCGGCTTCCGATTGGAGCGGTCTCCGGTCCAATCGCCTACCGCGGGAGCTATCTACTCGTGCAGGTCGCGGACGTCCGGCGCGGTGCGGTCACCGCGACCCCCGGTCCAGAAGAATTGGAGCGGTACACACAGGTGGCATTTCAGGCTAACGCTAAACGGGCCTCCCGCGCCTACGTCAAGAAGACCATGGCAGGGGTGGACCTTCGTCTCAAGGCAGGCCCGTACCGCACGCTGGAGAGGGGCCTCTGGGAGGTCCTGGCAGCGGCTGGATTGAAGCGGGAAGGACTCCTGACGCGGGTGGAAAAGAGCGAATTGACTGGAGGCCTGGCCGTTCTGACCATTCTGGATGAGGTGCTCTTGGAGACGGCCACCGAGCGGTGGACGGTTCAGGACTTCCTCTCAGATTACCCAGTAGATCGATACCCACTGTCCCGGAAGTCGTACGAGGCCTTTCGGAGTGACCTCTATGACGCCTTCGGACTATTGCTCCGCGATCGTGCCTTCCTGGCTCTGGCCCAGGAGCGCAACTACGAGTCGCTTCCAGAGGTGAAGGCTGAACTCAAGAGGTGGGAAGACAAGTGGGTGTACCACGCCCTGGCGGCGTCAGTGCGTGAGTCGGTCAGCATCTCTCCACAGGAAGCTGCAGCCTATTTCGAAAGGCACCGGTCATTCTGGGCAGACGACGTTGTTTTCCCAGAGGTGGAAGCGGACGTGATGGAACGTGCCCGCGGCGCCCGAGCGCGCGCAGAGCTGGAGCGAATGGCCGGTCAGCTAGCGGCTGGTGCCCAAATTCGGATTGATGAAAAGGCGCTAGCGTCTCTGGATCTCAAGGCCGGGACCGCGCCCACTTCCCTCTTCCGCGGTAGCACAGGTCGCCCTGCCTGGCCCGTGCTGGATTACGGACTCTAAACCTCGCCTGACCTTGAATCACATCCCCGCTCTGGACCCGGGAACGACCAACTCCCGTGCCCCAACTGGGCGCCTGGATCGGGACGTCATGTTGGGCAGGGCGCGTGACCAGACCCGGTGGGATGTGGTGGTAATCGGTGGTGGTGCGACCGGACTGGGGACGGCGCTTGATGCGGCATCTCGTGGCCTGAGTACCCTGTTACTCGAGCGAGGTGATTTTGCCAAAGGAACGTCCAGCAGAAGTACCAAGCTGGTCCACGGAGGGGTGCGATACCTACGGCAAGGACAGGTTAGCCTGGTAATGAAGGCCCTACGGGAGCGGAGTAGAATGCTGGCGAATGCACCGCATCTGGTCAGCCTGCGTCGATTCATAGTGCCCTGCAAGTCCTGGGGTGAGGCGCTCTTCTATGGTGCTGGACTGAAGATGTACGATGTTCTGGCCATGGGGCGGGGGACACCAAGGTCCAGCCTTATGGGATCCAAGCAGGTTCTGGCTGAACAGCCGGGAATTCGCGCCTCCGCAGTTAGAGGCGGAGTTGCGTACTACGACGGCCAGTTCGATGACGCCCGGTTTGCGCTGAGTTTGGCTCAGACCTGCGCTCGCGAGGGGGGTACGCTGCTGAATTACTGTGAGGTGGAGTCTCTGATCAAGGACGCCGGTCGCGTGGTGGGTGTGCGTGCGCGAGACGTGGAAGGGGATGAGGTCATCGAAGTCGAGGCCGACTGCGTGATCAATGCCACAGGTGTTTTCGTCGACGCAATCAGACGAATGGACAAGCCTGGAAGCACCGACCTGGTTCAGGCCAGTCAAGGCATACACGTTGTACTTGACCGAAGCTTTCTCCCGGGCGATTCGGCAGTGATGGTCCCCAAGACCGACGACGGCCGAGTGCTCTTCGCCATTCCCTGGCGGAACCACGTCCTGCTCGGCACCACGGACACTCCGACAGAGACGATTGACCAGGAGCCCGCTCCGCTGGAAAACGAGGTGGAGTACCTGCTTGAGCATGCCGCCCGATATCTGGAACGCCCACCATCGGCCTCGGATGTCACCAGTGTATTTGTTGGACTCAGACCCCTAATCGGCGCCAAGGGAGGACCTACCAAATCAATCCCGCGAGAACACTGCATCGAGGTCTCCGAATCCGGTCTCCTCACAGTCACCGGTGGTAAATGGACTACCTACCGGATGATGGCGCAGGAGGTAGTCGATCAAGCCTTCGGTGTCATTGGCAAGAGCCGCAAAGCGTGCGTTACATCCGACATGAAACTCCATGCCTGGGAGGCCTTCGACCCCAGCAAAGAACAGCCTGACTTTGCCGAGTATGGAACGGAGCGTCAGGCGCTCCAACAGACCATTGCAGATGAGACAGAGGGAGAACTGCCCCTCCACCCAGACCTGCCCTACGTGATGGGTCAGGTTGTCTGGGCGATTCGAAGCGAGATGGCGCGAACGGTAGAGGATGTCCTGGCCAGACGCACCCGTGCCCTATTCTTGAATGCCCGGGCCAGTGTCGAATCTGCACCCGCAGTAGCCGCGCTTCTGGGGCGGGAGCTGGGGCGTGATTACCAGTGGCAGTCGGCCCAGGTTGACGCCTTCTCAACGCTGGCCGAGCAGTACCAAGTACTGTCGACTCCCCAATGCGAACACACATGAACACTCGAATCAGTATCTGCATCGCCTTAATCGTTGCCATGTCGGGCTGCGGCCAGCCGGACGCGCCACCGGACGCTGCGCCTGACGGCTACGATTTCGATTTGCAAGGCCATCGAGGCGCCCGTGGCCTGTTGCCCGAGAACTCCATTCCGGGCTTTCTCTTGGCCGTGGATCAGGGTGCAGACACCGTCGAATTGGATGTAGTAGTCAGCTCAGATGCCCAGGTCGTCGTTTCGCACGAACCGTGGATGTCACATGAGATCTGCTCGCACCCGGACGGGTCGCCAGTGACTGAAGAGGACGCGCCCGAGACCAACCTGTTTTTGATGCCCTACAGCACAATCGCCTCGTTCGATTGCGGTAGTCGCGGTAATCCACGTTTTGATTCGCAGGAGCCGCTTGCTACCAACAAGCCCCTGCTCTCGGAGGCCCTTAGCGCAGTAGATGCTCACTCCACAAGGCCGATCCGCTTCAACGTGGAGATCAAGGCCCGGACCGATGGAGACGGGGTTTATCACCCATCGATGGACGTCTTCGCGGCCCTGGTTTATGTGGTAGCCCAGAATGCCGGTGCAGTCTCCAGAACCACCTTCCAATCGTTCGACCCCCGTGCCCTCGAGGCCATGCACACACTAGCGCCGGGCGCGACGCTTGCGCTCCTGGTCAGCAATGAGGATGGTTTGGCTGCGAATCTCTCGCGCCTTTCATTTCAGCCTCAGATATACAGCCCCAACTCCAACCTGGTGCATGCAGGCCTCGTGGACTCGCTCCACACGCTGGGAATGACAGTGGTGCCTTGGACCGTCAACACCCGTGAGGAGATGCGCAGTTTGCTTGCCCTCGGAGTGGATGGCATCATCACGGACTATCCTGCCTATGGCGCGGAGCTCAAAGGCGCCCTCACCCAAACCCCCTAAGCCCATGACTCCATTCATTGCCGAGATCGTTGGTACAGCCCTTCTCGTGCTCTTAGGAGACGGTGTGGTGGCCAATGTCGTCCTGAAACGAACGAAGGGTACCGATAGTGGCTGGATAGTCATCACCCTGGGTTGGGGAATGGCGGTGTTCGTGGGGGTTTTTGCGGTGGCTGCGGTCAGCGGTGCTCATATCAACCCAGCGGTCACCATCGCGTTGGCCGCGGCTGGCAAGTTCTCCTGGGCGCTCGTACCTGGCTACATAGCTGCGCAGTTTCTGGGTGGAGCCATCGGGGCCGGCTTGGTGTGGCTCCACTATCGGCCACATTTTGCGGCCACGGATGACGCGGACGGGAAACTAGCCGTCTTCTGCACGGGGCCGGCCATTCGTGACACCTCGTCCAATCTGATCTCCGAGATCATCGGAACGTTCGTCCTGGTGTTTGGCGTGCTCCTTATGGCCGCCCCCGATGTTGGTTTGGGTGCCCTGGACGCGCTCCCTGTGGCTCTTCTGGTCTTGGCAATTGGCCTCTCTCTTGGAGGCACCACCGGCTACGCCATCAACCCCGCGCGTGATCTGGCGCCACGAATCATGCACGCAATCCTTCCCATACCTGGGAAACGAGATAGTGACTGGAGCTACTCCTGGATCCCGGTGGTGGGGCCCGTAATTGGTGGTCTCTCGGCAGCGGGCCTATATCTGATAATGGCCTGACATGATAGGATTCCTGGCGCCCCCCGAGCATAGTCCTCGCCTCCCTAAGGACGCGATAGATCCCGAATACAAGCGCCTTCGCTGGCAGGTGTTCATGGGGGTTTTTGTCGGGTACGCCGGCTACTACCTGGTTCGGAAGAACTTCTCGCTTGCCATGCCCCACCTGATTGAGCAGGGGTATTCGCGGACGGAACTCGGGTTTGCGCTGTCGGGAGTAGCCATTGCCTACGGACTATCCAAGTTCGTAATGGGCAGTGTCTCCGACCGGAGCAATGCACGGACGTTCATGACGCTGGGCCTGACGGCGAGCGCCCTGATCATGATTGCGATGGGCACCATACCCGCGGCCACCGCCTCGGTGGGCGTGATGTTTCTGCTCCTGCTGGTCAACGGGTGGTTCCAGGGCATGGGTTGGCCGCCTTCGGGGAGGACCATGGTCCACTGGTTCTCGCCCAACGAGCGCGGAACCAAGATGGCGTTCTGGAATGTCTCCCACAATGTGGGAGGGGGTCTCGTAGGCCCAATCGCGATTCTCGCCATGGCCATGTTTGCCGACTGGCATGCCATTCTCTACGTCCACGGCTTCTTTGCGCTCGCGGTAGCGGCCTTTGTGTGGATCACGGTTCGGGACACGCCGCAAAGCCAGGGGCTCCCGCCGATTGAGGAGTATCGGGACGACTATCCCAAGGCCTTCGCCTACGAGAAAGACCACGAATCGGAGTTTTCTGCTCGCGATATTTTCTTCAAGTACGTCCTAAATAACAAGCTGCTTTGGGCCATCGCAGTGGCCAACGCCTTTGTCTACCTGGTCAGGTACGGGGTGTTGGACTGGGCGCCCACCTATCTGGGCGAGGTAAAGGGATTCTCGTTTGACGATTCTAGTTGGGCCTATGCACTCTACGAGTGGGCGGGCATTCCGGGGACGCTGGTCTGCGGCTGGATGTCGGACAAGTTGTTTCAGGGTAGGAGGGCACCAGCAAGCATTGTCTACATGGTGCTGACGTTCATTTGCGTGATGATCTACTGGCTGAATCCGGTCGGGAATCCCGGCATCGACATCGCCATGCTCATCGCCATCGGATTCCTGATCTACGGACCGGTCATGCTGATTGGTGTACACGCGCTGGACCTCGTCCCCAAGAAGGCCGCTGGCACCGCCGCTGGATTCACGGGGCTCTTTGGCTACGTAGGTGGAGCTGTGGCGGCAAACGTTGCCATCGGGGCGCTGGTAGACGCCTACGGCTGGGATGCAGGATTTATGCTGATCGCCGGCGCCTGCGTGGCGTCTATTGTGCTGATCGCGTTCACCTGGAATGCGGAGAAGCGCTCGGTCGGGCACATGTGACCTGGGTGAGGCATCGCCGCAGGTAAGGGGCGTGAGCAGTTGGAGGGGAGCCTAATGGCAAACTAAAAAAGGCCCCAACCCGATGTCTAGCATCAAGTTGGGGCCTTCAATGGGCTCCCCGGGTAGGATTTGAACCTACAACCTTGCGGTTAACAGCCGCACGCTCTACCGTTGAGCTACCGAGGAATGGCAAGCGCCAAAAATACCTTCGTCGACTGAAGGTTCCAAAGTTTCGCGCAACCTTTCAGATCAAGATTCGGCGAGGGCGTCGTGGGGCCAGGCGCTCCTGCGCGGACGGCCACGCTGGCTCTGCCCTATTTCTTCCGCTTCCTCTTCGAAGAGCTGGGAGACACGTCAATCAGCACTGCCACCACCATCAGGGCAATCTGAAGGGTACCCCACTCGCCATCGTAGGCGTTCTGGACTACCGAGTACCACAGAAGACTGGTAGGGGCGAAGAAGAACCCGAGAACGGGCCACATCAAGCCTCCGTCAAAGGCCGAGTGGATCCAGTGGGTGAAAAACCACAGGTACGCGATAAACAATCGCGGAGTGATGAGGGCGATGGCTGCAAAAAGACAAGGCATACTGGCGCAGGAGTGATCATACTTTCCGTACCCGCCTCTACGTGAGATCTGGAAGGCCGGTTACAGTTAGAGGTTGTAACCGATGCTAAGTGACAGTGAGGGGGTTCTATCCTGGCCGCCGCTCGAGACCAGGGCCCTGGCCGGTCCAAGCGGCGTCCGAAGAGCCAACTCAAGCGCGACCCCGAAAATGGGCTCTTCATCCAGCAGATTCAGGAGAGCCGGGGTCAGGGTGTCCTTCTCGTGATCCATGAATATGTCAGAGACACCGCCCATGTTGGCCATAACCCGCACGTACACATCGTCTCCGACCTTTTCCTGCAGCCCAACAAGTACCATGAAGGCCTTGCGTCCAAACCGCTCGTGGGTGGGGGCTCCGTAAAGCGGAAGAAAGGTGCCCGGGAGCACGGTCGTGGTGTATGCGCCGCCGACGAAGCTGTAGAGACTGAGTGGGAGTCTGTCGCCGGCCCCGTAAGAAGCGGCCGCTCGCAGCAGAAGGGTGGTCTGTGGGCCGGTCGGGAGGAATTGCTCGAAGTCAACACGGGCTCGACCAATCCAGGAACTGGTTCCCACCCCGGAACTCGTCCCGACCATAGGCTCGGCACCGGATAGTCCGCCTCGGAAATCCACAGACAGGCGCCTGCCCCGGGTCGGGAATGACCGCCCGTCGCGAGAATCCGACACCAGGAGCAGGCCGGCGGTGACGACAGAATGATTGTCGTCGGGCCTGAGGTCCGGGGCCTGCAGTTCCAGGTCAGGGGGCGCAAGGCTGCCCGCCACTTCTCGTGCAACGGCCACGTATTCGGCCTCCAGGTTAAACCTGACACTCGTATTGGCAGTCAGCACGCGCCCCAGAAACGCCGAGGCCGAGAGGACCTCCATCCGCAGGCCAAGGACGGGTACCTTCGGGTCACCGCCGCGGGCACGCGCGTAACGGTCAGGCAAAAAGAGTCGAATGGGGGCGGAAACATACCCGAACTGCCCACCAGCATTGACGCCAGACGCCGCGCCGAGCTGGGAGAAAAATGAAGCTCTCAGTTCATTCTGATCACCGACTCGCAGCCTGAACTGAGTGGTGGACCCGTACCGGACTCGATTTCTGAGGCTAAGAGTCCACAGGAGCTGCGTGCCGAAATGGGTGTCGTACCTGACTCCCATCCCGATTCTGTCCGGCATCTTGCGGACAACAGCATCGACTTGGAGGTGGTAACCGTCCCTGTCGGACGCAGGAACCACGCGGTACGTGACCAACTCGAAGAGGCCGGTCCCGTAGACCCGGCCGATGGTTTCTTCCAACTCGTCGGGTCCAAGATCTGCCGGTAATTCCAGCCCGATTAGTTGCTCGACCAATGTGCGCCCGGGACCATCAACGCCACCAATCGTGATCCCGATCACCCGCTTTCGCGCGGTTGGGGGACGGCGTTGGACGGCCGCGCCAGTGGGGATTCCCCGGGCCAGAAGCGCCTCGCGGATCTCCGGGAGCGCCGCTCGCGCGGCCTCCTCACCAATGGATATCCAGGTCATTGCCAGGTCGAAGGAGGTCGCCGACCCCACGCTGATATCTGGCCTGATCAGGATGTCAACCAGATCCCGCTGCTGGATATCGGACTTGTACCCCTGATACCACGATGCGTGCGCCAGCACATCAAGGAAGGAGGCCCTGTCAAACTGAAGGCTATCGGGGAGGTCGGCCACATCCACGCCGATCAGTACATCTGCGCCCAGATGTCGGGCGTCAACGGCTGGCAGATTCCGCGACATTCCACCATCCAGATACAGGTGCTTGCCAATCCGGGCGGGGGAGAAGAACGTAGGCAACGACATGCTGGCGCGGATGGCATCCGCCAGCGTCACGCCTTTGCCAAGCGGAGTGGCTGCGCCGGTCCTCAACTCGGTGGCCACGGCCACAAACGGTATCGGAAGGAGGCTGAGATCTTCCACGTGGTGGTAGCCCCACGTCAGCCGTGCGAGCCGCGCCATGGCCTCCTGGCCTTCGACAAGGCCACCGGGGATCCGAACCTGAGTTCCTTCGATGGGCAGGCTCGCCAGCACGCCGTCGCTGCCGAGCCGCTCTTCAAGACTCAGACTTCTTCTTGGCGACGCATCCGAAAAGAGTGGCGTCCAATTCTGGGAGGTAGCGATCTCCTCCAACTCGGCGGCCGAATACCCCAGGGCGTACAGACCTCCAACGATTGCTCCCATGCTGGTACCCGCGATTACATCCACGGGGATCCCCTCTGCCTCCAGAACCTTCAATACGCCAATATGCGTCATCCCTTTGGCGCCCCCACCGCTGAGCGCCAACCCGACCTTGAGAGAAGGCTGATTGGGCTCCTGGGCCAGCGCCGCCGCCGAGTGGAGAAGGAGAAATATGAGCGTCAGAATTGCGCGCAAGAAGAAGCAGGGGTAAAGAGAGGTGCTACGGAATGGCCCGCGCTTGTTTCGCCAAATGCGTATTCTGTCCAAGATCCGAAATGAATGCTATGAAACACCTTATTGCCCTCTCATTGCTCCTCTTTGTTTCCGCGTGTGACAGCGGCGGAGACAATGAGCCAGGCGCCATCAATGCCACAACGATTCTGACCAGCTCTACGCTGGCTCCCGAGGCCGCGGCTCCCAAGGCCCGCACGGGCACGCCCAGGCTCCGCGCCGGCAGGACAGATTTCGAAGTAACGCCCAGTGTCGTGACCGGGGAGGTCCTTTCCGTGGTCTTTCCCATCGATCCGGCGCCAGATGACGGCATCGTCGTTTTTGGCGATGGCCGTCCCGACATCGCCGCGACGAGTGCGCAGCTTTTCGCCTTCGACCTTGGCGATCCCTTCGCCATAAACCAGGTCATCCAGATCAAGCCCACCTTGGCGAATGGCACCGTGGAGCGGGTCCACCCCATCTTCGGCTATGCGGATTTCACGTACATCCAACTGGATGGTGTGGAGCGGACCGTGCGGGTTGCGATGGGCTCTGTCAACGGGATGACCCGGGGCGACAAGCTGCTTGAGATTGGTACCCAATTTCAGTGGTTTGATTTGGACACCGGACTGTTCACAGCCACCCGGCCGGTGAATCCGGCCGTGATCGCCGAGATCAGGGACTTTACGGACCCCATTCGTCCCAACCTGGTGTTCTATCCCATGGTGGTGAACTTGACGTCCACGATCCCGGTGACGGCGGCGGATTTCTTGTCGGCCAGCACGGTGGAGTCTGAGATAGACTTCATTATGAGCGGTGCGCTCACGCTGGTGGGCCAGACCACGTCGAGCCTTGCAGAGGCCGACCTGATTCAGGCGTTCACGCTGACCCAGATGCTGGTCGGGGTGGGAGGGGCATCGGGCTTCCTTGCTGACGCTACGCTGGAGGCTCTCCCGTAGTCCGGCGCAGCTCGAGCAACTCCCGCAACCAATTCGATCATGCCCCGGCGCCGCCTACTCGGCCTGGAATTCGGATTGTTTGTGGCTCCCGTCGCAGAACGGTTTGTTCTTGGAGAGGCCGCAGCGGCAGAGAGCGGCCTTCTGTCCGGACCATGCCACGCGACCCGAGCCCGTCACGATGTCGAAGTTGCCCGACAACAGGAGTGGCCCATTCTTGGCGCGGTTGACCATCAGTGGCCCGCCAGATTCGGTGCTGTTGGGGTTCGGGTTGCCCACGGCTCCCGAGTCCTTGAACCCCTCCTTGGAGTGGCTCCCGTCGCAAAACGGCTTATTCCCCGACTGGCCGCACCGGCACAAGGCAGCGCGAAAGCGGACGCCTTCCATGTCGTCCTGACGCCCGGCCACCTGGAGATCTCCGTGGAGGAAGAGGGGGCCGTCGTTCGAAACGACAACCGTGTTTCGGGCCGGCGCTTCTTCGGCCGCGCCGCCATCTTTGCGCGCATAGCTCATGCTGCCGGTGGGGCACCGTTCACAAATGCCGGCGACCTCGTCCGTCGGGGCCGTATCCAGCTTCGCCCAGGGCTTCCGGCCGGCCTCAAATATGTCACCCCGAGCACGAACGCATTCTTCCACATGAATGCAGAGTCTACCGTCCCAGGAGACGTCAATTGCGTCTCCTGATACGACGTGGGGTTTCTTGGACATGACTTAAAGGGGGTAGAGTTCGGGGGTGGCCTTGCACACTGCGGTGTCGCGCCATTTCTTCGAGGCGCAAAGATACTTCCGTTTATGGACAACCCCACTCCAAATTCCCCCGACCAAGCGCGTCGAGAGGCCTCGGCGCGCTACTGGCGCTCCAATCTTCGGCTCATGGCGGTTCTGCTACTTATTTGGGCGGCCGCGGGTCTGGGCGCCGGCGTTCTGTTCGCGGACACGCTCAATCAATGGCACCTTGGCGGGTATCCGCTGGGGTTCTGGTTTGCCCAGCAGGGAAGCATCATTGTGTTCGTGCTCCTGATTCTGGTCTACGCGGTCAAGATGAACCGGATGGACTCGGTTCATCACGCGGAAATGGCTCAGTTTGAGGCGGCCAAAGACTCCGCGGCGCGGGGCGTGGCCGCGGCGAACGCCCCAGGGTCGAACGCCTCCGGGCAAACCGGGCAAACCGGAGGCACGACATGAGCATTCGCGCATGGACGTTCCTCTTCGTTGGCGTCACGTTCTCGATCTACCTGGTGATCGCCTGGCTTTCACGGGTCAAGGACACCAAGGGTTTTTACGTGGCCGGTCAGGGAATTCCGGCCATGGCCAACGGGATGGCCACGGCGGCGGACTGGATGAGCGCCGCATCTTTCCTGGGCATGGCGGGACTCATTTCCACGCTGGGGTACGCGGG
Organism: Rhodothermales bacterium; assembly: GCA_047619685.1. Lineage (GTDB taxonomy): Bacteria > Bacteroidota > Rhodothermia > Rhodothermales > UBA10348 > JABDJZ01. The sequence continues at coordinate 21,992 of JBLHLC010000048.1, forward strand.
CGGCATGTACCTCATGGGCTGGACCGGCGGGTATGTGCTGCTGGCCCTCCTGCTGGCACCGTACCTCCGGAAGTTTGGCCACTTCACCGTTCCGGATTTCATTGGGGACCGATACCGCTCGGACACGGCGCGGCTGGTAGCCGTGGTCTGCGCCATTTTCGTGAGCTTTACCTATGTGGCCGGGCAGATGCGCGGGGTGGGCATCGTCTTTTCGCGCTTCCTGGAGGTTGACGTCAGCATCGGCGTCTACGTGGGTGTGGGCATCGTATTCGTCTATGCCACACTCGGCGGCATGAAGGGGATTACCTGGACGCAGGTGGCCCAGTATTGGGTGCTGATCACGGCATTCCTGACCCCCGCGATTGCCATCAGCCTCGATCTGACCGGCACGCCGATTCCGCAAATCGGGCTGGGGAGTGCATTGACGGGCGAAGGGATCGCGCTCTTGGAGAAACTCAATCAGATTCACGCGGACCTGGGGTTTTCCAGCTATACCGAGCCGTTTGTGGGCTCCTGGAATAAGCTCAACGTGTTCTGTGTGACGCTGGCCTTAATGGCCGGAACGGCCGGTCTCCCACACGTCATCGTTAGATTTTATACGGTCAAGAGCGTGAAGGCGGCCAGATGGAGTGCATTCTGGGCCCTGCTGTTCATTTCGTTTCTTTATCTCACGGCCCCTGCCATCGGCGGTTTTGCGCGCTACACCATGCTGGACGGGCTGCATGGAAAGTCGGCCGATCAGTTGCCGGAGTGGTTCCACACCTGGGAAAAAACCGGCCTCATTCTCTGGATGGATGACGGCGATGGGCACCTGGCATACACGGGCGATGAGCGGAACGAGGTCTTCCGGAGTGGCACCATGTCTACGGCAGACATTTCGGGGATCAAGCTGGCCCACGCGGATTGGCTCCGCGGGACTGGTGGCGCGGATGGGAGAGTCGTGCTGCGGCAGGCGGGCCTCAGTGGCCCGGACAGGGACATCATTGTGCTGGCGACTCCCGAGATGGCGGGTCTGGCGCGGTGGATCATCGCCTTCGTGGCCGCAGGGGGACTTGCGGCGGCACTTTCGACGGCCAGCGGGCTCCTGCTGGTGATCTCGTCCAGTGTGGCCCACGACCTCTACTACCGAATGATCAATCCCAAGGCCACCGAGGAGAAGAGGCTCCTGGTGGGACGAGCCGTCATCGGCGTGGCGGTCATAATTGCGGGCATTCTCGGGATCTATCCCCCGGGTTTCGTCAGCCAGGTGGTGGCCTTTGCGTTTGGTCTGGCGGCCTCGAGTTTCTTCCCGGCCATCGTGCTGGGGATCTTCTCTCTGCGTGTGGGCACGGTGCCTGCGGTGGCCGGAATGATCGCGGGCGTCACGTTCACGGCGGCCTACATCCTTGGGAGCCTGTACGGTGGAATGTCTTCCTGGATGTTCGGGATCGGGCCGCAGGGGATTGGAGCTGTGGGCATGGTCGTCAACTTTGCCGTTACCCTGGGGCTCACGCCATTCTTTCCCGCGCCGGATCAGTCGGTGCAGGATCTGATTCTCTCCATACGGGAGCCGGAGGGTGCCGGGCCGGCGCTGAACGTTGACATGAGCACGGAGGCGGACTGATGGGCACGCCCACGGACGACCAGGCGGAAAACTGGGGGCGGCGACAGCGAGTCGGTCTGTATCTGGGCCCGGCGTTGCTGCTCCTGTTCTTTGTGACGCCCTCACCGGAATCCCTGGGGGCTGCGGGGTGGCACGCGGCCGGCATTGCCGTTCTCATGGCGACATGGTGGATTTCCGAGGCTGTCCCCATCGCCGTGACTGCGCTCCTGCCTCTGGCGCTCTTCCCGATTTCGGGGGTGGGATCGATTTCAGACACGGCCTCGCCGTACGCCGCCCCGATCATCTTCCTGTTCATGGGAGGGTTCCTGGTTGCCCTTGCCATGCAGCGGTGGCAGTTGCACAAGCGCATCGCGCTCCGCGTGATCAGCCGGGTAGGAACCGGCCCTGCCGCTATCGTGGGCGGATTCATGCTGGCGTCGGCACTGCTGAGTATGTGGGTCAGCAACACGGCCACGGCCCTGATGATGCTTCCGGTGGCGCTCTCGGTCATTGGCCTGGCGGACGAGTCCGCCGACTCCAGTGTCGGAGCCAATTTTTCGGTCGCGCTGGTCCTGGCTATCGCGTACGGGTGCAATATTGGAGGGATGGCGACGATTGTTGGTACTCCGCCCAACGCACTCTTGGTGGGATTCCTGGAAAGCGAGTACGGACAGACCATCTCCTTCGCAAAGTGGATGGCCGTTGGGCTTCCCCTGGTTGCCTTGGGTCTACCCATCGCGTTTTTGGTCCTGACCCGAGTGACGTATCCGCTGAAAATAAAGGTGATCCCCGGGGCCGCGGAGACGGTGGCTCTCGAGCTGTCCAACCTCGGCCCAATGAGTCGTGAGGAAAAGCGGGTCGGGGTCGTTTTTGTCCTGACGGCTCTTGCCTGGATGACCAGACCACTCCTGGCCCCGTGGATCCCGGGCCTCTCAGACGCCGGGATAGCCATGACGGGGGGATTGGCGCTCTTCCTGATCCCATCCAATCTGTCCAAGGGGGAGTTTCTCATGGACTGGCCAACGGCGCGGAGCCTGCCCTGGGGCACACTCATCCTCTTTGGTGGCGGACTCAGCCTGGCAGGTGCCTTTACCCGAACGGGCCTTTCGTCGTGGATTGGCGAGTCCATGGCAGGGATGGAGGGACTTCCGGTGCTGCTTATTCTCCTCGTGGTGGTAGCTGTCGTCGTATTCCTGACCGAACTCACCAGCAATGTGGCCACCACAGCGACCTTTCTTCCGGTCATTGCGGCGATGGCGCTTGGTATCGGTCAGAATCCGCTTCTTTTTGCCATTCCAGCCGTCCTGGCTGCAAGCTGCGCCTTCATGCTCCCCGTCGCAACGCCGCCAAACGCGATCGTCTTCGGAACCGGTCGGGTGACGGTTCCACAAATGGCCCGCGCGGGTTTGATCCTGAACTTTGTTTTCCTGGCCATCATCACGGTCCTGGGGTACACACTGATGATGTGGGTCTTTGATGTGGCTCCGGGTGTGGTTCCGGGCTGGGCTCGGTAGCCCCGCTGCTTGGTCCGGCAGGTTAGTCCGGGGGTTTAGTCGCTCTGGCAGGCCCTACAGCCCGAACAGCCCCGGCAGCCACAGACTCAGCCACGGGAAGTACGTCACCAGGCCGAGCGCCACGATCATCGCCACATAAAGCGGCATAAGCGGCCGGATGATGCGGGCAATCGTGGTCCCCGCCACGCCAACACCCACAAAAAGAACCGATCCCACGGGCGGCGTGCAGACCCCGATGCAGAGGTTCAGCACCATGATGATCCCGAAGTGCACGGGGTCAATGCCCAGTTCCACGGCCAGCGGAAGGAAGATGGGCGTAAAGATCAAAAGCGCCGGCGTGATGTCCATGAACGTCCCCACCACCAGGAGCGTGAGGTTGATCAGCAGGAGCACGACGATGGGTCCACCACCCACGGCCAGGAGGGCGCCAGTCACGGCAGCCGGCAGGTTCACGTAGGCCATGATCCAGGCCATCCCGACGGACGTTCCCACCAGCAGGAGGACCACCGCGGTTGTGGTGGAGGCTTCCAGCATGACGTCCGGGAGATCCCGCCACGATATTTCCCTGTATGCCATGGCAAGCGCCAGCGCATAGACCACAGCAATCGCGGCGGCTTCCGTGGCCGTGAAAATGCCCGCCACGATGCCGCCTATCACCACGATCAGCATGAGGAGGCTGGGGAGGGCTTCCAGGAAACTGCGGGCAATCTGTCGAAGGCTGGAGACAGAGGCCCGTCCGTAGCCCGCGCGTTTGGCCTGGAATCCGGCGACCACCAGGAGCATGAGGCCCACCAGTATGCCGGGTAGGTATCCCGCCAGAAACAAGGCGGCGATGGAAACGCCGCCGCTGGCCAGCGAATACACAATCAGGACGTTGGACGGAGGTATCAGAAGCCCGGTCGTTGCGGCGGTAACGTTCACGGCGGCGCCAAACTCACGGTCATAGCCTTCCAGCTCCATTTCCGGCGTCATGACGGTACCCACGGCGGAGGCCGCGGCCACGGCAGAGCCGGAAACCGCCCCAAAAAGCATGGAAGCAAGGATGTTGACGTGGGCCAGCCCGCCGGGCAGTCCGCCCAGAATGCTCCGCGCCAGGGCAATCAGCCTTCGCGCCATCCCGCCCCGGCTCATCAGTTGGCCCGCCAGAATGAAGAAGGGAATGGCCAGGAGGGCGAAGCTGTCCAGTCCCGTGGCCAGGCGCTGAACCTCTGTGGTGAGCGCCGGCATCAGCGGAATCGAGATCAGCATGGTGGCCACGGTGGCCAGCGCGATTCCGTAGGATATCGGGACCCCCGCCAGCAGCAGGAAGACGAACACCGAGGCGAGGACGATGATCTCAAACCAGCCCATCAGGTGCGCTCCGACTTGGCTTGCCGCCAACTGGCGGCCGCGTAGAAGACGAACAGCAGGCCAGCCGCGGGGACCGCCAAATAGACTACGCCAAGCGGGATCGCCAGGGCGGCCGAGGTCTGTCCAAGCGAGAGCTGGATGAAAACCAGTCTGGCTCCGCCCACAA
>JBLHLC010000049.1:0-26127 GCA_047619685.1 Rhodothermales bacterium
CAGCGAAAACGGCATCGCCAGGCGCTGCGGGTTCGTGTTGACGCCGGTCGCAATGATGGTGTAGGGCGCCTCCGCAAAGCTGGAGGGCATTTTCAGGTTGATCCCGAGCCCGAAGAACGTGCCTTCCCCGGGATGGACTTCCTGGTCTGGCGCCCGGCCGGTGTGGTTGGAGCCTACGTTGGCCCCGTATCCGACATTGCCCCGGCCCTCCGGCCAGCAGGCAGACACCAGAAGGGCCTGGTGCCTGAAGCCCACAAAAGGACCGACCACCGAGGCGCTTACCTCGCCTTCAGCGATCGTAGTGTTCGGGCCAATGACCGATGACGTCACGATACCCTTGCGGGTAACCGCGCTGGCCTCGCAAAGAAGCGATTCCTCTACGAATGCGCCGTCTTCGGCCACGGAATTCCATTGAAGCAAGGACCGGCGAACAATGGCGCCACCTCCCACCCGGGCACCATCGGTACCGTCTGCCTCAGAGAGGAGCGTAGACTCGGAGACCGCGGTGGCCCCGCTTATCACGCAGCCCGGTCCGACGTAAGACCCCGAAACCCTTCGGCAGCCGGTGATCCTTGCGCCGGCTCCGATAATCGTACGGTCTGAACGGCAGCGGTCCTGATACTGCGCCACGCGGAGATCCAGGGACGCTCTAACAATGGCTGGAGGTCTCGGGCGAACCAGATGCGCCAGATTCTGGAACAGCAGATCGGCCACGACGGGTATGCTCCTGTTGGCGTTTGAGGTCCGCAGACCCACCCTGATCCCGTTCCCGAACGTGCTGCCGGCCATGCCGAGGACCTCGTCACAATCGCTGACGAGCGCTCCCTTGCCGACGTTGGTGTCCGCCATGAGGCCTATACCCGAGACCCGGGCGTCGTCCTCAATCCGGCAATTGGAAATCGTGGCGTCGAAAACCCCCGATGGCAGTGGGACCCCGGAGCGATCCACGTGGCCGTCGAACCGACCAAGCCGAATGTCGCCGTGGAAGTGGACGCGCTGAACCCGGGTCGCGTCGAAATCGTCAGACACATGGACCCGACTCCAGTCCTCCGCGGAGCATCCGGCGGCCTCCAATTCTACGATTTCGGCCCCATGAATCGGCCGGCGCTCTTCCGCACCGGGGCGGAAAAGCCACGATGGCCGCTCTGGGTAATTGGCAAGTAGGTCCGACACGCGCTAGAGTTGGTAATCCGCCTCAGTTAGTTCAACACGCTGACCCGACGCGATGGCCCGCTTGGCGGCATCGGCCAAAACCGTCATTGCAAATCCAAGATTATGGTCCGCTATAGCTGGGTACGGTCCATAAAAGAAATTATCCGCGAACGACTTCATTCCGTGCCAAAGAGGGGACTTGAGGTTGGGGTCGTCGGCCGTTGGATCCAGACCCAGCGAGTCCAGCTTGGTAGCGTTTGCCACCAGGGCAACGCCGGTCTCTTTGTAGAATTTGTCCCTGCGCGCGTAGACCTCCCAGCCCAACATGGGGGCATCGACTTCCTTGAACATCCATGCCTTCTGGTCGCGGAACATGATCGTGCTGTTTGTGCCGTAGAACGTCTCGTAGTCCGAGTCGAAGCTGCTGGCAAGGGATGCGTCGAACATCAGGTTCTTGCCACCCGGGAAGCCGAAAATGGCCTGGACCGTGTCCGGAACGTCTCGCCCGTCATTCCAAAGAAGTGTTGACCCAAAACCCGTTACCGAGGTGGGGTAGGCGCCCATGAGCCACGAGGCCACGTCCAGCTGCTGGAGGCCGAGTTCGCCGACCAGGCCCAGGCTCTTGTCTGCCTCCAGGCGCCAGTTGAGATCACGGGCACGTTGCCCGTTGGGGGAGGCCTGGCGCCAGCTTTCCTTGCGATGCCACTGTGTTCGGCTCATGACCGAGTCCCCAATCGCGCCGCTCCGGATGAACTGGAATACGGAGCGGTATTGAGGTTCGGTGCGAAGGTGCAGCCCGACCTGAAAGATCTGGTCCGATGCGGCATCTGCGGCCTTTCCTATTTCGCGGGCGTCTGCTACCGAGTGCGCCATCGGAGCTTCGCAGTAGACGTGTTTGCCAGCTGCCAGGGCATCGAGGACGACCTGCTTGTGCAGGTGGGTTGGCGTGGCAATCAGTACGGCGTCGATTTCCGCGTTGCCCAGGACCTCCGTGTAGTCCTCATGACGGGAGGCGTCGGGATGCGCACGCTGGGCGCGTCGCAGCATGGGTGCGTAGGTGTCGCAGATAGCGGAGACCTGCATCTCAGGCAGGTCCTCCAACGTCTCTGCCATCTCTCTGCCCCATTGGCCGAAGCCGATGATGGCACATCGCACCACTTCGTCCGCCGGTGGGAGGCGAAAAATTGCGGGGGCCTCCTGCGCGATGCGGTACACATCGCGCATGCCCGCGAGTCCCAACAGGCTGCCCATGGAGCCTTTCTTGAGGAAATGCCTACGGTCCATTCTATTCCTTTCTGGATGCGAGGGCCCCTATGTGCCAGGGCCCAAATTGATCAGTCACTTTGTCCTTGCTGAAGCAGAGCGTCCTACAGTCTTCAAAGGTATTTGGTGCCGCCGAACGGCGTCCGAGTACAAGAAGCGCCGTGGATAGTGCGTCGGAGTTTGTCGAAGGGTAGGAGCGCTCGAATTCCGCGGCGTCGTTGTCCGGGTTCGCGACCGAGTTCGCTTCCGAGCCCGAGCCCGAGCCCCGGTCAGAATCCACGACTACCGCCGCCAGTTCCGTCTCGCTGACCGCCTGTCCCGTTCTGGGGTCTATCACGTGCCCGGTCCACTGGCCGTCCGTCAGGTGTCGGCCGCGACCATAAATCCCGGATGTACTCAGCGCCGCGTTCTCCAACTCGACCCAGGCTATCGGCTGACCCGCTCGATCTGGCGAAGGGTGGGAGAGTGCTATCCGCCACGGTCGGTCGGCGTCTCGCCCCAGCGCATAGGCCGTACTCGTGCCCCCGTGGATCAACGCGTTCTCAATCCCGGCTTCCCGCAAAATGGCCGCCGCCTGGTCTATCGCGTATCCCTTGCCGATACCGCCCAGATTCAAAGCGATGTCACTTCTGGCGAAGCAAACTGTGCGGTTTTCGTCGTCCAGGACCACATCGGCCATCCCTGCTCCCTTTCGACCTGCCTCCGGAAGGCCGTCGTCGGCGGGAATGATCGTGGGGTCAAAGGCCCCCTCCGTCAGCCCGTGCAGCTGTTTGACGTGCTGCAAAAGACCGAAAACGGGCGCGTGGACCACAACCGGCCCGCTGGCCGCATCACGATTGATGCGACTCAGCAGACTGGCAGGGTCAAACCACGAAAGTTGTCTCTCAACGCGGCGTATTTCAGCCAGGGCTTCTTCTCCCGCGGCGCGGGCGTACGCTTCGTTGCGGCCCATGACGACCACCTCGAAGCGTGTGGCCATCGCATGGGCAGCCAAACGCACTGTTGCGTAGTCGCTTCCGGTCAGGACTGGTCCAGCGTACCGTAGGTGATGGGCTCCACCACCCGGCCGCTGCCGGCAGAAATCTGACGCGTTTCACGATCGAAGTGCATCATCTCGCCAAGGCGATCTGACATCTCCGCCATCGCGATGATGGTTTGGGCGCGGATGGCCACCTCGATGTTACCGTTTGGCGTGCCGTCGTTCCGGATGGCGTCGAAGAAGTTGCCCGCGTGCGCCGGAATGCTGACGCCGGGGGTGATGTTTTCGACCGTCTCCTGATCCACGAGGTCCGCAAACGGACGTTCGGGACGAAGCTCAACCGAGTCGCCGCCGAAGTAGAGCGTCGCCTCCTGGCCGCGGATCACCTGCCCCAGCCCCTGCTCGTTGACCGTGGCGCCCACGATCATCATGTTCAGGCCGCTCGGGAATTGCGCGATGAGCTGCGTGTTGTCGTTCACCGAGCGATCAGCCGCACCAACAGTGGCGTCTGTGATCTGCTTGTTGCCAACGCAGACCACACGCGTCGGGAATTCCGGGTTGCCTGTGGCAATCAGAAGCGGGTGGATCCGGTGGGCCAACAAGTCACCCAGGATGCCTGCGCAGTAGGGGTAGAACTTCCGCCAGCGGTGGTAATGCTCGCGGTTGAAGTCAACGCGGTTGTTGACCTTGCCCAGCCATTTGTCCCAATCCAGCGTTTCCGGTGTCACACCGTCTTCCAGCCCGTAGTAGTTCCACTCACCGTCGGGGGAGTTGCGCATGTAGGAGTCCTGCGCCAGCACCAGTCGGCCAATCTTGCCGTCCCTGATCATCTGCGCGGCCGTGTGCCACTTGCCTTCCGTGCAGAACTGGGAGCCGATCTGAAATTTCTTGCCCGTGCTCTTTACCGAATCATAGATCTCCCAGCCTTCGCCCAGGTACCGGGTCATCGGCTTCTCGCAGTAGACGTGCTTGCCGGACTCCATGGCGTCGATGGCAATTTGCGAATGCCAGTGATCGACCGTGCCGATGAAGACCGCATCGATGTCCGTGCGCTCCAGCATCTCGCGGTAGTCCTCGTAGACCTCCGTGGTCACGTCCGTGGCGCCCCGAGCAATACGGGACTGCTCCATCAGGTCCTTGGCCCGGTCCCGTCGCCCCGAATAGAGGTCACAAGCCGCAATCGCTACCGCGTTGTGCTCCTCGTTGTGCCATGACTCACCGTCTCGGAGGTTGGTAACCGTACGCATGTGGGCATTGAATCCCTGGCCGCCCACGCCGATGTGGCCAATGTTCAGCCGGTCAGCGGCCCCAAGAACCGAACCCGGTGCGGGCCTCCAGTCTTTCGTGTACTTGCTGGCCTTGGCCGTCTTCACACCGGCAGCAACCGCAGTGGCTGCAACCGCGCTCTTCTTGATGAAATCGCGTCTGCTCTGAGTGCGAGGCGTCTTGCCTTCGGAACCGTTGTCCATGGGGTTGAATTCGATGGGTTGGGTGCTTGCTGCCCGCGACACGCCGCCTGCGAGTCCGCGTCAAGGAAGATAGCCCATTGGCTCCCGAAATTTCACGAGACTTGTTATGGCCCGCTTCGCCGTGTTTCTACTTGCAATGCTGATGACCGGAAGCGCCGTCGCGCAGGACAATCGGGTGTTGACCGCTCAGGAAGGGTCGGTTCTGGAGGTCGATGGGACTTCAAACAAGAGTGACTGGACCGTAACTGCTTCCGAGTTCAGGGGGACCTTTGAGATGTCGGCTGCTGGTGATGTGGTTGCCGCAGAGTTCTCCGTGGCCGCCAAGAGCATCAAGGGGACGATTGGTCTCATCATGAACAAGCTGATCTCCGGGGCTCTCAAGACCGCGCAGTATCCCGACATCAGCTACACCATGCTTGAGGTGACCGGGTCCTCAGTTACGGATGCCGGCAAGGTGCTGTCGACGCGGGGAACGCTATCGCTGGCAGGCGTGGACAAGGAGATCGAGATGGATGTCCTCGTTGCGGATACCGAAGGCGGGATCCGGTTCACCGGCGAGCACCCGATTTCCATGCCAGACTACAAGATGAAGCCGCCTACGGCCATGTTTGGGGCCTTGCACGTGGCCAAAGAGGTGCTGGTGCGGTTTGACGTACTGGCTGGGGAGGCCTCAGAGACGGAGTCGGGGCAGTAGCGTCTAGCTGGCAAGGGACTTCGCAAAGATGAACACCATCATCACGACCAGCATCACCACCATGTAGAGGAGAACGGCCGCGAACATGGCGGCCGTAGACCGCAGCGCTCCGCGCATGCCCTGTTGGTGGAAGTCCACAGAGCCCCAGCCAGCCAGGACCAGATAGCCCATCGTCCCGATCAGGAAGTGCAGTCCTGGTGAGATACGAAACGTGATCGGTAGCAGGAAGGCTGTCACCAGGAGCCAATGCCCGATGGTGTACAGGGCGAAGACGAACTGCTCCGCCACCCTGAAACTGCCGGTGGCAGTCCGGGTGAACAAGGTCAGGGCAAACGCGAAGGCCGCCGCAAAGAAAATGCCCACATACGAATACCCGGCGCGCGTCACGCTGGCCATGACCTGGGCCAATACGGGGATGGGCTCATCGGTCCTGAAAAGCTTCTTGTAGACCTCCATGCCTTCCTGGGCTTGCGCGGCCTGAGGACTGTCCAGTTCCATGGTGTACGTCATGCTGGTCTCCAGGTAGTCCACGTAGGAATCGCCGACCGTCGAGAACGCGACCAGTTGTAGCGTAGCCGCCACCAGCCAGTAGGTCACCGGGTTGGTGTACCAGATGCGCCGGCCCTGGACGTACTCCCGGGCCACGATGCCCGGAGCCTGGAATATCCCGACGACCGTGCGCAAGTAGCTGTAATCCAGCTTGAGGAGGCGGGTGGACAGCAGCTCAAACAGGTTTAGCCTCTTGGGCCCGCCTGGATGGTTGTACTCGCAGTTGGAGCAGAGGTCGCCGGTGAGTTCGGCGGAGCAGTTGGGGCAGGTCATGGGGCGAGAATAGTAAACGCGGCACGTGGTTTCGCGCCAGGTCTAGCGAATTTGGTCAATTCCGGTCCACGGGGAACCCGGCGCCGCCGCATCGACCACCCGGAAATCCAAGTCGCAGAGCGCTACATTCCCGAATCCTTTCCCCCGAACGCCGGCCCATGACCCGATTGTCCCCGAACTCAATTTCCCCACGCCCAATTATCCTGCTCCTGGCAGTCTTTGTGCTCGTTGGATGTGCCAGTCCTTCCGCTCAGGCCCAAGAAGCCGACGCCGCCTCCCGCAAGGCGCGAATCGTAGAGAACCTCAAGGTTCGGTTTGCTCAACTCGCGGACGCATCGCTCCAGATCATGCAACTGGAGGACGCAGGAATACCCGGGATGGATATCGGCACGCTTCTCATCAACAATCAAAACCAGGCGCGATTTCTGGTGACGCGCGATGACACACGTCTGTACATGCTGGCAGCCGACGCAGTGGACGTTAGCCAAACACGGGCGGAATTGGAGGGTGCGATCGCCCGAAGCGCGCTCCAGGAGGCGGCGGCGGCGCGGCAACGCCATGTGCAACTGATGGCGCTGGCAGACGGCGCGCCGAGCCTCGGGCCTGACTCGGCCCCGGTGACCATCGTCGAGTTCTCAGATTTCCAGTGTCCATTCTGCGCCAGGGCGACTCCGACGGTCAAACAGCTTCTGGCCAAGTATCCCGAGGACGTACGCCTGGTGTTTCTCGACCTGCCTCTCAACATCCACCCCTGGGCCGAGCAGGCCGCGGTGGCCGGGGGATGCGCCGCCCGCCAGTCGGACGCGGCATTTTGGTCGCTCCACGACTACTACTTTGATAATCAGGCCCAGATCAAGCCGGAGAACGTCGTCCAAATGACGCGTGACCACGTGGGGACGCTGAGTCTGGATATGGACGAGTGGGAGTCGTGCGCGGTTGATACCGGGAGCGCGTCCTACGCTGAGGTGCTTGCGAAGGTACGCGCCCATACGGCGACGGCTCAGAGCCTCGGCATAACGGGGACCCCGGCCTTCTTCATCAACGGGGTCCTTTTGAGCGGAGCGCAGCCGCTTGAGGCATTCGAAGCTGTTGTGCAGCAGGCGTTGTCGGAGGGCGGGCGGTAAAAAAAACGCTCAGATCTCCCGTCGGAACTGAACAATCCGAAAGGTCTCCGTCATACCCGTCGCAAGGTGGAATCGCTGCGCAGCCTCATCCTTGAGGTCAGAGTCTGTGGCAAATTCGGTGCAGCCCTGGGCGCGGGCCCAGTAGATTGCCGCGTCCAGAAGCTGACGCCCCAGGCCCGCGCCTCGTGCCTCCGGAGCCACGTAGATGGCCTCAAGGTATCCGACTGGGGAGGTCAGGCAGCCGTCTACCCGATTCCGCAGCGCTACTTCGGCAAAGCCAGCCACCTCCGCTGACCCGTCGAGCCGGCCCGGGGTGTCAGGCGAGCCAACTAACCCCAGAAACACCTCCTGCTCCATCCGCTCCGCAAACGCCTCCATGTCGCGCTGATTGAACGCCGGATCCAGGTCGTCCCACAGCTCCAGCCGCATTCGCGTCCAGTCCGAACGGTCGCGCTCGTTAGAGGGGGAGAGGGGGCGAACAGGCATTCCCAAAGATAGGCAACCGGCTCAAAACAACAGCCAGACGTGAGGCTCTGGCACCTGGACTCCCCTGAGTGTTAAGGCATCTTGAATGCGGCCGGAGTGGGACTTATTCTGCGTTCAAGCGCCGGGTCCAACACCCATCGCAATGAACGCGCCCTGTTATGGCAGACTCCTGTCCGATTCCATGAAAACCTTTTCACGATTCGCGGCCCTCGCCCTGCTATTCGCCTTCCTGTGCGTCCCGAGGGAGGCCTCCGCCCAGGACTGGCAGCTCGTCTGGTCCGACGAGTTCGACGGCACAGAAGTCGACGCCAGCAAGTGGGCGTTCCAACTCGGCGATGGATGCCCCGATCTCTGCGGCTGGGGCAACGGGGAGGAGCAATACTACACGGCGGAAAACGCCACGGTGGACGGCGGCACACTCAAAATCACGGCCCGTCAGGAGCAGGTCGGCGGGCGCGAGTACACCTCCGCCAGAATGCGCACGCTGGGTCAGGCCTCCTGGACATACGGCCGCATAGAGACCAGAGCGAAGATGCCCAGGAACGACGGGTTCTGGCCCGCCATCTGGATGCTGCCGTCGGACGAAACGTACGGCCAGTGGGCAGCAAGCGGCGAAATAGACATCCTGGAGGTATTCGGGAACGCCCCGGCCACCGTCCATGGCACGGTCCACTTTGGCGGCGTCTCGCCCGGAAATACGTATCAAGGCGGCTCCTGGAGTCTGCCGATACGCGACTTTTCTCGCGCCTTCCACGACTTCGCCATCGAGTGGGTGCCTGGCGAAATCCGCTGGTACGTAGACGGAAACCTGTACCACACGCAGAACGAGTGGTACACCACGGAAGCACGTTTCCCGGCTCCCTTCGACCAGGACTTTCACCTGCTGGCCAACGTGGCCATCGGCGGCGGGGCGGGTTCACCCAACTCCGGCACGGTGTTTCCTCAAAGCCTGGAGATTGACTACATCCGCGTGTACCAGTCGGAGAACGAGGCTCCGACGGTCAGCCTGACGAATCCCGGGAACGGTGCCGCGGTCTCGGCGGGCGCTCCGTTGACCATCCAGGCGTCAGCCTCGGACTCGGACGGTCAGGTTTCTCGGGTCCTCTTCTATGCAGGCGATGGTCTCCTTGGCGTTGATTCAGAGGCGCCGTTCGAGATGGCCATCGGCACGTTGGCCCAGGGTTGTTATTCGCTGCGGGCCAAGGCGGTTGACAATCTGGGGGGAGAGACCTGGTCGGCGGCCTCGGACATCACGGCCGGCAGCTGCGGGCAGGCCCCTTACCAGTTGGCCGCGGCCCACCTGCCGGGCGTAGTTCAAGCCGAGAACTTCGATCTGGGCGGGGAGGGGGTTGCCTACCACGATATGGACGCGGCAAACGCCGGAAACGCCGGAGGCAATGACTACCGGGTCGGGGAAGGCGTCGACATCGAATACGTACTCGGCCGGGATCAGGGCTATGTTATCCGGGACTTCGAGGCGGGTGAATGGGTGGGATACCAGGTAGACGTCGCAGGTACGGGGGCCTTCAACCTGGATCTGAGGGCAACTTCAACGGCGGGAGCCACCGTGACCGTCCTCTCGGGTGACACAGAGTTGATCTCGATCCTGCAGATCCCGCCAACCGGGCCGGGAGAATACGCGACGGCCCGCGCGACCAGTATCCCCATGGAGGCAGGCGTCCAGACCCTGCGAATCGAAGTCGCAACGGGCTCGCTGGGAATGGACCACATCACGGTATCACCCTACGTGGAGCCTCCGCCTGCCGGGACCTCGCTGATTGACGATTTCTCTGCCTCCACCAGTGCCGACTGGGGCTTTTTCGGCACGGCAAGAGCGGATGTAACGTTTGACGGGGGCATCAACCCGTTCATTCGGGCCACGTACGCCGGAGGTGGCGGAACGGGAGCCGGTTTTTACGGCGTCATGTGGAAGAACCTTGACGAGTCCTCCCAGGCTGTCCTGCCGGCTGATCCGTGGTTCCATGTCCGGGTCCGACACCCCAGTTCGCTAACCACGGTGGAGAGTTATCGCTTTGAAATCACTCTGCGGGAAGACACCAACGGCGATGGCTGGACCTCGGGTTTTGAAGACTCCCACCGCTTCGACACCCGGTTCGATGCCAGTGCATTCAACGACGAGTGGATCACGATCAACGCGCCCCTGACGGCTTTCACCAATCTCGGCACCGGCGGAAACGGCATTCTGGAGACGGCTATTGACGAGGTCGTCTTCGTGGTATCCGGCGTAGCCGGCCCCGATCCGTCCGCTGTGGTGGTGGACCTGGATGACGTGCTCATCTCGACGGGACCATCGGGAACGGGGACGGAGGCCGATTTGCCGGATGACTTCGGCCTGCGCGCTCCTTACCCCAATCCGGCGTCAGACCGCCTGTATGTGGAATACGATCTGCCGGCAGCAGGGCCAGCGAGCCTGAGGGTGTTCGACATCCTGGGCCGCCGGGTGATGCAGGCAGAGGCCGGTTTCCGGGGCGCAGGGAGGCATTTCCAGGCGCTGGAGGTCGCGTCGCTCTCGGCGGGCGTCTACTTCATCCAACTGGAGGCCGACGGCACCACGCAGAACAGGCGTGTGGTGATAGCCCGGTAGGAGAGTCTCAGCCCTGAGCACTTCTGCTTCTGCTCGTCTCTGCAGAAGAGGTCCGCTATGCAGTCCAGAGCGAGGTCTGAGGTGCTCAGCCCGTGAAGTAAGGTGAAATTCTGACGCCGACTCTGCCTGGCGCGCAAGTGCCAGTGCGGGTTATGTCTGGCGTTCCACTGGGTCATAGGGTAAACGAATCCCCCGACTGGTCCTCATGAGCGATGCCTACGACAGCCCCTGGAAGGGCGCCTTGAGTGCCTACTTTCCGGACTTCCTGGCACTGCTGTTTCCCTCGGTGCATCAGGGGATCGACTGGGGGATGCGGCACACATTTCTTGACAAGGAGCTACAGAGGCTTGCCTGGGACAATAAGCTTGGTTCCCGCACGGTCGACAAGTTGGTCGAAGTCCACGGCCGGGGTGGCGAGAAATCGCTGATCCTCGTCCATGTCGAAGTTCAGGCCCAGGTTGACACTGGCTTCGAGCAGAGGATGTTCGTCTACCACTACCGCATCTACGACCGGTATCAGCAACCGGTGGTCAGTCTTGGGGTGTTGGCCGATGCTAATCCGACGTGGCGCCCGATCGGTTTTGGGTATGCGCACTGGGGTTGTCGGATTCAGTTGGACTTTCCGGTGGTGAAGCTTTTGGACCTGGAATGGGACCAGCTTAGCGCGAGCCGGAACCCGTTTGCGGTTCTGGTCCAGGCGCACTTGAAAACGCAGGCGACACTCGGGGATGACCCCGGGCGTCTGTCCTGGAAACTTGCTCTGGTAAGAGGGCTATATGAAAGAGGCCTCGGACGTGAGGCCATCGTGAGGCTGTTCGGCTTTGTCGATCACCTCATGGCCCTGCCTCAGGGACTGGACGAGCAATTCAGAAACGAACTTGCCATGTTCGAGAACGAGAAAAAGATGACCTACGTCACGAGTATTGAGCGCCTCGGAATCAGGAAGGGCCTGGAGCAAGGTCTGGAGCAAGGCCTTGTGCAAGGCCTGGAGCAAGGCTTGGAGCAAGGCAGACTGGCCATGGCTCGGGAGAGCGTGCTCGAAGCACTTGAGGTCCGGTTCGGCAAGGTGCCCAGTGCGATGAAGAAGCGCGTCGAATCCGTTTCGGACCCGGCGGACTGCCGCTTGCTCCTTCAGGCGGCCATCACAGCAGCGTCGGTTGAATTGTTCGAGCAGCGGCTGGGTGAGGTCGTGGTCCGCGACTGAGAGGCAGGCGGGCCCGGCACCGGACAAAAAGGGAGGCACCCGTCTGCCATGCCGTTTCCATGACGGTGGCAGGTTATGTCCGTCGTTGCCCGGGGTCATAGGGTAAACGAACGCCCTTCCGAACCTTATGAGCGATGCCTACGACAGCCCCTGGAAGGGCGCGCTGAGTGCCTACTTTCCCGACTTCCTGGCGCTGCTGTTCCCCTCGGTGCATCAAGGGATCGACTGGGGGCTGCGGCACACATTCCTTGACAAGGAGCTACAGAGGCTTGCCTGGGACAATAAGCTCGGTTCCCGCACGGTCGACAAGTTGGTCGAGGTCCACGGCCGGGGCGGCGAGAAATCGCTGATCCTCGTCCATGTCGAAGTTCAGGCCCAGGTTGACACCGGCTTCGAGCAGAGGATGTTCGTCTACCACTACCGCATCTACGACCGGTATCAGCAACCGATAGTCAGTCTCGGCGTCCTGGCCGATGCAAATCCGGCTTGGCACCCGAACGGTTTTGGGTATGCGCGCTGGGGTTGCCGGATTCAGTTGGACTTTCCGGTGGTGAAGCTTCTGGACCTGGAATGGGGCCAGCTTAGGGCGAGCCGCAACCCGTTTGCGGTATTGGTGCAGGCGCACCTGAAGACGCAAGCTACCCTCGGGGACGACCCCGGGCGCTTGTCTTGGAAACTTGCCCTGGTAAAAGGTCTATACGAAAGGGGCCTCGGGCGGGAGGACATCGTGAGACTGTTCGGCTTTGTCGATCACCTGATGGCCCTTCCCCAGGGATTGGACGAGCAATTCAGCACCGAACTTGCCATGTTCGAGAACGAGAAAAAGATGACCTACGTCACGAGTATTGAGCGCGTTGGAATGAGGAAGGGCCTGGAGCAAGGTCTGGAGCAAGGCAGACTAGCCATGGCTCGGGAGAGCGTGCTGGAAGCACTTGAGGTCCGGTTCGGCAAGGTGCCCGGTGCGATGAAGAAGCGCGTCGAATCCGTTTCGGACCCCGCAGACTGCCGCTTGCTCCTTCAGGCGGCCATCACGGCAGCGTCGGTTGAATTGTTCGAGCAGCGGCTGTTTGAGGTGCTCCCTGGGTCTCACTGACAGGATTGGACATATGGCAGTGAGCCCCACAAAAAAAGCCCCGCCCGCCTTTCGGCGGCCGGGGCTCCAGGCAGGCCCAAAGACCCGCAATTGTCGGCCGGCCCTCTGACGAGGCCCGGCCATCTATGTGAAACCTGCCAGCCACAGTCCGCCGCTTCAGAGCGGGCCTCCTTACGGGAAGGCGCGCTTGACGGACCAACCGGCCGGTATCAGCTACTTTGCTTCGTCCTCGTCCACAACCTCGAAGTCAACGTCCTTGACGTCGGCATCCGGGGCGGCTTCCTCGGAACCCTCAGCCTCCGCACCGTCACCACCCGCAGCAGCTTCCTGCTGCGCCTGGTACAGATCCTGTGAGGCGTCATTCCAGGCCTCGTTGAGCTGCTGCATGGCAGACTCAATCTCGGCGAGGTCCTTGTTCTTGTGCGACTCCTTCAAGCGCTCAAGCGAAGCTTCGATCTTGGCCTTCTTTTCGGCCGGGATCTTGTCTCCATAATCCTTGAGGTTCTTCTCGGAGCTGAAGATGAGCGCATCAGCGGAGTTGACCTTGTCGGCCTCCTCGCGCTTCTTCTTGTCCTCGTCGGAATGCGCCTTGGCATCGGTACGCATTTTCTCGATCTCGGCGTCGGTCAGTCCTGACGAAGCCTCGATACGAATAGACTGCTCCTTGCTGGTGGCCTTGTCCTTGGCGCCCACATTCAGAATGCCGTTGGCGTCAATATCAAAGGTCACCTCAACCTGCGGAAGTCCGCGGGGAGCGGGAGGGATCCCGTCCAGGTGGAAACGCCCGATGGTCCGGTTGTCCGACGACATGGTACGGTCACCCTGGAGCACGTGGATCTCCACGCTCGGCTGATTGTCCGAGGCGGTCGAGAACGTTTCGCTCTTCCGGGTAGGAATCGTGGTGTTGGCGGGGATCAAGACGGTGGTTACACCGCCAAGCGTCTCGATACCCAAATTCAGCGGCGTCACGTCCAGAAGAAGAACGTCGGTCACATCGCCCGAAAGCACGCCACCCTGGATGGCGGCGCCAAGGGCGACAACCTCATCCGGATTGACGGAGCGGTTGGGCTTCTTGCCGAAGAACTCCTCGACTACTTCCTGAATCTTGGGGATACGGGTGGAGCCACCCACCAGAATGACTTCGTCAATCTGCGCCTTGGAAAGGCCTGCGTCCTTGAGAGCCTTCTCCATGGGAGCCTTGGTGCGCTGCACCAGATCATCCACGAGTTTCTCAAACTTGGAGCGCGACAGGTCCAGCGTAAGGTGCTTGGGGCCGTCCTGCGTCGCCGTGATGAACGGCAGGTTGATGGTCGTGGCCGTCGAGCTGGACAGTTCAACCTTGGCCTTCTCGGCGGCTTCCTTCAACCGCTGAAGGGCCATGGCGTCCTTACGCAGGTCGATGCCTTCGGTCTTCTTGAACTCGTCGGCAATCCAGTCAATCAGGCGCTGATCGAAGTCGTCGCCGCCCAGGTGCGTGTCACCATTGGTGGACTTTACCTCGAAGACGCCGTCGCCCAACTCAAGAATCGAAATGTCGTACGTGCCGCCACCAAGGTCGAAGACGGCAATGATCTCGTCCCGATCTTTGTTGTCCAGGCCGTAGGCCAGGGCTGCCGCAGTCGGCTCGTTGATGATGCGACGCACTTTGAGGCCGGCGATTTCGCCTGCTTCCTTCGTGGCGGTGCGTTGCGCGTCGTTGAAATAGGCGGGCACCGTAATGACAGCCTCGGTGACTTTCTCGCCCAGATGGTCTTCGGCCGTCTGCTTCAGCTTGCCGAGTACCATCGCAGAGATCTCCTGCGGCGTATAGACGCGTTCCTCAATCTTGACGCGCGCCGTGTCGTTGTCTCCCTTGACTACGTCGTAGGGGACCTCCGTGATCTCCGTCCCGACTTCGCCAAACTGACGCCCCATGAAGCGCTTGATTGAGAAGATGGTCTTGGTCGGGTTGGTGATGGCCTGCCGCTTGGCGGGGGCTCCAACCAGACGTTCACCGTCCTTCTTGAATGCGACGATAGACGGCGTGGTGCGCGCGCCCTCGGAATTGGTGATGACGGTGGGTTCGCCGCCCTCCATGACGGCCACAACGGAATTCGTCGTGCCGAGGTCGATACCAATAATCTTGCTCATGAATGTCCTTCGTATAGCTCTGATGCCATCCACCCTCGCTGGCGGACCGGTCACTAACCGGCGTTTCAAGGGTCGTGCCGAACTGCTTTTTCGGCCATTCTGTCAGGCTTATTTCTTTCGACCCCGACACGTAGTGTGACATAACCGGGCGTGTCTGAAAAAATGGCAATGCTTCCAAGCGGAGACCTATATATTGGAGCTTCTCGAACGGCAACGAATGAAGTACCTACCCAACGCGCTGACGATTGTCCGCATGCTGGTCACACCAGCGGTGCTCTTCCTCATGTTCTCGGACGCCTTTGGTCCGCGGGCCTGGGGAGCGACTCTCTTCATCCTGGCGTCAATTTCCGACTATCTGGATGGCAAGCTTGCCAGGCACTATGGTGCAGGATCCAAGCTTGGGCAGTTTCTGGACCCTGTTGCAGACAAGGTGTTGGTCCTGGGCACTTTTGCGGCATTGTATGTTCTACGGGAGGACCTCGTCCCGTTCTGGGCGGTGGCGACGATTGCCGGCCGGGACCTGGGTGTTACCGTCCTCCGCATCTGGTACACCCGAACAGGTCGCACATTAAGGACGTCATCTGCTGCGAAGTGGAAAACCACGTTCCAGTTGACCTTCCTGATTACGGTACTCGTGATGTGGGCGGCCGCCCTTCTGCCGGGCGAAGCGGGCCAATGGGCCAACTGGATCCTGCACTCCATGATTATAAAGGGCCTGCTTTGGGCAACCGTGGCCGTGACCGTCGCGACGGGTTTTGCCTACATGGCCAGTCCGCAATTCGATTCTGAAGATGAGTGATTCCGCCGTCGGCGCCGCCGAACTGGCTTCGAGGCTGTTGGAAATAGGGGCGGTGGTGCTTCGTCCCAACGATCCGTTCACCTGGGCTTCCGGCATGCGCTCGCCGGTGTACTGCGACAACCGAATGACGCTGGGTTATCCGGCGCTTCGTGCGGGGATAGCCGCGGCATTTGTGGAACTCTCTGGCGGATACGCTCCCGACCGCGTGGCCGGCACGGCGACGGCTGGTATTCCTCACGCCGCTTGGCTGGCGGACCGTTTGGATTTGCCCATGTGTTATGTCCGATCCAGCGCCAAAGCGCATGGACGCGGAAATCAGATTGAGGGACCCCTCTTGGAAGGGGACCGTGTTGTGCTGGTCGAGGATCTGGTTTCAACCGGGATGTCGTCCCTGGCCGCTGTCCGCGCACTGGAAGAAGCCGGCGCGACGGTCGAGGCCGTGGTGGCCATCTTCAGTTACGGCATTCCCCGGGCCACACGCGCATTCGAGGAGGCCGGCATCCGGCTGCACACCATCACGACTTTTCCTGACCTGTTGCGGGCGGCGAGTGGCGCTGGTGGCCTCTCCGCGGCCGATGTCGAGTCACTCTCGGAGTGGCATGCGGATCCGGAGGCTTGGTCCGAGGCCCGGGTCCGAGGCACCGAAACGGCTTGAGAGCCGAGGTTATCTCCATTGGCGATGAGCTGCTGATCGGGCAGGTCGTCAATACGAATGCAACCTGGCTGGGCCAGGTTTTCGCAGACCTGGGGATCGAGCCGAGCCGTGTGGTCACGGTGCGTGACGACTTCGACGAGATCGTCAGCGAAATCGGCGCGGCACGAGACCGGTCTGACGTCGTGATCGTAACGGGCGGTTTGGGCCCCACACACGACGACATCACGAAAGAGGCCGTCGCCAGCCTCTTTGGCGTCAAACTTGAGTTCCACCAAGAGTTGTACGACGAACTCCTGGCCCGCTATCAGAGGGCGGGCCAGGCCATGTCTCCGTCCAATCGCACCCAGGCAGAAGTACCCGAAGGGTTTGAGGTCCTGAAGAACAGGTGGGGTTCGGCCCCCGGACTCGTTCACCAGGGTCGCTGCATGCTGGTGCTGCTTCCGGGGGTACCCAGGGAGATGAAGGGTCTGATGAACCAATACATCTTCCCGCGCCTGAGGGAGGCGGGGGGGCTGCAGCCGGCCTTTAGAAGAACGCTCCTTACCACAGGAATAGCGGAATCTCGTCTTCACGATGAGATCGGGGACATTTCCGGTTGGGAAGCCCGCGACTGCTCGCTGGCATACCTGCCCAGCATTCACGGCGTCCGGCTGAGGTTGACTTCTGCCAACCCGGACCCGGAAGCGGCCCGGCTGGTCCTGGCGGAATTCGAGTCTTTCATTAGGGCGCATGCAGACCGGCACATCTTCGGCGTCGAGGACCAGACCCTGGAGGGAGTGGTCGGCGAGCTTCTGGTTGCGCGAGGTTGGACGGTGGGGACCGCGGAGAGTTGTACCAGTGGCCTGGTAGCCAGTCGTCTCACGGATGTGCCCGGATCGTCACGATATGTGCACGGTGGTATCGTCGCCTACGACAATCGGGTGAAAACAGGCGCATTGGCGGTGTCCGAAGCCGACCTCGAGAGGTTCGGCGCTGTGAGCCGGGAGGTGGTGGCCCAGATGGCCTCCGGTATCCGAAAGGCGCTGGGGGTTGATGTGGGAGTGGCCACGTCCGGCATCATGGGCCCAGGAGGCGGAAGTGACGAAAAGCCCGTTGGGACCCTCTGGGTAGGTGTGGAGACGCCAAGCCACACTCACACCATCACTATCGTCATGCGACACGGACGGCTGGACAACAAGGCTCGGAGCGCCACAACGGCGCTGGATGTCATTAGGCGTGTCCTCCTGAAAGCGCCCGCCTGACGAAATAACTTCTCGAGGCAGGTTATGTATTCGGATTACATGTGACATAGGGATGTCACAATTTGAACATATGTTCAAACATATCCGTACCATACGGCAAGAAAGCTGCCGTCGCAGCCTGGCCCGGACTCAAAATCGAACCTGATATGACGCCTGTAGAAACGACTCCCAACCGAACAGCCGCCAGCGGCTCTAAATCTGGTGCCAAATCCGGCGCCACCGCCCATGTTGATCCGGCCAAGGCGCGAGCACTGGATCTGGCTCTGAAGCAGATTGAGAAGACCTTCGGCAAGGGCTCCATCATGCGTCTGGGCGACTCTCCGCAGATGCGTCATGACGTGATTTCCACGGGCTCCATTGCCCTGGATGCGTCGCTGGGCATTGGCGGGATTCCGCGCGGCCGTGTCATGGAAATCTACGGGCCGGAGTCTTCCGGTAAAACAACGCTGGCTACCCACATCATTGCCGAGGCCCAGAAACTGGGCGGGACGTGCGCATTTATCGATGCGGAGCACGCGTTTGACGCCAGTTATGCCCAGAAGCTGGGCGTGGACATTGACAACCTGCTGGTGTCGCAGCCTGACACGGGTGAGGACGCCCTCAACATCTGTGACACGCTGGTGCGAAGTGGTGCGCTGGATGTCATCGTGATTGACTCGGTTGCCGCTCTGGTGCCGCGGGCGGAGATTGAGGGGGAGATGGGGGACAGCCATGTGGGTCTCCAGGCCCGTCTCATGAGCCAGGCGCTGCGGAAACTCACCGGTAGCATCAACCGGACCAACACGGCGCTCATCTTTATCAATCAGATCCGTGAGAAGATCGGCGTCATGTTCGGAAGCCCCGAAACCACAAGTGGTGGCCGGGCGCTCAAGTTCTACGCGTCTGTTCGGATGGACATCCGCAGGATCGGGGCCATCAAGGACGGTATCGAAGTTGTCGGCAACCGGACCCGCGTCAAGATTGTCAAGAACAAGGTGGCACCGCCATTCCGTCAGGCAGAGTTCGACATTGTCTACGGAGAGGGCATTTCTTCGCTGGGAGAACTCGTCGATATTGGCGTCGAGAACGACATCATTCAAAAGAGTGGCTCCTGGTATGCCTATGGCGATATCAAGATTGGACAAGGCCGCGACGCGACGAAGCTGTGGCTGAAGGAAAACGACAAGTTCAGAGAGGAGATCAAGCGCCGGGTTCAAGAGGCCCTGGGGATGATCTTCCCGGACGAAGAAGCCGTGGCGGTCGCGGTCAACTGATTCTGGACTCGAGACAGGCGCCCAGTGGCGCCTTGTCCACGGTGACCGCCAGTGCGTTCGCCCTGATGTTTCTCCTACTCTGCCCGGCCCCATCGGCCGGGCAGAGTAGTGTTGTGCCCAGGTCGCCCAGCCAGATAGTCCCGACGGACGGGCCGGTTGGGCTGGATGAGACGCTGCTGTGGCGGGTTAACGAACTGGACGGGAGGGCCCCTCGTCTTGTCTTCGGGCTGGCTGACTACACGGCCTACCCCGTGTACTATGCCATCCTGCCCGTTGTGTGGGCTCCTGTTGCGCTGGCGGGCGTGGACTCGGATACCGCCGTTCAGCTAACCGCCGGAATGATTGGGTCCTATGCACTTGTGAAAGGACTCAAACATCTTGTTGGCCGAGAGCGGCCAGTGGCCGCGCACTCCTGGGTGAAGGGCAGGCCCCAATACCCGGGCGGAGAGCACCTTGATCGGTATTCCATGCCGTCGGGACATTCTGCAATGGCCGCGGCGATCGCGGCAACCCTAAGCCTTCGGTACCCGCAGTGGGAGGTTGTAGCACCCGCAACTCTCTGGGCCTTGGCCGTGGGTGGATCCCGCCCCTGGCTCGGGGTCCACTACCCATCGGACGTTGTGGCCGGATGGGCGCTCGGGGTTGGCGCAGCCCTGATTGTTCACGAACTCCGTAACAACAGGGATTCCGAATCGTTTGGAGAGAGCCCTCTCTTTCGATTTGCCATTCCCCTAGGATGACGCGTTTCCTCCCCACACGGCCGTTCCTTTTGTTTTTACTCGCGGGACTCCTTGTTCCGGCCGGCGCCGCTGCCCAGTCTGTAGTTGAAGGCGTGGTCTTGGCCGCGGACACCGGCACGTCTTTGCCGTCGGCGACCGTGCAGGTCGAGGACACATACGTGGGTACCGTGGCCAATGCAGATGGCCGGTTTGCCATCGAGGTAGCGTCTTTTCCCGCAGTACTGGTGATTCGGTTCGTGGGGTATGCGTCCGAACGCGTTGAGCTGGAGGGTCGGCAGTCCGCGGTCCTTCGAATACGCCTGGAGCCGGCACCCTACCAACTTTCCGGCCTCGTCGTGAGCTCCGAGGACCCGGCGGTGGCCATCATGCGCCAAGTCATAGCGCACAAGCAGGAGCGGCGCGGCCGACTGGAGCGCTTCAAGGCCAACGCCTACAACCGGTTCACCATCGAGAACGACACCGGTATCGTTTCCATTGCCGAGGGGCTATCCGAATTCATGTGGGACAGGGAGCGTGGAAGCCGGGAGGTGGTGACAGCGTCCCGGCAGACCGCGAATCTGGATTTCGGAGAGTTTATGCCGGCGGCTCTCTTTATCGAGAACCTGTATGACGACAACATCGACGTCGCCGGGCACAACGTGATGGGCGTCACGCACCCGGAGGCGATAGACAACTACGACTTCAGGCTGGAGAGCACCACTCGGCAGGAGGACCGGGACGTGTTTACAATCTCGGTCAGGACGTGGGGGAAGCTCTCCACGGGGTTCGAAGGGGTGATTACCGTTGCAGACGAAGTGTTCTCCCTCCTGACGGTGGAGTTGCGACCGAACGACTCTTTCATTTTTCCTCCTCCGATTCAGTTCTTTGACGTCACGTTCAAGCAGCAGTACCTGCCCTACGGCGACGATCAGTGGTTGCCTGCCGATTTCAGGTCGGAAATGGATCTGAAAGTGGGTTTTCAGGCGCTGTTAACCTTTCCGGTCATCCGGATTCGGCAGTCGTCCAGACTCTCTGACTACGAAATAAACGTAGATCTTCCGGACTCTGTTTTCGCATCTGAGAGGCAGATCTCGGTTGATTCGGTTTCGGTGGCTGCGGATACCCTTCTGGACAAGTCGGGCGTTGTGGTGCCTCTCTCCCTTCGTGAGGCAGAAGCGTACGCCGGAATTGATTCGACCCAGACGCTGGACAGAGCCTTCAAGCCGGGCGGGCTATTGGGCAGAGCCGCCCAGATCTCCATAAACGCCGACGAAGAGAATGAATCCCGAAGGCGGAAGGGCGGAAAACCATCCATGCTCCGGCGGCTGAATCTCAGCCCGTCCCTGTGGTACAACAGAGTCGAAGGAGCAAGCCCCGCCATCAGCGGCCAGGTGGGAGACAAGATTCGCCTGCGTGGACGTTTTGGGCGTGCCACTGGCCTGAAGGAAAACACATGGGGCTACGGCGCCTCGCTCAAATCCAGCGACGTGGCCCTCGATATCGGGTTCGACCGGAGGATCCAGGCGACCTACGACTCCTGGACGCAGTCCAAACTCGAGAACTCGGTGGGTTTCCTGCTGGGCACGCCTGACTATTTTGATTACTACCGGTCCGAACGCATTCGGGCCCGCGTGGAGATAGACGGTAGCGGATGGCGTCCCGATGTCTCTGTCGGCGTCATGCGCGAAGACGCTTCTGGCGTGGCCCAGACCACTGACTACCAGTTGGTAAGAGACGAGCCGGTAACCGTAAATCCGAGTGTCCCGGACGGACGCATTGGGTCCTTTGAGTTTCAGGCATCCCTTGGCACGCGTCCAGATCCCTTCGGAATAATCGGGTTGAATTGGGCTGAGGCGGTGGTGGAGGTAGCGCAGAACGGATTCCTGGGAAGCGACTACAATTTCGTGCGCGGCCAGCTCCTGGCCACCTTCCGCCTGAAGACCTTCTTCAAACGCCGCCTGCTGCCGCAGACCCTGGACATCCACATAAACCTCGGCGCTTCCAGCGGCACGCTCCCCCAGTACCGGCTTCTGTCAGTTGACGGAAGCACCCGCGCCTCGAGGCCCGGAAGCCTGAGAACCCTGAGGGGGAGACCCCTGGTGGGAGATCGCTCCGCCCTCATCGCCTGGGAGCATCACTTCAGGACCGTGCCTTTCGAGCGCCTGGGCCTACGTGGCCTGGTAAAACGCGGCTGGGGGATCATAGCCTTTGGCGGACACGGCAGAACCTGGCTGCGAGCCGAAAACAGCCCCGCAGCTGCCGGCGGGCGCGTTCCAAACGCCTGGAATCCGTCAGTGTCCACCGCGTGGCACCACGAGGTCGGCCTGTCCTTAAACGGTTTGTTTGGCATACTGCGCCTGGACGTGGCGCGCCGGCTGGACCAGCCCGATTGGGTCGTAGGTTTCGGGATCGCAAAGCTGTTTTAGGAGTGCTTGCCTCGAGCGTTGGAGGGGCTGAAGCGCCCTCACGGACCCTTGGAGCCGTCCGTTCGATCAAACGCCACAGTAAATCCATCCCAAGGATCCGCGAGGGCCGTGAGGGCGCTTCAGCCCCAGCACCCGGTGGACCGAGCATTCGGAAGGCGTAGCGGGCGCGCGAACTCATGCCACGCGCGTCAGAGGAAGGCGCGGCAGCCCAGACAAACCCTCAGTCCCCGAGCGCAACCGGGTGCAGCGGCTCCGTAATCCACTCACTCCACGACCCGGGATACAACCTGGCCCCGGGCAGCCCGGCTACTTCCATCGCAAGCAGGTTGTGCGCGCCGGTCACGCCGGAACCGCAGTAATGCACAATATCCCTCGGGTGACCGAGCGGCTCGAACCGTTTGCGGAGGTCGGACGGCGAAAGGAAAAGTCCGTCCGGGCCGATGTTCTCCAGGAACGGTCGGCATGCAGCGCCGGGAATGTGGCCTGCAACAGCATCCAGGGGCTCAGTATCCCCCCGAAAGCGCTCGGCCGCTCGTGCGTCTACCAAAATGGGGTCGGGAAGGGATTCCTTGATGGCGGTGGCCAGTTCCTTCGCGTTGGCGGTCAGGACCAGCGGCCTGCGGATCGGGTAGGATGGCCCTCCCTTGGACCCAACCGCGGCGGTGGAGACTGGTTTGCCCGCACCGGTCCAGGCAGCCCAGCCTCCGTTCAGCACAGCCACGTTCGGATGCCCAGAATACCGGAGAAGCCACCAGAGCCGTGCACCCATCGCACCCGGGCCGTCGTCGTGTGCAACCACCTGCGTATCGGGGCCAATACCCCAATTCCCAAGGCAAGTCCTGAACGCTTTCGGATCTGGGGCCGGATGTCGGCCGGTTACCCCCGGAATGATGGTCCCTGAAAGCTCGTCGTCGAGGTGCGCGTAGTGTGCGCCTTCAATATGTCCCTCGGCGTGTGCCTTCCGCCCATATTCGGTGTCGCCCAATTGAAACCGGCAGTCCACAATGACCCATTGGGCGGTGCGGTGGGCTACCAATTCGGCGACCGAGAGAATGGTTGTGAACGGCATATTCGTCTCCGCTTATCCTGTAAGGTAAACCTGTTATCACATCCACCCGTTCCCGCCGGATCGGGGAGTGTCCACAGCGCAGGCCAAAGCCGGGCACGGAGGGTTTTCAGAGAGGACTTTGCCTTTGCCGACCCCCGCCGATAGCTTGCCGGAATGACCGCGCCAAACACAGGTTCTGCCGAACCAGAGATCTCGGAAACGCCGGCTGGCGCGGGCCAGACGCCGCTCATGCGACAGTACCTCCGGATCAAAGGCAAACATCCGGGCACGGTCCTCCTCTTTCGGATGGGAGACTTCTACGAATCGTTCAGCGACGATGCCCGGGTTCTGCACGATGTACTCGGGATCACGCTTACCAAGCGGTCAAACGGGAAAGCGGCCGATGTGGCCCTGGCCGGATTTCCCTACCACTCCATAGACACGTACCTCCCGAAGCTGGTGGCGGCAGGCCTGCGGGTAGCAGTCTGCGAGCAACTGGAGGACCCAAAAAAGGCCAAGGGGCTGGTCAAGAGAGGGGTAGTTGAAATCGTGACACCGGGTGTGTCGCTGTCCGAGAAGATTCTGGACCCCAAGCGATCCAACTATCTGGCAGCGGTTCACTTCTCTGGCCCTGGCAGTCAGGACCCGGTGGGCGTGGCCTGGATAGACGTCTCCACCGCCGAATTTCAGGCGTCCCAGGCGCCGGCCTACAGGCTGGACGAGATGCTCCAGACCATCGGACCCTCGGAAGTGCTGGTGAGTCGGGAGGAGAAGAAGCGACTGCCGGCCGGTGCGTTCGTGGTCACAGCGCGCGATGAGTGGGTCTTCAACATGGAGTTCGCGCGCGAGACGCTGCTGACCCAGTTTGGCACCCACTCCCTGAAGGGCTTCGGCCTTGAGGGGATGGAAGCTGCGTCGGTAGCGGCCGGTGTAAATGTCCATTACCTGGCGGAAACCCAGCAACGGCGCCTGCCGCACGTTCGGAGGATTACGCCGCTGGTCATGGACACCTTCATGGCGTTGGATCCCCAGACCAAGCGAAATCTGGAGCTGGTTTCCTCCATGCAGGGCGCCCACGACGGTTCCTTGATCGCAATTCTGGATCACACACGAACCCCCATGGGGGGGCGCCTGCTTCGAAACTGGCTGCTCCAACCGCTGAAGAACGTCGAAGCCATTCAGGAGCGCCTGGGCGCAGTGAAGGTTCTGGCCAAAGACGACGGGCTCAGGGAATCGATGGGGGGCGCGTTGAAACCCATCGGCGACATCTCGCGCATCACCGCACGGGCCGCCACGGGGCGGGCCTCCCCGCGAGACCTTCAGCACCTGAGGCTTGCGCTGGAACAGATCCCGGTGCTCATGGATCTGCTGGCGGGTTGCGACGGAACCATGGGGAGCCTCGGCCAAAGCCTGGATCCCATGACGGGTCTGACGCAGACGCTGAGGGCGGCCCTGGCCGATGAGCTTCCGGCCACGCTCAGGGACGGAGGGGTGATTCGGGACGGTTTTCACCCGGATCTGGACGAAATCAGGGGCCTTGCCCGATCGGGAAAGTCCTGGCTGGCCAAGATGCAGCAGGAAGAATCCGAAAAGACAGGGATTCCTTCCCTCAAGGTGGGCTACAACAAGGTCTTCGGGTACTTCCTGGAGGTCACGCACGCCCACCGTGACAAGGTGCCGGAGACCTACATCCGCAAGCAGACGCTGGTCAACGCGGAGCGGTACATCACGCCTGAGCTGAAGGAGTATGAGGAGAAGATCCTGACGGCCGAGGATCGCATCGCGAGTCTGGAGGCGGAGCTGTTTGCCGCGGTCCGCGAGCAGGTGGCAGACGAGACGCAGACGCTTCAGATGAACGCCCACCTGATGGCCATGCTGGACGTGTATGGATCGCTTGCGGACGCCGCCATACGCAATTCGTATGTCTGCCCCGAGGTTGACGACGGCACCGACATCGACATCGTTGATGGACGGCATCCCGTTGTCGAGGACCTCCTTCCTCCGGGCGAGCCCTTCATCCCGAACTCCGTGAAGCTCAATACGGAAATTGAGCAGATCATGATCATCACCGGCCCCAACATGGCCGGCAAGAGCGTGGTGATCCGGCAGGTCGGGCTCATCGTGCTCCTGGCGCAGGTGGGTTCTTTTGTACCGGCCACCCGGGCCCGAATAGGGGTTGTAGACCGTATTTTCACCCGCGTAGGTGCATCGGACAACCTGGCGGCGGGCGAGTCCACGTTCCTGGTCGAGATGAACGAGACCGCCAACATCCTGAACAACGCCACGCCCAAGTCGCTGATTCTACTTGATGAGGTGGGGCGTGGCACCAGCACATTCGACGGCTTGTCGATTGCGTGGTCCCTGGTTGAGTTTCTGCACAATACCCCGCGGGTTGCGGCCCGGACCCTCTTTGCCACGCACTACCACGAACTGAATGAGCTCGCTCTGCACCACGACCGGATCCGGAATTTCCGTGTCCAGGTCCAGGAGCACAATGGCAAGGTGATCTTTATGAGGCGACTGGTCTCCGGTGGTGCCGATCACTCCTATGGCATCGAGGTGGCCCGAATGGCCGGGCTTCCAGAGGACGTCATCGGCCGGGCCAAGGAGATCCTGCTTCACCTGGAGGGCCAACACCTTCAGCTGGCCCAGGCGGCCGGTGGAGGATTGGGGGAAGGAGCGGGAGAACGCCCGGACGGGGCCCAATACCCGGCCTTTCCCGCAATCGCAAGCCACATTCGCGACCCCTCGCAGATGTCACTGTTTGAGGCACGGGATCCCGCTCGGGACGCCGTCGTGGACCAGCTCCGCGGTCTGAAGCCCGAGCAGATGACACCACTGGACGCGCTCGTCATGTTGTCCGAAATGAAGTCTAAGCTCGACGCCTGATCATGCTCCATCCTTTCCTTGGCCTTTCACCGACCGTCCCCGAGTCCGCCTTTATTGCCCCTTCGGCCGATGTCAT